>CAXYYJ010000059.1:0-23854 GCA_964293475.1 uncultured Draconibacterium sp.
AACGGAGGGATATTGTGGAACGATAAGGAAAAGAAACTGTTTGACGACGTTAGCGCCAGCTAAAAGGAGGAGTTTTTCTTTTCCCGTTCCACAATTTCCCGGAGTAGCCTTTTTGATGCAGCGGTGATTTTTGCTCTCCTTTTTCTAAAAAAGGAGAAAAGAAATAGATTTCCTTCTTTTCCTTACTTTTCCCTTGATGGAAAAGTAACAAACCTGCCTACCTGCGCAGCCAGGCAGGACATCAAGGCCCGGCAATCGCCATCCCGCTCTGTCCAAATGATGACTTTTCAGGCGAAGTAGAAAAATAATGACTAAATCTTTTCGTGGGTCCGTTTTGAAGCCATGATTTAATTTCTTGCTTCAGTTTATTCATTGTCATTATTTTAAAAGCAAGCCCCTTCGCCGAAAAGTCTATCATTTGGCCATTTTTATCTTTAGACACTACCGTGGCTCTGGCGGCCACGACTTGCCCGAGCTGCTCCGTGCCATGCCATGGCCTGCCCACGGTGTTTCAAATCGAAAATCTGTGTTTCAACTTTTCTTGATTCCATTCAATTGAATCGTGGTCAGCTTGCTGTTTCAGACTCCCCAGTTGATTTTAAATCTTCCGAAGGTCTGCATGACCACAGAGTGGTCAAATGTTTATAAAAAAAGGAATAAACCGGAAATCCGACTCCAGCGGAGTCGCACAAAACAATGGTTTTGCATGGCTTGCTCCAATCGTTCTATAGAGAAATCTCTTATATTTCGCTATCAACATAAAAATGTTGGAAATAATTGTGGATTATTCGGCAAATGCAGTTGAACTAAGCTAACTTTGTAGACGTACGCATTCTATAAACTGAATTACTATGCAAAGAAAATATATTGTTCTATGGTCGCTATCCATAGTTTTTGTTGCTTTGGTTTCATCGCAGCTTCCCAAAATAGTATCTGATGAAGAATACAAAACCGCATTGGGCGATTATAATAAAGTATTCTCTGTTGTTCTCCCCACAGAAATAAGTTTTGCGGGCGAAAACGTTCCCATGGGCCAGTTTTATGTTCAGGAAGCCTTGGATAACGAGCTCACTGTGAATACCTACTGGCATTCGTCCACTATTTTTCTCATCAAAAAAGCCAACCGTTGGTTTCCTGTCATAGAACCCATTTTAAAGAAAAATGGTATCCCCGATGATTTCAAATATTTGGCGGTGGCCGAAAGTGGTTTGAAAAATGTGGTTTCTCCAGCCGGAGCCTCTGGATTTTGGCAGATTATGAAAACCACTGGTCAGGAATATGGTTTGGAGATAAACTCGGAAGTTGACGAGCGATATCATGTGGAGAAAGCTACCGAAGCTGCATGCAAATATTTGAATAATGCCTATAAAAAGCATGGAAGCTGGACTTTGGCAGCAGCTTCTTATAATGCCGGTATGGGCAAAATTTCGAAAGAAACCGAAAAACAAAAAGAAGATAACTATTATGATATGAATTTTGGTGAAGAGACCGGAAGGTATGTTTACCGAATTCTGGCTTTGAAAGAAATTCTATCAAAACCCACTCAATATGGCTTTCATTTAAGGAAAGAAGATTTATACCAGCCTTTTAAAACCTACGAAGTTGAAGTGGATAGTACCATCCCCAACCTGACAGCTTTTGCCGCGCGTTTTGGTTTGAATTACAAGGAATTAAAAATTTATAACCCCTGGCTCAGAGATGCTCATTTGCCCGATGTGTCAAGAAAAATATATAAAATCAAAGTCCCGGTTAAACAGTAAGGAAACTTTGCTAAGGAATTTCTAACTTTATTTCGAAGTGCAAAATGATTTAAAAACGGTTCTTTGTTAACCGTTTTTTTCATTTTTTTTGTGCACTTTTGCAACCAATATTCTAATATTCATATGGAATTTACTCCCTCACAAAACACTCACTCAGACGAGCAGGAATACATTGAAGTTTACGGTGCCCGGGTGCATAATCTGGACAATATCGATATAAAAATCCCTAGAAATAAATTGGTGGTTTTAACCGGATTAAGCGGAAGTGGAAAGTCTTCGCTGGCTTTCGATACCATCTATGCCGAAGGTCAACGGCGCTACTTAGAAACTTTTAGCACCTATGCCCGGCAGTTTATTGGGAATATGGAACGTCCGGATGTGGATGAAATCAAAGGTTTAAGCCCTGTTATCTCCATAGAACAGAAATCGACCAATAAAAATCCCCGCTCCACCGTTGGAACAATCACCGAAGTTTATGACTTTCTCCGACTCCTTTTTGCCCGCGTTAGTACAGCCTATAGCTACGAAACCGGTGAAAAAATGGTTAAATACAACGACCAACAGATTGTTCAACAAATATTTGAAGAATACAACGGTCAGCGAATAGCACTTTTGGCACCCATGGTTAAAGGCCGCAAGGGTCATTATCGCGAGCTTTTTGACAAGGTTCAGCGGTTGGGATTTCTGAATGTACGAGTGGATGGAGCATTGCAGGAAATATATCCTGGTATGCAACTCGATCGGTACAAAATACATGATATCGAAATTGTGGTTGACAAGCTGGTGGTGGAAGAGAAGTTTGACCAAAGAATAAAAAAATCGGTGGAAACGGCCTTGAAGCATAGTAAAAACAGTTTGCTTGTTTTAAATATCGATACACAGAAAACTTCGTTTCTGAGCAAGAAACTTATGTGTCCAACCACAGGGGTAGCCTACGATGACCCGGAGCCCAACACCTTCTCGTTTAACTCTCCCTATGGGGCTTGTAAAAAGTGCAACGGACTTGGAAGCATTGCGGAAATCGACATCGACAAAATTTTCCCCGACAAGAATAAAAGCATCAAAAAAGGCGCCATTTCGCCCATTGGCGACTATAAACCATCGTGGATTTTCAATCAGCTGGAGGCCATTGGAAAGAAATACGATTTTGATTTGGATACACCCATTGCGGAGATGTCGGAAGAGGCTATAGATACCATTCTTTACGGTTCCAACGAGACCATTCAGGTTTACAAGGAAACTTTGGGGGTTAACTCTCATTATACCATAAATTTTGAAGGCATCGTTAATTTTATCAACAATCAGAATCAAAATACCACTTCTGAATCCATCAAACGATGGGCCGAGGGCTTCATGAATGATACTGTTTGTCCAACCTGTCATGGTACACGATTGAAACAGGAATCGCTCTCTTTTAGGCTGAATGATAAAAATATTTCTGATTTGGCTCGAATGGATATTTCACTACTGCATGAGTGGTTTGAGAATTATAATACGGATGAGGACAGCAAAAGGGGTAAAGTTGCCAGAGAAATATTGCGGGAAGTGCAAACAAGATTAAAATTCCTCATTGACGTAGGTTTGGGGTATTTATCGCTCGATCGCTCTGCCCGTTCTTTATCGGGTGGTGAGTCTCAGCGGATTCGATTGGCCACTCAAATTGGTTCGCAGCTTCAGGGGGTGCTCTATATTCTTGATGAGCCCAGTATTGGACTTCATCAGCGCGACAACCAAAAGCTTATTAAATCTTTGATGGATTTACGCGATGTAGGCAACTCAGTTATTGTGGTGGAACATGATGAAGATATGATGCGTAGTGCCGACCATGTAATTGATATGGGTCCAGGTGCTGGTGTTCATGGAGGAAGAATTGTAGCTCAGGGATCGCCCGAACAAATGCTCAATTGTCACAGTTTAACCTGTGAATACCTTAACGGATTGAAAACTATTTCCATACCAAAGAAGCGACGGGCGGGTAATGGTAAGGAAGTATTGCTGTTTGGGGCAACAGGAAATAATTTGAAAAACGTAGATTTGCGATTGCCATTGGGCAAGCTCATCTGTGTTACAGGTGTTTCCGGATCCGGAAAATCTACTTTAATCAACGAAACACTTTATCCAATATTAAACCATCACCTATACAACTCCCTGAAAAAGCCCCTGGCCTATAAAAGCATTTTGGGGGTTGAAAATATTGATAAGGTAATTGATATTGACCAGTCGCCTATTGGTCGCACACCGCGTTCAAATCCTGCTACTTATACCAAGGTTTTCGATGAAATCAGGAGTTTGTTTGTGATGGTTCCTGAAGCAAAAATCAGGGGTTATCAGCCAGGTCGTTTCTCCTTTAATGTAAAAGGCGGACGATGTGAAACTTGCAAAGGAGCCGGATTAAAGGTTGTGGAAATGAATTTTCTTCCAGATGTTTTGGTGGAATGTGAAGAATGTCAGGGCAAAAGGTATAACAGAGAGACGTTGGAAGTTAGATATAAGGGAAAATCTATCAACGATGTGTTGAACATGACCATTGAGCAGGGAACAGAGTTTTTCGAGAACATCCCGAATATTCAGCGGAAACTAAAAACCCTGAGCGATGTGGGGCTGGGCTATGTAACTCTGGGGCAACAGTCGACCACTTTAAGCGGTGGCGAAGCCCAGCGGGTAAAACTGGCTGCCGAATTGGCCAAGAAATCCACAGGTAAGACTTTCTATATATTAGACGAGCCCACCACCGGATTGCATTTTGAAGATGTGAGAGTACTTCTGGAAGTTATTAATAAACTGGTTGACAAGGGAAATACTGTTCTAGTGATTGAGCATAATATGGAGGTGATAAAAGTTGCCGACCACATTGTTGATTTAGGGCCCGAAGGTGGTAGAGGAGGGGGATTAATTCTAGCCGAAGGAAGTCCGGAATCGGTAGCTAATTCAAAGGTAAGCTATACAGCTCAATACTTGAAAAAAGTTTTGGCATAGGTTCTTTTTAGAGAATCCCATCGTCGGCAAAGCTATAATAATTGCCTTTTCCTACAATAATATGGTCAATAACCTTTAGTTCCAGTAAAACCCCGGATTCCTGGAGCTTTTTTGTAATGTCTTTGTCTTGCTGACTGGGCTGAAGATTTCCTGAAGGATGATTGTGACACAGAATGATGGCATTGGCCTGACGTGAAAGGGCAATTTTGAATACTTTTTTTGGATCGACCACTGTGCCGGATTGCCCTCCTTCGCTAATTTTCTGAACTTCTAAAATCTCGTTATTGCGACTCAACAGGATGATAAAGAATTCCTCATAAACTAAATCGGAGAGGTAGGAATATATAGCATCAAAGGCATCTTTACTGGTGCTGATTTTTTTGCGGGCTATAGCTTCGGATAATCTGTATCTTCGGCCTAATTCCATGGCAGCAATGATGCTAATGGCTTTGGCTTCGCCAATTCCCTGAAAGTTCATAAGGTCATCAATCTGGTATTTGGATAGCTCCTGAAGGTTGTTTTCAGCCTGGCCAAGAATTCTTTTTGAGAGTTCAACAGCTGTTTCGTTTCTTGATCCGGAACCAATGATAATGGCCAATAATTCGGCATTGCTTAATGATGCTTTGCCTTTAAGCATTAGTTTTTCGCGCGGGCGATCCTCTTCGGCCCAAGATTTAATGGATGAGTTGTTCGAAATGTCGTTCATGCGTTCGAATACTAGAAAATAATAAGTGAGGGTTATTTTACGTGTGGGACAAATATAAAAAAAAGACCATACGGGAAAGTATGGTCTGATAAATTTTAAATGAAAGCCAAACTAAGCCAGGGCATTCACGTGCTTCATAAGCTTGGATTTCAGGTTTCCAGCTTTGTTTTTATGAATGATGTTTCTTTTGGCATTTTTATCAATCATAGATAAAACAGCAGACAATTGAGCAGCGGCTTCGGTTTTATTTTCCAAATCTCTGAGTTTTTTAATTGCATTACGCATTGATTTTGCAAAATAACGATTATGCAATCTGCGAACTTCTGTTTGTCTGATTCTTTTTAAAGCTGATTTATGATTAGCCATTCTGAAATATTTTTAAATTGTCTATTATTTCTTGATTTCGGGCTGCAAAGATAGATTATTTTCTTTAAATCACAAATACATAATTTTAAAAATCTTATAATTATTTTTTGGGTGTTCTTAAAAATAAACGTACATTTGCGCTCCTAAATAAGGACAATGATTCCGTAGCTCAGCAGGTAGAGCAACAGCCTTTTAAGTTGTGGGTCCTGGGTTCGAATCCCAGCGGGATCACGGTGATTTTAAATCCGTTTCAGCGATTGTTGAAACGGATTTTTCGTTCTATATAGTTCATACACTCAAGATTTGATTTCTTTAAAAGGCTGAAATATAGTTGAATAATATTGACAAGGAACTAAATTTTAATGTATTCAAAAACCCGTTTAATAAAAATTTGATATTTTTAGAGCATCATTTTCAGGCCATAAATTAATCTAAACAAACAATTTAATCCATGAAATAAGCATGATTAAACATATTATTAAACAGCCATTGTAATGATTATTTTAATCATGCGATTCCATCTGACAACTAAAAAACAAATTATAAACAGATGAAATTACTAATGATTTTTGCAGATACTTTCGAGTATGTACCCACCATAAAGGTTTTGGAAGAGTTTGACGATGCGGGAAATGGCCAGATTTTGAACAGTCAGCTGGTAGCTTTTATTCATTCAGAGGATGCAGATATGCAAAACGAGGATGACATATTGGTGAAATTGGTGAAAAATTTGAAATGGGCAGCTAAAAAAAATGGAGTCATGAGTGTTGTTTTGCATTCTTTTGCTCATTTATCGGAGAGTAAATCCACACCTGAATTTACCAAAACTTTGTTTGACAAAGTGGAACTGAAAATGAAAAATGCTGAATACGAAGTTCATCAAACCCCCTTTGGGTATTTCTTGGATTTAAATATGAAAGCCCCTGGATATAGTATGGCCAGAGTTTTTAAGAGTTTTTAGTCCAAAAGCCTTATATTGTCCAATACCTTTTTAAGTTCGTCGGGTTTAAAGGGTTTGCTCATATACTCATTCATTCCTGCGTTGAGACAGGCTTCTTTATCACCTTTCATAGCGTTTGCCGTCAAGGCAATAATAATAATGGGCTTGCTGTTTACATCTTTTTCAAATTCTCTGATTCGCTTGGTAGCTTCCAAACCATCCATTTCGGGCATTTGTATATCCATGAATATGATGTCGTAACTGTTTTTGCTAAACATTTCCACAGCAATCTTACCATTGGCGGCGGTTTCTACCTTGTGACCAAGTTTTTCAAGATGCATTTTTGCCACTTTTTGATTGATAGGATTATCTTCTGCCAGAAGGATTTTGAACATATTGTTTTGTTGGTTTTCGAGAATTATTTTGTTTTTTGAGTCAATAGATTCCTGGGTTTCGATGAAATGCTTGTAAAACGATTTATCAAGGTCTACCCAAAACCAGAAGGTGGAACCAAATCCTTCGGTGCTTTCAACACCAATGTCGCCACCCATTAAGTTGGTAATATTCTTTGAGATAGCAAGGCCTAAGCCAGTTCCGCCATAGATTCTGGTAGTACTGCTGTCAATTTGTGAAAAGGATTTGAAGAGTTTTTTAATGCCTTCAGGAGGAATGCCAATCCCCGTATCAATGACATCGAATTTTACCCGGGTGAAGCTATTGGTGAGCTTGATGGGGTAAACTTTAAGGGTAACTCCGCCAGTTTTAGTAAATTTTATGGCATTGTTTAGCAGATTTATAAGGATTTGTTTTAATCTGTAGGGGTCGCCTTTTACCCATTCGGGAAGCTCATGCGAAATGTTTACATCGAAGCTTAGGTTGCTTTCCTTTATTTTAAACCTGAAAATTTCTTCTAATTCTTTTATGGTTTTAATCAGATTAAAGTCAATATTTTCAAAATCAATTTGACCTGCTTCTATTTTTGAGAAGTCAAGAATATCGTTGATTAAAGCGAGCAGATTTTGAGCAGATTGATGAATGGTAATAGTGAAATCTTTTTGTTTTTCGTCGAGATAGGTTTGTTGAAGCAAATCTGTCATGCCGATAATTCCATTCATGGGTGTTCTGATTTCGTGACTCATATTTGCCAGGAATTCACTTTTGCTTTTATTGGCCAGGTCTGCTTTTTCTTTGGCTGCAATGAGTTCGTTTTCTATTCTTTTACGCTCAACAATTTCCTGAAGCAATGTATCCATATTTCGTTGAAGCTCAATAGTTCTGCTTTGAACCTGGTCAGTGAGTTCTTCTTCTTTTTGATGCATATTTCGCACCCTGATTTTGTACATAATAATACTAATTAGAATTGCAATCGATAGTAAAATAATGTAGAACCAGATGGTTTGAGTAAATTTTGGCTTGATGATGATGGGGGCTTTGGATCGTGTTTCACCCCAGGTGCCAAACCCATTGTCGGCTTTCACCTTAAAAATAAACTGTCCGGGGGGCAAATTTGTATAGGTGATAGAAGAAAGATTTTTCATGTCGAGCCAGTTGTTATCGTAGTTCTCGAGCATTACTTTATATTGAATATTCTCGGGGTAGGTGAAGCTCAGGCTGGCATAATCGAAGGTGAACCGGTATTTGCCGGAGTTCATTTGAATTCTTTCGGTGCTTGAGAAAAGTGAGCTGTCGACCCTTATTTGGTTGATAACAACTCTCGGAGGAGGAATATTTAAATTCTTCCAATTGGTGTTAACAGTGATAAGCGCTTCGATGGCCGGGATATGGATTATGCCATTTTTATTAATGAGCGATGCCGTAGCACCTGCACATTCAAAATCGTGCAATCCGCTTTTTTTATTGAAGAGTTCCCAGACTAAATTATGTCGGGGATCGGCCTTCATTTTAAATAACTCATCCTTAGATACCTTGATGATTCCATTGGAGCTGGTTAACCATAAAAATCCCTGTTTATCAATAATGATGTCGAAAATGGCCATCAACGGGATTTGTTTGTTTTTTTCGAAATTATAGATTTTATTGTCAGCAATATGGCTAACCCCATTTTTGGTGGCAACCCAATAGGAATTGTCGGAATCTATGGTGGTGTTAAAACATAAATTATTATCGAGGCCACTTGTTGCGTCGATAATAGAAATTCTTCCATTGGGCGAAATGATGTTTAGACCGCCATTATCGGTACTTACAATAATATTTCCTCGTTGATCTTCATCAACGGCGAGAATAAAATTGGATGAAAGCCCGTTTTCTTTGTTGATATAGCGCCATTGACCGCTGGGACTCAATACACTTAGTCCTGTAGAACGAGTTCCAACCCATATATTTCCTTTGCTGTCTTCAAAAGTCAATCTGCATAAACTTCCTTTCAGGCCATTTTTTTCTGTATACAAAACCTCCTGTCCGCCGGGAGTTTTCTTTAACAAGCCAATATAGGTGCTAATCCAAATATTTCCTTTGCTGTCCTGCGAAATGCCATAGATTTTATTGTCCAAAAATGGAGTTGAAATGGGAAAGGGGGAGAGCTGATTGTTTCGAAGAGCGTTTATTTTACCATTGGACGATCCTATTAAAATTGAACCATCGTTCAATTCACAAATACCGCCGACAGCATCGGTGGCTAAGCCATCAGTAGTTGAATAGGTTTTAAACTGATTATCAATGATTTGGAAAAGGCCGTTCCGATAAGTGCCCACCCACCAGTTTCCTTCTCTGTCTTCGATTGATTTGATAACTCTGATATTGCTGGATTCCTGAAAAGGTTTGGTGAAATCGCCATTGACTGTGGTAAGAAATAAGCCTTTTATTGTGGAAACAATTATTTGATTTTGTGAAGTTAACAAGCAATGGTTGGTACTGGTGTTTTTCAATTCTGGAATTTCGATAATCTGAGAGCCTTTTTGAATATACAGTCCCGAATAGGTAGAATAGAAAATATTTCCGTTTGGAAGAAATAGAATATGTTGAATTTGAGATAGTTCAGGTCTTTTGTGTTCGGGGAGCTGGATGAGTTTGCCATCGTTGTGAACAAATATTCCACTGCTCTCGGTACCAATCCATATATTGCCAGATGGGCTCTTCCCAATGAAATTGATGCTGGTATTATTTAATATCTCCGATTCAACCTTCGATAGCGTATTCTTTTGAATATTAAGGATATACACCCCGCTGTTTTTTGTTCCGAGCCACACCCTTTTGTTGTCTTCGGCAAATATTCTTTGAATAAAAAAGTCAGGGGTTTCAATTTTTATCAGTTTGTTGTTTTTGTATTTAACTATGCCCTGATTTGAAGTTCCAAAAAGAATGGTAGAATCGGGAGTTTCGGCAATGGAGTATACACTGTTGGCTTTAAAGTAGGAAGGGTAATTGCGGTCAAAATTATAAAAGCTAATCCCATCATAGCGCAATAAACCATTGTAGGTTACCAGCCAAAGATATCCGGATTTCGATTGATGCATGTCAAGAATGGCGCTGCTGGGAAGGCCGTTTTCCGTGGTCCATTGACGAGTTGCATAATGAGCAGCAAGTTTTTGGGCCGAAAGATTATCAGTATGGTGGGTTAAAACAATTAAAAAAGCCCAAAACAAAAGGACTTTAATTGATTTTAGAGTAAAATTCATTTTCAAAAATGTTTAAGCCAAATTACAAAAAAAAAGATTGGTAGCAAGAGGTTGCCCCAAATTGGTTGTTTATATTACCCTGTTCATAAGTTTCTTTCATATTAATTATGGATATTGATGTCAAATCATTGAAAATTGAAAATATAAGATGTTGAATAATAGAAACATATCTATTGGTTTAAAAATTTGCAAACGATTAATGCTTTTAATTTTTTATTTTCAAAGTTGAAGCATTTTACAGTTCCGATTGGTTTATCCTGGTTTTGCATGAAGTTTTATAAGTTTATTTCCTTAGTTTTATTACTTTGAAAGCTCATATAGCTTTTATAATTTCGCCACTGTTTTAAAAATTATGCTTTTCAACGATACTTATTATGAAATTTCCGGTCCAACCGAAGGGTTGTTCAAAGACAAGGGGAGTAAATTTATTTCGCATGCCTTTCCGGTTAAACATGAAGTGGATGTTAAGGAGATTCTTGAAGGCCTGAGAAAGAAGTATTTTGACGCCCGGCATCATTGCTATGCATGGATATTGAACCCAGATAAATCGGCTTATCGAATCAACGATGATGGTGAACCTTCTGGCAGTGCCGGCAGACCTATTTACGGTCAGATATTAAGCGCCGACCTTACCAATGTTTTAGTGGTTGTTATCAGGTATTTTGGGGGTACAAAACTTGGAATTCCCGGGTTGATAAATGCCTATAAAACAGCAACCCGCGAAGCATTGGTTCAGGCACAAAAAGTAGAATTGCATGTGAGGGATGTATATAGAATCGATTTTCAATATGGGGATATGAATTTGATAATGAAGATATTGAAAGATGAAAATCTGGAACAGTATGATCAGGATTTTGGGGTGGATTGTCGTTTGCGATTTGCTGTTAGAAAAACCGAAAGCACCAGAATTTTTGATACATTCCATAGTATTCACACGATAAAAATAACTTACGAAAAAACTATTTGAAATGATTTTTTTACCGGAGTTAGAATGGAAAAACAGAAGCGAAATTCAGCAATATCAACTGGAACAGCTCAAAAATGGTATTGGCTATATTTACGAAAATTCTAAATATTACCGAAACCTTTTTCAAAGATTGGAGCTGCTGCCACAGGACATTCAAACCCTTGACGATTTGAAAAAAATCCCTGTTACCACCAAAGATGACCTTTTTTTGTACAACGAGGATTTCATTTGTGTTTCAAAAGAAAACATAATCGACTATATAACTACCAGCGGAACCCTGGGCGATCCGGTTACTTTTGCTATGACCGACAGCGATTTGGACCGTTTAGCCTATAACGAATGTATGTCGTTTAAAACCTGTGGAATCGATAAAAACGACATCATTCAGCTCATGACCACAATTGACCGGCGATTTATGGCTGGGTTGGCTTATTTTCTGGGGGCTCGTAAATTGGGGGCCGGTATTGTGAGGGTTGGAAATGGAATTCCCGAGTTGCAATGGGACACCATTAAAAGGATTAAGCCGACTGTGATTGTTGCCGTCCCCAGTTTTATTCTCAAGGTGATAGAGTATGCCGAGCAAAATGGTATTGATTACCGAAACTCTACCATTAGAAAGGCTGTTTGCATTGGCGAACCGCTAAGAAATCAAGATTTTAGCTATTCCACACTGGCCGAACGGATAAAAGAGAAATGGGATATCGAATTGTATTCAACTTATGCAAGTACCGAAATGAGCACTGCCTATAACGAATGTACAGTAGGTATAGGAGGCCATGAACATCCGGATTTGATTATTACTGAATTTCTCGATGAGAATAATGAGCCTGTGGGGGACGATGAGCCCGGCGAAATTACCGTAACAACGCTTGGTGTGGAAGGAATGCCCTTATTGCGGTTTAAAACAGGCGATATTGCCTATCATTATAATGAGAAGTGTAGTTGTGGCCGTCAGAGTCTTCGCATCGGGCCGGTTATTGGCCGACGAAAACAGATGATAAAATATAAAGGAACTACGTTGTATCC
Organism: uncultured Draconibacterium sp.; assembly: GCA_964293475.1. Classification (GTDB taxonomy): domain Bacteria; phylum Bacteroidota; class Bacteroidia; order Bacteroidales; family UBA12170; genus UBA12170. Next base: position 12,377 of record CAXYYJ010000059.1, read on the forward strand.
AGCAGCTTTGTACGATGTTTTGGCTGATTATCCGCACATTACCGATTATTATATTGAGGTTTTTACCAACCAAATTGGAACCGACGAAATTCATATCAATATCCTGACAAATCAAACTTCGGAGCGCTATATTAAAAGCCTTCAGGATCATTTTAGGGCAAAATTGCGCGTTGCTCCACAAATAAAGCTGGTGGATCAAGCCACTATCAAGCAAGTAAAATATCCAGAAACCAGCAGAAAGCCTCTGGTTTTTATCGATTTACGAAAATAATATTACATGAATACAGAAAAATTTGATACTATAAGGCCCTATCAAAATCAAGAGGTTACCGATGCCTTGCGCCGAATGATTCCCCATCCTTATTTTCAGGCTGCCATGAATTATCTGTTTAGCAGTCAGGAGCAGGAAATAGTATTGTCCGAGCTGGCATTGGTCAGGAACAATCTTGATTTTCAAAAAGTATTCATGTATCACGCCATCAATCGTATTATTGAGAAATCGAGCCAGGGTTTGACAGTGGAAAATGAGATGATGCTTCGCGATGTTGGTCCTTGTGTATATGTTTCAAATCATCGCGATATTTTACTCGATTCGGCCATTCTGCAAGTTCTTCTTGTGGATTTGGGTTTGGAAACCAGCGAAATAACTTTCGGGAGCAATTTGATGGTGAACGATTTTATTGTTGATTTTGGCCGCGTAAATAGAATGTTTACTGTTTTTAGAGATGGCACACCCCGCGAAATGCTCGAAAACTCCAAACGCTTGTCCGACTATATTCTTCATACTATCTCCGATAAAAAACTCTCGGTATGGATTGCCCAACGCAAGGGGCGTACAAAGAATGGTTTGGATTTAACCGATTCTACTGTGCTGAAAATGCTTACTACTTTTGACAGAAAATCCCCCCTGGAAGCTTTTAAAAAGTTAAATATTGTTCCCACTAGTATCAGCTATGAGATTGAGCCATGCGCACTTATGAAAATTAGGGGATTGTATTGGGCCGACCGTGGCGGATATACAAAAGCCCCTGATGAAGATATTCAAAGTGTACTCACTGGAATTACTCAACCCAAAGGAAAGATTCATTTGGCTTTTGGGGCACCTGTAAACCAGTTTATTGATGAAAATCAGGACTTGCTTACTCCACACAATATTCATATTAAGGTGGCAGAATATATTGATAGTCAGGTTTATAAGTATTTTAAACTTTATCCTGCAAATTATTGGGCGTTCGACAGGTTAAGCCAAACTAAGAATTATAATGATAAATATTCTTCAGAGACAGAAGTTGAAATGACCCGTCAATTGCAAGAAGTTTACGATTTTATGGGCTTGGAGAATTCGGACTTGGAGAAACTTTTTTTAGAGATGTATGCCAATCCGGTCATCACGAAATTAGAGAAATTCGGTATTTGTTAGTGACTGTATTTGCCTGTCAGCTGAATTTCACTGGGTAGATGAGCCAGGATTTCCTGAACTATATAGGCTTCCTTTTCAGTATGATACAAGTCTTTGTAAAGTTTTACAATCATGGCTTCCATTTCTTCCTTTTTAAATTCCACAAATCTGTTCTGGGTTAGAATCATGAGCAAGGTGTTTTCGAAAGATTCGGCCAGGGGATGTGGCACAATGGTTTTTACCCCTTTAATCCACTGAAAACCCTGGGAAAAATAGAAATTCATTTTATTGAGTTTGTGATCTTTTTGGCCAAATTCGGGGTCTTCCACTTCGAAGATGATATGATATTTTTGATAATACTCTGAGTTTTTGAGTACATCAAAGTACATTTTGGCAAAAGGAACATCGGTAAACGAAGGAATAACAGATACAATTTCATTAATCATAAACGGAGTTCCTTCCAATCGCCAAAGCAAAGCCATAAAGGCGGGCATAATGTTTTGCTTCCCCAGAATAATAACAGCATTGCCCGAATCCATTTTCTGATCGATAATTTCAGATTTCAGCTGAAGCTCATCGGCTGTACCCGCTTTATAAACTTCAATGGCCTCGTAGTATTCCTGGTTTTGCCTATCGGTGATATTGTAAAAATTTATCATTTCCTCAGTTTTGAGTTGCAAAAATAACAAAACAATTTTGCTGAATGGCTTTTCAATTCACTTTCCGTTATTGGTGTCATATTCAGGGTTAACTTTATTATTCATTCACCATCGGTTAGGCCATCTGCAAACAGTATTTGCAGTTATGAAAGAATTGGCAGGGAATTTATATTTACGGCTTCAAATTATTAAATATTTTTGCTAAAAAAGTTGGGTATGAAAGTATATAAATTTGGTGGTGCTTCGGTGAAGGATGCTGATGGCATAGGAAATTTGGCGTCGATTGTTGGGAGCGAAATGCCGGATCAAATAGTGATGGTGGTTTCGGCCATGGGGAAAACCACCAATGCTTTCGAAAAAGTTGTAAACCTGAGGTTTGAACTTGGCGATTGGCACATGGAGTGCGAATCCATTAAGGCCTATCATTTGAATATTTGTGCTGAATTGGGTTTGGATATGCTTGTTATTCGACCAAAATTGGAGATAATATTTGAAGAGATAAATACAATTCTGTCAATTGATGCATTAGAATCCTACGATTATATTTACGACCAGGTGGTTTCATTTGGTGAGATTATTTCCACCACTATTGTCCACGAGTTTCTTGTGAGCACCGAAATTTCGAGCAGATGGCTTGATGCCCGCGAACTCATTATTACGGATAATAGTTTTCGGTCGGCACGTGTTGATTTGGAAGCTACTGAGAAAACTTTGCAAAAATCCATTCCCGCCGATTTGAAAGTGAATGTGATTCAGGGGTTTATAGGTCGTGACCAGGTGGGGAATACAACTACTCTTGGAAGAGAAGGTTCAGATTATACCGCCGCAATTTTGGCCTATGCTTTTAGAGTTCCTGAGGTGACCATATGGAAAGATGTGGATGGGGTTTATAGCGCAGATCCTAAAGTGTTTTCAGGTGCAAGGCTTATTCCATTGTTGTCATATAAAGAAGCTGTAGAGCTCGCTTTTTACGGTGCGAGCATTATTCATCCCAAAACAATTCAGCCACTACAAACCCGAAAAATTAACCTAAGGGTCAGATCGTTTTACAATACAACGCATGCAGGAAGTTTAGTTTCTGATTTTGTATCGTCGCGCAAACCTGTTTCATCCATAATTTTAAAACGAAATCAAGTCCTTATAAGCTTGATTCCGCGCGATTTTAGCTTTATGGATGTGGCCAATATGGGACTGGTATTTCAGATTCTGGCTCGTCATCAGCATCCTATAAACCTTATTCAAAACTCGGCAATAAGTTTTTCACTTTGCATGGATTACAACCATGCTCATTTTTCTGAGCTGATTTCGGAGTTATCGGGTCATTTTGAAACCAAGTACAACATGAATCAGGTTTTAATTACCATCAGGCATTATCCCACAGGACTCATCGACAAGATTTATGACAAGCTTGATTTTAAAATGGAGCAAAGAAACAGGTCAACATATCAGGTAGTTATGGGCGATGATGATTTTAGCGCAAAATTTTTACCCCTGATTGATTAATCGAAATCCAGGTTATTGATAATATTGAGGAGTTGATCGGGTTTAAAAGGTTTTGCTAAAAATTTGTCCATTCCAGCTCCCAAACATCTTTCGCGGTCGCGGTCCATGGCGTAAGCCGTTACAGCCACTATTTTTACAGGTTTTTCTACATTGCTATCCTTCTCGTGCTTCCTTATATTAAGTGTGGCCTGAACACCATCCATAATAGGCATTTGAACATCCATAAGAATGAGATCAAATTTTGATGAAAGGTATTTTTCGAAGGCGATTTTCCCATTTTCGGCCACAACCACGTGATGGCCATGCCGAACGAGGGTAGCTACAGCAAATTTTTGATTAAGAATATTGTCTTCTACCAGAAGTATGGCTAATTTTTTTCCGGAATAAGTTGAAGATTCCTGAAGGTAAATTGGGGAGCTTTTGAATTTCATTTCGAGGTCGAACCAAAATTCGCTTCCGTTTTGTTCACCGGATTCAAACTCAAGTTCTGATAATAATAACCGCAGCAAGGCCTGACTAATACTAAGCCCCAGGCCAATTCCATCGGTGGAAATATTGGTGTCGATGGTTGATTTTTGAAGCTCAGTTCGAATTTTTTTCTGTTTAATGGCTGAAATTCCATATCCGGAGTCTTTCACAGATATTCTGATTTTTACTTTCCCCAGTTGAATGGAACTGTCGCTACCAAGCAACTTAACAGAAATTGTAATATGCCCTTCTTTGGTAAATTTTACTGCATTGTTTATCAGGTTGGAGATAATTTGCCGAATTCGGTATTCGTCACCAAAAAGTTGGGCAGGAACTTGTTCATCCACATTCAGACTAAACATCAGGCCTTTGCCTTCGATGCGTAATCTGTTTGATTGGTCAATGCTTTTAACAAACCTGGTAATATCGAAGAATTTCTCTTCTAATTCTAAATCATTGGCAATAATTTTCGAATAGTCTAAAATATCATTTACAATAACAATAAGGTTGTCGCCATATTTGTTGATAATATCGAGATATTCGCTTTGTTCTTTGGTAAGCTGAGTCATTTTTAACACATCGATCATTCCAATAATTCCGTTGAGAGGTATGCGGATATTTTGGCTCAGATTTTTAAGAAAGACCGATTGAGAATTTTGCAGGCATTCCAACTGCTTGCTTTTTTCCAAAAGCTTCTCATTCAATTCTTTATAATTTTCCGATGATAAATCGTTGTTTAGTGGATGATTAGTTGTCATTTTTTGAGAATGATTTAATATTATTTTCAATTATATGAAGTAATTCTGATTTTTCAATGGGTTTTGAAATATAATCGTCGAAGCCTGCATGAAGCATTTTTTCTTTATCGCCAGTCATGGCATAAGCAGTTTGTGCCACGAAGGGAATGGTTCGGGCCTTATCGAACCGGGCTTTCATTTCGTTCATTACATCGATTCCATTATAGGGGGCTGGCAGATTAATATCCATGAGAACCAGGTCTATATTATCGGTTTTAAAGTGTTCTTCGGCAAAATTCAGAGCATCTGTACCATCAACACAAAGATGAAGTTTTGAGATTTTAGCCAGCATTTTTGAGAAAACGAGACGGTTCATTTTGTCATCTTCAACCACAAGAATTGTAGGTACAAAGTTGAGATTGAGATTGGTAACTGAACCGCTATCCTTTTCTTTCGATTTTGGTTGAACCTTTTGAGCTATATTTTCGGTGGGAACATAAGGGAAATAGAGGCTAACCACTGTGCCTTCGCCTTTTTTCGATTTTACTTGAATTTCGCCATGAATAAGCTCCATCAGTTTTTTTACCAATGGCAAACCCAGGCCGCTTCCCTGATGGCTTTTATTATAGCCCAGACTTTCCTGACGGAAGGGAGAGAAGATTTCGGAAAGAAATTTTTCGTCGATACCGATCCCGGTATCTTTAATTCTAACCAAAATTTTATTGTCTTCCTCGCGATGGAAAGATCCCATATTGATAAATCCTGTTTCGGTATATTTTATTGCATTGTCGAGCACCAACGATACCACCCGTTCGACAATAGATTTGTCAATCATGGAATCGGGGAGGTTGGTTGGAACCAGATTAATTGTCAGATGTTTTTCCTGAGCTTTGTTTTTAAAGGTTTCATAAATATTCTCGAGCAAGGGGTTAATATTACCAACCTGAAGTTTAATTTCAATGTCATTGGCATCAACCCGACTGATGTCGATCAGATTATCGAGCAATAATAAAAGCCGTTCACTGCTTTCGGAAATGCCATGCGCATAGTCGAAAAGATTTTGTTTTTCGAGTAATGATAGCTCGCTGAGCAAGAGATTTGAAAAACCTATGATACTGTTCAGGGGAGTTCTGATTTCGTGACTCATATTGGCTAAGAACGCATTTTTAAGAAAATTGGCGTCTTTAGCTTTCTTGAGAGCAATCTTTCTGTCAATTATCAGCTTTTCTCTTTCTTCGAGCTGTTGGTGTACATCCTGGGTTTTTTCCTGAACTATGATGTTAAACTGCGTCTTAAACTCCTGATTTTCCTTGATGAGCTTAGCCATCTGCACTTTTAAACTGCTTTTTTCTTTTAGAAGAATTTTCTTCTTGTAATTGAGGTAAAGTACAGTTAACAAAAGAACCGCAGCAAAAATAGCACTGAGCCAGTATATTGTATTTGTTGAGATAAAAAGCAGCATAATCAAATGGGTTTACGGGCAATGAAGAGTTCTTCTTCGTTGTTGAGTGCATATTTTTCTAAATCCGGGATATTCCATTGGTCTTTTAACGGATGATGTCGTTCTGTTTTAAATCCAACCGATTGAAGTCGTGTAAAAAAGTCTTGTCCATAAATTCTCACATGGTCAAACTGGCCAAAATGTTGTTCACGGCCACTTTTAGATACAATATCGAAGTCTTCGTAGGTCTTTGGAATTGTGAGAGATATTGGAACCTGAAGAATGGCCCAACCGCCAGGTTTTAGCACCCTGAATATTTCTGCCATTGCCTGGATATCGTCATTCACATGTTCGAGCACATGGTTGCAGATAACCACATCGTACAGATTGTCACGCATTTGCAGATAGGTTATATCCATTTCGTAGGTCATACGATCGTAGTAATAGGTCATTTCTTTCAAGTCTTTAACACCAGAAGTATAATCGACAAGGGGTGTTTTTTGAAAGAGTTCCTTCATCCAGGCTTCGGGGGCAATGTGAAGCACTTTGCGATGGGTTGAGAACACATTGGTTTTATATTTCAGGTACAAATAAATCAGTCGGTCTCTGTCTTTACTAAAACAGCGGGGGCAGGTGCAGTTTCTTCTTTTACCGCTTCCGATGATATGCTTATCGTAAATCACTGGCAAATCGAATCCGTCGTCGAGCATTTTCGAAAAGCTGTGATTGCAATAAGGGCAATAGTATTTATCGCCTTTGTAGATAACTCCCAAAAGTTTTTGGTAGGCACCTCTTAGTTTAACACCTACCCAAAACGGGACAAATTTTTTGCTGAATTGTCTGATGAAGCCCATAGTTTTTTATTTTGCGCGTTGTGCTCTTTCCCACTTAACCGATTGATTTCCTTTAATATATCGGGCAAAACCCAGATAAACCGAAAGGTTCATTATGAAGAAATAGTAGGGAATGAATAATATTTTGATTTTTATGCTTCTGTTTTCGAGGAACCAACCCAAAAGAGCGGCTATATAAAAAATTATCTGTCCCCAAAAAAGCCATGTAAAGGGGCTTTCCCAGGTTGTAAATCCTTCCTGCAAAGTAATGGCGAAATTGACCAACAGAATGATGAGTAATCCGAGAGGTGCCAAAGTCCACCGCAAAACCCTGTGAGAAATATATTGAAAGCTTAAGGTTCCGTATTTGAAGAAATTGAGCAGTGGAGCCAATCTCACAATGCTTTGAATTCCCCCCGCTGAGATTCTTATTTTCCTTTTGAGCTCTTCTTTCACATTGGCCGATGATGTTTCGATGGCATAAGCTTCGGGATCGTATTGAATGGTAAATCCTTTCATGGCTACCCGGAGCGAAATCATAAAGTCGTCGAGAAGGGTATCTTTTTCCACATGTTTGTAGAGATCGGTTCTGATGGCAAAAAGCTCACCGGCAGCCCCCACCACTGAGTAGAGCTCAGCATCCCATTTCTTGAGTGTAGATTCGTATTTCCAGTAGATGCCTTCGGTTCCGGCTGCACTGTCCGATTCTTTTTGATAGATTCTCTTTTCGCCCGAAACACACCCGACCTTTGGATCGCTGAATAGGTTTACTATGCGGCGAATGCTTTCATGACCCAAATTGGTATTTCCATCGGAGAAAATGACAATTGGGGTTTTTACAAACTGCATTCCCCGGTTCATGGCACCAATTTTTCCGCCACGGGCATCTTCGTGATATACTTCAACGCCTTGCGAGGCATATTTTCTCAGGATATCCGGAGTTCCATCGTTCGAACCATCGGTAATCCAAAGTTGTTTAACTTTTTCTTTGGGATATTCGAGACTGAATCCATTTTTTACTTTTTCGTCGGCATAGTCTTTCTCGTTATAGGCCGCCACAAATAGGGTGACATCGGGCTCATAATCAGGGTTTATGGCTTTCTTTTTCCCTATAAAAATCCTTTTCAGTTTCACTAAAATATAGAGCAGAATACCATAGCCCAGATAGGAATAGAAAATGATAAAGAGGAATATCCAAAATATGACTTTAAGGGTTAGCATAATTAATACATTTAGCGGTTATTTCTTTAATTGTTCCAAAAACTCTGGCGAGCGCAATAAATTGCGACTGTCATCAAAGCTAATAAAAATATCGATAGGCCCGGCGGCATAACTTGCAATTTCGTAATGGTCGTAGTGAAAAATGAAGCCAGAATCGTTAACATAGAAATTTGTTTCACATTTTAACCCTTCCAGCGAATAGTATTCCACGTTTTCAACTGTTTTTTTCAACGATTCCTTTTGAAGTTCTTTGATGGCATCACACTGATTGAGATCGAAAATATCTTTCCCATAGAGAAGTTTCTCCTGATTGAGGTCAAAAATATAGTGTTGCTTCATGGTATTTCCATGGGCACCGCCTGAAAATATGTAGGTCTCGACCGAGAAGCAAATCAGGTTTTCGCTAATAAAATCAATATTGTTGTTTTTAATGACTTGCCAGTTGAAGCTGGCTCCCATTTCGGCGCTATCGGCAGCATAGAAGCTTTCCATGGTTTTGTAGTTGTCCGAAGCTAATTGGGTCCATAGATTGAGTAATTGATTCACGGAGTAATCAGGTCGGTAAATGGTATCGAAAAATGCAAGAGCAATGGCTTGATTTAGTTTTTGGTGGGCAATAGAATCGGAGCTTTGAAGGATTTTTAAATCCAAATTTAAAGCGGGAAAGTTCTCATTGTCAAACAGATGTATTTTGCTGCTGGAAGTAATATTTTGAAAATGAATTGTTTTTTCGGTTTTTGGCTCAAAGTTGCAAGCCGAAAAAACTATGATACTAAACCCACCAATGAAAATGAGAAGCTTTGAAAGATGAGTTTTGATGTGCAAATTGCAGTTCATAAGATTCGTTTTTAAGGAATCTAATATACTGAAAAATCACTTATCAATCCAGTTAAAAAGGTTTTATTTTATCTTTTTTTGAAATAGACCACCAATATGGCCCCGGCAATGACCATAATGGCTCCTGCCCAGGTTAGTATATCCATTCTCTGGGTTTCTATCCAACTCACCTGCCACTGATATAGAACACTCATGGCAATAAAGGTTATGATAGGATTGAGCGTAATAATTACCGAAACTTTGTTCACATCGGCATATTTAAAAGCAAAAGCAAGACTTCCGTAAGCCACCAAAGTGTTCAACCCCAGGAATATAAGAAGAAGCCACTGACTCAGAGAGCTCATTAAGAGTTGGTTAAAATCGACAAAAGGTGCGTAGACTAATGCTGGAAGTCCAAAAATAAAAAGATTAAGTAATTGTGTTTCGTAGGTTTTTACAAGCACTTTTTGAAAGGATGCATAGATTACCCATGCCAAAGCAGCACCAATAATCCACAAAAAACCCGTGTTGAAAAGGGAGAGTTTAGAGTCTATCAATCCTGTTACCTGATTCAAATAAAAAAATGCCAACCCAATAAAAGCAACTGCAAATCCTATCATTTGAAGCTTTTCGATTTTCTCTTTAAAAATTAAAAATCCAACCAACCCAAGTGTAATAGGACCCAGTTGTATAACAACCTGAGCAGTGGTTGGTGAAGTAAATTGTATGCCCCTTGCATAGCCGAAATAATTGACTGCAAGACCAATACCTGCCAAAACAAGGAAAAGTGGTGGCCGAACTAGTATTTTTAATTTCGATTTATCAGAAATAAAATAATAGAGGAAAAGTATTAAAAAAGCAAATACAAACCGAAACCAAACGATGGTAATAACCGGAAATTGCTGGGTAGCAACCTTTAGCGCAATGGCTAAAAATCCCCACAGTAAAGCTGTGAGGGATGCAAAAAGGACTCCTTTTAACTGATTTGGCATTTGAAATGATGTGGTTTAAAATTATTGGTTTTTGTTTTTGAGAATGTTTAGTCCAACAAGTTGGTCATAGGTTGTTCCCGGAGCCCGGTAGTAAACGAAAATAAAATATTGGTTTTGTGTTTGAAAATGAGAGCCTTCAAAGAAAGCAATATCAGCCTCCGTTCCACCCTTTGGCAAAAAACCATAAACGTAGCTGTAAAAACCCTGTTTGAGATAAAGAGTAGTTTCGTAGGCTTTGGTTTCGTAATTATAGCTCATTTTGTTGTAAGGAGTTATATTCCAGTTACTTAATTCGCCAATCACATAAACATCACCATCAATCAAAGGAGCATCGTAGTGAAAGGAAAAGTTCACATCGCTATATTCAGCTTCAACCAAAGGATTTACCCAATCTTTCGTGGCTATATAAAACCGACCGTGAAAGTCGGGCCCAAGAGTAAACTCCTGAAACCTGCGAACCTGCTCCGGCAGGAGATAAACCTTGTCAACAACTCCTGTAACATCGATTCTGTCAAGATATTCTGAGTTGTATTTCTGGCTGCTGAAGTCGAAATATCTATAGGTATTCAGCCCTTCGAAAACGTTGTTCTTTTCCAGGTCAAAATTCATCACACCATTAGAGACGGAAAGCGGCTGAATATCTTTGACCATATTGGCCCAGCGACCATTTTGGCGGATAAAAACCCTGATTTCGCGGGCGGGGAACAGACTTCCCAAAGCCGAAATATTGATTTCAAAATCCACTTCCTGATGGGTATTTCTGAGTCCGGGATCGCTGGCTCTGTTAACATTTCCAGCAAGATTTATTTTAGGGTCAACCACAAAAAACCGTTTGATAAACAGTGGCTCATCTGCCAGGTCTTCGGGATATACCACTAAAATATAATTCCCCGATTTTAAAATTTTCATATTATTCACCGGAAACTCAAGTTGATAGTGAATATAAGGCTGCTTGGTATTGATTGAGAATTGGTAGTCTTCAATATAAGCTTCGGTATAACCATCAATATATTCGTTGGGCATAAGATCCGAGATATTCCAGTCGGCATCGCAATGAATAATGGTAAATTCCATGTTTTCCAATTCTGCTCCGAACAGGTCGAAATGAAGCTCCAGTTTAGAAGTTTCGTCGCCCAATATTAAAATGGTCTCTCCCAGCGGGTCGCCGGGTGGAAAAATTTGTGCGGTTTCAATCTTATCGCTGAAATACTGGTCCCAGCTCGCCTGTGCACTTATTTGTATGGTGCCGATGCAAAAAAATAAAAGGAAAAACAACCATTTCAATCCCCACATAAAAGTAATTTCTAAAAATCGTTATGCCGCAAAACTACAACATATTCAATAAATAACGATGATTCGGTTTAATTGAGAATTTAATCCTAAAAATGCTTTGAACCAATTTGTTTTAG
>CAXYYJ010000060.1:0-22095 GCA_964293475.1 uncultured Draconibacterium sp.
ATCATACTATGTGCGCCCCTTTTTCGGGGTCTTTCCACTCGAAATGACTTGATTGATTGTTATAAAAAAGGGCGCACAAACGCAAATAAATTTTTTAAGGGGTTTGTGCGCCCTTTTTCCATTTATTATATTAGTCATAAGTCATTTCGACGAAACGGAGTGGAGGAGAAATCTCTTTCAGTCAATAGAAGGATTTCTCAGTCGTCTCACAAGTTCGACTCCATCGAAATGACCTGATTATTTGGTAGTTATAAAAAAAGGCGCACAAACTCAACAAAAATTTTCAAGGAGTTTGTGCGCCCTTTTCCCGTTTATGATATTAGTCATGAGTCATTTCGACGAATCGGAGCCTGCCAGGTTGCGCAGCCAAACTGGTGGAGGAGAAATCTCTTGCTGCGGTTACGTCCCTAACGGGACGTGCGGATTTCTTTGGATATCTGTTTTTTACCGACATATCGTCCCCCGACTTTATCGGGGCAAGCTCTAACGGGACTTCATTTTGGTAAGAGTTATCAATTAATCTAAAGCACAGATTTTCAATCTGAAACACCGTGGGCAAGGCCATGGCACGGCAAAGAGTAGGGGGGAACTGAAAAACAGCGGGACGCAAATCCTCCTGAACCGAATCATTCCAAACCTGAAATCTCAGAATAATACAACCCACTGCCATAACGCGATTGTATTTGTTGACAATGACCGAAAATTTCCTTCATTTCGTGGCAGAAATTCTTTTTAAAAAACTTGTAATCGCTTCGTTCCATAAACTCCAAAAACCTGACAAACAGGGGAGTGGGGCCAATAAAGTCGTGAATCACCACATGGTTTCGGGCTATGCGTTTCATCTCTTTCAGCATTTGGGCTCTGTGGTTTTGTTTCACTCCATGAAGCACAAACGAAGCGGTGACCATATCGAACGACTTATCGGCAAACTGACTCAGATTTTCGGCATTGCCCAAACTAAACCGAATCTGCGGATGCTTTTTCGATGCTCTCTCCACCATCTTCTCCACAAAATCGACTCCCTGAACTTGTGCTGCTCCCATCCTCAGAAAATTGGAAGCCCAGGCACCGGAGCCACTTCCCACATCGAGAACGGTTTTTCCCCTGATGCCAATTTCCTTCTCCAACACCTTGGTCGATTCCCAGAATCCCTTGCTCAGTTGGGTGTCAGCATGGGCATAAATGCCAGCAATGGCACCAAAAACAAACTGGGCTCTTTTATCGGCGTCGTTGGAGAAATAATGAAGAATGGACATGGTAAGGGGCTGAATTAAAAATAGATGGCATGAAATTTCACTCCATCCTGCGCATTATATTCCAGGGTGGGCATGGGGAATTTGAGAATATTGGCCAATCGGAGAATGATTTGCAGAAACTCGGAGCGGGTTTTTATTTTGGTTAAATCCAGGTCGAGGGAAAGATAGAACTGACGGGTCCTTTGAAAGTCGGGATTCCAATAATCGTCCATATTAACATGATTGTTGTAGGTGTTGGCCATTCCGGTGGCGCCATAACCCACAGCAATATTAAGCCATTTGGGGAAAATTTTCCGTTCGCCGGCAAATGATTGCGGATTTATGGAAAGCCAGTAAGTTTGGCCATTATAGTCTTTCAAAGCGCGTTCCAGGTGATTTTCGCCCAGTACTGACGGATTATAGGCAGCAAAATGGGTGGGGGAGTAGGAGAATTTGAGTTGCATGCGCTGTTCGTGCCACAGCAGTTGCTGTCCGGTAAATAGCACAGAACCAGCGGTATTGGCCGCCACATCGCCCCAGCTAAATCCCCAGTTCGACGAAAGTCCATCGAAGACTTCCACCGCTGTTAAAAACATCAAGCCATAGGCGCCTCCTGTCCAGGCGGCTTTATTATCATCCACACCTGCCCACCTGAAACCCATATGCGCCACATTGGCCAATTGATAGGACGATAAAACATGTCCCACCTTATCCACCTGAAGCCAGGCTGAATTGTCGTTGATGGTGTGAAATCCGCTTTGCTCGTAGCCACTGTACCACAAAAAATACAATCCGGTAATTCCACCCACATAGGCGGTTCCTGCCAGAATACTAACGCCCGTAAACCTTCCTTTCCTCAGGAAAACGCTGTCGTATTCTGTTTGAGCAAAGCTTAGGGTGTTCAGAAAAATCCCCAGAAGAACCAGAAGGGTAGCCTTTTTCACGAGAAGCTTTTAATGATTTGGGTGCATTGGTTCACCACCTTTTCCAAAAGCTCTTTGTTTTTGGCTTCGGCAATAAAACGCAGATAAGGCTCTGTGTTCGATGGGCGGATATTGAGCCACCAATCGGGATATTCGAGCCGATAGCCATCAAAATCGTAGAAAGCATCGGGTTTAGCCTGGTCGAAATAGTAGTTCTTAACCGCTTCCATGGCTTCGGCTTTGCGCTCGAGTTTAAAGTTGATTTCGCCGGAGTTCTCGTATGTCTCTATGCGCTCCATGAGCTCAGAGAACTTAAAGCCCTGTTCTTTCATTTCTGCCACTATATTGAGTACCAGAATGGCCGCCAAAATTCCGCTGTCGGAATAATAGAATTCCCTGAAATAGTAATGCCCGGCCAATTCGCCGCCAAAAAGCCCGTCAATCTGCTTAAGTTTAAGGGCGGCATAGGCTCGTCCAACGCGCCACATATGCATTTCAACACCAAACTGACTCAGGTATTCGCCCACCGCCTTCGATGTTCTGATGTCTTGCAAAACGCGTTCTCCGGGTTGGCTGTTTTTAAGGAAATGATGACCCAGCAAGGCAATAATGAGATCGGGCGAAATGAACCGTGCGTTCTCATCCACAAACATCACACGGTCGGCATCGCCATCGAAAATCACTCCGATATCGGCTTTTTTGGCTTTCACTAAGTTTTGAAGATCCACCACATTTTCGGGAATCAGCGGATTGGCTTCGTGGTTAGGAAAACGCCCGTCGATTTCGTCGAAGATATAATGAACCTGAGGACCTAAAATATCTTTTATAAACAGCCCGGCCATGCCATTGCTCACATCCACAGCAATATTCAGGTTGGAGTGGTCGGCCATATGAGCCATTTGAAAGTCGAGATATTCGTTCTTAAAATCGAAGTCGGTCACATGACCTTTTTCTGCCACAGGTTCCACAGGTTCCAGAATCATTTTCTCCAACTCCGAAAGGCCGGTATCGTAACCCACTGGTTTTACGTCTTTTCCCGATATTTTGAGTCCGTTATATTCCGCCGGATTGTGCGAAGCGGTAATCATCACGGAGGCATCGAAACCAAATTTCCCAGTTCCCCAGTAAATCATGGGGGTGGTGCAAAGTCCTGCATTGTAAATTACAGCTCCGGCATCGGTAAGGCCTTTGCACAAATATTCGAATATTTCGGGCGATGAAATGCGGGCATCTCGTCCCACGAGTATTTTTTGTGTTTTGAGAAGCTGGGGCAGGAAAAATCCAATTTTATAAACGTCGTCTTTGTCGAAATCTCTGTTGTAGACGCCTCTGATATCGTAGGCTTTAAATGCTTTCATGGCTGGGTAATTAGTTGAAATAATGTGTGTTATAAAATCTGCTCCGGTTCTTTAAAACCGGCTTCCAATCTGACTGATGATGTCGCTGATGATGATTTGCTCGTAGACTCCGCAGCGGCTTATCTGACTGGCCATCAACGAACGAAAAGCCGAAGCTTCGGCCATGTTCAGGGTCATGCGGTTTTTCTTATTCAAATCTTGATACCGGTTTATCATTTTCTTAAGAACTTTCCCCAGAATAAACCGCGCCATCACTACCTTATCAAAATCGTCTTCTTCCAGCGGCTCATAGCTCAACATGCATTGGGTGAGGGCGGTAAACTGCTCCTTCGATAGCTCAATTTTGATTTTGTTGTTCATGGACACAAATTTTTGTGGGTCAGTTTCTTTGGAAAACGGATTAGTAATAATCGACCGCGCACGAGGGATTGGCCGATTTAAACTGATCTACTTTCGATTGCGAAACACCTGTATTGTAAATCTTTAGATTTTTAAGACTGATGAGCCCGTTGAGCGGTTTGAGCTGCGAAATTTTGGTATTGTAGGCAATCAGCGTTTCGAGCATGAACAAAGTACTCAGGGGTTTTAAATTCTTAACCGGAGTGCCGCTGATGTCTAAAAACTGCAGACGGGTGATGGTGGTAATCCAGTCTAAATCAGATACCTGCGTATTGGCAATTTTAATGGAGCGCAGAGTGGTCATGCCTTGCAGGGGCTGAATGTTTTCCAGCGGGTTTTGCGATAAATCCAAGTCTTCGAGATATTTAAACTTCGAAAGAACCGAAATATCGGAAACCAAAGTGCCATAAATCTTAAGTGTTTTTAAGTAGGTGAATACTCCCAACTCGTTGATGCTATTGATGCTTCGGTTGTTTTCGATGGTAAGTGAAGTGGCTTGGGTGAGCTCGTGAAGCTGCTCAACGGTGGGCGACGATGTCCAGCCATTCATCTGACTAAAAAACGATTTCCAAACCGCCGATAGGGAATTCCACCACTGATTGAGCTCGCTGGAACGATAAATCACGGAGCAATTGCCATTCTTCACAATAAACTCTTCAATCTGCGAGGTGGGGATTTTGCTGCCGTCCAGGCGCAATTCACGGAGACTTGCCAGCGAAAACAGCGGAGAAATATCAGCTACCGGAGTATTTTCGACAACGAGTTTTTTGAGACCTGTAGATTGTTTCAAAGCTACCAGAGTTGTTACCGTAGTGACGGAAATATCGAGAAACTGTAAAGTATTGTGGTTTTCCAGAGCTTGTATTTTGTCGATGGGGTTTTGGCTTATATCGAGTGAATTCAAATCGCGAAGCTCGAATAGCGCATCAATATTGGTGATTCCGGTACCACTGACATTGAGTTTTTTCAGCGGTTGAATCTGTGCCAGCGGATCGATGTTTTTGATGTCTTTTTTCCCTTTCAAATCGAGCTCTAAAATACCAGCCACTTGATGAAGCTGTTCCTTGGTGGGGTTTTTATCGTTCAAAGGCACGTAGCTTTTGAAAATATTTTTCCAAACCACTGGAAGCCCGTCGAACCACATCTGCAATTTCTGACTTTCATAAACCACCAGAACTTTGGGGTTTCTGAGCATAAAATCCACCGCTTTCTCTTTGCCCAGCAAAGTATTGTCGCAATAAATTTTGGTGAGCGATGGTTTATTGTCCAAGGCTTTCAGGCTGGTGATTTCGGTATTGTCGCAATAAATCACGGCAAGATTATGCAGGGTGCTCAGGGGTTCCAAATCCCGCACCATCGAATTGCTAAAAGAGATAATCTTCAATTCAGGCAGTTGGGCAATATCTTTTAAACTTGAAACCGGACTCTTGTCGATGCTCAGATAGTTGAGTGCCAGAAGGCCTTTCAATGGTGATAAATCGCTGATGTTGGTATTTTCCATGCGCAAATCGGAGAGTTTGGTCATTTCTGATAGAGCAGAGATATTGTCGATGGGGGTATTGGAAATGTTGAGAATGGCAATTTGAGAAATATTGGCCAAGGGTTCGAGAGAGAAAACTTTGCTCCCCGAAATGTCGAGATTGCGCAGCGACATGCTGTAAATCAGCGCATCGAGGTTGTTCACCTGTGAGCGGGAAATATTGAGCTCCTGCAAATCGATGAGATTTCGGATGGGATAAATATCTCTGATTAGAGTACCACTGATATTCAGGCTATTGAGTGCCGAAAGCTTGCTCACGGCATCCAACTGAGAAATATCGAGCCTGCCGGAGATGTCCAAATCCTTCCGCTGCAATATTTTGTTCAGGGCAGCAATAATTTGTTTTTGGTAATTTTCCTTATCCTGGGCCGACTTCAGGTAAATGGTGTCGATTTTATTATTGCCAAAAGTGAGCTGCATATTGTCGCATTTGCTCAAAATCGATTCCACTACATCGGCGGTATCTTCGGCAGGAGCCACCACAATTTTATCGGGGTGAATATATAAAACTCTTGCAAATTCAATGTTATCGCACAACATCACGTTTTCGCCCAGCAATGTTTTCCAGCTCCAGGTTAAATCGTTCCACCATTTAATATTCTCTTCGTTTTCGTTTATTTTGGTGGTGTAGATGCTCACAATTTTAAGTTCGCGGAGGTCGCTGTTCACGGCAACCTCAATAAACCGGGGCTGCTCGTTGTGGAGTGAATCGCCGCTGATAGTTTTCCCAGCCAGAGTTCTCAGGGCATGAACCTTAAAAAATGATTTATTATTCTCGTTCTTCAATAGGTTGGTCGACAGTATTTTATAGCTGAAATTCACCCGCTGAAAAAAGAAATCCACGTCTTTAAGATAGGCTTGAACATCTTTATTGGTGATGGCTTCGCGCTTGGGCACCAGGTCGTCTTCCACCTGAACCTTGCCATCTCTGAACAATTTATTGAACGATTCGCTGATGATAATGTCTTTTTCCTTGGGCGACAAATCGTTCTCGCCCACGCTGTTCAGGGTAAATTCCAGATAATTTATCAGTGCATTACATTCCTGGGTATAGGTTTTTATTTCCTCCTGAGTAAGTTCCTGGGCATGGCCGAAAGAGAACAGGAAAATAAAAAGGGCCAATAAACGATGCTTTTTAATCATGGATAATATGTTTCATTAAAACTGATTTTTCTTCCTCCGAAATGGGGGCCAGATTCGAGATAAGCCATCCGGTATTGTAGCCGCTTCGGTTGAATTTCTGAAGCTCAAAATACCATCCCGGAATTTGAAAGAAGTGGAATTTTAGGTCCATAACAGTTTGATATTCAAATAGACCTTGTTTAAATTCGTAGATGAAGATGCTTAGATAATCCGATGAAAAACCCTTGCTTGTATACTCTTCAATATGCTTTTTGTCGTCGAAAACACGGATAAAATTCATGAAATCGAGCTCATGGCTCAGCGGATGAAGAAACTTGTCGGGCCCCACGCTGGTTTCCTCCAGAATTTGGGCATACTCATCGAAATACACATTGTTAATCACCCATTTATATCCCAGATTCTCTTGCTCCAAAACCATGAAGAAAGTGATATAACTGGGTTTTCCACGATAGAGAAATTTTGTTTTCACCTCGGCAAACCAATCGCCCGCATGAAAGGAAAGAAACAGGGGAGTGGTATCGTTGTTCACATAGTTGATAAAGCCTTGCTTGAGTTCGGCGGTCAGGCCGGGATTCTCCAGATTGAAGAGAATATTCAAGTAGGTATTTCGGGCTTCGGCGTTTCTGTATTCCTTGCTTCGCACAGGGTAGCGAATGCCATCGGGGCCTTCTTCGTTGTTGAACCTGCGAAAAAACTGGTTCACCTGCTTGGTTTCGGCATAAAGCCGCGACTCGTCTTCCACAAAATCGCCAATCACCTGGGTTTTTAGCGACGAAACCAATCCCAGCATGGCGATGAATAATATAACTTGCTTTTTAATTTTCAATGGAACAGGGATTTGAAAAAAGCGGAATACCCCTGAGGAATATTCCGCTGATTTTTTTTGTTATTTCGATGTTTCTGCAACTCTGATATCACCCAGCAGCACATCCCAGAAACCGATGGTCTTTCCACCAATTTGAGTTTCTTTGCGGGTCACATAGATGGTAATATCTTTTTTGGTGGTGTCAACATAGGTGAGCTCGTCGCCCTGACGGCCTTCGAAGCGTTGATAAATGGTAATAACACCCACGTAGGTTCCATCGGGTTGTGGCTCCAAATCGCTGATGTACTGTATGTTGTACCATTTAATATTCACCTGGTCGTAGTTGAGAGCCATGAGACGGTTTAAATATTTACGCACGGTATAATATTTAATCTCCTGACGATAGAGCGAAGAAACCCCAATCTGACTGTTGGGCGCAAAAAGTTCCAGGGTGCGCTCAATCACGCGGTTAGCCTCAGAAAAGCTGGTTTCCTTGCTGCCGATGATGCTGATGTACTTGCTCAGGTCTTTCACCTTTTCCAAAGCAAGGCTATCGATGGCTTGTTTTCTCTCGGCCGAAATTTCGTTTTGGGCAAACAAAGTTGTTGAACCCAGAATTATTGTGGTAAGTAATAAGAATCTTGTTATCAGTCTCATGGTCGTCATTATTTTTGAATAAGTTCTATTTCAATGATTTTACCAAAATCATCGTATTTAATGTCTTCTATCTGTTTATTGTATTTTTTCACGTCCTTCAGATAGTTCAAATATGATTCGATGGTGGTTGGCCGGTCGTAGTCCTTTTGGTTATTGCCGTATTTACTCACCACAATTAATACAGGTACTTCCTTGGAAGCGTAAAGGCTCAAGGCACGTTGAATTTTAAAATTGGCATCTTCAGCGCTGCTGGCAGAGGCTACTGCATAAAAATGTGAGTTGATATTTTCGAGCAGGGCTTGCTTTTGCTTGAGCGCTTCGAGCTCCGCCTTTTTACGGGCTTCCTCCTCCTGTTTTCTCAGCATTTCCTGACGTTCTTTCTCCAATTTGGCTTCCACCTGATTGATTAAATCTTCTACCTCGGGGTCGCGGAGTTGCATGGCGATAATCTTGTCAAGCTCATTGCGCTTTTGTTGCCATGTTTTTGGGTTGTCGTCGCGAAGAAGGTCGCGAAGCGCTGCTTTTGCTTTTTCTATCTTGCTTGCCAGTTCGATGGCGGCTTTTTCGGCAGCTATTTTTTTCTTGCTCTTGCAAGATGTTCCTCCAACTACAATAAATAAGGCCAGTAAAATAATCATCAAATGAGGAATGCTGATGATTCTGGTGAAGGTTCCTGAGGATTTCATTGATTTGTATTTGTTAATATTAAAACTGTATTTTTAATTTGAATTTACAAAAATAGGCAAAATCAATGATGATATGAAACCAAATCAATTCATTTTCTAAAGGTTCGTTGTTGATAAATTATAGTAAATCAACGGTTTATAAGGGGGCTTGCCGATTCGCTTTCATCTTGATTTTGCATTGTAAACATCATATTATCAGATACATACGGTTATTGCATCCATTTGCTTAATTTTTGTTAAACCCCCGGAGTCAAAAAAAGCCGCAACAAATGCTGCGGCTTCGGCGATTATATGTGTTTAATTTATTTGCGATGGATATAATCCAAAGCACTGAGGGCCGCT
The DNA here is from genome assembly GCA_964293475.1 of uncultured Draconibacterium sp. GTDB lineage: Bacteria > Bacteroidota > Bacteroidia > Bacteroidales > UBA12170 > UBA12170. Next base: position 9,089 of record CAXYYJ010000060.1, read on the forward strand.
ATGGTTCCATCGGCTACTGCGGTGGTCACCTGACGGTATTTTTTTTGCAAGGCATCGCCGGCGGCAAACACCCCTTCGAGGTTGGTTTGCATATCGGCATTCACCAAAATTTCTTTGCGCGAATTGAGTTCAACGGGCGATTGATGCAGAAAATCGGTATTGGCTTCGTAGCCGATGAAAACAAAAACCCCATCAATTTTTTTGGTATAAGTGGTTTGGTCTTTCAGATTTTCAATCACGACTCCTGTCAAAGCTTCATCGCCCAAAAATTCCACAATTCGTGATTGGAGAATATAGTCGATTTTGGGGTTGGCTTCCATCTCTTCCACAGCGTGCCCAAAGGCTTGCCAATGGTCGAGCATGTGGATAATGGTAACTTTGCTGGCATATTTGGTCAACGAGACAGCCTCTTCCAAGGCAGAGTTTCCTCCACCCACCACTATAATTTCGCGGTCCTGAAAGAAATCGCCGTCGCAGGTGGCGCAATAGCTGATTCCGCGACCTTTGAACTGGTCTTCGCCTTTGGCACCAATGGTTTTGGAGCGTCCGCCCGTTGCCAGAATCATGGCTTTGGAGGTGAAGGTATCGCCATTGCTTAGGGTGATGCTTTTTGTTTCCCCCTGGAGCTCAAGTTTCTGAACGCTCACATTGCTTTTTACCACACAGCCAAATTTCTCCGCCTGCTTTTTCATGGTCATGGCCAGCATATAACCGCTGGTGCTTTCAATGCCCGGATAATTGGCTATCTCGTGGGTCAAAATGGTTTGTCCGCCCGGAATTCCGCTATCCACCAATAAAACGCTGGCTTTGGAACGCGACATATAAATTCCCGCCGTTAATCCCGCTGGTCCGGCACCAATAATAATGGCATCGTAATGTGTTTGCATAATGTGTTTTTTATTGAAAAACCAGTTCACAGAGCCCGAATAATGGCTTCCATGAACTGGTATCTGGATTATTATTGAGCAAAAACTGTATCGATAATGCTTTTCACCTGATCCATATTCTGGATGCTGCTGGTGGCTTTGGCAACTTTACCATTTTTATAATAAACGGTGAATGGTAAGCCCATAAAACTGCGGCACTCTGCTAAATTTCTGATGATAGCTGCCTCAGGGCTGTCGAACATCATGTCTCTGAATTCTACATGGTTGTAGTTTCCGCTGTCTTCCATGTTTTTCATGATATCATAAACTGGTAAACACATGGGGCCCATACGACCACAGCATACCATTACATTTTCTTTTTCGCTGATTAATTGAGTGAGCTCCTGACCGGTGGCCACATGCTTTAAGTTTGTTGGTAATGTCATCATTTTATGTTTTAAATTTAATTTTAATGAACCACCACCAATCATAAACTGTGCCAAATAGTGATATTAATGTGATTCAAATTTTTGTGTCACATTGGCAGAAATCATAGTTTTAGCCGTAGTAAATAAATTTTATCACCTGCAATTCAGAATTAAATTATAGGTCTTTAACATTTGCTGAACTCAAAATATTATTATTTTCGCAAGAAAATAGAAGCCCGTGTCCGATAGTATAGTCATTATACCCACCTACAACGAGAAAGAGAACATAGAAAATATTGTTCGTTATGTTTTTGGTTTGCCGAAAGAGTTTCATATTCTTATAGTTGAAGACAATAGTCCCGATGGAACAGCCTCTATCATCCGCAGGCTGATGCAGGAATTTCCCGGCAGATTGTTCATGGAAGAACGAAAGGGTAAACTGGGGTTGGGAACTGCCTATATTCATGGATTTCGATGGGCTTTGAAGCGTTCCTACGACTATGTTTTCGAAATGGACGCCGATTTTAGTCACAATCCCGACGATTTAGTTCGTCTCCATCATGCCTGTCAGAGCGAAGGTGCTGATTTGGCAGTCGGAAGTCGCTATATTACCGGAGTTAACGTGGTCAACTGGCCCATGGGTAGGGTTTTGATGTCGTATTATGCCTCAGCCTATGTGCGGTTGGTTACAGGGCTCGACATTCGCGATACCACTGCAGGCTTTGCCTGTTACACACGGAAAGTTCTGGAAACCATCGATTTGGACAAGGTGCGTTTCACAGGATATGCCTTCCAGATTGAAATGAAATACTCTGCGGTGAAGCTGGGTTTCAATGTGAAAGAAGTTCCCATTATTTTCACCGATCGCACAGCCGGCGAATCGAAGATGAACAAAAGCATTTTCACCGAAGCCATTTTTGGAGTGATGCAGCTCAGATTTAAACGAATTAAACCCCGGAAAAATTAATAATTCCTCCTTATCTTTGCGTTTGGGCGAAAGAAACCAAACCATGAAACGAGTAGTGAATTTTTTACACAAACACGGATGAATGATTTTAGAGTTTCCCGTCTGTCGGGAGACGGCATCCAACCATAAAATAAATTAGAACCAATGAAATCATATTTTCTAAAAAATGCCCTGGTAGTTAATGAAAATTCCCGCCAACAACTTAATATACTGGTGGTTGACGAGTTTATTTCGAAAATCTACCAACCAGATATGAATCCCGTTTTACCGGAAGGCTGCGTTGAAATAGACCTTACAGGCAAATTTCTCCTGCCCGGAATTATCGACGACCAGGTTCATTTTCGTGAGCCTGGTTTAACACAAAAAGCCGATTTGGAAACCGAGTCGAGGGCTGCAGTGGCTGGCGGCGTAACCGCTTTTATGGATATGCCCAATACCATCCCCAATGCTTTGACTCAGGAAATTCTGGAAGAGAAATATCAGATTGCAGCCACCAAATCGCTGGCCAACTATTCTTTCTATATGGGCGTTTCCAACTTCAATGCCGAAGAAGCCATAAAAACCAATCCCAAAACCATTTGCGGAATAAAAATATTTCTGGGCGCCAGCACCGGCAATATGCGGGTTGACAATATCGACACGCTGAATCAGGTTTTTGCTCAGGCACCAACATTAGTTGCAGTTCATTGCGAAGACGAACCCACCATTGAAATCAACCTGAAAAAAGCCCGCGAACAATACGGCGACGAAATACCTACCAGCGCCCATCCCGATATCCGGTCGCACGAGGCCTGTTACAAATCGAGCCATTTTGCCATTGAGTTGGCCCGCAAACACGGAACCCGTCTGCATGTGCTCCATTTGTCCACCGCTCAGGAAACGGAGCTTTTTACCAACAAGATTCCTTTGGAGCAAAAAAAGATAACCGCCGAAGTCTGCGTTCATCATCTGTGGTTCGACCGCAGCGAGTATGACCGTCAGGGAGCTCTGGTGAAGTGGAATCCCGCCATTAAAAATCGTGAAGATGCCGATGCATTGATGGTAGCCCTGCTCGACGACCGCATGGATGTGGTTGCCACCGACCATTCGCCCCACCAATGGGCAGAAAAACAGGAAACATATTCCAAAGCCCCGTCGGGAGCGCCTTTTGTGCAGCACTCGCTGGTAACCATGTTCGAAATGAGCCTGAATGGAAAAATTGGCCTGGAGAAAATAGTGGAGAAAATGTGTCACAATCCTGCCATTCTGTTTCAGATTGACCGTCGTGGCTATATCCGCGAAGGCTATTTTGCCGATTTGGCGGTTCTCGATCCGCAGAACAGCTGGAAAGTGACCCCTAAAAACAGTCTTTATAAATGCGGATGGAGTCCGGTGGAGGGACAGCAATATCGCAGCAAGGTGATGCATACTTTCGTGAATGGCCATTTGGTTTATTGCGAGGGCAAGTTCGACGAGACAGTAAAAGGACAGAGATTGATGTTTAACCGTTAGAATATGAAAAATTTATTTCTTTTTTTAGCGCTGGGTTTTGTTTTTTTAAGTTGCAAACCCAAACAAATACAGGTAGTTGAAGATGTATATGCCAATGGCACACCCAAAGTGGTGATTGATTATTTGGTGCGGGGAAACGACAGTATTCCGCTCTTAGAGAAACAATTTCACAAGGATGGCTCCCTTTTGCTCGAAGGCAAGTATGAGAACGGATTACGGCAGGGCGAATGGCTGAGTTGGTATCCCGATGGAAAAATCTGGTCGAAGGGTTTTTTCTCCAAAGGCAAAAGAACCGGAAAATCGTGGATTTACCACCCGGGGGGGCAATTGTATATCAAAGGCGAATACCGCGATGGCCAAAAGATTGGAACCTGGTTTGTGTTTGACGAGAACGGCAGCGTGATAGGGGAGAACAAGTATCCGGAGTGATGATATCTTGATTTTTAAACAATAAGCAAATCTTATTTCAGATCGATTTCTTTCACCAAGAGGGGGAGTTTTTCTTTTATACGAAATGTTTAACTGACTTGGTTCATTGGCCAACTGTTGAGTTGGGAGATTCAAGGGAACCTAAAGTATAAGCAAATTCGGCGAATGGGGCAGCGAAGCTAAACCGCTAAGATTTTGCAGCGGGCTACAACCCATGAACCTGCGGGTCGGCTGATAGTTTTACAACAATCTTGCCTATTTTATATATACATTATCGTTGGTGGTTATTTTATTAGGATTTATCTCTACCACCTTTCCATCCTTAAACACAATAATTGGAGTTTTCTTGTATTTTTTAAACTCAATCAATTTTCGATATGCTTTTTCAAGTCCCTCAATAATTTTATCACTATTGTCCATTTTAATTCGATTTATAAGTTTTTAATAAAACATTCCACTTGTCAACATTTTTCAAAATCACCCCAGTATTATTTTTCCTTCTCCATTGCAACCTGATATTATAAATAGTCTGCTCAAATGATTCCATTTTTGGCAAATTTAATTCTTTTGACTGGCTGAAATAAATTTCGGATGGTTTTTTCTCATAACCAATATCACCCTAAAATATTGCGAGTAAAAGTATCAGACTATTATTGTTTTTAAAAATTTCTTAGTTTTCTGAGAAAAAAATTGCGAGTTGAAGGATTCTCTTGCTGAGTGGGGTATAAGGTTCCGACCCATCAGTATTCATTGGTTTGGCAGTCAACTTGAATATCTCCGTATTCTTTATTTATATCGCAAGTTGTAATTGAAGTTGTTCTATTATTTTTTTCTCTTTAAGGCCATGATTATGTTCGGCAAAAGTACCGGTGTCAAAATTGCAAACAAGAGCTTCAACTACCGTCCGTCTATTTTCAATATTGCCACCGTTATGATAGAAGTGGTCTTTAGTCACAATATTAAATTTGTTCCAATATTTATTAACCATTTCATTTTCTCTCCAATCATTATGATGCCATGTTGATAAAATAAATTTTGCTTTAGTTTCCGAGAGTAGATGGAACAGCAATTCTTCATCTTTCTCCGTCCAACCGTTATAATAGTCAACATGTCTGCCATAATATGGTGGGTCACAATATATAATATCGTTTTCAGTCGCAAGTGGTATTATATCAGCAAATGATTTATTGTGAAAGACCCAATCTGGTTCAGGCTGAATGATTTGAGAAACTGATAAAACTTGATTTACGATTTTTGTTATATATGCTTGTGCAAATCTGTCTGGTTTTTTACAAAAAGGAATATTCCAATTTCCTTTGCTTCCAAATCTCATCATCCCATTAAATCCTGCACGAGAAAGAAAAATAAAATCATAAGGAGAAAAATCCCCACTATTAAATCGTGTCCTGACTTTTAAATAATGTTCGTATCCATTATTCTCGGCTTTGCTTAATAATTCACCTTCATGTTCAAGATACTGTTTCATTAATGGTGCTGTAATTACTTTCTGCTGAATCCCTTTGTAAAAATTAATTATATGAGGATTTGTATCGTTTAAAATAGCCCTTTTATATCTTGAATTTACTGCAACAACCCCTGTTCCTAAAAAGGGTTCAATCCATCTTCCATTAACTGTTGGAGCAAGATCCATAATCCAGGGAACTAACTTAGTTTTGATACCCTGGCTTTTTATAGGAGGTACAATCACTCTCATTTTGTGTAGTTTTTAGTGGTTTTTGAAACAATCATATCCCATAGGTCGTTCCGTCCTTTAAATTCTAAAAAGTTTTTAAGCGAAGTTATTTTAAAAGTCTTACCATCTTTAACCATCGTTGCTGAACCGAAATTTATCCAATACTCGTCAAACCATTCTTCTCCAAGCAGGCTAAATATCCCATTTTCATTTCTTAAATCTTCAATGCTAAGCGTTGAGCCAATATTCGCAGTATTACCAGAACCTTGTTTGTCACTGGCAATTTTCCATTTTTCTGCTGCGAAAAATTCAAAGTCTTTGATAACAGAAGTTATTGATTTTAAATTATTGACAGTTGTAACTTCACGTTCACCAACTTTATTATTTGGAATTTCATAATCTTCAAGAAGTTCTTGAACTTGATAAATTTCTGTATCAGAAACTTCGTCTGTCAAGTCGGTTCTTGTATAAATGATTCCCAAACAGTAATGTCCCAAATATTGATTATAAGGAAATTGAATGTTTTTTTTCTTGTCCCGTTCTTTAAAATAACTTCCGTGACTGCCTAATGTAAAACTGGAAATACCGCTTTTCTTTCGGTAAGTTGTTTTTAAATCAACAGCAAACTTTATTGTCTCATTTTCTTTATTGACGAAGGTTAAATCTGGATAATAGTTTTGATGTTCAGTAAGTATAATTTTATATCCAATTTCTTCGGCAAATTGGAGTATTTGAGGGAAAATGTGAATCTCAAGAATTTTAGAAACAATTTTAGTGTCAGACGAAATCGTATATATGTTCTTATATACATCAATAAATCCTTTTACTGACCAGTCGCCATTATCAGTAGAAACATACTTTTCTAACTTGTCAGTAAACCTGTCAAGCTCTTTTTTAAAGTCAGATTTAAATTTATTTTTCTTAATTATATCCATTAGGCAAATTTACAAGTTTTTAGTCTTAGAATGGCCAACAATATCATTTTTCTTCAAAGCTCGTTTTAGTAGCTTTCTGACAAGAGTTAAATTTATGTCATTGATTATTAGGCTAATACAAATTGAAAATTTTCTGCAGGAAATTCAATTTTAGTAATTTATTCCTGAATAATGTATTTCATTGGAATTCATAAGTATTTTGGTGTTGTTTTTTGATTCTTTTCATTAAACCAAGTTATTCTTAATGAGGCGCTTCTTGCTATTAAGAGATTTTTTATAGGCTTTTCAGTTATTCGAGAGAATGAAATCAATGGTAATTAATTGACTGTTAATATAAAAGGTAAATAGTCTTTTCGTTTTTCGTATTCACTTTTCAACATCTTTTTCAGGTTTTCATTATTTCTCATAAGCAGAAACATTGCTCCCTGAGCTCTTAATATTTTTTCGTCTTTGTCAATTCCTAGATTTACTTTATATAGCTCTTTTATAGCATTTACAAATTCATCATACATATTATACTCTTCACTTTGGTAGTGTTTCATAATTGATGAAAATGAAAATGCTTCTATAAACGGGTTTCTTTCACTTTCAGTTTTCTTAATGTCGTTCAATCCAACACAAACTTTACCAACATAATGTCCTTCTTCATTCAGTCTAATTATCGAAAAGTACTTCACAGCTATATTTAATAATTTGTCCATCGAAATAGTGTCTTTGGGGATTATCTTATCTATTGTTTTATTTACTAAATCTGTCATAATAGCATTAAATAAACTGTCCTTTCTTAGGTCATAGAAATATTTGTTACTAATTGATATACTGTCTGTTAATTCTAAGAGATTTTGATAGTTTGCGTTTGAGGAAAAGTTTGTCAGTATGTAGCTAATGTACATAGGGTTGTTATTCACTAACTCCGAAAAACAATTTTCTTTCTGTGTTTCAACAACTCTTTTTGTCAAATATGCTTTTTCATTATAGAAAGATTTCTGAACCGAAATAAAGTCTTCATAGTGTGACTTGATGTCACACTGTTTTTGTCCGTACCCCTGAATTGTTATGACGGTAATAATTATGATTGTTAAGATTATTTTTTTCACTGTTCTTTCTTTGATATTATTGCTGCTTTACCCCAATATCCGTAATATTCCCCATATATCTACTATATCTTAATTTTTCCAATTGCATTGTCCTAGCGTCAACAAATTGTATTAGCGGTTGTAAAAACATTCAAAAATTCAGCAGACATAGTTAAAAAATTGGTGTTGGGTTGTTTACTAGGCTAAAATAGAAAAAAGTTGACTATCTATATCCGTTAAACGAGAAATATTTTTTCAGCTTTTTGGAAAATCTATTACTCGCTGTTTAAGAAACACTGTTTTAACATTTGTCCAACCAATTTCTCAACCAAAAGGGGGAGATTTTCATTTATACGAAATGTTACACAGACTTGGTTCAATCACCATTTTTTTTGAGTCAATAGTACATATAACCATCAAATGTATACCGAAATGACACGCTCCAGGCATTTTTACATAATGGTCAACCTTGTATAGTGCTATCCATCAGTAAACATAGACTGAGTAGGCTTCCGATTGGATGTGTTGGCATTAATTATTCAATCTGCCCTTTTTTAATCTTCTTTGGAGTAGAAATTTTTTTAATTTTTCCTGTCTTTTTGTAGTGCGCTATTATTTCACTCAATTGCCTTTTCTCCCAATCCATTAATGGCCTTGAGTCAACAACAAAATCAACTCCTTCCGGTTCTCTAACTAATCCCATTTGTCAAATTTTAAAATATTTTTTAATCAATTGTATAGCTTCTTTTGGGAAAATAACCATTTGATGATTACCTACATGAACTGCCCCTAATGTCTTTTCATAATGCTCGATCAATCTGGTTTTTGAAATAAAGGAAACGAAGCCCTCATATTGTCTGTCCCAGGATTCTTTGCACAAAAACGCAACCAAGTTTCCCGCAACTCCAACATAAATTTTATTTCTCCCCTTATTAAATGGTGCACTCTCAATCAGATGCAGAAAAAGATGATCCTTCTCGTCAGAAAAACTAATAAGGCCTTGAATAATATTTGGGTTGCCTGTTATTGTTAATTTGTAAACTTGCCTGTTTGCTTGCTCAAACTCATATTTCCATTCAAATTGCCATCCATTTACTTTTTTTATTTTTTTTAAATCATCTTTTGCAATCGGTAATAACTCTGTCTCAAAACTGTCTCCAGAGAAGGCATTCTCTATACTATTTGTTAATTTATCAATTTCGATATCAATATGTTGTATCTTTTTATTCATGCTACAAATTTACTAATATTCATTGAAAATATCATCTTATTGCTATGTTTTCTTGCAATTATAACAATATCCCAATATCCCCAATATTGTGTTCCGGTAGTTATCGGGGGTCCACTATCTCTTCATTTTTCCCCAATCCATTTCCCATTCGGAAACAGAACTCTTTTGGGGATATAAAACATTCAAAAATTCAGCGACATAGTTAAAAAATTGGTGTTGGGTTGTTTAGAAGGCTAAAGTAATAAATAGAGGTTTGGGTATATCCTTTTAAAGAAAAATATTTTTCAGCTTTTTAGAAAAATCTATTCAATATTGTCTTTGAATAGTTCTGTTTTTTCAAGGTAGATTTTGGGTTTAATCGCCCGCTTTTAAATAAACCTGGCAGTGAAAAAATGGATGGTTATATTGTAAAATATTGATATTCATTATTGATAGCTTATCAAAGGACAATATTATTTTTATGTGATTATTTCATGGCTTTCGTCCCTTTGATTGTTTTATTTATAAATTTGACTCTTGTGTTAGTTGAATAACAATAGTTTTTTTATTGATTCAGCTAAACCCACTCCAATACTCTTTTTCACTGATGCTTCTTTGTTGAATATGGATTGAAACATTTATAAATAATTGAATATCTGCATTATAATATTTAAACTATTGATATATTTAGTAAAATCAGGGCTCTAAAAAGACTCTGTGAACTACTAAAAAGTAAAAAGGAACAAAACATATGGATGAACAAATTCAATCGGGAAAAAACAATTTAACAATGGGCGCATTCGCCTCCTTTTTACTTTCCTTTTTCACCATCATAGCCTTTGGATTTGCCATGACAGCAATCCCGCCTTCTGGTGCCTATTGCCCCCAGAATTGCATGAGCTATCCGTTTCCCGATATTCTGGCCTATTATCCACGCGACTATTACTGGATGTATGTATCTATTATTCAGTTGTTTGTATTTGTGGTGTTTATGGTTGCCAATCATTTTATTGCAAATGCATCTTTAAAAATTTATACTTTTCTCGGCATCTCGTTTGCTTTGATTTCGACAACTGTCCTGTTGTTGGCCTATTTTACCCAGTTTTCTGTGGTGCCCGTTAGCGTGATGAACAACGAAACCGAAGGCATTGCCCTAATTACGCAGTATAACGAGCACGGATTGTTTATCGCCATGGAAGAATTGGGCTATATTACCATGTCAGTTTCTTTGTTTTTTCTGGCTTTTGCTTTTTCCGACCAAGGCAAATTATCGCGAGCAATTCGATTCATTCTTCTGGGGCAATTGGTATTGAACCTGTTAGCTTTTGTTTTTTATGCGGTTGCGTTTGGAATTCACAGGGGTTATCGGTTCGAAGTGGCCACCATAACCATAAACTGGATTACCTTAATTCTTATTGGAATTCTGATTGGCATTCATCAATTCAGGAGTTTGAAAAGTCTAAAAATATAATTCCTTGTTTGAAAAACATTCAAATATATAGAAACCAATGAAAGCAAGAATCACATTTTTTATAGGTGCCATAGTGGTTTTGATAAATACACTGCAGATAATCATATCTTATGATCCTTTGCGCTTCATCGGCCTTGGATTGGGGTTATTGTTTATGTATTGGGGCCTCAGGGTAGGATGGACGCAATACAGGAATCTGACCGTCATAGTGGGGCATATTGCCATCGTCACAGGCAGCTTAGTTACAGCCTTTGCTATTTATCAGATTCCTTTTCTAAACACAGCTCCAACTTTACTCCAGGTGCTTGATTTGCCACTGTTTTGGGGAATATTTATCATTTGGGGCGGTAATTGTATGATTACACATGGCTATTGTTCGTGCGCTATTCGAATGCACGATTTCAATAATGCCAGCCAAATACAGGCAAAACCTGAAAAAAACTGAAATATATATATCCTATGGAAAAATCTGAGAATAAAAAGTTGAATCCCCGAATGGAGTTTTGGCGCCGAGGTGCCTGTTCCAATGCCATGTTTCATATTTTGAACCATGAATTTAAAAACTCGAAACTCAAAGAAGAGAAAGCCGCCGATATGCTGGCGGGTGGTATTGCTCAAAAAGGGCATCAATGCGGAATGTTGTGGGGAGGGGCCTTGGCCATTGGTACTGAAGCGTATCGTCGTTTCGACGACAAAAACAAGGCTGCGGCAGTAGCCATCAATGCTACAAAGAAATTGGTTGTTTCTTTTGAGCAAAGAACCCATTCGGTAAATTGTCGCGACATAGCCAAAGTAGATTGGGAGAATAAATTTCAGTTTAGAATCTACATGCTAAAGACCATAGCCCGCGGATTTATTTTTAGCCCTTGCTTTAACCTGATTGTAAAATGGAGTCCTGAAGCCATACGAGCTACCAGTGAAGGACTATCGGAAACAGTTCCAATTGCTCAGCCTTGCGTGAATTGTGCCTCTGAATTGGTGAAAAAGATGGGGGCCACCGACGAAGAATCGACCATGGTTGCCGGTTTTGCCGGAGGCATTGGTTTAAGCGGAAATGCCTGCGGCGCTTTAGGTGCAGCAGTTTGGTACCGAATGCTCGAATGGGCTAAGAACAATCCGGATACTCCACCGTCAATGTTTAATAATCCGACAGCCAAAAATGTGATTCAGGCATTTTATTTGAAAACAGATTCGCGGGTATTGTGCAAGGATATCTGCAACAGAAGCTTTAATACCATTGATGAGCATTCGGAATATATAAAAAGCGGGGGCTGCAAGGAATTGATATCAACCATGGTTCACGCCTGATGAATCAATTAGAAACCTCATCAGCATTTTTTAATCCCATGATTCGGATTTGCTGCAATCCCCAAAAAATGATTTTTCAGGCATTGACTAAAGCTTAACAATTTTCTTTCGGGCTGACTTTTCTCCATCAAATATTTCAGCAATGTAAATCCCGCTGTTTGAATGGTTTAGAACGAATTATTCCATGGGATTTACCCCCTTAATCACAGGGTTCGTATTCTAAGTAGTTGGTGGCAATTTGAATTCGGGGCAATAGGTTATATGAGAAAAATCGCCACTTTTTTGAGAAATTTTCTTATTTTTAGGCACTAAAAAAAATAGCAATACCAAGGATGGCAGCAGAATCTACTTGTTCATGTATTTTGAATTGTCAAATTTGAGCCAATTTGAAAACAACAACAAAGCAGGCTGAGATAAATTGATTCTGATTCATAAGGCTATCGAAACTAATGGATTGTGCAGTACTCTATGTATTGTAAAAACGCCACATAGGAGATAAAAAGGAGATTTTGATATGCATGAAAATGAAAACGTACTTTATAAACCAAGAAGATTTAATTCCATTGAATTATGGAAAGATGTGTCCGACCAGCAGTGGAATGATGCGAACTGGCAATTAAAAAATTCCATTCGTAGTGTTGACCAGTTAAAAAAGGTTATCAGGTTAAATAATTTTCAGGAAAGCGAAATAGAACGAACTCTAACAACATTAAAAAACGAGGGGAAAGAGGTTTTGAGGATAACACCCTATTACGCATCACTTATGCAGGAAGACCCATTTAATTATGAGATGATTATCGGCGGGAAATCAAAGAAATTGCTGGACCCTGTTTTTTGGCAATCTGTGCCAACCCCGGCAAATTTGCTATTTCCAAATACAGGCATCGAAGGAGCCATGAATGAGAGTTCCCGAAGCTTTGGTGCTGTTTATCAGCGATATCCAAACCGGGTGGCTCTTTTTGTTGCCGAAAATACAAGTTGTGCATCCTATTGTGTTCATTGCCAGAGAGCAAAATCTTTAGATTGTTCGGTGGATGTCAACAGCAATGAAATTAATAAAGGGCTATTTTACATTGATTATCATTAGTGTCCGGTAAAAAAAATAAAACCGGGTCGCACCTTTTATAGAACCA
>CAXYYJ010000061.1:0-21443 GCA_964293475.1 uncultured Draconibacterium sp.
TAAGTTGAATTATTCACGAATAAATTACTAAATTTGAACTTTCAAAAGAAAAATATAATTTGTAATAACCTAATAATCAATGATGTAAATTAGCGTTAGTCAGAAGGCTATGACAACAACAGACATAAAAAAAGACCTGTCATTTCTAACAGGTCTTAGTTCTTTAACTTGGTTAGGTTATCCGAAAACAAGAGGCTTGACCAAGCATCACATAACAAAACTATCTATATTTGTTGAATTGACAAATTAAAAATTGAAATTCAGAAACTTCAGGCAATATTTTTCAGCAGCAAGAGTAAATCGATATTACTGCCCTAAGCACCAAAAACGTTGTGTGCTATGTTAGAAAATCGCCACATTGACAAATGATAACTTGATAATTTGATTATGGATGAAACAATAAAAATTAAAAAACTTGGGTTTTTAGGCTCTTTTGCAATTTACGTTCCTGCTGCATTATTAATGTATTTTTTGACAAAATATTTAATTCCATACTTAAGTGAAAAAACTGGGCAAGAAACAATACTGTTTTGGTTTATTGTAGCAGGATTGGGAATTTTTTTACCATTGATAATTACCGGATTAGTAATTTTAAAATATGAGGGATTGACAATCTCGAAAAATACTTTGGTTGAGCGTTTGCGATTTCGAAAAGTAACAAAAAAGGATTTATTATGGTGTTTGGCTGGATTAATCATGGTTGGATTGTTCAGCGGATTGATAATGAAAGGACTGGAAATTTTGATAGGTAAATTTGACCATTCACCTGCTTTTATGTCTTTTGAACCTTTGACAAATGGAAGATATTGGTTGCTAATAGTTTGGTTTCCTTATTGGATTTTAAATATTCTTGGAGAAGAATTTTTGTGGAGAGGTGTAATGCTTCCTAGACAAGAAATAGTGTTTGGGAAATATACATGGCTAATTCATGGATTTGGCTGGGGATTGTTTCATGTTGCTTTTGGTTGGCAATTATTAATTACATTGATACCATTGATTTTTATCCAATCATATATTGTGCAAAGGACGAAAAACTCGTGGATTGGTGTTATAATGCACGGGGGGTTAAATGGGCCAAGTTTTATTGCTATTTGCTTTGGATTAATTTGAGAATAAATGGAATGATAAAAAACACAGCACACAATAAGTAAGACTTTGATTGGCAAGCGATTGTTTTTCCTAAAGTAGGTTTGCTCTGATGTTGCCTATGCTCCAAATAACAGCCTCTGCCTGGACCTGCAACTCTACCAATTATTTATAGTAAAACCACCTATTTTTCAACACCATATCCTAAAAAGCCTTATTTTTGGTGGAAATAAGGGCTTGTTGGTTGGTTTTTAGACTACTTGCCGCGCCAAGCGCCAGTTAGCCTTGCCATAAGAGGACTGCCGTTGGCAAACATATAAACTAAAATAGAGATTGTTATGAAAAGAATGCTGTTACTTGTAATTTTATCTATGTTACTATTATCTGATATAATATATGCTCAAAGTTTAGATTGGGCAACCGATGGGGGAGGTAAGGAAATTGATAGTGGGGTAAAAGTAGCCATGGACAGCGATGGCCATTTAATTACTGGATTACTTTTTAGTGATACCTTAACTTTAGATGGAGAAATTTTTATTTCAATGGGTGGGTTTGATGTTTTGATTGTAAAATATAATGATCAGGGAGAAGTTATTTGGGCTAAACAATTGAGTGGGTCAAGTGATATTTATCTTTTGTCATTAACAGTTGATAAAGATAATAATATATACATTTTAGGCTCATTAAGGGCAGATGCTGATTTAGATCCTGGTTCAGGTGAGTTAATGATTAATTCAGCAGGTCCCCGGAACACTTTTTTTGCAAAATACACCACTGATGGAAATATAGTATGGGGATATTTATTTGAGAGTACAGGATTTGATTTTGCTTATAGCATTGTAGTATCCGAGACTTCAGTGTATGTTGGCGCTGCGTCGGAAAACGAAATTGATTTTGATTTTTCAGCATCTGAATATATAGTAAGGCCAGCAAAAACCTATATCGCAAAATATACTTTGGATGCAGAATTGATTTGGGTTATAACTTATGAAGCAGACTCCCCAGGAGCGCTTGCATTAGATTCAGAAGAAAATATTTATGTTACAGGCGTCATATCCCAAATTGCAGATTTAGACCCGAATCCATCAACTACCACATTAGTAGGGCATAATGGGGGCAGAGATATTTATTTAGCGAAGTATGATAGCTCTGGTAGTTTTATATGGGGGCATTCAACAGGAGACGATAATAATGATGTACCTATTGGTATTGCTTTAGATAGCAAGGTTAATATAGCTATTACAGGTGAGTTTGCAAAAACAGTTGATTTTGATTTTGGACCAGGTGTTTCAGAAATGGTATCATCGGGATTTGCCTGTTTTGTTGCAGTTTATGATAGTTCTGGTGCATTTATTTGGGTAGACCGTGTAGATAAAGATGGGGATACCGGTTATGAACATGGCGTCGATGTTACTTTTGACATGGATGATAATTTATTTTTAACAACTATTTCGTCTAGCGAGGAGCTGGTTTTTTCAAATTCTAATGGTACAATAGTTTCACCTAACCCTTTTAATGAGTGGAGAGCCGTAATTGTAAAATTCAATAATACCAACTATACCTTTAATTTTGTATTTGATTTAGCAGCAGATGGCCGAGTAACTGTAAACGACATTTTAACTGACGAAGAAAACAGTTTGTATTTAGTAGGAAGCTATCCATCTACCCTAAATTTTGATCCTAATGGAGATACCTCATTAACAAGCAGAGGTTTATCAGACTTTTTCTTAGCTAAATACAACAGCACATATGCCGGACCTGAAGTTCCACTGAGATCGGCAGGTATTGTATTTACTGTACTACTAATTTTTGGAGCTATTATTATAAGAAGAGTACACTAAGTTTAACGACAGGATAATTTTGACTATAATTACTTTAAAAAGAAAAGCCAAAAAATATTTCTCCTTAAACGGATATACCTATTTATCTTTTTCCTATTTTAGCCTTCTAAACACCCCAAATCCAATTAAATACACATGTCTGCTGATTTTTTCAATATTTTTTCACCCGCCAAAGAAATATGTTTTCCAAAAGCAAAATAGAAATAACAAAACTGAAAATATAGCGGATCCCAATTGCTATTGGGACACAAAATTTTGGGTAATAGGGTGATACCGCCAAGTGTAAGGCAAGACCGTACTTCGGTTGATGATTTGGATTTCAATCTTAAAAAAGGACATGATTAATTCCTGACATTCAACCAAAAATGATAAATTTAGAGCTTAAATGAATGCTAAATGAAATCTGACGAAATTAGAAATCTGTTTTCCAAATTTGAATCTGCGGCCTCTGATTTAGAAGGTGTTGAATGTTGGAGTGCAAGAGAATTACAAGATTTGTTAGGATATAGCAAATGGGAAAATTTTGAAAAAGTAATCCAAAAAGCTAAAGAAGCCTGTAAAAATGCTGGTGAAGAGATAGAATATCACTTTCCTGAAATCAGGAAGATGATAACCAAGGGGAAAGGTGCTAAAGATGAGATAGATGACATTCTTTTGACTCGTTACGCCTGTTACTTAATTGCTCAAAATGGAGATAGTAGAAAGGAAGAAATTGCTTTTGCACAGAATTATTTTGCTGTGCAAACACGTAGAGCTGAATTAGTTGAGCAACGATTACTGGAATTTGAACGAGTTAAAGCTCGTGAAAAATTGAGTCAAACTGAAAAACAACTTTCTGGTATTTTGTACGAACGAGGCGTTGATAGTCAGGGTTTTGCTATAATAAGAAGCAAAGGCGATCAAGCGCTATTTCGTTTAAATACTCAAATGCTGAAACGTAAAATGGGTGTGCCTGACAGTCGGCCAGTTGCGGATTTTCTTCCAACAATCAGCATAAAAGCTAAAGACCTGGCAGCCGAAATGACAGGATTGAATGTGCAAAGCAAAGACTTAAAAGGGCAAACAAAAATTGAAAAAGAGCATATCGACAACAATTTTGCAGTAAGAAATATGTTGACACAAAGAGGTATTGTGCCGGAAAACCTTCCCCCGGCTGAGGATGTTAAGAAACTGCAACGGAAACTTGATGGAGAGGAGAAAAAACTATTGAAAGGAACTAAAAAGAAAAAATGACGAATAGATTAAAAAACATCAGGCGGTAATAGGCAGGACTTTGAGCAGCTGGCAATTTTCAGCGGACAAAAGCCCGGAAACCCAGCCAAAATTGATTAAACATAAAACCAAAAAAATATTTCTCCTTAAACGGATATACCTATTTATCTTTTCCCTATCTTAGCCATCTAAACACCCCAAAACCAATTGAATACCTATGTCTGATGTTTTTTTAAATATTTTCTCACCCGCCAAAGAAATATGTTTCCAAAAGCGAAATAGAAATGATAAAACACCAGATATATTGGATATATGCGCAATATTGCGGGGATTGGGATGTTGGCAAACATAAAAATATAAAAGAAACTAAAAGGTGTAACCCATGAAGAAAATAAACTTAATTATTCTCATTATTTTAATTTCCTTTGCAAGTACCGCTCAAGATTTTATGACAATTGGAGAAGTGTTTGACTTTAATGTTAACGATGAATTTCATTTTAGAGGGCAAGGTGGGAATCAGCCACCTAACGCGGACAGAATCAGAATTATTGATAAATATTATTCAGAAAATAGTGACACGGTACATTATGTTAGATTTCATGATTCGTATTGGACATCACCTTTAGATTATCCTCCATATATTGAATATCACTTTTCGACAGAAACGGATACAGTATTTTATACAAATTTAAACCTAGATATTACTTCATATAGCTCCTGGACTGTATATGACCCGGAAATGGTATCTTATGATACTATTATTAATTATAGTGAATACTATTGTGATTCATTAATAAACGGATATCAATATGAAATAAATGATTTTGAGCCAGTTTATTTTAGTAATCAATTCGGAAAAGGATTAGGTTTAGTAAAACAATATATGTACGATCCTGTAGAGTTTTTTGAGATGGATATTGTACTTTTTTACTACAACAGGAATGGTTTAGGTTGTGGAACTCCAGATGAAACAACTGTCTCTGTAATGGAAAATAATTCAAGTTATAAACTGAATATATACCCAATTCCTGCTAATGATATTTTGAGAGTTGAGAATATTAATAAAATTGAAATTAAAACAATATCATTGACCAGCGTTAATGGCCAAGTAATTAAACAATTTGATGCACAAAAAACTCAATTAGATATATCCGACATATCTTCGGGCTTCTACTTGCTGAAAATATCCTCTAAAAATGGAGTAATAACAAAAAAGCTACTAATTGAATAATGAAAGAATTACGTTTGCTAACACGCAATTATAAAAAATTGTGCACTAAATCGTAATTTTGAAAATAGCGATAATAAATAAACGAGGTAGTAAACTGAAAGATTGTTGTTTCAAATGACCCGACTTTTCATTTTGCCACACGTTCAGCGAGAAGTCCTGGTTATATTACTTCCCCACCCCAGGACAGAACAATAGCATGAGCACGGCCAATTTTCACCGGACAAAAGCCCGGAAACCGAGCCAAAATTGATTAAACAGAAAGCCAAAAAAATATTTCTCCTTAAACGGATATACCTATTTATCTTTTTCCTATTTTAGCCATCTAAACACCCTAAGCCCAATTAATTACCCATGTCTGCTGATTTTTTAAATATTATTTCCCCCGCCAAAGAAATATGTTTCCAAAAGCGAAATAGAAGTGAATTTACTGAAGATATAGTGGATGTATGCGGAATATTGCGGGGATTGGGGGGTTATGGGCAAGGTTATAACAGTGACTCGTTTAGGATATTTATGACTAAAGACAAAAAATAAAAAAATGTCAGGAAAAGTTCAAATAAAAGTAGGAGATATGTTTCATGGAGCATGTGATTTAATAATATTGCCATGCTCGACTAACGGAACAGTTACTCAGTTTGTATTCAATCGACTTAGAAACTACAAAATACCAAAACCCAAAATAGGACAGTTAGGAGAAATTCAACTACTTCCTTTTAAAGGTGCAGAAAACATTGCTCAATATGTTGCTTTTGCAGTGTCTGTTGAAAACAATTCATCGAATCTTATCGCCATTGAGAATATTACAAAAAAAATTGGACAATTAACAATAGACAACACATCTATTCAGATAATTCATATTCCCCTTCTTGGTGCTGGAGCGGGTGGACTTCAAAGCGAAAAAGTAATAGAATCAATAAAAAATGGTTTTAAATCAAATAGTTCTCCTGAGTCGATTTTAATTATTCATATTCTAGATACAAATATATTTAATCGGATTACAGATTACTTTAAAGGTGTCAAACCAATTAAAACTGAAGATGTATCGAACATTCAAGCGAAACAGTCTCTGAGGGTCTTTATCAGTTATACAAAAACAAATGATGAACATCATACTTGGGTTGATAATTTCGCAAGATTCCTTAGGAGTAATGGGATTAACTTACGAATTGACATTTGGCATTTAAAGACTGGCATGGATCTACCTCAGTTTATGACTAATGAATTGTCGTTAGCTGATAAAGTAATAATTATCTCAAATGAAGAATATGCAGCAAAAGCTGATGGCAGAACTGGTGGAGTTGGCTGGGAAACAATGATAATACAAGGAGATATGTCAAAGTTACCTCCTGATTCAACAAAGTATCTTACAATAGTGAAATCCGATGATCTTAATGAGGGGCTTCCAATGTATCTAAAGACCAAATATGTCATTCATTGGAGCAGTAAGACAAAGGATTCTGTTAATAATCAAAGGGTATTGATTGAATTATTAAGCATTCATCAAGAACCGTCAATTGGCATTCCCCCAGTTTTTGTGTAAAAAAAAGGACAATGAATCGATGACAAAAAAGCCCAGCTGCTAATAAAAACTATAAGTTAATTGCCGTTTCCGTGCTGACAACAAGCTGTGGAGCCCGCAACAGCGGCATCGGGGTCGATATGAAAGAGCTTCGCAATCGGCAACTGCATATAGTTCCGTCCGTTGGCAGCAAGGATAACGGACGACTGCGCTAAAAACATAGTACCGACAAAAAGGAAATTGCCCAGTTTACACTGAACATTTTGAAAACGGACAAATTGAATGCGACCATATCACACCTTGTCATTTAGGAGGAAAAACTACGGCTGACAATTGCTAAATGTTGTGTAAGGAAGACTATCGCAGAAAATCGGGGAAATAATCAAACTATTTCGGACAAATTGCTAATGTTTCTTTATCAAAGAAACCAATCAATATCTTTCTTTGGGAAGTATTTTTGTGTAAATTTGTAGCTATAATAATCGATTTGTGATAGCTACAGAAAATTTACGAAAAGGACTTCAAGCGATTGGATTTCAGACAAATGAAACCAAAGAAGATTCTATTGTATTTGCTTCTGAACTTCAAAATTCAAACAAAAATCTTACACCTTTTCAAATTCTTGAATTAGAAAAGGCTATTTTGTTTAAAGCTGATGCTGTATTTTTTAGGTATTTTGAAGATAATCGGCCACCACTACCACAAGTATATATATATGATAATTCAAGCAATAGATTAAATAACGACTACACACAAATTCACAAAGAATTATGGAGTAGTTGTCATATTCCTACGTTTATCGTAATTGAAAATACTAAAATCAAATTCTTTGACAGTAGGAAACCTGTTTCGATTCTTTCAGACGGAAGTGTTTACACAAAAGAAATTGCGTTAATTGATTTTTATGACATTGCTCAATACGCAAACGTATTAGAAAAGTATAATGCTGAAAAATTTAAAAACGGTAGTTTTTGGGAAAGTGAAGAAGCTCACCAAAATTATTTATATGGCAAAACTGCCTATAATAATTTAATAGACAAATTAATCGCACTTCGCAAAGGGTATAGGAAGAGTAGTAATATTTCGACTCAATTATTTGATTATGTTATTATCATCACTACTCTTATAAAATTTTTAGAGGAAAATGGCGTTGATTCTAGCGGAGAGAATTTAGCAAGTAAATTTTTTCAAGAGTCTGTACAGTGTAATTCCTTTATTGAAATTTTAGAACAGAATAAATTAGTAGATATTTTAGAAAAATTATCGACAAAATTTAATGGTGGGATTTTTAACTTATCTGACGAGGATAAAACCGCTTTAAAAGGAGCTAATTTAAGACAAATCGTTACTTTTTTTGACACAAAAATTGATAGTAAAAGTCGATTAGTGCTATGGCCTTTATATTCTTTTAAGCATATTCCTGTTGAGCTTATAAGTAATATTTATGAGGAATTTTTACCTGCGGAAGACAAAGGTTCGGTATATACGCCTCAGTATCTTGTTAATTTCCTAATTGACGAATGTCTGCCAATTCCAACAATAAACAAAACTGTTTCATACAATAGAAAAACGATTGACGTTAGTTGTGGTTCTGGGGTTTTCTTGGTAAACTGTTTCAAACGTCTTGTTGAAATCTATAAAATAAACGAGTATTATAAAACTAATTTTTTACCACAAAAATTGGGCATAACTACACTTCAAAAAATATTGAAAGACAATATATTTGGTGTAGATATAAACAAAAATGCTGTTGAACTAACAAAATTTAGTTTGCAGTTAGCTTTGTGTCAAATGTTGTCGCCTAAACAAATTTGGACAGAATTGACATTCCAAGATTTAGGAGAGAAAAACATTATCCAAAGTGATTTTTTTGACTTTATTACCAATGAGAAGGTTGATAAAAACTTCGATTTAGTAATTGGTAATCCACCTTTTAATCCACCGCCAAAACAAGACGGAACAGAGTATAAAAATTCAGAGTATTTTAATGAAGTTGTAGAGAAACATAAAATACAACCTTACTCTATCAAAGATAGTAATGTTGCGTTATTATTTCTTCAACTATCTACAAAATTATTAAAGCAAGAAAGCGGTTTATTATGTTTAATTCAACCAGCTTTGCCTTTACTGCACAAAAAAGATAACGAAGTATTTAGACAGGAATTGTTTTTATACCACAACGTTCTTCAAGTAATCGACTTTACAACGCATAGAAGAATTTTGTTTCCGTCTGCAACTATTCCAACTTGTGCAATATTCATTGAAAATTCAATGAAGAAAAACGATGAAATTACTCACGTTGTTATCAGAAGAACCAACCCCAGTAAAGAAAGACTTTATTTTGAAATAGATACTTATGATGTTCATAGTGTAAAAAGAGAAAATGCTTCTTCAAATTACGCTTGGAAAAGCAATTTATTTGGCGGATATAGATTATTTAATTTAATCAACAGAATACAATTAAACAAAAGTATTTTAAAGGTAGAGGATAAAATTAACAAGAATGAAACTGTACTGATAAAAAATTATTCCTCTATACGAAATACAAATATTGATAGAAACGGAATTTATTTTGAGGCAAAGATTACAGAGGGAATATTTCCTAAATATGCTAATAACCAAACAAATGATAAAGCACCGATACTAAAACTTATATTAGAAAATAGTACTAAAGTAACTCAACTACAAAAATATTTTGACAAATATTCCAGTTTCCTTGTAGCATATATAGCAGGAACAAGCACAAGACAGGGAATAGACAGACCTTATGAAGTGTTAAAATCAGACTTTTTAAGGTTGCCTTTAATTGATGAAAAAATACTTACAAAGTCAGATGTTATTTTAGTAAATGATATTGCCGATTATAAAATTTCAGAATTTGGAAATGGAGAAGATGCAAATACTAATAAAGAAATACAAGTAAAGACGAGCGACAAAATACCTAATTCTTTGGTTGATTATTCTGATGTTTATTTAGAAGCTATAAATTCAGTGTATGATGTAAACAAAAAGATGTTTAGATTAAAAACATTTTACAACACTTCTGCCTGTTTTATAATGCACTATGAATATAGTAATTCTGACGATACAGTTGAAATTATTAAAAATAACAACTTCGATTTATCCACTTTGATAAGTGATAAAAAACAGACATTAAACAATAAAAAAATATCACTGATATACAGCCAAAATCAAATCTTTATTATCAAACCAAAACAGTTACGTTATTGGTTAAAATCTGTTGCATTACTTGACGTTGATACAACTATTGCAGATATCATTAACTTAAATTTAGTTGAAAGATGATTTGCAATAGAAGTAGTGAAAATCCTATAGGAAACACGACAATCCCAATTAAACCATTGATAGATAGTGTACTGAATTTTATTGACACGCATTTGCCATTATTTCCTAATTCCCTGAAACATAACGGCATAAATTCAGAAAAAGAAGTAGAAAAATTGCTAAATCAGTATTTGATAGATTTTTTCAATGGACATTCTCATAATTTTAGCCCATTTCTACAATGTAAATTTCTGTTCAGAAAAGATGATGAAAATAAAGGAACGAACTATAAGCCAGATATTGGAGTGACTATATGGAATAATCAACTTCAAAATATTCAAACGCAATCATTTTTTCAAATCGAGTGTAAAAGACTTCCAATTCCTAATGTATCATGCACTCGAAGCGAAAAAGAATATGTAATAGGAATAGCAGAAAATACAGGAGGAATAGAACGTTTTAAGAACAAAAAACACGGAGAGCATTTGGAAGAATCTTCGTTAATCGGATTTATTCAAGACGGGACTATAAGTGATTGGCACATTAAAATTAACGAATGGATAAAAATTGAAGTCGATAATCAATCTACTCATTGGACAAAAGATGATTATTTGACTATTGTTTCAAGTTCAACAAATCTAAACAGATACAGATCATTGTGCCAGAGAGAATATTTAAAGGAGCTTACTATTCATCATTTCTTAATAAATGTTCAATAGTAGGCTTGTTATGAAAAACTAATTATGCTTGGAGAATAGCTATTAATAATTTAGACAATTATACAGACACTGAAAAGCCCACCAAAGATAAGCCGCGTAGCAGCAAGAATCTACGGGGCTTTTTAGTTTATTCGGTGTTCGGAGAAACCCACTGATGGCTTAGGGGAGAAAGTAGCGGTATTTTGTGATGTTGTTTTTTAACAAGGATTTGAACGCTTCCCAAACTTTCATCTCTTCAACCACAAATCCCCCAAAAACACCATCACAAATTTCTCCCTCCATAATTCCACGCAAAAACATATATTTGCCCTAATTTAAAGCAATTCCGATGGAATACTCGAAAAATCAACGGGCCGCGCTCCTTTTGCTGAGATGGGCCATAGGGTGGCATTTCCTCTACGAGGGCGGCGTGAAAATTCTCAATCCGGCCTGGACATCTAAATCCTACCTTTTAGACTCCGGCGGCTTCTTCAAACCTGTCTTTGTGGCTCTGGCCCAAAACCAAACCCTTCTTCAAATGGCCGATATGGCCAATGCCTGGGGTCTTACCCTCATCGGCCTGTCGCTCCTTCTGGGCTTGTTAACCCGCGTTTCTGCTGTTGCCGGAATGATTCTCCTGCTGTTTTACTACCTGTCGCACCCCGCATTTCCGGGCATCGAATCCATTTTCCCCAGCGATGGCAGCTATTTCATTGTCAATAAAACATTGGTGGAGATGGTGGCGCTTTGGGTGGTTTTTGCCTTTCCAACCTCGCTATTGATTGGATTGGCCCGATTTTTCAAAAAAACAGATTTGTCTTAGGCTATGGAAAACAACGAGAACAATAAAAATCAAACGAAATTCAGCCGCCGCGATATATTGGCCGGCCTGGCAGCACTTCCGCTACTGGGATTGGTGGGCGGTGGTTTGTTGAATCAAAAGAACCAAAGCACCCGCTTAAAGTCCAATCTCCTGAGTCAGATTCAACCCCAAATGCCTTCGGGAATTCCACCGTTGGCAGCGGGTAAAACCTTGAAGCTGGGCATCATAGGCACCGGCGGCAGGGGAGGCTACCTGATGAAAGCCCTGGGGTTTGTGCGTCCGGAACGCATCGACGATTATATGGAATTTGCCAAAACCGATCCCTATTGGGAACAAAATCTCAAGGATTTTCGGAGTCAGGAAGACCTGAATGTGGAAGTTACTGCCATCTGCGATATTTTCGGCGTGAACGCCGAAAAAGGCATGAGAGCCGGAGCCAACCGTCAGCGCAAAGGAACCGAAGGAACACTCGGCATTTTGCCCACCCGTTTCACCAATTACCGCGAATTGATTGCTTCGCCCGAGGTGGATGCGGTGATTATAGCCACCCCCGACCATTGGCATGTGCCCATGTCGCTGGAAGCTGCCCGCCACAGCAAACATGTTTACTGCGAAAAACCACTTTCCTGGACCGTGGCCGAGACCTTTGAGATTCGCAAAGCCGTAAAAGAAAGCGGAATCGTTTTTCAGTTGGGACATCAGGGCCGTCAAACCGAAAGCTACGAAGTGGCCAAATCGCTTATTGAGCAAAATGTAGCGGGCAAAATTTCGCTCATCGAAGTCTGTACCAACCGCAACGACCCCAACGGTGCCTGGGTTTACGATATCGATCCCAATGCCAACGAGCAAACCATCGACTGGAAACAGTTCATAGGGCAGGCTCCCTGGCACGAGTTTAGCCTCGAACGCTTTTTCCGCTGGCGCTGCTGGTGGGACTACAGCACCGGACTGAGCGGCGACCTGTTCACCCACGAATACGATGCCCTGAACCAGATTCTAAAGCTGGGCATTCCCCATTCGGCCATGGCTTCAGGGGGAATCTATTTCTTTAAAGATGGCCGCACCGTGCCCGATGTGTTGAATATGGCCTTCGAATATCCCAAACGCGATTTGACTTTGCTCTACAGCGCCACCTTAGCCAGCGAAAAAGACCGCGGAAAGGTTATCATGGGCCACGATGCCTATATCGAGTTGAGCGACACCCTTTTGGTGAATGTCGATCCGCAGTCAACCCGCTACAAAGCCGATTTGGAACAGGGAATTATTGAGCCCTTCAAACCCATTTTCTCCTATGTTCCCGGGCAGGAAAGCATCGACGCAATCACTTCACCCACCGAGAAATATTTTGCGGGGCGCGGACTTCTCTATACCTACCGCGATGGGAAAGCCGTGGATACCACCCATTTGCATCTGCGCGAATGGCTCAACTGTATCCGATTGGCCAATGGAAGCCAACCCAGCTGCAATATCGATCAGGCCTTCGAAGAAGCCATAACCGCCCACATGGGAACCATTTCCTATCACGAAAAACGAATGACTTTCTGGGACGAGCAGAACGAGAAGATTATCTGAAACTCGTGATTTTCGGGTTCATGGGTCGTGAGTTTGTATTGACAATCAGGAACTTCCTCCGGGCTTTTTTTGCATTGTGAAAGAAATAGCAAATAATAGCTTCATATTTAAGGCAAATTTCAGTTTTATTGAAAAACTTTTGTAGTTTTGAGAATCTCATTGTTTTCTTGGGGGATATTTTATTTAAGTGTCAGAAAAACAATGATTTGTATTCAGATAATTCTCTTAAATGAAAAGCAAATCTATTCAAAAATCCGGGGGAAAAATTCGTACTGCCATAGTGGGTTTCGGATTGTCGGGTCAGGTATTCCATGCGCCTTTTATTTCCCAGTCGCCAGCGTTTGAGCTCAGTTATATTGTTTCCACGGGCTCTTTGGCAGCAAAACAATATCCATCCGCTCAAATAGTTCCAACCTTCGAAGCATTACTTCAAAAAACCGATTTTGATTTGGTGGTCATCTGTTCGCCCAATACCCTCCATTTTGAGCAGGCAAGTCTGGCTTTAAAAGCCGGCAAGCATGTGGTGGTTGAAAAACCAATGGTCATCAATTCCGCCGAGGCTAAGGTATTGCTCAATCTGGCTCAGGAGCTTGGACTTCAATTGATTCCATATCACAACAGGCGTTGGGATGGCGATTTTCTCACCCTTCAACATATTATTGCCGAAGGATTTCTGGGGGATGTGATGGATTATGAAGTGCATTTCGATCGGTTTAATCCCGAAATAACCCGTGCTTCGTGGCGGTATTTACAAAAAGAAGGCGGCGGAACCCTTTTCGATTTGGGAACCCATCTCATCGATCAGGCCATTGTCTTGTTTGGCAAACCACAGTCGGTTTTTGCCATGCTCTACAATCAACGTCCGGGGAGTGTTGTCGACGATAGCTTCGAAGTCAAGTTGTTCTATTCCAACATCACGGCAACCTTAAAAGCCAGCGTTTTTGTGAAGGAACCCGGCCCCAGAATGATGGTTCACGGAACCAAGGGCTCCTTTGTTAAATATGGACTCGATCCGCAGGAAGCCTGGCTCAGAAAAGGCAAAAAACCCGATGCCAAAGGCTATGGTTTGGAATTGTCGAAGTTCTGGGGAAAACTCAATACAGAATACAACGGCAAGCAATTTTCAGGCAAATACGAAACCCTTCCGGGCAATTATATGGGCTTCTACAACGGCGTTTACGAATCCTTAAGCAAAGGAGAAAAACCCTTAGTTGCTGCCAGCGATGCCCTGCTCAATCTTCAAATTGTGGAAGCAGCCCAACAAAGTTTTCAGGAAAAAAGAATCATATCGCTCTCATAAACCATTAAATACCAGAAACATGTTATCACGACGAGATTTTTTCAGACGATTGGCCTTTGCAGGCACGGGATTGGCCGCCACCCAAACGGGGGTGATGGCTTTGGCGCCCGCAGCAAAATATCCCATACCCATGGGAATTCAGCTTTGGAGCCTTCGCGATGTGCTTAAAGACACTATCCCAAATGTATTGCAACAAGTGGCCCAAATGGGATTTACCTCGGTGGAGCCCTATGGTTTTGATGGTGGTTTCTATGGCTATACCCACACCGATTTCAAGGAATTATGTGCCGGATTTGGTCTCGATATCCTCAGCACCCACACCGGAATCACCGTGGAAAATGCTGAAAAGTATGCACAATCGGCTGCCCAAATCGGTATGAAATATTTGGTCCTTCCCAGCCTGATGGGACGACCCGGAAAAACCATCGACGATTTTAAGAATCTGGCTTCGGAGCTCAATCGCATGGGCGAAATTTGTCAGCAATCGGACATAAAACTGGCTTACCACAACCACGATTTTGAGTTTAAAATCATTGACAATCAAACACCCTACGATATTCTGCTTCAGGAAACCCAGCCAAATCTGGTTCATTTTCAGATGGATATTTACTGGGTGGTAAAAGGCGGAAAGAAACCAGCGGATTATTTTGAAAATTACCCCGGACGATTTGCCCTGTGGCATATCAAGGATTTGTCCAACGAGGGCGAAAGCTGCATAGTGGGGAACGGCAAAATAAATTATAAAAAGCTAATGAAAGATGCGGACACAGCCGGTTTGCAAT
The DNA here is from genome assembly GCA_964293475.1 of uncultured Draconibacterium sp. Classification (GTDB taxonomy): domain Bacteria; phylum Bacteroidota; class Bacteroidia; order Bacteroidales; family UBA12170; genus UBA12170. The sequence continues at coordinate 15,350 of CAXYYJ010000061.1, forward strand.
ATGCTGTGTATGAGCAGGAGCAGTATTCCGAAGGAGAGCCATTGCAATGCGCCCGCGAGAGTGCCAAATATTTGAACAGACATTTTTTTCAGTAACACACAATAATAAACCCATAAATTATGGAAGAGAAAAAAAAGGAAAATGAAGGCATGAGCCGGAGGTCGTTTCTGAGGAATACCACAGCCGCCACAGCCGGATTTATTGTTCTGCCCAGCCACGTCATCAGTGGGTTGGGTCATCGTATGCCCAGTGATAAACTCAATATTGCCGGAATTGGTGTCGGCGGACGTGGTGGAGGGGTCATCAGGGCCGTGAGCAGCGAGAATATTGTGGCTCTTTGCGATGTGGATTGGAAATATACATCTAAAATTTTTGGCGAATTCCCCAATGCCCGTAAATACTACGACTGGCGCGTGATGTTCGACGAGATGAAAGATAGTATAGACGCCGTGGTGGTAGGAACAGCCGACCATACCCACGCCATCATCAGCATCAATGCCATGAAACTTGGCAAACATGTTTACTGCGAAAAACCGCTGACACATTCAGTTTGGGAATCGCGGCAAATGGCCATGATAGCAAAGGAATATAAATTGGCCACTCAAATGGGAAATCAGGGCAATTCGGGCGAAGGAATTCGTCAGGTTTGTGAGTGGGTTTGGGATGGTTCCATCGGCGAAATTCGCGAAGCCCATGCCTGGACCAACCGCCCCATCTGGCCTCAGGGACTGGAGCGCCCCACCAATGTGGTGGCTGTGCCCGATACCCTCAACTGGGATTTATTTCTCGGCCCCGCCAAAGAACGTCCCTATAACCCCATCTATACCCCCTGGAACTGGCGCGGATGGTGGGATTTTGGCACCGGAGCCTTAGGCGATATGGCTTGTCATATTATGGATCCTATTTTTATGTCGCTCAATTTAAAATACCCCACCAAAGTTCAGGGAAGCTCTTCGCAATTCAATACCGAATCGCCCCCATTGGCCGAGATGGTCACCTACACCTTCCCCGAAAGAGCTAAATTCCAGAATCTCAACATGCCCGAAGTGAAGGTAACCTGGTGGGATGGCGGATTACTGCCTCCACGTCCCGAAGAATTGCCAGCCGGCGAAATCATGGGCCGTGACCCCAATGGCGGATGTTTGCTCATTGGTAGCAAAGGTAAAATCATGACCGGATGCTATGGCAAGAATCCATTTCTACTTCCGCTCGACTACGATGCCAGCTATAAACGCCCCGAAGCCCAAATGCGCCGCGTAACGGTGGGTCACGAGATGGATTGGGTGAGAGCCTGCAAGGAAAGTCCTGAGAGCAGGGTAGAAACCAGCTCGCATTTTGGCTATTCTGGCCCCATGAACGAAATGGTGGTGATGGGTACCGTGGCTGTTCGTCTGCAGGATTTAAAACGCGAATTGCTGTGGGATGGTGAGAACATGCGTTTTACCAACATCACCGATAGCGACGAAATAAGAGTGGTGCTAAGTGATAAATTCGAAATCATCGATGGTCATCCGCATTTCGATACCAAACACGAAACCATGAATGCCAGACAAGCCGCTGAAGAGTATATAAAACATACCTACAGACAAGGCTGGAGTTTATAAAATAATGCAAAGAAATATTTGTAATTAACTTTAAATCATAACAATACAATGAGAAAACATTTTTTATTTTTATTAGCAGTGGGAATTATCATCACCAGCTGCAAAAGTTCGGGAACTACCACCACTGCACCCAAAACAACTGAAGGCGGAGCTAAAAAAGTGGCTGTCATTGCCATGGATAATGGATTGACCAAAGCCGAGAAAGAAGCCGGTTGGATGTTATTGTTCAACGGTCATGATGTGGGAAAATGGCGGGGTTACAATAAAAGCACCTGCCCAAAAGGTTGGGATGTGGTTGAAGGAACCCTTCATTGCAACGGATCGGGGAGAGGCGAAGCCGGAGCTGCCGATGGTGGAGATATTATTTATCCCGAAGAATTCCAGAATTTTGAGCTGACCTTAGAATGGAAAATTTCTGATGGCGGCAATAGCGGAATACTCTATTTAGCTACCGAGTTGCCCAATAAAACCATTTGGCAAACAGCCCCCGAAATGCAGGTGCTCGACAATACCAAGCATCCCGACGGACGCGATGGATTGCACTCAGCCGGAGCACTTTACGATATGATTGGGGTTCCCGCCGATAAAGTAAAACCAGTTGGTCAGTGGAATCAGGTGAAAATTTTGGTGTACAAAGGTTTGGTAGAACATTGGCTCAATGGCGAGAAAGTGGTTGAATATCACTTTTGGACACCCGAATGGGAAGCTATGGTTGCCAAAAGCAAATTCCCCCAATACAATCCCGATTGGGCTAAAATTCCCCAAAAAGGGCTTATTGGCTTGCAGGATCACGGCGACGATGTTTGGTATAAAAATATCAAAATCAGAAAGTTATAATCTATATTGTGCTAATATAAAAAAGTGGAAACCTTTGCGGGTTATCCACTTTTTTGTTTTAAAACAGGGGTGTTTCTGGTTGATTATAAGACAACTTGTCCCGCCACGCGGATAACTGCAGTTTATCCGCTTGCGAAAAAAAGATAATCTCGAATAAAATACACTTGATTGATATACTAAAATGATATACTTTTGTCATATAAAATGATTGCATTATGAAATAGCCATGATTATTAAATCACCCATTGGAATGATATTTTTTTATCATGGCGTATTCCATGTGACCTTAAATAAAAAAATAAAAAATAACACATGAAAACTGTATCCTTAAAAATAGACGATTCCATATTTGGCGAGACTGAAAACATTCTTTCCCGGATTAAAATACCCAGAAACCGATATATTAACGAGGCTTTAGATTATTATAATAAGCTTCAGCGGAGACAAATTTTAGAAAAACGACTTAAAAGCGATTCTGAGTTGGTCAAAAATGACTCCATCAAAATATTAAAGGATTTCGAAAGGATAGAGTATGTCGATTAAACAATACGAAATCTGGATTGCGGATTTAAACCCACAGATTGGGACAGAGCCTGGTAAAACAAGACCTGTATTGGTTATGCAAACTAATTTGTTAAATAAAATACCCCATCCGTCAACAATTATTTGTCCGATTACCACCAAAGTTGAAAATGACGCCGATATTCTGAGAGTCCATTTAAAGAAGGGGATGGCCAGTTTAAATGAAGACTGCGATATCATGATTGACCAGATGCGGGCCATTGATAATAACCGATTGATAAAGAAGATTGGTGACTTGCCTTCTACTTTGGTAGATAAAGTGAAAGAAAATATAATGATAACGCTTGATTTGGAGTGAATAATATGGGCTAATAAGCACATCTATAATACATTACCAGAAACAAAAACTTCAAAGAAATTGATTTTTATGATGATGGGGATTCAGATGCTTTACCATTTTGAAATAAAAACAATCCCATTTGAATCAGAATTGAACTAAGTGAACATTAAAGGTTCAAAAACCGACAATTGAATTAAAAATCAATATCTTTGTCTAATACCGAAAGCATATCTGTAATAGTCCAATATAAATTGGACTAAACAGCTATTGCATCGGCATTATACAATTCGCTTATTGGATTATATATTGTTTGTATTTGGTATAAAATGATTTGATATGGAACTTACAGTTAATATAAAAGGGCAGAGCAAAATTGCCACATTTCTTAATCTAATCAAAGAATTTGACTGCATTGAGATTGTTAATCTGAAAGAAGCAATACAGGAGATTCCCACAGAGCATAAGGATTTACTTGATAAAAGGATTGAAAGAATAGAAAACGGTGAAACGACTTTTAGAAAATGGGACCTGATTAAAAAGAAATATGAAGACAAAGCAGTTTAGCATTGATTTATCTGCCGAGGCTGAAGTTGACTTTGTAAAATCGTATGAGTTTTATTTCGAAGATAGCCCTAAAGTTGCAGACACTTTCTTTAAACAAGTTAAATAAAGAGCTATAGCACAATAAGCTGAATATTGAGCAGTCGGCACTGCCCCAAATGGAATATTCGTAAACTAATCACTAAATTTGAACTTTAAAATGAAAACATTGAATTTGTTACTAAATAATATTCAATTATATAAATTTTCAATAGCCAGAATAATGGAAAAAATGAAACAACTTTTTTTACTAGTACTTATGTTTCCAATGATAACCTATGGACAGATAGAAAACTTGAGATATAAAAGAGTTGTTGAATATGTTATTGACTCAATTATAAAGAATGATTATGATAATTGCCACATTTCCAATCTGATAGAAAGAAAAACTGAATTTTTTGACTTTCATGGGCTATCAAAGAATTGTGAGATTCAACATAAATTATTACTTGAAATATTAATAAACGGAGAACAATTATCAATAAAAGAATCAAATTTATCTATTTTAATTCCTGATCAACTTGAAAATGAATCTAATGATATCAAAATAGAGCTTGGAACAATAATATCTTATAAAGATATTTGGGCTACTGTAATACAAATTCGAAATACTTCAAAACTCGAAAATGAATGGACAACCTATTCATTGTTGTTTGTAGGTGATATTTTAGTTGGGAAATTGACTGGGAATTGGCATGGTGATTAGGAATTGCTACTGCCAATAAGCAGAATTTTGCGTAATCGGCATTGCTCAAAGATTGATTGTTCTCAAAAAAAATCACCAAATTTGAATCTTCAATGAAAAACTTTGAAGTGGTAACTTGCTAATAATCAATAAGAAAAATGACGGTAGGAAGAATCCATCAGGACGCCAGCATCGCTTCTGGTAGCATTAATAAAAACGGGATGCACCTATTCCAATAGAGAACATAATAATTGTACCCAAGAGCGATATTCTGATAATATTCCGGACGATGATCCCAATAATATTTTTCCGAGTTAATGGACCAGGCAGCCATTCCTAATTTTGAGACTAAAAACCATTTTTCTAATAATCTTGCAGAGCGGCCATTTCCATCGGTGAAAGGGTGTATTTTGGCTAACCAAATATGAATCATTGAAGCAAAATAGAATATCTCTTTATGGGTCATATCTCTTTTCAATAATTCGTCGATATCATCAAAAAGCTTACTAAATTCCTCTTTCAAAAACTGTGGTTCTACAGCTAAATAAACTGGTTTCAAAGTTTTGGAATCTCTTACGCCGACTTGCTCTTTTCTTAAAACACCCCTTTCTTTTGCAGGCAATAGTGTTTTTGATAAAATGGCATGTGATTTTAAAAAATTTGTCCGATTCAATTTATTTTCAGAGGCAAATTTATATGCTTCCATAAGGGTTTCAATTTCTTGAATTTCTTTTTTCTTCAGTGAAGTTTTTTTGCCTCGATTTCTGAAAAAACTATTGGCATCAAGTGTATTTCCCTCAATTTTTGAAGAATATAGGGATGATGAAATGATGTAATATTCAAAATCTTCCAGAGTGAATTGTTTATTAGTTTCCAGTTTATTGAATATTTCTAACCAATCAACCTTCACTTTAGTTGTATATTCATCTAAGTATTCAATTGAAATTAATTTCAAATCCTTTCCCATAATAATCAGTCTAAAGTCTAAGGCTTTTAAACCCAAACAAATTCAAAATTTCTTAATTGCGTCAGTTTTTAATAAAGCCATTTTTTCAGATTTTTCTGCTTCATTAGTAGTTGTAAAGATACCAATTATTTCTTTACCGGATAAACCTGCTTAATATCGAAACATCATTCTGTTGATGGTTGAATTGAACAGAATATCAATCAACTATGAATTTTTTCCTGTCTGGGCTTTGCTCCAAATTTGTTAACTTTGGCTATGAAAAATGAGAATAAAGCACATGTGATTTTTTAGGTATTTTCAATCAACCGCCTTCACCAAAACGAGCCGGAATAACCATGCAAATATTTAACTATTAAACCATTATGTGATCCACCTACTTTGTTAAAAGCGTTTTAATTTTAATTGATTTTTAGCCTGTAGAATGGTCTTTGAGAAGATAGCCGCCGCCTGCAACAATGACAAACCATTGCATTTTGAAAGAATATTAATAAATTAATTACCACGAAAATAAAATCTCATTAAAATACGTAACTTTGATA
>CAXYYJ010000062.1:0-21269 GCA_964293475.1 uncultured Draconibacterium sp.
GTCGGTTTATGATTTGCGTGGAAGGGTGATTGACAAAAAAATACTAACCGCCACCAGCCTTCAGAGTTTTGAGCTTAATCAGCCTTCTGGAGTTTATTTGGTACAATTGATAGGCACAGAAAATTCAAAATCCTATAAAATAGTTCTTTAGGTTTTGAGAGATAGTCACGGGGTCACTCTAAGTGACCCCGTGACTTCTCCAAGATATAAAACATTTCATAATCAATATATTAAAGAAAAAATAAAATACTATGAAAAATATAAAGAAATATATGGGGATTTTGATTTTCGTTTTGGCGGTTTCGGCTGCTTATGCCCAAACTCCACCTCCACCGAATACTGGAAATGGAGGTGCTGGTGTTGGAGGTACAACTCCCGTAGGCGGTGGTGCCCCAATAGGAAGTGGATTCATCATTCTTTCGGCTTTGTCAGCAGCCTATGGAGGCCAGAAATTCTGGAAGAACTTAAAATTGTAAAAAGTAAAGTTTGTTACGGCTTTAGAATTGATTTTGGCACAGGTCGGTGCATGGCCTGTGCTTTTTCTTTTGTTAGTATTTAATTTCACTACAAATTTTGTGGATTCATAGCCCTGTCAATTGAATAATTCGAGAAATTGGGGATTGGTGAATTTCTGTTATATCAATGAATTTCTTTTCAATCATTTCTTTCCTTTATTTCATATCTGTTTCGCATCTATGTTTCTATATTCAGCATGAGTGCCTATAAAACGAATCGAAAAAAGAGCCATGCCACAGATTTTACACTTCATGCTAAACTAAATAAAAGTCTTTTACGTCAATGGTGCCCTCTGGTAAAGAAACCCTTTTTGTTGCTTTTTTTCTTTCAGGCCTTCAGCCTGATGTAATATAATGTATCTCTAAAGCAAGGCGCGCTACGCCTTGCTTTTATCTTACAGGCTTTCAGCCTGCCTTGATTCATGACACAAACCATATACAGAGCCATCCCACGAGCCTGAAAGGCTCAAACACCATAACTTGGGACGAAGTCCCACGAGCCTGAAAGGCTAAAACACCAAAACTTGGGACGAAGTCCCACGAGCCTGAAAGGCTCAAACACCAAAACTTGGGCGATAGTTTCTGGAATCAACACGTAACCCGAAGCCAGTAGAGCTCGTAAAACAAAAAAAATAAAAGAATCATGGGGCAATCTCTGGCACAAATCTACGTCCATGCAGTATACGGAACCAAAGGAAGAGTCAATACCATAAAACCCGAACTAGAAAATGATCTCCACTCCTATATGGCTGGAATCTTCAAGAACCTAAACAGCCCAGCATTGAAAATCAACTCAGTTCCCGATCATATTCACATTCTATTCCGCCTCTCAAAAAACCATGCCCTCGCAAAAGTGATGGAAGAAACTAAAAAAGCCACATCCAAATGGATGAAAGAGCAAGGAATCATTCAATTCACCTGGCAAATTGGTTATGGAGCCTTCTCTATACAATACAATAAAGTAGAAACTGTCATTAAATACATCGAAAACCAAAAAGAGCACCACAAACGAACTAGTTTCAAAGAGGAGTTTGAACAGTTTATTGAGGAAAATCAAATAGTAGATTTCGACCCAACGTATTTTTGGGATTAAAAACAATCATGAACAATCAAGACTTTCATTTTAGAATTATCAAAGCCAGAGTTGCCGAAGCCATTATTAAGGAATTATTCCAAATTAATGGATATACCGTCTTTGAATACGGCATGGAACGTACTTTGCCCAATATTTTGGGAAAGATTAAGGATCAGGATGCAGATATTGCTAAAAGCATAAGAGCTATGCCGGATTTCGTAGTACAAAATACCAAAAACGGGAAGCTTGATTATGTTGAAGTTAAATACCGGAAAAATGGCGAATTTGGCTTGGGTGATTTAATAGTTCATTATCCTTATAAAAATGCCATTTTCATAATCGTTAGCAAAGAGAAAATTCAGGTTTGCACTTTTAATCAACTCCATGAAGGACATTATCTTCCGGAAAAAGCTCAAGATTTAATCGATTCTAATTTATTCGACTTAAATCCTAACTCAGTATTAAAATATATTGGCTACGTCCAAGCCTTTTTTAAGGATATAGAATAAATTTTAATCCGTTAACAATTCAAAAAAAACATACCCCACAAAAATGAATAACATCTTTATGTCGATCACTTTTCGGTCAACGCACTGATCGTTTTTTCAAAAAAACGGTCAATACGTTGATTGTTTTTTTCACAAAATCGGTCAGTGTGTTGATTGTTTTATTAGTTTTGTACAAAGATAAATGTTATGCTGAAAATATTTTTTGAACTTTCGGAACGGGCCATCGAATTTACGGATGTTGATTTTGTGAGATCGCAGATTTCGTACTTACAACAACCAGAGCGGCTCATTGGAATCAAGGGAAGTCGGGGGGTTGGAAAAACCACACTCCTACTGCAATTTGCTAAATTGCATTTAACGAATCATCGTAAAATTTATATCAGTCTGGACAATCCATACTTCTCGAAAAACAACCTGCTCGAATTTGTTGATGAATATGTAAAAAACGGAGGCGAATATCTGTTACTTGACGAAGTGCATCATTACACAGATTGGTCGCTGGCACTAAAAAATATCTACGACAATTATAAAAATCTGAAAGTTGTTTATACCGGCTCATCACTGTTGCATCTTACGAAAGGAAGAGCTGATTTATCAAGGCGAACCGTAATCTACAATTTGCCTGGATTGTCGCTGCGTGAATACATTAATCTGGTTGAAAAAAAGAAATTCGTGCCCTTTTCATTAGATGATATTCTGACGAATCACGTGGAATTATCAAAGAAAATAATTGCCGAAGTGAAGCCTATTCAACATTACAACGACTATATTCAAACTGGTTATTACCCTTTCTTTCTGGAGAATAAACAGACCTATTTATTTAAATTGGTTGAAACAGTGAACCAAATTATTGAAACCGATTTGCCCTTTGTTACAAAGATTAGTTATAGCAATATCAATAAGTTAAAGCAGCTTTTGCAAATCATTTCCGAATCGGTGCCTTTCAAGCCAAATCTTGAAAAAATCAGCAGCCAGATTGAGATCAGCAAAAATACCCTGAAGGATTATTTATATTATCTGGAAGAAGCCATGTTGATTGCCCTTCTTAAATCGGACAAGAAAGTTAATTCGAACCTCTCAAAACCAGAAAAAGTTTATCTGAATCATCCAAATCTAATGTATTGCCTGGCTAACGAAAACTCAAATCAGGGAAATATTCGTGAGTGTTTTTTCATGAACCAGCTACAAACAAACCATAAAATAAACTATTCAGAAGTTGGAGATTTTTTAGTTGACAAGAATTTTATTTTCGAAATTGGCGGTAAAAATAAGACCTACAAGCAGATAGCAAATATCGAAAACTCGTTTATTGCAGCTGATGATATTGAAATTGGGCATAAAAACACCATTCCACTTTATCTGTTTGGATTCTTGTATTAGAGAGATTTCTATCGATGCAAACCCAATTCAATAACCAAAAGACAACGGTGAGAAATTGTTGAATAACCGCTTTGATATGCCCTGAGTTAGCCTTTCAGGCTGCTGTAAAATATTATATTCATCGCAAGAAGCATTGCTTCTTGCTAAAATAGTACAGACTTTCAGCCTGTTTAGAAAAAACCCAAATTTCCCCAAATTGCCCTTATGATTCAATATTTACTTTGCAATGTGTGAATGATGTAACTCTTTGCTTTTATTGTGTAAGGCTTTTGCTTTTTGGTTAGTTCATCTTTGTAATGTGGAAATAATTTCACAACTGTGCCGCAAAGTGCGGATAAAAACTAAAAATCATGAATATTACAGAAGCCAAAGGAAACTGGAATGAGCAGAAAGGCAAGCTATTACAGAAATTTGCTATTTTAACCGACAACGACCTGATGTTTGCCAAAGGTAAGAAAGATGAAATGATGGGAAGGCTACAGGTGAAACTGAGCAAAACCAAGGAGGAAATGCAAAAGATAATCTCTGAGCTTTAACAAATAAGAAAATCTCCATGGCTGAATTCAATCCTTCACTTATAAAAAAGTTTAATCCTGTTAGAAAAACGAAAGATTTTGCAGTGGCTCAGTCTGTTAGGCTCAGCGAAAAAACAATTGCAAAAACTGAGATTGCAAGCAATTTTCTGACAGAATTGGCCAATGTATTTCTGTTTATCCATGGGGTTTTTAAAGAAACGTTCTCCCGAAATTTTGAGTTTAAAGAGTTCTTTCGCCAATGCTTTAAAATTGGTTATAAAACCCTTCCCTTAGTTTCGATTACGGGAGCCATTATGGGTCTGGTGCTTACCATTCAGACGCGGCCTGTACTTGTAAATTTTGGAGCGGTAACCATGCTGCCCGGAATGGTGGCTGTGTCGCTAATAAGAGAAATGGGTCCGGTGATAACTGCGCTGATTTGTGCGGGGAAAATAGGATCGGGAATGGGTGCTGAATTGGGCTCCATGAAAGTGACCGAACAGATTGATGCCATGGAAGTTTCATCGACAAATCCCATGAGATTTCTGGTGGTAACCAGGGTTTGGGCAGCCACACTCATGATTCCACTGCTCATTTTATATGCCGATGCATTTGGCATCCTGGGAAGCTGGCTTGGGGCTAATATTAAAGGCGATGTGTCGTTTGTACTGTTTTTCTCCCAGGCTTTTAGCCATATTGATTTTATGGATTTGTTTCCCGCCGTAATTAAATCGTTCTTTTTTGGAGGCGTTATTGGATTGGTTGGTTGCTACAAAGGCTATAATGCAGGGCGCGGGACCGAAAGCGTTGGAGTTGCAGCCAATTCTGCCGTTGTGCTGGCATCGCTTCTTGTAATTATTGTGGATATGATTGCTGTACAAATTACCGATATGCTCCTATGATGAAAAAATCCAAACCCCCAATAACTGCTGATATTCCCGCTTCATTGGAAAAAGGAAAGCCCATTATAGAAATCATCAATCTAAAAAAATCATTTGGCAGCCAGGAAGTGCTTAAAAGCATCAACTTAAAGCTCTACGAAGGTGAAAATCTGATTGTTCTGGGAAAATCCGGGTCGGGAAAATCGGTCCTGATAAAATGTATTGTGGGGTTGCTGCAGACCGATGGCGGAGAGATTCGTGTGTTTGAGCAAAATGCCACTGCATTAAATACCAAGGAGTTGAACGAAATGCGACAAAAAATTGGTTTTCTTTTCCAAAGCGGAGCCTTATACGATTCCATGACGGTGAAAGAAAATCTCGAATTTCCGCTGCGCAGGATAAAAAAGAAGCTAACGGAAATTGAAATAAAGAAAAAAATTGGGGAGGTTTTGGACAATGTGGGGCTTGCCGATGCTTTAGATAAAATGCCATCGCAGCTTTCGGGCGGAATGCGAAAACGCATAAGCCTGGCGCGCACCATTGTTGTAGATCCCCTGGTAATGCTCTACGACGAACCCACCACCGGGCTCGATCCCATCACCTCCGACGAAATAAGTACCCTGATAAACGAGGTTCAAAAGAAATATAAAACCTCGTCCATCATCATCACTCACGATATAAACTGCGCCCGAAGCACCGCCAACCGAATTGTTATGCTCAACGATGGACAAGTTTATCTGGATGACAGCTTGGAAGCTTTTGAAAAATCGGACGACCCATTCATTCAATCGTTCTTCAAATGAAACACGCCTTTTTTAACTAAAAGGCTCTCCGAATATAAATAATTTGCGCGTTCCAAACGACCTTCAAAAACCAGTTTTATGCTGATAATAAAGGTCCTGGGGCCATTCACAACATCAATAAAAATCAAGCTATGAGTACACATACACAAAAGTTTAAAATTCGATTGGGACTGTTTATAGCAGGGGGAATAGCACTTTTTGTATTGGCTATTTTCATTATCGGTAAGCAAAAAAATCTCTTCAATCCAGTTTACAAGCTCACTACGACTTTTTACAATGTTAGTGGTTTGCAGGTGGGAAACAACATCAGGTTTTCGGGAATTGTTGTGGGCTCTGTGGATAATATCCGCATCATCAACGACAGCAGCGTGAGGGTAGATATGCTCATTCAAAAGGATGTAAAGAAGTTTATAAAATCGGATTCGGAAGTAACCATAGGCTCCGAAGGTCTTATTGGCGACCGGCTTCTAACGATAACTCAGGGAGGGACTGACTCCGATATGGCCAAAGAAGGCGAAGAATTATCGTCGAACGAACCGGTGGAAACAGATGCCATCATTGCAAGTCTGGAAATATCGGCGGCTAATGTGGAAGTTATTACCTTTCAACTTGCTGAAATTATGGTGAATATCAACAGCGGCAAAGGCACACTTGGCCGACTAATTCAGGATACTACCTTAGCCGAAACTTTAAACACAACCATGGTTAACATAAAAAGTAGCTCCGTATCTTTGGACGAAAATATGGAAGCCCTGAAGCATAATATCTTTTTGAGAGGATACTTTAAGAAAAAAGCTAAGGAAGCTGAGAAAAAGAAGAAATTGGCCGATCAAAAGAAATCAGGAAAAAAATAATAATCTTTGCTGCATGGAACGTGGTACAATGTGGAAAAAACTGACTTTTATGGTCTTTTTCATATCGGTTTTTACAACTGGTACCACCCTGGCACAGGAAAAATCGACCCGAAATGACAGTGCCTACCTCTACCGTGATATTGAAAATTTTTCGCAACAAGGCAAGTTTACACGGTTTTTATACGGCTTGTTTTTTAAGCCTGTGGCCAATGGCCCGGGCAATTCGGGGCCGAAAAACAAAGTTTATAACAAGCTGAAAAGCAACCCATACAGCGATTTCGAAGGCAAAATTATCCGCAATATCAATATAGAAACCTTAGACCCTTTTGGCTATTCCATCGCCGATTCGCTCGTTGAACCCAAAGGTTTTCTTTCGAAAGCGGGGAATAGCATTCACGTGAAAAGCCAGTCCATAAACATCCGAAACCTTCTTCTCATCCGCAAAAATGACCGCTTCGACTCGCTGCTGGTTAAAGAATCGGAACGATTGGTGCGAAGCCAGGGTTATGTGCACGATGTGTCATTTTTGGTTAAACCTTCGTCCCCAGACTCCGATTCGGTGGATTTGTTTATCGTAGAGCTGGACAGCTGGAGCATCATACCCAATGTAATGGCAACGCCTTCGAGTTTCACCTTCGATATTTTGGAGAAAAATTTTGTTGGTTTGGGTCACGAATTTAGAAATGTGTATAAATGGAACCATTCCAATGGCGCCGATGCTTTTAAAACCCGATATTTTATTCCAAACATTCGCAACACATTTATCAATACAACTCTACTGTACGACATTGACGAAGACCAGAATTTTGTAAAAAGCATAGACATAGACCGACCGTTTTTCTCATCTTATGCGCATTGGGCAGCGGGGATTGGCGTTTCGAGTCTCTCGCAAAATGAATTAAAATATAAAAGTACTCCAACATGGGAAAATCATCCTGTGCAATTAACCAATCTCGATGTTTGGGCTGGCAATGCCATACCACTCTACAAGGGCAGAACTTCGTTTCTTCAATCGAGCAACTTTATTACCACAGCGCGCTATAAGCGAATGCGCTATCAGGAAAAACCCCCGGAAATAATTGACACACTGCACTTTTACTCAGATGAAGATTTCTACCTGGCCGGCCTTGGGGTTTCAACCCGAAAATATGTAATGGACAAATACATTTTTGGTTTCGGACTCACCGAAGATGTTCCCATTGGCAAGGTTTACAGTTTCGTTGGAGGTTACCAAATCAGAAATCATGTGGGCAGATTGTATTTTGGTACCAGGGTTGCTCATGGCGATTACTATAGATGGGGTTATTTGAGCACATCGCTCGAATATGGCACCTTTTTTAGAGACGCCAAAGCCGAACAAGGGGTAATTTGGGCCGGAGTGAATTATTTCACTGATTTACAAGAAATTGGAAAATGGAAATTCAGACAGTTTGCTAAGTTTCAGCTCACCTTTGGATTGAACCGACTCGAAGGCGATAATATAACCCTCAACGATGGATATGGCCTGAATGGTTTTAACAGTGAAGGCTTAACCGGAACCAACCGCATTTTGCTAAGCTTACAAACTCAATCTTATGCTCCCTGGAATTTTATCGGATTCCGGTTTGGTCCATACCTTAATTTTTCAATGGGCATGCTGGGCAATTCGAAAAGCGGTTTTAGCCAGAGCACCATTTATTCGCAAATTGGCCTGGGGGTGCTCATAAGAAATGACTACCTGGTGATGAGTACCTTTCAAATTTCCATTTCATTTTATCCATCCATACCAGGGGTTGGAGAAGATGTATTTAAAACAAATTCGATTAAAACAACTGATTTTGGCTTCCGCGATTTTGAAATAGGAAAGCCTTCTGCTATTGATTATCAGTAAAAAATGGACTGTAGATACCCTAAAAAACGCAGGATTTTTTATTCAATTCAGAATAATAAAGGAAAAAAGATCTAAATGACTGAATATCAAAGAAAACTACAATCAATTTTTAGCCCTTGATAATTTGCATTTATTAAGGTGCGAACTTGTAAACTGTTAAAACCCTAATGAAAACATAGGTTTTCTTGCTTTTTGAGGAATTGTTAGGTAAAAAATTGTTCCAAATCCTTTTTGCGATTCAAAACGAATGTCGCCCCCCATAATGCCAACAAGTCCTTTAATGATGGCCAAACCGAGTCCGCTGCCCTCAAATTCGCGGGTATTGGAGACATTTTCCTGGGTAAAAGCATTAAAAACAAGCTCTTTCATATCTTCGCCTATTCCTATTCCAGTGTCTTTTACAAAAAATTCGACGGAATTGGTATTAACTACATAACCATAAGATATTTCCCCTTTGGAGGTAAATTTAACGGCATTGTCCAAAAGGTGTTTCATGCTTTTGGTAAAGAAATCGGGATCAATATCGAGCAAAACATTTGGGAAATTTTCGTCGGGAAGATAGAGTAAAGAAATCTTTCTCGATTCGCATATCTCTCTAAATTGCTCGTCAAGGGTTTTGAAAATTTCATTTACATTGATTTCCATTATCATAGATTGCATGTTTCCAGAGGCTAAGAGGGAAATGTCCATATAGTCGGTAATGGTGTTTACAAGCCTGTTGCTGGCCGAATGAAGCAATGTTTGACACATCTTTTTCTCCTCACCGGTAATTTCATCATCGAGTAATATGTCGGTGAATCCAAGGATTCCGTTCAAGGGAGTTCTAACTTCATGCGAAATATTTTGAATGAATGCGGTTTTCAACTGATCGCCGGCTTCAGCTTTATCTTTGGCAACCTGCAATTCAGCATTTGTCTTCACCAGTTCCTGTGTTCTGATTTTCACCATTTCTTCTAAATCATTATTCTGGCTTTGCAACAAATTGAATAGTTTTTTTGTGTAAAGCAAATTTTTGATTCTAAGCCCAACCTCAACTAAATCAAGTGGTTTTGTTAAGAAATCGGTGGCTCCGGCAGCAAGAGCACGGCGTCGGGTTGCTTCCGTTATATCGGCGGTGAGCACCAAAATGGGTTGATAGTGATTGTTGGGTTGAACCTGTCTCAATTGCTCCATGATATCGAATCCGGTGATGTGAGGCATCATCAAATCGAGCAACAAGATGTCGAACTGATTCTGAGCACACCAATCAATTACATCTCTGGAATCGGTTATAGTTGTTATTTACTCGTATCCTTGTATCTCTAAAAAATCGACTAAAATATCTATGTTCGATGGCTGGTCATCTACTATCAATATTCGAACTGGATTCATATCTTCATTATTCATAATTAGTTAGCTAAAGGTTAGTGATATAAGTTTGGTTATCTTCTTTTTCTTTCATATACTTATCTAATATCTTAAAAAAGTATTTCATGTCTAATGGTTTTGTCAAATATTCAGCAGAACCCAATCGAAGAATATGCGTAATGACTTCGGGCATGGCATTGGCGCTCAACATAATAACTGGAATTTCACTGGTATCTTTGCATGCTTTTATTCGGGCAAGAATTTCATCACCCTGAATATCAGGCAAGTTCAGATCGAGAAGCACCAAATCGGCCTTATTATTCCTAACAATATCAAAAGCCGGAGCACCGGTCCTCGATACAATGAGCTGCAAATTAGGCCGGTAATTGGCCAGCACATGAGTGATTAGGTCAATATTCATCTCGCTGTCTTCCACATAAACTATCGTCCCTGACATTTCGGAATAATTGATTCCTGTCTTACTAATTTTCGTTTTACCTGGTTGAACCAAAGGCTTTTGGTAATTAAAAGGCATTTCAATCCAGAAACTGCTCCCCTGATTTTGAATGCTCTCAACCCCAACTTCTCCTCCCAACGCCACGATGAGCTTTTTAACTACAGCCAAGCCCAGTCCCGATCCTTCTGTAAGGGTTTTTTCGGCTCCTACCCGCTCGAAGGGAGTAAAAAGCTTAGGAATACTTTCGGCGGATATTCCTATCCCTGTATCGTTAATGACAATTCGAACCTTACGACCACCATCCTCATACCGCACCAGCGATGTATTAACGGAAACATTTCCTCCCTTGCGATTATATTTTATAGCATTGCTAATCAAATTGAACAAAACCTGACTGAATCGTTTTCTATCTGTTTTTATCAAAATTCCCAAATCAATTTCGCGTGGGTAATCATAGGTTAATTCATGCAAAGAAAACTGGGGTTTTAATAAAGTTATAATCTCCTCAATTAGCCCATTAATATTTACAGTTTCGAGGTTCAAGGCCAGTCGCCCAGATTCAATCTGCGAAATATCCAACACCTCGTTTATTAAATCCAATAGATGTCGACCGCTATCCAAAATATTTCTAACACCTTTCGATTGTTTTTCGCTCAGGTTAGCCATATCGAGCAATTGAGCAAAACCCAGAATGGAGTTCAATGGAGTGCGCAACTCGTGGCTCATTCTCGACAAAAACTCGCTTTTGGCCCTATTGGCTTCTTCGGCTTCCTCGCGGGCTTTTTGCAGGTCAATATTAGACTCTATCAGGTCTTTGGTTCGGTCAATAACTCTCTGCTCGAGTTGGGAATTTAGTTTTTTAATTTCCTTCTCGGCATTTTTCCGCTCAGTTATGTCGTTATCAGCTCCTCGATAGCCAACAATATTTTTCTGCTCATCATGTATAGGAACCCCATTGGTGTTTACCCAAATCACCTGACCATCTTTTCTGCATATTGGATTTTCGAAATCGTGGATAGTATCGCCACTTTGCACCAGCTCCATTGCAGCTAACCTAAAAGAATCTTTATCTTCTTCCGGATGCAAATCATAAAAGTACATTTTCCCCACAATTTCTAAAGGTTCGTATCCCCAAACAGTTTTACTCATATCACTCACATAGGTATATATACCATCTTTGTTTACTTCCCAGATTACGGTGTTACTTTGGGTCGCCATTTGTTTGAAACGCAACTCACTGCTCAGTAAGGCTTCCTGGGTATTTCTTTGTTCGGTAATATCTTCTTTTAAGGCAATATAGTGAGTAATATTTCCCTGATTGTCTAATAAAGGTGAAATAGTGGACGATTCCCAAAACAATTCGCTATTTTTCCGCCGGTTGTGAAAAATCCCATTCCACACATCTCCTCTTGAAATGGTCTCCCATAGGTTTATATATTCAATAAAAGGGGTCTCGCCTGACTTTAATATCCTTGGATTTCTTCCTAATAGTTCCTTAAGCGAATAGCCGGTAGTTTCACAGGTTTTGGGATTGGCATATTCGATAATACCATCCTTATTGGTGATTACTATACTTATGGGGCTTTGTTCAACTACGAGCGAAAGCTTACGGATATTTTCATCATTCATGCGGTTTTCGGTAATATCGGTTCCATGAACCATAACGGCAAAAACTTGACCATGCTCATCTTTCACGGGCTGAACGCTCGATCTATACCATTTTTCCTGATTTCCAATATTGACTTTTCGTTCTGCTATCTTTCCCTGATTAGAGTGGAAAACATCTTTAATATCACTGAAAAGGCTATGAAAATCCTCCTGTGAAAATAATTCTTTAATATTTGTCCCCACCATCGATTCGGGCGTTTTATTGAAAGGCAGAGCCGCCAATTCATTTAAAAACAATAAATTGCCTTTGGAATCTAGCATTAAAATAATAGCATCGGAGCTGTTTATCAGGCTTCTGTATTTTTCTTCGCTGTGCTGAAGTTGAACCTCCGCTTTTTTTCGCTCCGAAATATCAATGCCAACACATTGCAATTCGGTGGGTTGATTTTGTTTATTGGTAAGGCAAACAAACTCCCAAAGAGTGGTAGCAATTCCGCCACCACGCCGGTGTTTATCCAGCTCAATTTTCACTATGGTTCCGGGGGAGCTCACACATTGCTCTACTACCTTATATACTCTTTCATGGTGATAATGGAGAATAGAATGCATAGAGCTACTTCCCAAAATACCACTTGATTCGGTTTGGTAAAACCAGCTGTAATCCTCCTCAAATTTTTTATTATAAAAGGAAATATTCCCTTCCAAATTGGTGCGCAAAACATAATTAGTCTGACTGTTGACCAGGTTTTTCAAACGCTCTTCGTTTTCCTGCAACGACTTTTGAGTTAGAAACCGCTCGGTAATATCGATTAGGGTTATAATATTATATTCTCCCGTGGTAACAAAACTCAACTCTGTATACTTTTCAACCCCATCTTTGCAGGTAATTCGGGTTTCTATGGGTTTAAAATAGGATGCACCGGACAAATAAAGTTGCATTTCATTCTCCCATTTTCTGCGGACTTGAGCGCGATATAAAGGCTCCGGATAGGCCATTGGCCACCACAAGCCTATATTTGTCAAATCTTCCTGAGTATAGCCTGTAATTTGTATAAACCGATGATTGATAAGAATGGGCTTTTGTTCGTTATCAAATATTGTCATGGCCACCGGAGAACCCTCAATAAACATTTTAAAACGTGATTCGCTTTCTAACAACGACAATTCTGTTAGCTTATGATCATGGATATCGGTAAGGGTGCCACGGCCCCCTACCAGTTTCCCATTTCGAAAAACGGGCGATGTGGATGATCTAATCCACCGGAAATATCCGTTTTTGTGAAAATATCTGTAATCCAGCCATGAATTATTACGAACATCTAAATTTTGCAATACATTCATCAGCAATTCATGATCTGATTCGTATAGGAATTTCGATATATTTTTGCCTGTCAAATCCTGAGGTTTATAACCCAATATATTTTCGATGGCGGGGCTCACATACATAATATTACCATCAGTGGATATCTCATACACTACATCATTAATGGTTTCCACCAAGTCCTGATAAAGTTTTTGTGAGTCCGAAAGCTCCCGCTCTATGGCTTTTCTGCGACTGATGTTGCGTATGACAAAAACCATTTTTAAAGGGACTCCGGCTGCATCGGTAACAAAGCTCCCATTTACTTCTATTTCAATAACTTGCCCATCTGCCCGTATACCCCGATACTCAGTCGCGCCAATAAAATTGCCCTCGTACATGGCGGAAACGGAAGCTTTTGCCTTTTCCCTGTCCTCATGGTGGATAAATTCAAAAATACTGTGGTTTAAGAGAGCTGATGAGTCTTCATAGCCAAAAATATCGGATATCTTATTGGACGTAAACGTTATAGAACCTTCTAAATTTGTTATCACAATAATATCGGGCGAAGCATCTATAATGGTTCTATATAGAGTTTCATTCTCCTGTTTCTCGTCTTCAATAGCTTTAGCTTGGGTAAAATCGAGTAGCGTGCCAAAGAAACCTATCGGTTTACCCTCCACAATTTTTGGATTTGCCGATATTCTAACCCAACTAATCTCCTTATTCTTTGACAACAATCGGAGCTCCATAGCAAGCTTACCTGTTTTGAAAAAGTTTTCCAGGGATTTTTGCAAAACTGGATAGTCTTCAGGATATACATGTTCTGCTATAGATTTACCTATGAGTTCCTGTGCCGAAAAACCAGAAACTCTACTAACAGTTGGACTGATATAGAGTATCTTATGATTGCTGTCAAGTTCAAAAAGAATTTCATTGATGGACTCTTCCATCAATTCATATTTCAACTCACTCATTCTAAGACCAGAGCTATTTCGCTTATGTTCCACAAGAAAACCAATGCGTTGAGCGATTCCAGACAGTAAATCATTTTCTTCTTGTAGAAATATTTCTTTAGTGACTATTTTGAAGGTTTCCGGATAGCTCAATATGATTTCACCAAGTTTTACGCGATTATTGGAGTAAATGGGCACCACCAGCTGAATGGAAGATTCAACAAAATTCTTGCTATATAACACATTTTCAGCCACTTGAATACTGCAATTGGCATGCTCGGGTTCTTGAAAAGCCAGTGGAATAACTTCGCAAATCTGTTCCAGCAAAGTTTTTAGTCCTGCCTCAGGATCAGATACAATTTCTGTGATTTTATTGTGGAGAAACAACTCCTTTTTTCGTTCGTTGAGCTGTTGGGTTAGTTCTTCAATGCGCTTATTCATCTCATGAATAAGGCCATTGTTTTCAAAAGCCGAAGATCCGACATTAGAGTCGGTCGTTGCCTTACTGTGGTTAGTGTCAGGCTGGTTTACCATAATTGTTCCCGTTTTGAAATCAAATGATTTGGCCGGGGAAAAAAAATTTCAACCATAAACCACCGATTCCTGATGCGACAAAAATACAGTTAAATTTATAAAAACAAATGGAGAATACCAAGCATTATTTTATTTAAAACTCAATAATTCTACTCTTAATTTTCTGTAATAACCCACAATAATTTATGTGGGTTTATTTATGCAATATTTGAACAGTCTGAACAATTGCAAATCATTGATTTACAATCACTTTTTTCATCATTTTCGTTTAACTACTTTTTTTTGCCTGTCAAATTTTTAGCTATTTGTGACCTAATAAATTCTTTCACGTTAAAAAATAATAGATTGTGCAATTTTCCCGTATATCCACCCAACGATTTAGATAAAAAAAAGGATTCACTGATTTACTACCAACCCCAAATAAAATTATTTTTGGCCAGAATATGGGCATGTCGGATGGTTTACTAATATTTTAAATCAATCGGCAGACCAAAAAAAATGAATCGTAATGACCGCTACTTTTTTTGAAAACGAGCAACAATTTAGAGATTGGCTGGAATTGAACCACGAAACAGAAACCGAACTAATTGTGGGTTATTATAAAATTTCCACCGGAAAACCAACCATGACCTGGTCGCAATCGGTCGATCAGGCCCTTTGCTTTGGCTGGATTGATAGCATAAGAAAATCCATTGACAGTGAGAGCTATAGCAATCGGTTTACCCCCAGAAGAAGCACGAGCAACTGGAGCGAAATCAATATAAAAAAAGTGGAAGCCCTTACTAAGGCGGGGCTTATGAAACCAGCGGGTTTAAAGGCCTTTAGCATTAGAAAAGCCCAAAAATCGGATCCGTTATCCTACGAAACGGAAACAGTTTCGATCTTTGCTGACCTTGAAAAACAATTCAAAAATGATCCAGTTGCCTGGGACTTTTTTATGAAACAGGCGCCATCATACCGAAAAGCGGTGACCCAATGGATAATGAATGCCAAACAGGAAAAAACCAAACAAGCCCGACTCGAAAAACTCATCCACCAAAGCGGGCAGCAAAAACGACTCACCTGAAAATCTGGATGAGAATTGCAGGTTTCGCTTCTGCCCAACTTCAATTGCAATTGAAAAAATGTGATGAATATATCTCTGGAAAAAACAGCCTGAATTTTGTCCATTAGATCTAAAATCAAACTTCCTTGCGGCGAAAAAACAAGATATTCGCCGCATATTTGCGGTGAATAATTGGGACATTGAAATTCAAAACTTCCTTATTGACGAAAAATGACATTTTTGGGTATTTTCGTCAATAATTAATACTTTTGTAAAAATATTCTTTATGATAACGAGAGAAATATATCTGAAAAAACTACGCCTGCTCCGCGACCAGAATTTAATCAAAGTCGTAACAGGTGTTCGGCGTTGCGGAAAATCAACCCTTTTGGAAGCTTTTCGAAATGAATTACTGGTTTCGGGAGTAAATTCAGAGAACATCATTTCTTTCAATTTTGAAGAACGAGAGAATATAAAATTCAGCGAATGGACTACTCTGTATGACGAAATTTTGGCTAAAACCAAGTCTGACCAAAAAAACTACATTTTTCTGGACGAAGTGCAACTGATAACAAATTTCGAAAAATTAGTGGATAGCTTGTTCGTTAAAAAGAATTTTGACCTTTATATTACCGGCTCCAACGCCTATATGCTTTCAAGCGAATTAGCAACCTTATTAACAGGCCGTTATATCGCAATTAATATGCTCCCGTTCTCCTTTTTCGAATACACTCTCTCCTTTCCTGAAGAAAAAAACACCGACCGTTTATTTCGGCAATATATGAACAGCAGCTCCTTTCCCGAAGCTGTGAATCTTTCCAAAACAGCTCCAGAGCTTGTAAATGATTATCTGCAATCCATCTACAATACGGTGATTGGCAAAGACATTATCACACGACATAAACTTCGAAATTTCAATAACTTGCAACGAATTGTTGAATTTTTATTCGACTCCGTGGGCTCCATCGTTTCACCCACCAATATAGCAGAACAACTCAATAAAAATTCATCGAAAAAAATATCTCACAACACGGTCATTAAAATAATCGGGTATCTTACAGAATCTTACATTCTATACGCAGCCCCGCGCTACGACATAAAAGGAAAAGAACTCTTATCCACAAATGAGAAGTATTATATGGTTGACCTGGGTTTAAAAAACATTACCACTACCAATAAATATGACGCTAATTTGGATCATAAACTGGAAAACGTGGTTTATTTTGAACTTTTAAGACGTGGCGGAAAGGTATTTGTCGGCAAAAACAAAGACAAAGAAATTGATTTTGTTCTGCAAAAAGCCAATAACGAGCGAGTATATTATCAGGTGGCCTATGCAGTAAACGATGAGAAAACTTTTGAGCGGGAGATTTCTTCATTGAAAAATATAAAAGACAATTACCCCAAATATCTTTTAACCCTTGATTTTGACAATGCGGTAATTGACGGCATACAAAAGAAAAATGTGATTGATTGGTTAATGGAGAACCAATAAAAACACAATTAATATGCCCTAAATATATATATTTCAATGAATAAACAATCAAGCTATTCCAATTTATTTACAATCACACAAAAATACCAAATGGAACAAAACGCATTTTCGCCAAGCACTAATTAAAAATGTATATTATTGAATTCAAATACTTTAACACAACTATTATCAATATTTATTGAAATATCTTTTATTTGAAAATTCAAATCAAACAGTGCTATATCCATAAAAGAAGAATGAAAATATTCTATATCTTTGACAAAGTTGTCCAAGTAAATTAATCAAATGGAAAAAGAAGCTTTTTGTGATAGCATACGGAGATTATCTGAAAAAAGAAATCTTAAATGTAGAAAGGTTTTGACCCATCAAGGATTGTGGGCTACTGAACCAGGCGAAGATAAAAACTCAGACAGACAGAAAAGATTTGACTATCGCAGTGCTTTAAACCAAATCCTGAAAAATGATTTTAAGAACATGATATTTGGTTTTTCGATTATAGATAAAATAAAAATAATAGATAATTTGAGATTTGATAACATGGTTCCTTCGGTGCCAATAACTAATTAAAAAATTATAAGAAGTAATGCCAACTAAATTTTTTACGAATCAGGGTGATAATAGTTTACTCAAAAAGTTTGAGGGAGTCTTTACAAATATTGAAAGCATTCGTCATTTTGATGCATTGGTTGGCTATTTCCGAACTTCCGGTTATTTTAAAGTTCGAACCTTTCTTGATAAAATACCCAAAATCAGAATCCTTGTTGGTATCAATGTTGACCAACTAATTAAAAAGTATCACGACAAAGGACAATTATTTCTTGAAAATCCAGATGATACAAAAGCAGACTTCATTCAAGAAATTATAAAAAATATTCAGGAAGCTAACTATGACGAAGTTACAGAAAAAGGAATTCTTCAATTTATTGATGATTTGGTTAGCGGCAAAATTGAATTGAGGGCTCATCCAAAAAAGAAAATTCACGCAAAGGTTTATATTTTCAGACCAGCCACATTTAATGAATATGCACCTTGTGAAGTAATTACAGGTTCATCTAATCTTACTGATGCAGGACTAGGAGCAAATCCTGATTCAAACTATGAGTTTAATGTAAGTTTGCGAGAGTATGAAGATGTAAAATATGCCACCGAAGAATTTGAACGACTTTGGGCTGAATCTATTCCAATTCTACATGCAGAAGCAGATAGAATTAAAAATCAGACGTATTTACGTGATGATTTCACTCCTTTTGAGTTATACATAAAAATGCTTATAGAGTATTTTGGCAAGCGGGTAGATTATGACCCATACAATATTGATTTGCTTTTACCACCAAAATACATTCGGCTAAAATATCAGTCAGACGCTGCCAACCAGGGGTATGCAATCATGATGAAGCACAATGGTTTTGTATTGGCTGATGTTGTTGGTTTGGGAAAAACGATCATTGCATGTATGATTATCAAAAAGTTTATTTACGAAAATGGTACTCATACTAAGGTTTTAGTTGTGGTTCCTCCAGCAATTGAAGATAGCTGGAGAAGAACTGTAAAAGATTTTGAACTGGATAATCATTTTACTTTTATTACTCTTGGAAGTTTGCACAAGATACTCGATAGAAAAAATTATTCCTATCCAAATTCTGAGGAGATTGATTTAATCGCAGTTGATGAATCGCATAAATTCAGAAATGATTATACAGAAATGTATTTGGCCTTACAGGAAATTTGTAAAATGCCCAGGTCAAAAACTGCCGAAAATGGAGATTCCCGAAAGAAAGTTATCTTAATTTCTGCAACTCCTTTGAATAACCGACCACAAGACATAGAAAACCAGCTTTATCTCTTTCAAGACAGAAGAAACAGCACACTTGAAAACATACGTAGTTTACAAGATTATTTCAAGCCTATTAATAAAAAGTATGATGTTCTTGCAAAAGAATTATCTGAATTGGATACTAAAGATGTTCATTATTTAATAAAACGAGATAAAATTCTCATAAAACTAAAGTCCTTATTTCAAAAATTGCGTGATGATGTTGTTGAACCACTTGTAATCCGTAGTACAAGGACTGATATTGAAAGCAACATAGAATATTTGGAAGATTTGAAAATTCAGGGTATTAAATTCCCCAAAGTTGGCGATCCTACTGCGCTTTATTATGATTTGGACGGAAAGCTTAGCGAATTGTTTTTCGATACAGTTTCGCTAATTACCAACCTGGATGAAGAAGGGAAAAAAATAGATGGATTAGGTTATTATCGTTATCGTGCTATTGAATTTCTCATTAAAGAAGATGACAAAAAAATGTATGGTAATGTGGAATCCATATCAGGCAGGTTGTCTGCCATTATGAAAACGCTTTTGGTCAAACGACTTGAAAGTAGTTTTTATGCTTTTACTCAATCTTTATCAAGATTTCAGAAAGCCATTGATAACATGTTGAAAATGATTGATGAAGACAGGATTTTTATCGCTCCTGATTTAGACATAAACAAATTGCTTGAAGAAGGTTTAAGTTTTGATGAGATTGAAGCTAAAATCAACGAAAAAGGAGGAAACAATAAGGAGTACAAAAAAGATGCTTTCGACAAAAGATTTGATGCTTTACTCAAGCAGGATAAAGAAAAAGTTGATGATTTAATTGAGCGCTGGAGCAAAGTAAAGAAAGACCCTAAACTGATAGAGTTTGCAAAACAAATTCAGGAAGAATTTTTTAAACCAACCCAAAATATTAGTGGTAAGCTGATTATTTTTTCCGAATCAAAAGAAACAGCAGAAGAACTAACAGCCCGACTTTCAAAGATTACAAAGAAAAAGGCACTTACAGTAAGCGCTGAAAATAGAAAACAGGTTGAGAATACTATCCGGGACAATTTTGATGCGAATCTTGAAGAAGAAAAATGGCTCAACGACTACGATATTATTAT
The DNA here is from genome assembly GCA_964293475.1 of uncultured Draconibacterium sp. GTDB lineage: Bacteria > Bacteroidota > Bacteroidia > Bacteroidales > UBA12170 > UBA12170. The sequence continues at coordinate 20,073 of CAXYYJ010000062.1, forward strand.
TACAACTGAAGTTCTGGCCGAAGGTATAAACCTGCACAGAAGCAATGTTTTGGTTAATTATGATGTACCCTGGAATTCTACCCGATTGATGCAGCGCATAGGACGTGTAAACAGAATTGGTTCAAAAGCCGATAGAATTTATGTTTACAACTATTATCCATCGGCTCATGGCGATGCTCAAATTCATCTTGTAAATAATGCCTTGCGAAAACTACAGGCTTTTCACACTGCCTTCGGCGAAGACAACAAAGTTTTTTCAATTCTTGAAGAAAAAGGGGAAGGTGCATTGTTCGGTAATAAAATTCAAAAAGAAGAAAGCGAAATTCTTAAATATCTAAACGAATTAAGAGATTTCAGGAAGAAGCACCCAAAGATTTTTAACGATATTTCCAGGATTCCAAACAAAGCACGCTGCGGTAGAAAAGTGCCGGAAGGAAGACAATTGACCCTATTGGACACAGAAAGCGGAGAAATGAATTACCCGTTGCAAAAAACATCTCTCACTTATCTGAAAAGCGAGAATCATCCTGGTATCTACTGTCTGATTACTCCCGAAATGAATATTATTGAAATGAATTTTTTGCAGGCAGTCAAATTATTTAAAGCCCCCGATTCCGAAAATGCAATTGCTTTGCACGAACTGCACCATAAACAAACTCTTGCAGGTCTTGAATATTTTAAATCGGAAAAAAATCAGGAAAATGTTCAAACGGTATCCAGAAAAAATTTGAGCCCGGCCGAAAATAAAGCAATCTCAAATTTAAACGCCATTTTAAAAATTGCCCCAACCGAGCAAAAAAGAATGTCATTAATTCGAGCTTTGGATATCATAAAAAAAGGAACCTTTGCATCAAAGGGATTACCAAAATCCATCAATGATTATTTCTCTTCCAATGCAGGATTGCTCAAAGAGCCAGATAAGTTCTTTGAACAACTATTCATTACCGTTCTCGACAGATACGATCTTACTGCCGGTTCAGAAGAAGTTTCACAATCTACTAAGGCACACAGGGGAATTGTAAATCCTCAAATTGTATTAACTCAAAGTTTCATTTAATTATGACAAAAATAAAGGGAATTAATATTGAAGGTGCTAAAATTAATATCATACAGGTTGATAATAATGACTACATATCTTTGACAGATATGGCAAAAAGCCAACATCAAGAAATTGTAATTTTTAAATGGATGAGTCTT
>CAXYYJ010000063.1:0-20038 GCA_964293475.1 uncultured Draconibacterium sp.
GGCCAAATGATAGACTTTTCGGCGAAGGGGCTTGCCTTTTAAAATAATGACATTGAATAATCCCGTGCCTAAAATAAACTCTTAGATTCGATTTAGACTCATGCCAAAACTTCGTCATTATTTTTCTACTTCGCTTGAAAAGTCATCATTTGGACAGAGCGGGTTGGCAATTGCCGGGCCTTGATGTCCTGCCTGGCTGCGCAGGCAGGCAGGTTTGTTACTTTTCCATCAAGGGAAAAGTAGGAAAAGAAAATAAAAGGATTTCTCTGTCGCTTCACAAGCTCAGCTCCATCGAAATTATTATTGAAAATTGGGGTTTTAAGCTGGCCCTTCAGGCCGCATGATTGGTGTTTTGTTCTTTACAAGTTGCGCTGCACCTTGTTAAAATTAATTAGGCTTTCAGCCTGACAGCCTAAAACCTGAAAAACAGCCTTAACCGAGAAAAAAAATCACCCAATAAAAAGCAAAAAAAATAATATTAAATTTTGATAGCCAATATCGAGTTTAACTGATTTATACTATATTTGAGCTGCTTTTGCATTTTGCTCCAATTTATGATACCAATCAGGCGAGTTTTAATTTAGTGAATAACCTTTATCATCAGGCTTTTGATGGTAAGTAAAACATAAATGGTAATGAAAAAGATATTTAGCATTCTATTATTGGTTCTCAGTATGAATTTGTATTCGCAGGAATACTATCCCTTAACCGGTGAAGGTAAGCATTGGATCGTAGCTCTTCCAGATGAGTGGGGATTTGGTTATTACGATGAATTATGGGAGTATTATATGACAGGCGATACCGTAATTAATAACCTAAGTTACAAAAAAGTTTATTATCGATCGTTAGTTGTTCCAGAATCCATGCAACCCCCGTTTGAAGCAGCTGAGGACTATTGGTTATATGGTGTAATTCGGGATGATGAACCCAACAAAAAGGCCTATGCCATTAATTTTTGGGATAATTTGGAAGAATGTAACTCAAACGAGGAATATCTCATGTACGATTATTCGTTAATACCAGGCGAAACACCAGATTTTTGCACCTTTTCTGATTCTTATGCTTATAATTATATAAATCAGATTGAAGAAGGGATTCTTTTTAATGTTTCCACAAGAACTTTTAGCAGTTCCCAATTTTTTGAATATTATGAAGGGATTGGCTCCATGTGTGGTTTATACGAATTGATTATAATCTTAGTTAAAAAGAGCGAACCCAACCCTGTGCCGCGTTTAACATATTACTGCCCAACCAATGACTGCGATGTGCTGTTAGACATAGATAAGCCAACTGCCATTAAACAATTTAAAACCTACCCCAACCCAATCTCTACCACCACCCAAACCCACATCACCTTCGAGCTGCCCCCAATCACCACCGAAACAACTCTCCATATCACCGATATTTTCGGCAAAACCATAGAAGAGCTCCCCCTCATCAAAGACCAAACCCAACTCGTTTGGAATTCCAGCACCGTGGCCACGGGTGTCTATTTCTACCAAACCAAAATCGCTGGCGTGGTTTATCGGGGGAAAATAATTGTAAATTAGCGTATTATGAAGATATATCAAAAATTGGAAAGTAATCAAGCTTTGGATACCAGAAATATTCCTTCGGGCTCATATATATTTACATTAAAAACCAAATATTTTGAGAAATCAGGAAAACTAATCATTCAATAATAAATTAATAGCTGCCAGTGTTAAAATTGCTGGCAGCTTTTTTTTTAAATTTTAGCTATGAAAAATTTCTTAATTATTATATTGCTATTTATTTTTAATTCAGCTTTTACACAAGAAATGACTTTAGATTGGCAATCTTGTTATGGATCTGAAGGAGCTGGTGATAATAGTTTTTGGGCTCTTGAAAATATGCCCAATGGAAATATTATTGGCTGTGTAAATGTTTATGGTGAAAATTCTGCGTTTACAAATTATCATGGTAATTATGATGCATGGGTACTAATTTTTGATTTAGAAGGGAATATAATAAATGAACTCTGTTTTGGTGGAAATGAATATGATATATTTGTTGACATTGAAATATTTGAAGATAACATATTTTTTTACGGAATAACATACTCAATAGATGGCGATGCTCAATCACCTTCTATTAATGACAATGGAGACTTATGGGTAGTAAAGACGGATTTTAATCTAAATATTCTATGGGAAAGAAAATATGGATGCTTAGGGACTATTTTATCTAAATCGGCAAAAGCAACACCTTCTGGCGGATTGGTAGTTTCAGCCGATTTTTTTGATGAGGGAGGCGGAGATATTAGTAATTTCTATGGCTCACAGGATATTTGGATTTGTAATATTGATCCTGAAGGAAATATCGTTTGGGAAACTACCTTGGGTAACCAATACCATGATGAGGTAGGTGACCTTTTATTAAAAGAAAATGGGAATATTGTTGTATTGGGAGAGGCTACCAGATTGGGGGGGATGGTAAGCTGTAACATTCATGAAGGATATATGAGGGATTTTTGGATATCAGAATTAGACTCCAATGGGGATATGCTTTGGCAGGAATGTTACGGAGGAAGTAAGCATGAACAAGGGTTTGATATTATAGAAGAAAATGATGGTTTTACAATCCTAGGGGTTACTGAATCAAATGATGGAGATATTTCTGGAAATCATGGCTGGGATAGTGTAGATATTTGGTTGTTTCATATTGATTCTGTTGGTAACTTAGAATGGCAGAAGTGTTTTGGTGGAACAGAATCAGAATTAGGCTTTAGTTTATTTAAAACTAATGATAATGGATATGTATTAATTGGGATTGCCAATTCTGATGATGGAGATGTGACCCATAATCATTGTTGGCCGAGCGGTTTTTGTAATCCAGATGTTTGGGTGGTTGTAGCAGATTCAAATAGAAATATTCTCTGGGAAAACACTTTTGGGGGTCTCCAGAATGGTCAAATGCAATTAAATTCCACAGTTCAATTAGGAGAAATGGATTTTTTAATCACATCGGCAATGAATCATAATTATCCGGAGGAATATGGAGATATTACAGCAGATTTTGACTGCACACCCTATCCGGTAGAAGAAAACGTATCCGCGTGGATATTCAGATTGCGCGATACAACTATCGGTTCCAATATTATTGACAGAAACTATAAAAGCCTGTCTATTTTCCCAAATCCCGCAAATGATAAAGTACTGCTCGAGTTACCTGAGCAGCACCAGAATATAGAAATCCAAATGTTTGATATGTTAGGCCAGAAGGTCACAAGCCTAAAAGCTATACCTCAGCAAACCCAGGTTTTATGGGATGTTCGATATATTCTAAGTGGCGTCTATTTCTACCAAACCGAAATCTCAGGCGTGGTTTATCGGGGGAAGATTGTGGTGAATTAGAGTCTAAATCCTTTTAAAATGCTGCTTCATCTATTAGCTTTCAATATTAAATCGTTGTGAGCGGGCCATGTTAACACCAATCTTTTGGCCATAAAAAAAGCTGCTGAAACTTAATTCAACAGCTTTTATTATTTTTAAAACCAAACCACTATGCCATGGACTCGGCCAACTCAGCATCAATTAAAATACGTCCGCAGTATTCGCAAACGATAATTTTCTTGTGCATTTTTATTTCCAACTGGTGCTGAGGCGGAATTTTATTAAAACAACCACCGCAGGCATCGCGCTCAATAGGCACCACCGATAAACCATTTCGGGCATTGTTTCTAATTCTTTTGTAAGCCGTAAGCAAACGACCATCTATTTTCTCTTCTATCCTTTTCGATTTGGCAATAAGCTCATCTTCTTCCATTTGTGTTTCTTTCACAATGTCGTTGAGCTCCGATTTTTTAACTTCCAAATCGGCACTGCGTTCGGTGAGCTTTTTATTGGCTTCTTCAATGCTGATGCTCTTAGAATCCAACTCCACAGTATACTCTCTGATTCTCTTCTCCGCCAACTGAATTTCAAGTGTCTGAAATTCAAGCTCCTTGGAAAGACTGTCGTACTCGCGGTTGTTTCGAACATTCATTTGCTGCTCCTCATATTTCTTTATGAGCGCCTGACTGTCCTGAATTACGCCATTTTTATCGGCAATAAGCTTTTTAAGCTCCTGAGTTTCCTGAACAAATTTGTCGATTCTTGTTTCAAGACCCGCTATTTCATCCTCCAAATCCTCAACTTCCAAAGGTAATTCTCCTCTCACAATCTTGATTCTATCCACCTGCGAATCGATCAACTGTAGCGAGTACAAAGCGATTAACCTTTGTTCGTTTTTAAGCTCTTCTTCTGTCTTAGGGTGCTGAATAACAATAGGTTCTTCTATTTCCTCCTGCTTTTTTTTCCTTGCCATATTATATCGTTTATGCTTTTGCTATAAGTATTTTATCGGATTAGTCTGATGCTCCGAAATTTGGACTGCAAATTTAGGAAAATTTTCGATAAGATATTCGCTAATTAATTCTTTTGTAAATTGTTCACTTTCATAGTGTCCTATATCGGCAATCATCATTCGCCCGTCGGGTATAAAAAAGTCGTGGTATTTTACATCGCCTGTTATAAAAATATGAGCCCCCGCTTTCTGAGCTTCCTTTATTAAAAAACTTCCCGAACCTCCGCAAACCGCCACGCGGGATATTACATCCCGATTAAATTCAGTGTAACGAATGCACGAAGTTTTCATTTGCCGTTTCAGCATCACCAAAAAATCATTCACAGGAATCTCATGGGGTAAATTGCCCACAACCCCCGCTCCTGCTTTCTCATATATATTTTCAAGGGCATAAATGTCGAAGGCTGGCTCCTCGTAAGGATGGGTTGAAAAAATGGCTCCCTCAATGGCTGTCTGCTGATGCGCCGGAAAAATAGTTTCTATGCGCACTTCTTCCTCCAGATGCAGTTTTTCTCTTTCTCCCACAAAAGGGTTGGCTGCCCTATTGGCCCTGAAACTGCCCTGCCCCGACACATTAAAACTGCATTGGTCGTAATTTCCAATTCCCCCGGCTCCGGCATCAAAAATAGCCTGCCGAACTGTGGCGGCATGCGACTGTGGCACAAAAACCACCAGCTTGCGCAGCAATCCATCCAGAGGCTTCAGAATTTGAGTATCGGTGAGCCCAAGCCGTTCGGCAATTTTCTTGTTAACTCCTGTGATACTGTTATCTAAATTGGTGTGAAGCGCCATAATTGCAATATTGTTCCTGATGGCGGCCATCACCACGCGTTCTTCCATGGTTTTTCCACTGAGAGATTTCAGCCCCTTAAATATAATGGGATGATGGCTGATGATGAGATGAAAACCCCCATCAATGGCTTCCTGCATCACTTTTTCATCAATGTCTATGGTCACCAGAATTCTCTCCACTTCCTGATGCGGGAAACCCACTATGAGCCCCGAATTATCGTAACTCTCCTGATACTGGAAGGGAGCCCAGTTGTTCAGTTGCTTAATCAGTTCTTTTATTTGCATGAATTTTCGGCTTTATTGAAATACCATGAACAACCCCAAAACCGGAACCACCAAAGGAAATTAATTTTCTGACATTCCCTGAGTTTCGATGCTCGTTCATTTGATATAAAATTAACGCAAAAATAGCTTTTTACTTATTTGCTTTCGTTAATCTTGCACTCCACTCATCTAATTATCGCATTAACAGAACTTTATTGTCTTTTCTTCGTAGAAGAGCCATATTATTTATGAATCAATAAAAATAACCAACACAAAGTGGGCTTTCGAAAAATACTATTTCTACCCTTGGCATGGATGTATGGTTTAGTCATGGCACTGAGAAACATGATGTTTGCTATGGGAATATTTCATAGTAAAAAACATCCGGTGGCCATTATCGCCGTTGGAAATCTTAGCATGGGCGGAACCGGAAAAACGCCTCATGTGGAGTATTTAATCGAAAAACTCAAAAACAAATACCCCATTGCTACCCTCTCCCGTGGCTATGGCCGAAAAACCAAAGGATTTTTATTGGCCAACGAAAATGCCGATGCCAGCACTTTGGGCGACGAGCCTTTGCAATATTTCCACAAGTTTAAAAACATAACTGTGGCCGTTGACGAGAAGAGAAACAGAGGGGTGTCGAAACTAATTGAGCAGGTGAAAGGCCTAAAAATAGTCATTCTCGACGATGCCTATCAGCACCGGTGGATCGAACGCGACATCAATATTCTTCTCACCGACTATCACAACCCCTACAATACCGATTATGTTGTGCCCAGCGGAACCCTGCGCGAATTCAGAGCCGGAGCAAGTCGTGCCGACATTATCATCGTTACCAAAACCCCCACTGTTTTGTCGCCCATTGTGCGAAGAAAGTACTACGAGGATTTAAAAGTTCAGCCCTACCAGAAACTGCTTTTCTCTAAAATTGAGTACGATGGATTTGTGGAAATAGCCACACAGAAAAAACACAAAACCATACCAACTGTCAATACCATAGTGCTTTTTACCGGTATCGCCAACTCCTACCCTCTCCAGGAATTTTTGCAAAAATTTTGTTCCGAACTCATGGTACTGTCTTTTCCCGATCATCACCAGTTCAACGACCGCGACATGACCTCCATAAAAAAGACTTTCGACGATTTGTTTACTAAGAATAAAATGCTCATTACCACCGAGAAAGACTACCAAAGAATTATAATGAACCCCAAAAAAGAACTGCTCCTGGAGTTTCCTTTTTATTATGTTCCCATTCATGTAACTTTTCATCATCAGGATGCCCAGGAACTCGACAATTCGCTTAAAAATCTGTTTTTTTAATGCGTCTTTTTGCCTAAAACCCAAAATCATTAAAAATTCCCTAAAATAATGCTCGCGGCCACTCCTGTCTGTGGAATTTTTTAATTTTGCTTATTTAAAACCTTTCTAAATATTTTTTCGTATATATTTAACTAAAAAATTGAACCAAAATCACTTGGTGCAATAAAAGCATAAAACTCTTAAATGGAAAAACATTCTTATTTAAACCATAACCCTTTGTTTATTGAGGAGTTATATCAAAAATATTTGAGCGATCCCGCCTCCGTTGAAGCTGGTTGGCGACAGTTTTTCGAAGGCTTCGAATTTAGCCGCAAAAACTACGCTCAGGAAGATACCGTTTCGGCATCGGAGTATAAAGTTATTAACCTGATTGAAGACTACCGAAAACGCGGACACCTGTTCACCAAAACCAACCCGGTGCGAAAACGCCGTCAATACTCGCCAAATCTCGATTTCAAGAATTACGGTCTGGCGGACAAAGACCTGGAACATGTATTTCAGGCCGGAAATAAGCTGGGATTGGGAGCCGCCAAACTGAAAGATATCATTTCGCACCTTGAACAAACCTATTGCGGATCGGTGGCGGTGGAATATGTTTATATCCGAAGCACTGAACAGGTAGCCTGGCTCAAGGAAAAAATGGAAAAGGCCAAAAACACCCCCAATTTCTCCAAAGAAGCCAAGCAGCGTATGCTTTATAAACTCACTCAGGCGGTGGGTTTCGAGAAGTTTATCCATAAAAAATTCCCCGGACAAAAACGCTTTTCGCTCGAAGGAGCCGAAGCGCTGATTCCCGCTTTGGAATCGGTGATTGAATACGGGTCGGGAATGGGAATTAAAGAGTTTATGATGGGAATGGCTCACCGCGGTCGTTTGAACATTCTGGCCAACATCATGCAAAAACCCTATCACAATATTTTTAGCGAGTTTGCTGGCAATGTTTACGACGATGAAACTTTGCTGGGCGATGTGAAATACCATCTGGGCTATACCTCAGAGCGCGAAACCACCAAAGGCCATCCCGTTCGCCTCACGCTTTCTCCCAACCCTTCGCATCTCGAAGCGGTGAATCCGGTGGTGGAAGGCATGACCCGCGCCCGCATCGACGACGCCAACAGCGACATCAGCGAAGACAATATCACCCCCATTCTCATTCACGGCGATGCCAGTATTGCAGGACAAGGCGTGGTTTACGAAGTGATTCAGATGTCGGAGCTCAAAGGTTACAGAACCGGAGGAACCATTCATCTGGTAATCAATAATCAGGTGGGATTTACCACCAACTACCTCGACGCCAGAACCTCCACCTATTGCACCGATGTGGGAAAAACCATTCAGTCGCCCATATTCCACGTGAATGGTGACGATGTGGAAGCCGTAGTCTACACTGTTCAGCTGGCTTTGGAGTTCCGTCAGAAATTTAAAAAAGATGTGTTCATCGACTTGCTTTGCTATCGCCGCTATGGCCACAACGAAGGCGACGAACCCCGTTTTACCCAGCCCATTCTCTACAATGCCATTGAAAAACACCCCGACCCACGTCAGATTTATGCCCAGCTACTCGTGAGCGAAAATACCCTGAGTCAGGAAAAAATAGACCATATGGAGTCTGGTTTTGAGCAACATCTGGAAGATTGTTTGATTCAGGCTAAAGAAATTACCCGCGGACATATCAGCAATTTTCTCGACGCCGAATGGCAGGGGATTAAAAAAGCCGAAAACCGCGATTTTAACTTCTCCCCCGATTCTTATGTGGACCTTGAAACCTTGCAAAAGGTGGGTAAAAAAATTACCGAAGTGCCCGAAGGAATCAGGCTTTTCCGCAAAATTGTGAGATTACAGAAAACCCGCGAAGACATGCTTTTTAAAGACCAGATGCTCGATTGGGCCATGGGCGAATTGCTGGCCTACGGAACTCTCCTCCACGAGGGCTATCCGGTGCGCATCAGCGGGCAAGATGTGGAGCGCGGAACTTTCTCGCACCGTCATGCGGTTTTTACCCTCGAAGACAGCGACGAAACCTATACTCCGCTGGAACATGTGAGCGCAAACCAGGCTAAATTCTCTATTTTCAATTCCCTGCTTTCGGAATACGGGGTTTTGGGATTTGAGTATGGATATGCTTTAGCCTCTCCCAACGACCTCACCATCTGGGAAGCTCAGTTTGGCGATTTCAGCAATGGAGCCCAAATCATCTTCGACCAGTTCATCAGCAGTGCCGAAGACAAATGGAAGGTAATGAACGATTTGGTGGTTCTTCTGCCTCATGGGTACGAGGGACAAGGCCCCGAGCACTCCAGTGCCCGCATGGAACGCTATTTAACACTATGCGCCGACAACAATATGCAAATCGTAAACTGCACCACTCCGGCCAATATTTATCATGTATTGCGTCGTCAGGTGAAACGCGAATTCCGCAAACCTCTCATCATCTTTACCCCAAAAAGTCTGCTTCGTCATCCGTTGGCTCTTTCGCCTGTGAGCGATTTCACCACAGGTGGTTTTAAAGAAATCATCGACGATAACGCTGCCGACCCCGAAAAAATAACCAGACTGGCTTTCTGCACAGGCAAGATTTACTACGATTTGCTGGAAGAAAAGAACAGATTACCCCATGCCGACCATATTGCCGTTATCAGAATTGAGCAGGTTTATCCATTTCCACATGTTCAGCTCCGCAACCTACAAGCCAAATATCATAAGGCCGATTATTTTGTGTGGGTTCAGGAAGAGCCCTTCAATATGGGAGCCTGGCCTTTTCTGCGAAATGAGCTTGCGGGCCTGAATTTGCACATCATTTCCCGACCTGCCACAGGAAGCCCTGCCACAGGAAGCAGCAAATTCCACCAGATGCAGCAAAGGAAAATTATCGATAAACTCTTCGAAGAATGCACCGATTGTCACAGAATTGGCACCGATTGCAAAATGGCTTGTATTGGCAATAACTGGAGATCGGTAATGGCTGAAATTGAAGCAAACAGATAAAAGATTTTTGATGAAATATGGGAGACTTTCCCGCCAAATGACTTAAAAATATTGAAAAATGATAATTGAAATAAAAGTTCCCAGCCCGGGAGAATCCATCAACGAAGTACAAATTGCCAATTGGCTGGTGGAAAATGGCAGTGGAGTAACCAAAGGAATGGAAATTGTGGAAGTGGACTCCGACAAAGCCACCCTGAGCATAAGTGCCGAAGCCGATGGCCAGATAGAAATAGTGATTGAAGCTGGCGAAACAGTGGAAATTGGAACCGTGGTTGCCCGAATCAACACCGATTTTGTGGTAGAAAAAGCAGCAGTAGCTGCACCAGCTGCCCTTGCTCCGGCGCCCAAACCAGCACCTGTGGAAGAACCCAAATCTGCACCCGCAGCGAAAACTCCGGAGCCGGTAAAAGCAGTGGATCAGGAACCCGCCGATTTTAAGGTTTCACCACTTGCCCGCAAACTCATGGATGAACAAAACATCGGCACCGCTGAACTGGAATCGTTCTACAAGTCGTTGAGAGTGGGAGTGAAAGATGTGGAGTTTTTCCTGAAAAACCGTGGAACAGCGCCTCAGACTTCTGCCGCTCCAAAAAACAATGAAAGCTGGGGGGGAAGTCGCGATTCCAAATCGCAAAAAATGAGCATGTTGCGCAAAAAGCTGGCGCAACGTTTGGTGAGCGTGAAGAACGAGACCGCCATGCTCACCACCTTCAACGAGGTGAATATGACCCCAATTTTCGAAATCAGGAAAAAATACAAGGATATTTTCAAGGAACAACATGGCGTTGGGCTGGGTTTTATGTCGTTTTTTACCAAAGCCTGCACAATTGCCCTAAGTCAGTTTCCTCAGGTTAATTCCATGATCGATGGCGAAGAAATCGTTACCTACAACTATGCCGACATCAGCATTGCTGTGAGCTCGCCCAAAGGACTTGTGGTACCCGTGCTGCGAAATGCAGAAACCATGAGCTTAGCCAAAATCGAGAATGAAATAAAAAACTTAGCCATCAAAGCCCGCGAAGGCAAACTCACCCTCGATGATATGACCGGTGGAACTTTCACCATAACCAATGGTGGCGTTTTTGGCTCCATGCTCTCCACCCCTATCATCAACCCACCGCAATCGGCCATTCTGGGCATGCACAATATTGTGGAGCGCCCCATAGCCGTTAACGGAAAAGTGGAGATTCACCCCATCATGTATGTGGCTTTAAGCTACGACCACCGCATCATCGACGGACGAGAAAGTGTTGGATTTTTGGTGAAGGTGAAGGAACTGCTCGAATCGCCCGAGAAAATGCTCTTCAACGGAAAAGACCCCATGAGCCAGTTACTTGAGCTGTAAATTTGGTGAACAGAAGAAATTTTTCTACCCCTGGAAAGGATGAATTGTCTATGTTCGGGGTTCTCTACCGAAAATCAGGAAAGACATAGAATTCTGATTTTCAGTTTTATAACTTGCTTTTTATTGCAGAATTCTGCCAAAATACAAAAACCCGTTTGGCAATTGTCTTTTTTTTAGATTTGGCAAAAAACAAATGAGCCTGGTTTTAGCTTCTCTAATGATGGTTTTTCATTGAAAAGCTTCCTGAAATCCGCATATTTTCAGCTGGGTTTATTCAACTTCTGCAAACGGTCCGCCCCACTCTCTCCTCTTGCATATTTTGGGTTTTTCGTGAAAATCAAATGCTTTAAACTATGAAAAAATTCTCAGCAAAGGAGCTAACCGAGTATCTTCAGGGAGAACTCATTGGCAGCACCGACCAGGAAATAACTGGTCCCGAACAGCTTTCGAAAGCTACATCAAGCCATAACAGTTTTATTGGAAACAAACAATTTGTAAAACAGTGGGATGATTCAAAAGCGAGTTTAGCCATTGTGAGTGAGCATATTAAAGCCGAAACCTACCCCAACCGGGCTTTAATTAAAGTAAAAAATGCCGATTTGGCTATGGCCAAAGTTTTGGAAATATTCGATCCGGGACCACCACCTTTTAGCGAGGATATTCATCCTTCGGCAGTAATTCATCCTTCCGCAACCATTGGCAAAAACTGCAAAATTGGTGCTCATTGCTATATTGGCGCCCATGTGGTTTTGGCCGATGGCGTTATTCTATACCCCAATGTCACCATTTTCGACGATACCGTGATTGGAACCAACACCGTGGTTTGGTCGGGAACGGTCATTCGCGAAAGAACAGAAATTGGTGCTTACTGCATCTTTCATACCAATGTGAGCATTGGCGCCGATGGTTTCGGATACCGCCCGAGCGAAGACGGCCGGGGCTTGAAAAAAATTCCACAAATTGGCAATGTGGTGATAGGTAACTATGTGGAAATAGGCGCCAATTCGTGCGTGGACAGGGGGAAATTCAGCTCAACCATTCTGGGCGATGGTTGCAAAATCGACAATCTGGTACAAATAGCACATAACTGCATATTGGGCCGCTTTTGCATTATGGCCGGAAATAGCGGACTGGCTGGCTCTGTAACCCTGGGCGATGGCGTTATGATTGGCGGAAGTGCCAGCATAAAAGACCATACCACCATACACAGCGGTGCAATAGTTGGAGCGGGCTCTGGCGTAATGAACGATGTTCCTGCCGGAAAAACTGTTTTGGGTTATCCCGCCACCGATGCCCGTGAAATGCTGAAACAATGGGTTGCCATTCGAAATCTGGTGAAATAGAGATTTAACCCGTTACGGCAATACACTTCTGACCCAATCGCTGGGACTTTCTAAAATATTATAAAAATCATTGCGGTTTTGACTCAGGTTCTGGAGTATGGATCAAGGTTCTTTTTACTGATTATTCAACTACAACCTGAGGGATTCTTTGTCTGGACTGGCGTCGGAAATCAACGAGGCCTCTGTTTTCATTGCACTGCTTTGTGGCAATAAAATTTAACTATGTTTCTTCAAAACATGATTTTCTAATGCAGTTTTTAGTAAATTTGATGAACACACAAATACTTGACTTACTAATGATTTGATTATTAAGTCTGAGCCACAATTAACGTATTCTTGCGAACCGCATTCCATGGAATGTTAATAACTGCGCCTATGACAAGCACACCTAATACAATGGATGAACTAAGGGAAGCACTTGACTTGTTAACCCAGGAAAACAAGCTCCTAAAAAATACTATTTCAAGCCTTAGGAATGAGGGGCATCATCCAGAAGAAATCGGAGCCAGATCAGATTTTCTGAAAAATCCCCTTTATTTTCAAAAAATTATCAATAGCATGTACGAAACGCTAACGGTGATTGATAGCCAGGGCGATTTTCTCTTTTCTAATACCCAGGCTTCTCATAATCTTTCGGGTGGAACTTTAAACGACATCGCAGGCAAAAATATTCGTGATTTTATTTCGGGCGAGCAAGCACAAAAGCTCATTGGCAAATACCAGCAGGTTATTACAAATCAAACATCCGATCAGCAAGAAATTGAATTACAAATGGACGGCGGAACCAAATGGTTTCTCAATACCTTGGAACCCATAGAATTCGGTCCTGATAAAATCAATGCTGTTTTGTCTATGTCAGTAAATATTACCAGGCTAAAACTGGCGGAAAAGGATTTGAAAGAAAGTGAAGAAAAATATCAGCTTTTAGCCGATTCCACATTTGAAGCCATCTTTATTTCTCAAAATGGTATTTGTCTGGGGCAAAACAAAACTGCCGAAGAAATGTTTGGATATAGCTACCAGGAAGCTTTAGGAAAACCAGGTATCGATTGGATTGCTCCCGACTACCGCGAAATGGTGAAGAAAAACATGCAAACGCCAGGCGTTATGTACTATGAGGCTTTTGCCTTGCGGAAAAATGGTTCAACATTTCCTTGCGAGATAAAAGCAAAAACAATTGAATATAAAGGCAGTAACTTGAGGATAACAGCCCTCCGTGACCTGTCGGAAAAGCATAATGCCGATAAACTTATCAACCAAACCGAAACTAAATACCACGGTTTAATAGAAACCACCTCCGAAGGATTTTGGCTTTTGGATGAATATGGAATCACCAAAGATGTGAACGAGTCGCTTTGCAAAATGATAGGATATAGCAAAGCTGAAATGATAGGGAAATCTCCGTTATGGTTTTTTGACGAAGAAAATCAGAGAATTCTCAAATCCGAAATGTCGCAAATTAGTCATACGGTTCATCGAAATTACGAAATCACCGCCATAAAAAAAGATGGAAGCCGCATCACGGTTCTCTCCAATGCTACGACCTTAAAAGACGAAACGGGAAAACTCATAGGCTCCTTTTCTATGATAAAGGATATATCGGAACTGAAAGAAAAGAAAACAGCCCTTAAGGAAAGCGAAGCCAATCTCTCCGCCGTTTTAGAAAGCTCCAAAGACGGCATATGGTCGGTCGACAGGAATTTTAAAATTCTTACCGTAAACTCGCGGTTTAAAAAGGATTTCAGGAGATACTATGGTGCTGAACTCAAAAAAGGGGTGAATATCATCGATTTTGTTTCGCCCGAAGAGAGGGAAAAATGGATTAGGAGATATAAAACCGTTTTGAAAGGTCAGCCGCTGGTCGAAATAGAAGAATATGACTTAGATTCAGATAAATTTTTCTTCGAGATTAAACTCTATCCCATTTGGGATAACCAGGTTATTACGGGAATTTCGGTTATTTCAACTGATATTACTCAAAGTAGAAAATCGGAGATAGCCCTGAAAGAAAGTGAACAACGCTATAGACTGTTGTCTGACAATGCCTCAGATGCCATAGCTCTTTACGATAAAAATTACCATTTTCTCTATTTAAGTCCTGCCAACGAAACCTTAACAGGCTATACTTTAGCCGAACTCAATAAAATCTCATTCATCGAACTGGTTCACCCCGATGACAGGGAAAAAATCACAAACATCATTTGGAACGAAACCCGCCAAAAAATAATTCAGTCGAATAATGAATACAGAATTATCCACAAAAAAGGCCATACCATTTGGGTAGAAACAAATTCCAAACGATTGTATGACCAAAAGGGAGAAATGCATCAAATGATTACGGTGAACCGCGACATCACGCAGCGTAAACAGGCCGAAGAAACATTGGAAGACAAAAACCGCAAGTTTGAACTGCTGAGCCAAAGTGCAACAAAAATGCTCGATCTGCCCGATGTAAATAGCATTTTCAAGTATATCATCAATAGCATTCATAAATTATATCCAACAACTCTCATTCTAATCAACTCGGTTGACGAAACAAACATGATGAGTACCTTGGTTCATGTGGTGGGCCTTGAAAAATCTTTCTTACAAAAAGCCATTAAAGGAATCGGTTTCAATCCCATAGAAAAACCTTATAAATTACTGCCAACCCATTTCGAATACTACAAAAGCGGGAATTTTACCGAATTTCCAAATGGTTTAGCTTCGTTTGCAGGTTCTGAATTTCCAAGTATTGCTGCCAGTTTTATTCAGAAACTATTTGGTGTTCACAAAATCTACACCATTGGCATCAATAAAGAATCGAGGCTACTCTCCACTATGCATATGTTCACGCTCAACAAATCTTCTATTACCGACGGGGAATTCATTGAATCGTTTGTAAAACAAGCCGGAATAGTTATTCAACGAAAAATGATGGAGGAGGAGCTCAAGTTTCAAGCCAATGTGCTCGATCAAATACAAGATAAAATAACAGCTACCGATTTAGACGGAAATATTACCTATGTAAATAAAGCTGTTGCCAATATGCTCAAAAAAGACTTTTCAAAAATCGTGAATCAAAATGTGACCATATTTGGTGCTAACCCATTGCGGGGAGCTACTCAGGAACAACTGATTCACAACACGTTGAAATATGGCGAATGGCGAAGTGAAGTGGCGAATCTGGATCCAGATGGCAACGAAATTATTGTCGATGTGCGCACAAGTATTTTTACCGATACCCAAAATAAACCCATGGGATTGATTGGCATTTCGACCGATATTACAAAACAAAAACAAGCCGAAATTGCCCTAAAAGAAAGCGAAAGTAAATACCGCATACTCATCGAAACAGCTTCGGACAGCATTTACCTTTTATCAGATCAGGGAATCTTTCTCGAAGTGAATCAAAGCGCCTGCAATTTCCTGGGGAAAAACCGTTCCGACATTATCGGACAACCCTTTAGCATCATGGATCCAACCTTTAATAAGAACGATTTCATGGAATTTTGGGAGGAAAAACCATATCTTGAACAAGTTATTTTTGAGACCCGTCACTTTAAATTCGATGGAAATCTCATAGATGTGGAAGTGAGCGGGCAAAAATATAAAATACACGACAAAACCTATTTCTACGGAATTTCGAGAGATATCAGCGAGCGAAAAGCGGCTGAACAAGCTCTGCTCCATGCCAAAGAAAAGGCGGTGGAATCTGAGCATAAAATCAGGAGCATGTTTGAAAACACGCTCACCGGAATGTTATTTTGCGATCCCAATGGGAATATTCTGGAGATGAACAGCGCTGCAATAGCCATGTTGGGCTCCCCTTCCGTGGAAGACTCGAGGAAAATAAACCTGCTCCATTACGAAAGGCTTCAAAAAGCTGGCTTCTCGGACAATTTAATAAAATGCCTTAGCGACAAAACCATTATCACCGACAAAGGTCAATACGTCAGCCAATTTGGGAAAACCCTGTTTATCCATTATTATCTCATCCCTATTTTAATGAACAACAGAATCATAGGGGTTTGGGCAAATCTTCACGACCTGACCGATCTCTGGCAAACACAAAACGATTTGATTTCGGCTAAAGAACGTGCCGAAGAATCTGACCGTCTTAAATCGGCCTTTCTGGCCAATATGAGCCACGAAATCCGCACCCCCATGAACGGCATTCTGGGGTTTGCCGAGTTGCTCAAAGAACCCGACCTATCCGGTTTTGAGCAGATGAAGTATATAGAAGTGATTGAGCGAAGCGGACAACGAATGCTCTCCATTATTAACGATATTGTGGAAATTTCTAAAATAGAATCGGGGTTAATGGAAACACATTTAACCGAAACCAATATCAATGAGCAGTTGGATTTTATCGAAGATTTCTTCCGTCACGAAGTCGAAGCCAAGGGCATGGAACTTATTAAAGTATCATGGCTTCCTGCCCAGCATGCGGTGCTGAAAACCGATAGCGAAAAAGTTTATGCCATTCTCATTAATCTGGTGAAAAACGCTATAAAGTATACCTCTCATGGCTCGGTTACGATTGGATGTGTTAAAAAGGATGCTTTTCTGGAGTTTATGGTCAAAGATACCGGACAAGGAATTCCCAACCATCAGCAAGCAAAAATTTTTGAACGATTTATTCAATCGGATACAGCCCATAAAAAACCACAGGAAGGCGCTGGTTTAGGGTTATCCATTGCCAGGGCTTATGTGGAAATGTTGGGGGGAAATATATGGCTTGAAAGCGAAGTGGGAAAAGGAACAACTTTTTATTTTACCATTCCGGCAGAAACTTAGCACAGGGTGTGGCCAATAGGTTGCTAAAACCGCCTAAAGTTTGCCATCATTGGCATGATAGAGCATAAACTCTTTGGCAAACTCCTTACCCACCTGCTCCCGATAGTTATAGATAAAATCTACTCCATTCTCGTGTAGCTCCCTGGCCTGATCGCGATACTCGCAAACAGTTCCAATCTTGATGTGCGAATGATCTATTTTATTGATTTCCATGCTGGTATTCAGGTTCGATTTGTGGTTGGTGAAGGCCAGAAAAATCATTTTTATCTTGCTCAAATCCACGTTCTGCCAGAAATTACTGTCGGTCACGTCGCCCCAAATCACGTTTTTTCCCTGCAGCTGCGCATTCTCTACCATGCTCTTGCTATAATCTATGCTGATTACTTTCCCGGGATGCTCGGTCAACAGTTGGCGGTAAACCATTCGACCAATTCTTCCCACACCACAAACCAAATACTCAGCATCGCCCAAATTTGAAGGTTCATCGTCGGGATGTATTCTGATGGTATTCATCCGCATGAGTGTGGCTTTGTGGCGGTTGTATATTTCTCGTGCCCTGTGGTTTATGGGCGAAGCCAACAGAAAAGAGAAGCTGAGCGCCAAAGCAATAGCAACCAACCATTGGCTGTCCATCCAACCGGCCTGAACACCCAAAACAGCCACAATCAACCCGAATTCGCTGTAGGTAGACAAGCTGAAACTACTCAGCAAGGAGGTTCGAGCCCGGAGATTGAACCGTGTAAAAAGGTACATGAACAGCCCGGTTTTAAAAACAACGAGAACCACCAAAACCAGCGCCATCAATAAAGTTCCCCAGTCGGGAAGGCCGGAAAGTCCTATTTCGAAGAAGAAGGCGATAAGGAAAAAGTCTTTAAATCCGCCCATATGAACCGAAAGCTCCTTGGCCCGTTTGTGATTACCCAGCAAAATCCCCATAACCAAAGCTCCCAAATCGCCTTTAAGTCCAACCACTTCAAAACTCATGGCTCCCACCACAAAGGCGGCAAAGAACCCGAAGAGGGTGAGCAATTCTCCGTGGTCAATGGATTTGAGTAATCTAAAAAATATCCACCGAACGCCCCACAAATAAAATGGCAAACCCAGAGCCAATATACTCGGCCATTCGCCTTTGGTGGCTGTGAGAAAAATAACCGCAAAAATATCCTGAGTCACCAAAATTCCGATGGCAATTTTACCGTGGAAAGAGTTGACTTCGCCCCGTTCTTCCAGAATTTTAATGGTAAAAACGGTGCTGCTAAAGCTCAATACAAATCCTATTATAAGAGCCGTTTTGAACGAGATGGAGGTGAATCCTGCCAAACCCAGGGTGGTGACAATGGTTATTAAGGTGGCAAAAAACAAGGTGGTTATCACAGCATGAATAGTTGCACTTGCCCATATCTCCTTCTGCAGCAACGATTTAATTTCAATTTTAAGCCCGATAATAAAGAGCAGCAACATCACCCCTATTTCTGAAAGTACCTGAATGGCAATATTTCCTTCGGAAATTCCCATGAAATTCAGGAAGAAACCGGTAGCCAAAAAACCAATGAGCGGAGGCAAATGCACCCGTTTGGCCAAATAGCCCGCCAGGAATGCAATGCTTATCCAAATGGCATCGGTGGTAAAAGATTCGATCATTGCACAAAGTTAAGAAATTAAAAATCATTAAATAATCAAGTATTGCTCATTGATTTTTATCATCATTGGCCAAGATTCTGCATATTTGTACTCTAATTCAGCATCATGAGAATCGTTTTATACATTTTGCTCATTTTTACAGCCTCACACCTTTGGGCACAAACCATGCTGGTGGTGGAAAAACCCGGAACTGTTAACCGACAAATCTATTATGCCGGCGACCATATCCAGATTAAAACCAAAGACGGCCTAAAAATATCGGGGCCCATAAATCTCATTTCAGACTCATCTATGGTTATTGATTATGTTAACACCATTGATTATGAGAATATTGAAGCGGTTTATAAATCCACCAAGCTGCTCAATCTTTTTGGAACTGCACTTATGGGCGGTGGTATCATGTACATTTCACTCGATCTTCTCAACGGCGGCTACAGGCATAAAAGCGTAGTTTCGGGCCAGAATTTCTGGATAGCATCGGGCATCGTTGTCACCGGAACGGTCATGAAAATATTTTCGCGGAAAAAACAAAACCTTACCAATGGAAAATACCGAATCAAAGTACTAAAACCCTGATTATTAACAGAATTTATTTTCATGAGATTTTTCCCAACCAATTGTTTCTTCCCCATTTATCCTCTAACTTTGAAACCCTAAACCAAATTTCACGTAACACTTTAAAAATTTTCTGATTATGGCAAATTCATTAATGGACCCCATTGGCAAACTCATGGGATTAAGATATAAATCGCACCCCTGGCACGGTGTTGATGTGGGCGACAGAGCTCCGGCAGTATTAAATTGCTACATCGAAATGGTGCCAACCGACACTGTGAAGTACGAAGTGGATAAGGAATCGGGCTATCTCCGCCTCGATCGCCCCGCCAAATACAGCAACACAGTTCCAGCACTTTATGGCTTCATTCCTCAAACCTATTCCGCCGAAAATGTGGCTGAGTTCTGTAAGAAAATGACCGACCGAAAAGGCATTGTGGGCGACGGTGACCCCATAGACGTTTGCGTTCTCACCGAAAAAGAAATTACCCACGGCGATATTCTGGTTAGAGCCCGACCCATTGGCGGATTCAGAATGCTGGATGGCGACGAAGCCGACGATAAAATTATTGCTGTTCTGGATGGCGATGTGGTTTATGGCGATTTTAAAGATATTCATGAAGCCCCACCTTTGATTATCGAACGC
>CAXYYJ010000064.1:0-19753 GCA_964293475.1 uncultured Draconibacterium sp.
TTTCTGGTTTCTTCTTATTTTTTACAAACATTTGACCACTCTGTGGTCAGGCATTCCTTCCGACGTCTAAGAATAACCACAAACCACATTTCGAATTGATTTTTTTGGTTGGGAAAATGGGCGATTATCATTCGATAAATGCATCCCAAAGCATCTAAAATCTCCATTATTTTTAGATTTTTTTTGATTTTTTGGCAAAATTATTGTTCTATCTTCGCAGAAATTTGACGAACAGAATTCCAATTTTTTTCATTGACATAACCAAAGGCAAGTGTATTATAAACAGGCACTTGCAGAAGTTCATTCTATATAAATCAAAACAATAGTAACAATCAAATTAAATAATCTAAAAATCAACACGCATGAAAAAGTTAAAATTCATTATGTTATTCATGGTCGCTATAGGCCTCGGTTTAACCTCTTGCAGCAAAACAGAAGACACAACAGTTGACCAAAGTCCTAACATCAATTTTAAAGGTGGAGGTTCTTACATCAGCGCAAGTGCCAATGTTAATGTTGGCGAAGAATTCGTAATTGGTATTACTGCTTCTTCCAATTCCAGCTCTGGCGAAAAACTGACTTCTGTAAAATACACTGTAACAGCTAATAACTCAATTGTTTTGGAAGCAGACTCAGTATTTAGTGCTACCAGTTATAATGTAGACTATGCTTTCCGTATGGACAATGCTGGTGAAGCAGTGATCAAATTTATTGTGACTGACAAAGAAGGACAAACAAACTCTATTTCATTAACCATCACCGCAGTTCCCAATACCACAAATCTTGGAACAGCTACCGATTTCACCTGGGAAAGAATTGGTGGAGCAGCCGGAACAGGTCTTTCTACCTTCGGTTTGAAATGGACTGCCAATCTGAAAGCTGTTAACGCTCAGATTAAAAAAGACGGCGCTACCAAATTCGTGAAACTAGAAAGCAGTGCCTGGACATCCATTACCACAGTTGAAGCTTTGGAAGCTGCAGTTGCCAGTGGAACCGATATGGAAACCTTTGCTGAAATTTCAGTAGATGCTAACGGTTCTTACGATAAAGTATTGGCCACCAGCTACAACGGTGAATTCTTTTTGATTCATATCACCAGCGCAACTGTACAAGTTGGCGGCGCAGGAACCACCGTAAGAATTCTGGGTCAATCGAAAAAATAGATTTCCCCAAATCAAAAAAAAAGCCATTTCGGAATTTCCGGAGTGGCTTTTTTTTATGGTTTTAGGCGATATTGATGCAAATTCCTGCACAATCTAGCCAATATATTAAATTGTCCAAAAGGTGTTTCATGATTAAATAAGCCTTTCCCCGAGTGATTTTCCAGGTATTTATGGCTACATAAAGCAGCAATATTGTTTAACAAAAGTGGTTATTAATTAAACATATTGTTAATCAAACGCTAATTATTTGTCCTTGTTGTCTATCCGTGTGCAGTGAGTGAAGTTTGAACCCGACGAGTTGATAAGGCTAAATATTAGGCTTTTATGTATTTTAAAAAACGGGAATAATTTAAATTGCAAAGAATAAAATTTGGCTATTTGTTTAACTATTCGTCGTATCAATTAAACAAGAACTTGACAACGGTCATGGATTGTTTATCTTTGCGATATAAATGTTAAACAAAAAATAATTAGCACAATGAAAACTTATACAACTCTTTTTACGGCAATAATGATGTTCGTTGGAATATCAACTTTTGCACAAACGGCCCGAGTACAGGCCATTCACAATTGTCCCGATCCTGCAGCTTCCACTGTAGATATTTGGTTGAACAATGATATTTTATTGGATAATTTCAGTTATAAAGATGCCTCTGCCTACATTGATGCTCCAGCTATGGTCGATTTTGATTTATCCATAACTGCACCCGATGCTATGGATACCACCAATGCCATTTTTAGAAAAACCTTTAACTTAATGAGCGAAGCGACCTATTCTGTGGTAGCCAGTGGCGGATTAAATGAAACAGGTGCAACCGCTTTCGATTTAAGAGCTTATGCTGGAATGGAATCTGCTTCCAACCAAGGGGTTGGAGAAGTGAGTGTCAACATCATTCACGGTTCTTACGATGCTCCAATGGTTGATATTTACGAAGTTCAAATTCCCGCAGGATTATTGGTCAATGACCTTTCTTTTGGGGATGGTTTGGATGCCTATTTAAATCTTCCTGCTGCTGATTTTGATGTTCAGGTAAGAACTCAGGAAGGTATTGTTGCGGCTCAGTTCGACGTGAACGTGACAGGCTTAGATGATAATGCTATTACAGTTTTAGCCACTGGTTATTTAGATCCAGGGAATGGCGTAGGTGACGAGCCCTTTGGTTTAATCGCTGTTTTAGCCGATGGAACAGTAGTCACCCTGCCTTCTCAACCTGTTTCTGCAGCAAGAGTTCAGGTGATTCATAACAGTGCTGCCACAGATGCCGCCATGGTTGATGTTTACCTCAATGATGGAATCTTGTTAGATGACTTCGAATTTAGAACAGCCTCTCCATTTATCGATGCTCCTGCAGGCACATTCTTCGATGTGAGTATTGCACTTCCAAACAGCGTTGACACTACAAATGCTCTGTACAAAGAAACATTTATCCTTGAAAGCAATATGACTTATATTATTGTTGCAAGTGGAACCATTGGAAGCGGATCTTATAGCCCGGCAACTCCTTTCTCTCTCGAAGTGATTGGAAGTGCCAGAGAAACAAGTCAGACCAATGGCAATGTTGATGTGCTGGTATGGCATGGTGCTACAGATGCGCCCGCAGTTGATGTTTTTGAAGTGAATATTGCAACTACCATAGTTAATGATATTTCTTATGGAGAATATCAGGGTTATTTAGATTTGCCTGCTGCATCGTATTTGTTGAGTGTGAGAGATCAATCAGGGTCAACAGTAGCAACTTATGCTGCCAATTTGGTTGGTTTGGAAGATTTGGCCATCAGTGTGATTGCTTCCGGATTCCTGAGCCCAGACAATAATAATAATGGTGCTGCCTTCGGATTGTATGTTGCCCTTCCTGCCGGAGGTGAATTATTAGAGCTGGACAATGTAACTGGTATCAGCAATATGGATTTAAATCTTGAGACTACCATTTCTCCCAATCCTTTTACCGATGCCATCAGAATTGATGTTGTAGCTGAAGATGCTGCGATAATTGAATATTCTTTGGTGGATATAACAGGACGTATTATTTATCAGAATCAATTCACTGCAAATAAAGGAAACCAGCAAATCAATCTCAATGCAGCTGATTTAAACAGCGGTTTCTATACTTTGGTCATGAGAAATAATGCTGGAGAAACTCAAACTACCAAACTTATTAAGAGATAACAAATAAATACAAGATAGGTCTTTCGGATTTTTGGCTATTCATTTACCTTGTTGGCGATTCACAGTTCAACAAAAAAATAACTCCAATACTGAGCTTACTCAAACTCAGCCAAAAATCTGGAAGACCTTTTTTCAAAAACAGATTCCAAAATAAACCACCATAAAATAAAGTCTACCCAAAAATCTGGTGGAAGAAATGAAAAAACAACTCTGGTTTTAGGGCAATGGTTAGGAAAAAACCAAATACGCCTCCCCAGAAATGGGCGTCGTGGCCCACATTGTCCTTGGCTTTCTTGTCCATATAAGCCGAATAAACCAGATAAAGAATTCCGAAAACAAAAGCAGGAATGCCTATCGGTATGAGAAACAGATAGATGCGGCTCATGGGGTCGAAAACAATGGAGGAGAAAAGAACCGCCGATACCGCGCCACTGGCGCCCACAGCATTGTAATAGGGGTTATCCTTATGCTTGCCAAAACCCGGCGCACTGCTGATGAGCAACCCGCCGATATAGAGAATGAGATAATAAAATACAGCTTTCCCGGGAAAAATCAGCTGAAAATATTGGGTTACCAACGAGCCAAACGACCAAAGCACAAACATATTAATCCCCAGATGAATCCAGTCGGCGTGAATGAGTCCATAGGAAACCAATCGCCAGTATTCTTTTTGATGACGAGTGATATAGGGATTGAATTTGAGCTTGTAAAACAAATCTGGCTGGCTCCACGCCAAAACGGAAACGACCACTGTAATGCCGATGATGATATAATTGACTACCATAATTTGTTCTTTTAAATAAAAATAAGGGGGAAATAAAATTCTCCCCCCAAATAAGTTAAGCAAAGCTAATAAAAAGCCGGATTATTTTGTTCCTGTTTCTACAGCTCCTTTGTCATAATTGTATTCGCTTCCGCCCATGCTGTGGGGAATCATATAAACCGCAAAGAGTACAATAAAGGCAATGATGGGCCAAAGTCTGTTTTCGGGTTTTTTGCGCAGAACCAGCAAAGCCAGCAACCAAACGCCAAATCCAACAATGGTTTTGTTGTCGGTCCAGTCGCCACCAAAGGGCCAGCCTGTCCAGAAATCACCAAAAGCCATCCACTGAACTATGGGGCCTAAAACCAGACCGCCAATAAACAGCGACAAAACGGTGATTTGAGCATATTTATAAGTTCTGTGTCCTTTGAACAGGGCTTCTATGCCTGTGCGAAGACTCAGCAACATGGCTGTGAACATAAAGATGATGTGCGGAATTAAAATGAACAACGCCACAGTTCCTTTAAACCTGATAACGGTGGGTGTTTCCGACAGTTCGTAGGTTTGGTTTCCGTCGTTCAGGGTTATGTAATACTCCAATTTGCCAGCGGGGGGTTGGGGAGGGAGATAGGCCACGGCTTCTTCACCTTGTTTAATCATGGGAGCAATTGTCCATTCGTCGCTGGTATTCAGTCTTTTATAACGAATAGTTGCTTCTAAATGAGAAGGAAGTTTAATGGCATAGGGAGCATCGTTGGGTCCCGCATTTTTATCCACTTCGTAGGTGCGCAACAGTTTGAATGTGTAGTCTTCCCCGCCAATATTTACTGATACTTTTTTCGGATGTGTTGGGCCTGTCAGTCGCTGATAGATGGCCGTTGAGACCGTAAAAATCACTGCAAAAATCCAAAGCAAAGCCGATGATGTTTTAGAAACCATAACTATTTTGTTTTTGTTGTTTAAATTTACTTATCTAATTCATTTTTAATTCTTTAAACTTCCCATGTATTCTGGTCGTTCAATATTTCCAGCATTATTTTTTCAATGGTATTCACTTTCTCCATTTGGTATTTTGTGGTAACCGGAATATAATTTTCGGTCAGGCCGTTCATTTTACCCTTCCTTCGTGCGGCTTCCCACAGTATGTGGTGCTCCGTATTTCTGTTGGCTTCGTAGAAAAGGGCTCGTTTCTGTTCACCAAGAATATGCAGTCGTTCGCTGCGGTCTTTTTTCTCCTTGTCAGATACCTTATCGGTCATTTGCGAAGCTTTGGCTTCGGGGCGGTCGCTATAGGTAAAAACATGGAGATACGACACCGGAAGTGCTTCGATAAACTGGTAGGTATCCACAAAATGTTCTTCGGTTTCCCCCGGAAAACCAATGATGACATCGGCGGCTACGCAGGCTAAAGGCATTAGATTTTTGATGGTAATAACCCTGTCGGCAAACACTTCCCGCAGATATTTGCGTTTCATAATCCGGAGCAGCTCGTTGTTGCCACTTTGCAGGGGAATATGAAAATGGGGTAGTATTTTAGTGCTTTGAGCAATATGAGCTATGATTTGGTCGGTGAGCAGATTGGGTTCTATGGAGCCAATTCTAATGCGGTCCAGTCCTTCAATCTTCTCCATTTCAACCAGCAAATCGTAGAGCGATTCCCCATGATTTTTACCAAAGGTGCCAATATTCACCCCTGTGAGAATGATTTCCTTTTGTCCCTGCGAAACAACTTCGCGGGCCTGCTTGAGCGTGTTTTCTATGGTGTCGCTTCGGCTGCGGCCACGGGCAAAGGGAATGGCGCAAAAGGTGCAGTAATAGTCGCATCCATCCTGAATCTTGAGAAAGGTACGGGTGCGGTCGTCGATGCTGTAGGCCGGGCTAAAACTCTTATCCTTAAGGATTTGCTCATTGCTGGCAAAACAACTTTCGTGTTTCTTCTCCAGATGCTCCACCAACTTGAATTTCTCCTTATTTCCGAGTATAATATCCACATTTTTAAACGATTGCAGCTCTTCGGGCCGAAGTTGAGCATAACAACCCACAAGGGCTATTTTGGCATCGGGATTTTGTCTTTTTACGCGGCGAATGGCTTCCTTGCAGCGTTTCTCGGCATTGTCGGTCACAGTGCAACTGTTAATCACATAAACATCGGCATGTTCTTTAAAGTCAACCATATCATAGCCATTTTCCACAAAGGTCTTGCTAATGCTCGAAGTTTCAGCAAAATTGAGTTTACAGCCAAAGGTATGAAAAGCTACTTTTTTCGAAGGAATCACCATAGTAAATTTATCGGTGGCAAAGATACAATTTGCCCCCACAAATGCCCGCTTTCAGATGTTAAAGCTTTGCAAAATACCCAGTTTTAATGAGGGAAGCGGGGCAATATTGGCATATTGTTGCCAGAGTTTCTATGGTATTATTTGGAGAGGTTGTTTTGGAAGGGTTGAGTTGTTCCCCAAGCCAATTCCCCGTAACTAATCACCAGTCACTAATCACCAATCACTGCTTCTCAATCCCCCGCCACATATCCCAAATCTCTCATCACCAAAGCGAAACATCTGGATTTAAGGATTTAACGAGTTTGTCGTAGCGCATCCGAAGTTTTTGATAGGTCGCATTTTCTTTCCCCTTAATCATTTTCAGATACTCTAATTTGCCCACAAGCACATAGCGAAGCGACTTCCGGGGATTTTTAATATGCCCCTTGTCGGCCATATAGTCCTTCAGGAACAGTTCCTGTGCATTTTCGTAACCATACCGCTCCCAGTAATAAATCCACATTCTGATGGTCTTCAGGTATTTTTGCTTCAGATTGATGTGCTCATTCACCACAATCCCCGTAACTTCCTGTCGGTGGGTATGTTTTTGAAGCCTGATTTTCTGTTGATTGACTCTCAGACCTTCCTGTGTTTCGATAATGTGGTACAACCGCCACTGAAAGGCTTCGCTCACAAAAATATTCGACGAGCCCGAAAAGCTGATGTCGTCGGCATAGCGGCTATAATTGACGCCAAAATTGCGGGCTAAGCGTGTAAGTTTTTCATCCATTCGGTAGCAAAGCATATTGGATAGAGTTGGGGAGGCCGGACTTCCCGTGGGCAAAACCGACTTCACTAAACCATCTGTCTCCATAGGGCAGGTGAGAAGATTCGAAAGGAGCCAGGCCAAAGGTTCCCGCTCATCCTTCAATAAAAAAGGCGGGTGCATGAGCATCATTTTCACTCTGTTTTGATCGAACGAAGAAAAAAAATCTTTGAGGTCGATATTGTAAACATAGTGGTTCTTAATGTGAATCAGCGCGTTATGAGCAATGGATTTCCCGGGTGTAAATCCCGTGGCAGCCTCATGGGATTCGTGCATATTTTGAAGGATGAGGTTGAGAATCTGAAGTAAATTTTTCAAATCGCCCCGTGGAGCCAGAATCTGCCTTTCGCCACCGTTTTTCTTTTTGATGTTAAAATGGCGGTAACCATGTTTTCGGTTTCGGGCAATGGCAAAGTATTTTAGCTTTTTAACCGAATTAACACCCACGCTCCCCTGAAAGAAATAGATGCCTGCAATATGCAGAACATTAAACAAGTCATCCTCGTTTCGTATGCTCAGAAATTTAGCCTTAATATATTCCCAATGATGTTGTGCTAATTTCATAATCAGGGATTTATATAAAAGTGAATGAAGAAGTTCTTACCAATGGAGGAAAGATTGTAGAGACAGTTTTTAGCACAAATTTTTGTATTTCAGCGACCATATTTGAGCAATTAAACGGAGAATAAAAAAAGTGAAACACCCTTCGGAATTCTATGCAAGAGGCGATACCCTCGCGGTAACCGAAAACTAAGTGTATGACAATAATAAATGAGTCACATTCATCCCAAAGACATATTTGAGAAGTCGCACCGATCATTTTTGCAAAAGGCAAACAGTGCGGAGGTCAATATTCTAAAGGAGTGTTTCACTGGTATTTTTGTGGATTTTAAAGTTCTTAATAAGTCGTTTTTTACTATTTCAAAGATAATTAAAGCATCATTTTATGGTATAAAATCCCCGAAAACTTATAAACAAATGGGGTATTATTGGGGGGTGTTTGGCTTAAATTCCAATGGATGTTAAATTACAAACTCCATTCAAACCAATCGTCAAATATTCTGAAAACAATAACGCCGAAAGCCCGATTCTACCTACCTTTGCCATTCAAGGCCATGCCCTGATAAAAACACACAAACTATCGATATGATAAATTCTGAAGGATTTAGCCCCGTTGAAAAACAGATGCTCAAACTGTCGGGGATGGAAAAAATGGGGACGCGCATGCCCTATATCACTGCCGATAATTTCCCCAGACTGGGATTGTTCACCGCATTGCGATTTATTGAGTGGGTGCTGGAGAATCCGGAAGGCGTTATTAGTCTCCCCACCGGAAAAACCCCGGAGCATTTTATCAAGTGGACGCGCAAAATTATGGATGAATGGGAAACCGATTCCATACAGAATCTCTGCGAAAACTATGGAATTCCCACCCACCACAAGCCCGATTTGAGCCGGTTGAGATTTGTTCAGATCGACGAGTTTTATCCCATCGATTCCCATCAGGAAAACAGCTTTGCCTGGTATGTTAAAGAATACTATATCAAAGGCTTTGGACTTAATCCGGAGCTTGCCCTTCTCATCGATGCGGCGGAGATTCCCTTAGCAGGTGGAGCCGGTTTCCGCGAGATTTTCCCCGATTTTAAAGTCGATTTAAGTCTTCGCTACCGCGAAGCCAAATCGGGACTGGAGCGCCGCCAACAGACCTCCATTCACCTGATTGACGAGTGGTGTGTGCAGTACGAGCAAAAAATCCGTCAGATGGGTGGCATAGGTTTCTTTCTGGGGGGAATAGGTCCCGATGGTCATATTGCATTCAATACCCGTGGATCCGACCATTTCTCCACCACCCGACTCACCGAAACCAATTTCGAAACCCAGGCAGTGGCCGCGGGCGATTTGGGCGGAATAGAAGTGAGCCGCAACAGATTGGTCATCACCATTGGGCTGAAAACCATCACCTTCCGTCCGGATGTAGCCGCCATCATCATTGCCGCCGGCGAAGCCAAAGCAGGCATTGTGAAACTCTCACTCGAAGAAAAAGCCTCGGTGCTCTATCCAGCCACAGTGCTTCACGGACTCCGGAATGCCCGTTTCTATATCACCAAAAGTGCCGCTGCTACTTTGGAAGACAGTGTGGAAGACTATTATCTCGGCAACGATTGGAATCACCAGAAAACCGAACGGGCCATCATCGATTTATGCGACCGAAAAAACATTTACGGTCATCACCTGACTCTCAGAGATTTGAAGGACGACAATTGGTGCGCTCAAATTCCGCATCTTTCGGAAGATACTGTGCCATCGGTCATTGAATCCATAAAACAAAAGCTGGCAAAAGGTCTTAGAAATGATGAAAATCAAAGATATTACCACACAGGACCTCACCACGACGACATTATGCTGGGCCTTTTTCCCCGCATCAGCCACGAGCTCAGGGGGAGTTCCAACGAGTTTACCTTCAGTGTGTTGACATCGGGATTCACCGCAGTAACCAACCGATTTATCATCGACATACTCAAAGATAGTCTGGAGTTTATGATTGCCGGACAGGTGCAGATGCTCAACTATCCCGATTTTTTCGAGAAAGGATTTGCCTTTAAGCGCGACAAGGATGTGTATCATTATCTGAATAAGGTGGCATCGGGGGAGCCCCACGAGCGTAGGAGAGGGCTGAGTCACCGCATTATCCGCGATATGGTTGAGCTCTATGGCATCAAGAGTAAGGAAGAGTTGCTGGAGAAAATAGAAGACATAGTTTATACCCTGGAGCAGAGCTACGACGGGCAGAAAAATCCGGTGGATATTCAGCAGCTCAAAGGCAGAATTCGGGAGTTTGAAGAAGAATTGGTGTGGGCACATTTTGGCGTACAGGTGAAGAATGTGAAGCATTTGCGGCTGGGCTTTTACAAGGGCGATATCTTCACCGAGCAGCCCCAGCGAAACCGCGATGTAACGCCCATTCTCGAAGAGTTCAGGCGGTTTCGTCCCACGGTAATCAGTTTGGCCTTAGACCCCGAAGGCAGTGGCCCCGACACCCATTACAAGGTGTTGCAGGCATTGGCCGAAGCCATTAGGTTGTGGGGGCAGGAGACCGATATTTCGCAGCTAAAGATTGTGGGTTACCGAAATGTTTGGTATCGTTTTCATGCGGCGGAGGTCAATGTGATTGTGCCTGTATCGCTCAATTCGCTGTCGTCGCTCGGGAATGCTTTCAGCAACTGCTATCTGAGTCAGGTAGATGCCAGCTTCCCCAGTTATCAGTTAGACGGGAAGTTCAGTACCCTAACCCAGCAGATTTGGATAGACCAGCTCAAGCAGATACAGCTGTTGCTGGGTAAAAACTATTTTTACCAAAACGACCATCCCCGCATTCGTGGCAGCCACGGTTTGATTTTCTACAAGGAGATGAATACCGAAACCTTCCTGTCGCACGCCCGCTCGCTCGAAGCCGCTTTGGAAGGCGGGTTTTAGGGTAGGGAGATGGGATTGATGGTGGAGGCTTATTCAGTAGCCTTCGGAGATTTACCAATCTGATGGAATTATAGTGTTTTTATTGAAATTAAGAGTTGCAATACTCCGAAGAGCGGCGGTTTCCTTGAAACTCAAATTTTAAAACCGTGAAAAAAATCTTAGTAGTCGCAATACTCCGAGTAAATCGGAAAAACTCATAAAAATCAAGCAGGGTAGGGACACCCTGTTTTATCTAAAAGACCAATCGGGAGAACAACAGATGATTGATTTTTGATTGTTTTTTAGGGAAGGATTGGATGGGGTTTTTGCCATTTAGATTGTTTATTTTTGGGGGACGGGTCATTGGTCAATATTTTCCTGCAAGTCAGATAGAGAGATTCCTTTTTTTAATATCTGTTTTCAATCTTTAATTGTTTGTCCAAATAAAGTTGTCCAACTCAAAATCAATCCGAATATTATTATGTGCACTTTCATGTGCTCTATAATGTGTGATAACGGTCCGCAACTATGCCCCGTAGCCGTTTTTTGGCTTCGGCACTATCCAACGCTGCATATTATCTGTGTGGCACTGCAGTTTCAATTTGCTCTTTCAAAGGCTATTGGACATAGGTGCTTTTACCTACTGGGCTTTTTATTCAATGAATCTAATTACTTTACGATTCTATGTGTTCTTTTATAAAACTCTTTATTGCTCTATTAATCTTGGTTGATTGATTTTGTAATTGAAATATTTCGTTAAGCTCATCACAAACTTTTAGTAGCTTATCTTCAGAATCAAGTTTTACACATTCATTTATTTCCATTAATGCACCAACACCTTTAAAATCCATTGGAGGAATTATCATTGGAAAGATAGTTTTGTCATGAGCCCATGATGCTCCCATTTCATTTAAGCAAATCTCACTATTTAGATAACTCTCTGAAAGAAACAAAAAGATAATATTAGCATTAATTAAATGTTCTTTAATATTTTGTCTAAAATCCGCACCCGTTTTTATTCCTAATTCTTCAATTGATGTGCAGTAAATATCTTTGTTTGAATTTGCAATATCAAAACCTAAGCCATTTCCAAGTATTTTATTTATGAATCCTTTAACTATTTCACTGTCTTTTGATGAATGACTTATAAACACTTTATGCTTTGAATAAAGAGAATTATAAGGTACGGAAGTGTCGGACTCCTTAATTAAATCAATTACATCGTCTGTACAATAAGCATTATAATTGCTTACTGATCTAGGAGATGGATTTCTAGTCAGTAGATTTATTTTCAAAGTTGTTATTTGTTCGGATATTTTTTTTGCAGTTCGATATCCTTTCGAGTTTTTCGGATTATTCTCTCTATACATATAATGAATCCAAAGTCTAAATGATAGTAATTCCAAACCAGCATTATACGCAATTATAAAATCTTTATATGATGTAAAAAATAAGGCACTGCTTCCTACGGATTCGGCAATATCATTTGCAATATCAATAAAGGAATCTACAATTCTTTCATCTGCTCCAAGCTCAGACTTTTCAAAAACAAAAACATCTAATATTTTCATAATTTTATTTATTTAAGGATTTAAAAGTAAAAGTTATTGTGTATGATTCATTTTCAAAATTTTGTTCAAAAAGTCCGTCAAACAATTCAATTAAACTTCTAATATAAAACAAGCCGCCATGTTTCTTTTCAGTTATTATGAATGGTTTGTCCTGTATTATTGCTATGAATTCATTGTCATATCTGTAACTTATCTTAACTCTAGTATTCTTGTATTCTTTTAGAATATTATCAAAGACCTCTTTAATAATAAGTTCAAAATAGAAAGAATGTATAGGCAAGACTGTATTACAGTCACGTAAATCACTTAAATTAAAATCTATGGAGGAAGCATAATATCTGTAATCGTTTGAAACTAAAATAATTGAGTCTTTAACATAAGTCGGATATTCTGCTAAAAATTCTCTCAATTTATTGTTTTCAGATGCAAAATTATCAACAAATTCTTTTACTTCATCGGCAAGTTGGCTTCTCTCATCAAATGCGTTGTCAGCAATTGATTCTATGTCTTTTTTCAATTTTTTCAAAACTAAAACTGGCGAATCGCTTTCTTTAAAAAGTTTATGTTTGACAGGGAAAAAACCTTCACATTTTCTAATTAATTCAAGCGGTTCCAATAATTCTTCCTGGATTAGATTAGAAAGAACCTGAATCTTATTTTTCTCTATAGGTTTATAACTATTCTTTAAATTTGATATAATAGGACTTTTAGCTTCAATAAACTTACTATGCCGGGGAAGAATTTTTTCCTTATATATTGTATCAACTAGTTTAGCTATTGCATTCCTAATACAGTTGTTTTCAATATTTTCAAATTTACGGAGTAATGGTTTAACAAATGACTTATCGAATAAATCCTTTGTTGCTAAAATTGAACTTGCTGAATATAATTTGTATTTAAAAATCAGACTACTTGTATCATTTTCTCTCAGCTTTTTATTGTATTCAAAAATTATATACCCTTGAAGGTATTTATTATTTAAAGTCAACCTCGCCAAAGATAATATTGTATCTGTTTCATAAAACAATTCTTTATTGAAAATAAACAATAGCCTTATCAAACTTTCATTTTTCCATTTGTATTTTAGGGAAAATTCTTTGTTTTCTATTATATTCAGATTTAGTCTTGTTCGTAATTCTTTATAAATCTCTGGAAGCAAGTTTTTAACTACGGTAGAGAGTGAAGGCTCATGTAAAATTATTGCCATTAACAATTCGTACTCTTCTTCACTATTTATTGAAAAATCAGAATAATATTCTTTGTAAAGTCTGTAATGCTCTAATTTACCTATTGCATCTCTAATAATGTATATTTTCTTTTTATCTATTTTACCAGCTTTATTTTGGGGAAAATATTTTAAATCGCCATTAAGGTTTGTTTTTTTTGAATAGAGAACTTTAGCACTTATTTCATTTAATCTTTCTGATATGAATTGTTTTTCTTCATCTATTTGTATTTCTTGTAGATTTATACTTCTCAGTTCATTATATTCCTGGAATAAGGGGAATGACTTATTGAAAGGATAATATGGAATATGGGCATGTATTCCGAAATAAATATTAATACCATGTTCTACATTAGTTAAGCCTTTAATTTGTGAAAAAAACTCTTTTTGAAAATCTCTCAATCTCCCAAATATTGTTATAAGTGTTATGCTTCTTACAGTAAAGAAACATATAGAATCTATCATTTGTATAATTGTTTCTCCTGATAATGAACCATCATCAATAAGCAAAATATCTCCAGTAATTTTCTCTGCTAACGATTCAGGAGGAAATGAGAACCTCCAACCATTTGGAGTATCAACACGAGGTAAAGGAATCACAATAGAATCGTTATTAATTAAATTATTGTCTAATAGGACTTCTTTCAGGAAAAGTTCATCAATATTTTCAATCCCAGAAAAAATTGGGAACGCTACAACACTATGTCTTTTACTTTTTTCATAATATGAACATTTTCTAATTAAATCGGTAAAGAATCGCTTTCCTTGTAATGATTTAAAATATTGATTAGTGTCAAAAAAGTACGAGTGAAATGTGTTATTGTTTTTAAAATATCCAATTAATAAAAATTCTTCAGAAATATAGTTTTTGATAAATTCTTCAAATTCAAATAGAGTATTTTGGTTTATTTTTTTTCTATTTTCTAATTTTATTGAAACAGGTGCATTAATAATTGGATTTATTCTAATGATTTCAGTATGAAATTCTTGAATATTATCATATTTGTTAAAATCAAAATCTTTATCAGATTTAAAATCGGAAGGTAACATCAATGAGGTTAGTTTCGAATCAAATTTTGCATTTCCATATTTTTCTAAATCTCTGACATCTGCGATACTTAAATACCTTATTACATCAGCTTTTCTGTGTTCAACTGAATTTGTTAGTCGTTCTAGTAAATCACCTGTAGAAATAACATCAGTAACAATAATAATTTTATCTCCTTCGTTAATTGAATTAAGACCATATTCTTCATTTTCAAATTCATAATAATGTGCAAGCCTAATTAATTCAGGGATATCTTCACCATCTTTGTAAAATATTTTAAGTTCATTTAATACTTCTCTTGCTAATATTTGACCCGATAAAGTGACAGAAACAATCCAGTCAATAGAATTCGGGAATTCTATATTGTCAAATAACCATTTATTAACTAAATATCTAGCTATCTGCTTACTATAGAATGTTGTTCCGTCTCCCTTAAAAGTAGCTAATAACTCAATAAAGTTAAGGAATTGATATTGATATCTTCCTCCAGAGGTCAGATAGGCGATTTCTTTATTGTTAAGCCAAACTAAGCTATATTTTTTTATGTTTTTTGCTAACCTTTGCGAAATACGAAAACAGCTTTCATACTTAATTTCATTGATATCAGGGAAGTAATTTAAAAAGATATTTCCAGAATTATTTTTACGATTAATCCAGTTTATTCTAAAAAAATTACCATGAATTAAGTCTGGCTCATTCATTTCAGAAACATAAACAAAATCATTTTCTGGAGGAGATAATAATAGTTCAGTTAATTTTATTTCGTCCTTTTCATTTGAAACGCCAAGCCATAATACTTTTATTCCATTGTCTTTTGTGTGAACTATACAAGGGATGGGTCTAAAATGAAATGGTTTTGTACATCTTATTAGTTCTTGTATTTCCTTTAGTCTGTCAATATATTTATTGCTAATGTTGACTATAACAACATTTGTTTGGGTTTCATTAATGTATGGTGTATTAACTAAATAGAAAAATATTTTCGATTCAATAAATGAAAGATTTACACCTGCAAAATCTATATAAACAATTCTTTTTTCCTTTTCTGCATTTTCTGATTTAAGCCTTTTATTTAGCCCTTTAAATAATTCTGTGTATAAAGCGTAATTAAGTTTTGATTTCTCAGTTCTATAATCAATTTTCTTAAATGACTCGGATAAAATTTGACCAATGCTTAAGTGGGAATGTTTAATATTACCTACACCTTTTTTTACCTGAAATTTTTCTAATTCAACCGCTCCCTCAGTATTTTCGACACTTCTGCCGTTTTTTGATTCATTAGGTAATAAAATTGTAATCATAGTTCCTGGGAAATTATATTTAATTTTCCCCGCTCTTACTGCTTTCTTATTAATTTTTGAATCAGAGAAATCATAAATAATTTTACCATTATTACTCTTCAATATTAATAATCCATCAAACCTCTTGATAACTTCAATTAGAAAAAATAGACCTCTTGGCATATAATCTCTTATTTCAAGCGAGTCTTCGAAAGGGTCACTCGAACTATCTAACAAAAAAGCGAACTCTAAAATTTTTGTATCCTTGTTAATCTTTTCCCCTTCATTGTCTAAAAGTGGCAATTTTTCAATTTCTTCTTTGTATTTTATTGGTGAATTTGATTTTAAATGCTTTAGTTGTTTTTCAAATTTATTAAACTCATTTTCTAAGGTTCTAGGTATGCCTAGTCCAAAATCTATATAGTTAAATTCTAAATAACTTCTGTTAAGAAACTCCCCTTTCAATATAAAAAAGTTGGTAATTTCTTCATCCCTTTCATTAATAATAGATTCTGGCAATATATTCTTTGTAAACCATTTAACCTTATTCTTGGCTCTTAAACTAGCTTCTTCCTTTAAGTAACCGTTGTTGATAAGTTTTTCTTTTTCGACATCCTCATCATATTTGCTATTCAAGACAATAGAAAAATAGCATTCTTTTGATCCACTATGAAAAATTGTGTTAAGAAATAGCTCTGTGGTCAATAAGTGACTTAAAGTCTGGTTCTCAAAAGGCTTACTTGAATTAAATCTATTTAATATAAGCAAAGCATCTTTTTCAATGGAATATATTTCATTCAATTTATCATCGAGATGCTCCCTGATGTTGTTTATATTTTCAAAAATAGGTGTCTTCACTTTCTGAAAGGGGAGTATTTTGTACCAACTAGAATCTATATATTTATATTTCTTTCTGGCATTTTCAATTAATGTGTTATGATTTGATGGTACTATTAAATCAATACCTAATTGAAGGTTGCATATGTTCTCGATTTTCCAAATGTCTATTAAACTAGCAAGTCGTTTGTGTCGATTCCGTTTATTCTTATCCTCATTTAGAGCATCAATTATATTTCCAGGATTTGGCAATGTAACTTTAACTTGAAATCCTTTAGATTTTAATTGGTTTATTAAAGCAAAAATGTATGTGATAGCCTCACCCGTTATCCATTCAAGTCTGACCAGATTAAATTCAATTTCAGGGTCAACTAAAAATATTTTATCCCAGTCATTATTAATTAATTCAGGAAGATTATGACTACTTATTTTTTCTTCAAATTTAAATTCCATTTAATCAGCTATTTTAAAAATTACTTCTATTAAATAAAGGTTGAACCTTTTAGCCTTGTTGGTATCGGTGGAGTGTAGAAGCAGTTAGGTATTACGGGCTGTTTTTCCATCAAACTGCACCTAAAATTGATCTGGGCTGAATGCTTAAATTACCTCTGAAACCCTTATTGCTGCTACACTTTGTTATGAGGCGGTGTTCTTTAATTCATTCTTTATATAGCCCATTTTCTGATAGCTGCCACAATACTTTCTGTGTTCCACCGAACCACTTCCTTTGCTCTGTCACTAACTGTCTTTGATACTCTTTCTTGACCCCTAGGAGCAACTCCAACAATAGGGACGCCTAGTTCAATTGCCTTATCTAATTCCCAAGTTATCCAATCGCTATATGATGCATACATTCCCGCAATACCCAAAACAATATTTGAATTGGAAATTTTTTGTTTAAGTCTATTCTTAATGTAAACAGCGTTTGCGGAATTAATTGGTTCGTCAGCACTTGCTTCTTCAAACTCTACATTAAAATATCCTCGTTCATTTAAAAGTTTGCGTAAATTCTTCAAATCATCAGGGTATGCCCATGAATGACTAATAAAAATATGGTATTCTTTTGCCATATTGATAATCTCCTATTTTTTTGCGTTAATGATTTCTTGTTTTGATTTCTTGAAAGTTTCAATTTCCCATGCTAAAGGGTCTTGTGAGGTAAATTTTTCTTCAAACTCCTTTGCCTTTTCAATATCTTCCATTGCAAGATAACAGTTTGAAAGGGTTGCAAACTTCCATTTCAACTCTTCAGGCTCTGACTCATCCAAAGATTTTAAAGCAATTTCGACAATCTCTCTTCTAGTATTTTTTGCTTCAACTTTAGAGTGAATTCTAATATCATTATCTTTTTCTAAAAGTACTTTCTGCTCAAGGCAATGTGCATAGTTTTCGCCAGTATAATAATCTTTGTATAGATTCCAGCCTTTTTTATAATATTCAATTGCGGTAATTAAAAAACCTATTTCGTTAGTGGATTTCCATAAGTTTTTATTGATTGCACCTGTTATTCCAAGTGTTTCTGTATCTGTCTGTTCAGAGATTCTTCCTATAATTTGTAATGCATTAGTTAAGGCTTGAATTTCGTTTGGCATTTTACTCTTATAAGTGCATAGTGCTTCTTGCTGTATGTAATAAACTTCATTATTTGCTTTATCACCAAGTTTTTTCCAAGTTTCAGCAGCTTCTGTGAATAGCTTTTCCCTCATTAACTCTTTAGCTTTTTCAGTTAATGAAAAAATAGTATTTTCATTACTTTTTAATTCTCCGATAATTTCATTTAAGTCTTCATCCGATAAAACAGGTTGCTTAATTTTAGGAATAAAGGAATAAAGAGGACTGTCAATAATTGGATTTTCAGTGATTGAGGAAATCAGGTCTTTCAACTGTCTAATGCATTTCTTGGCTTCACTATTAGTTATTTCATTTCCTAAATGTTTGTAACTAAGTGTTCTACTATGATTAATATCAAATGGGATTTTGCTCTCGTCTTCTTTAATTATTATTGTTGAGAAAGGTTTTAAAACATGTCGAGTACCTAGTTCATAGATTGCGTTCGGATTGTATGTTGAAATATCAGCAATCACTAATTCAGCTCTATAGAGTAATGCATACATACTTCTGTCTATAATTCCTGGATCCAAAATTTCATCAGCTCTTATACAATTATAGTTAGAAGATTCAACCGCAGGGCGAATAATCTTTTTATAGGTTTCATCCAAATCAATTGTTCGATTTGTGTCAGGGTCTTTTTTCTTGCCGAAACCCATTATTACGAAACATAATTTCTTCTTATTTGTTTTCATTCTTGCACTATTTTGGGTAAACTTTCACTTTCTCTGCAATTGGTTCTTTTCGCTTGTCGAATGCTTGGTCAATAAATTTTTCAGCACTATCAGAATCAATTTTAAAATCATCCCATTTTACCAGCACACAGAATCTATCTTCTTCTGACCAACTACATTTGTCTTCAGGTAAAGGCTTTATATAATAGTTACATGAAAATTCTTTAATCACTGTACTATCATTAATCGAAACATGATTGTGATTTTTTCCACATTTAGAACAAACATAACTTCCTTTAAAAATTTCATCATACATATGAGGTAATACAATCCCTAATATTCCGTTTCGCGAATTAGATTTTCCATCATATAATGAAGCTTGCAATTCTCTTTTTATAAATTTTTGCTCCACTGCACCTTCATTTTCAGAACTATGAGTTCCGATTAAAAAAATTGTTACAGTTGAATCAGAAAGATAATCTTCACGAATTTTTCTTATTATGTAATCTTCATCTTCCGAATCAATTGCTTCATTTAATGAATTATCAATCAAATCAACA
Source organism: uncultured Draconibacterium sp. (assembly GCA_964293475.1). Classification (GTDB taxonomy): domain Bacteria; phylum Bacteroidota; class Bacteroidia; order Bacteroidales; family UBA12170; genus UBA12170. The sequence continues at coordinate 19,434 of CAXYYJ010000064.1, forward strand.
CCCAAATTATTTTGAATATAATTTTTATAAGAATTGTCTTCTGTCTTAAACGATATAAAAACTCGATGTGCCATAATATTATTTTATTGAGTTTAATTGTTGGGTCATTCTTACACTGGCTCAGAAAACCCCAATCCCCGCAATATTGCATCCTGATAGCAATCGGAATCCACTATATCTCCAGTTATTTCAGTTCTATTTCGCTTTTGGAAACAAATTTCTTTGGCGGGTGAAAAAATATTTGAAAAATCAGCAGACATGGGTAATTAAGTAAATAGAATAATATAATGTCGTATAATGTTGTATATATGAAATAATAA
>CAXYYJ010000065.1:0-17908 GCA_964293475.1 uncultured Draconibacterium sp.
CCGAAAAGTCTATCATTTGGCCATTTTTATCTTTAGACACTGCTCGAGCCGCTCCCTGCCGTGCCAAGGCCTGCCCACAGTGTTTCAGCTTGAAAATCTGTGCTTCAGCTTTTCGTGATTTCGTTATATCGAACAGTCTTAGGCAAGCCGCTTCCCGCTCCGCTGTTGATCCTAAGACTTCCGAAGGAATGTCTATTGACCGCCTCAGCAAAAAGGCGTTAAACGGAGGGATATTGTGGAACGACAAGGAAAAGAAACTGTTTGACGACGTTAGCGATAGCTAAAAGGAGGAGTTTTTCTTTTCCCGTTCCACAATGTCCCGTAGTAGCCTTTTTGATGCAGCGGTAATTTTTGCTCTCCTTTTTTTAAAAAAGGAGAAAAGAAAAATGTTTCTTTCTTTTTCTCTTACTTTTCCCTTCATGGAAAAGTAACAAACCTGCCTGACTGTTCAGCCAGGCAGGACATCAAGGCCCGGTAATTGCCAGCTTACGATGTTTCAGTTTGAAATTGGTGTTTCATTTATTGAAGATTTCTTTCAATTAAATGGTTGCCGGCAAGCCTCTCCCAACGAAACTTCGATTCTTCGGGCTACTACCGAAAAGCCTGACCACAGCGTGGTCAAATGTTTGTAAAAAATTAGAAAGAAAAGGGAAATCCGACTCCGGCGGAGTCGCACAAAGCAGGGGGGTGCAGGGGAGGCTCCAATAGTAAGACTCAGAAATCTCTTTCCTCTATAAGACTGAATACTACCAGGTCGAAGAGATAGGGGTCTCACAGAAAAATAGCTAAAAAAAACACAGGCCACGCATGGACCTGTGCCAAAATCAATTCTAAAGCCGGAACGAGCTTTACTTTTTACAATTTTAAGTTTTTCCAGAATTTCTGACCTCCATAGACTGCTGACAAAGCTGAAAGAATGATGAATCCACTGCCCACCGGCGCACCACCACCCACAGGATTGTTGCCCGGGTTTCCTGGATTATTATTATTGGGCGGAGGTGGGGCTTGTCCGAAAGCCAAACTGATGGTTAATGTAAGGATTGCGATTGCGGTAATTTTTTGTAAATACTTCATAATGATTTATATATCAGGTTTATAATACTATTTTAAAAGATTGTTGATTCTCCACGCCGATTAAACGAACCATATAAGCTCCATGAGGCTTTTTCAGATCGAAAATATGAGTCTTGCTTTTGTTGATGGGCTGCACATAAATCATTCGGCCAGTCAAGTCGAAAACGGTCATTTGCTGAAAGTCGTCGCCATCATCTAATTTTACATACAATTTGCCTTGATGGCTAAATACCTTATTTTGAGTAATAGGAATTTCGGCGGTATTTGTAGCTTTAAGATGAAGGATAAACCGGTTTTCAAAATCGGTGGATTGCCAGTTGAACGAGTAAGGGCCGCTTGCCAGGTCATGAAAAACACTCAACTTGGTATCTTCGAGGGTTGCTTCCGCTATCCCGCTCATTTCTTTGACTTGAATTTCATAAACCCCGTTTTGGTCATTGGCAAAACCCAGTGGTATTATATTTGTTTCCGGGCGACTGTCAATACTCAGCTTGCCATCGTCGCACAAGGAATAAATCTGCGAAACACCAGGTGTTGTGGTGAGAATTTTCCAGGCATCTCGTTCCAGTTCAAACGCTTCAAGACTTTCGTTGGCAAAGGTTATATGAAGCTCGTCATCAAAAGTCTCGTTTTTTGTGATGAGCACAATGCCAGCCTTGGTTTGAAGTTCCTCATCCGATTTATAGTATTGATTGGCTCCGCTGTGTGTGCGGTTATTGTTGTTGAGCGAAAATGTACCAGCCGCTTGCGTTACAATAAAGAATCCCTGCATGGGTGGAATATATCGGGAGCCGGCACCACCATTATTCCAGCTGACATAAGCAGCGCCATTCCAGTAATAAACCGCTCCATAGGGTATTCTTAAGCCATCCCAGTCGATGGATGATGGATAAGGATTCCCCAGAAGGTTGGCGCCATCATACCCGTATCCGCTCACATTTGTTAACGTAATGGGCCTTGTTTGCAAACCAGTGTTTGGCGTACCCGAAAATGTATAAGATGTTGAGCCACCGGGCGAATAGAAACCAAAACCCTGAGCGGGTAATAAGCCATAATCGGGGGAGGTGATTTCGGAGTATAAACCAGTGGTTTCGTTAAAAACCTGTAGAAAATCTCCGGTGAACATACCACTTTCGGCATTGGCTATTGGCGATGATATTAAATGCCACACACCATTCGAAATTTCACGTTTCGTAAAAATCTGGCCGTTATTGGTTATATTTCCCTGATTAATAAGCGATCCGCCCGATTCAATAGTTAATGAAGCACCTGCCTGAACAGTAAGGTCATTGCAATCTGCCCCCACACCAGCCGAAATAATGGGTTTATGGGTGGTATTTGGAATGATAACATCATTTCCATCGGTGGGGATACTATTGGTGCTCCAGTTCGAAGCCTGGTTCCAATGGGTTTCGTGTCCCTGGGTTCCACCAATCCAATTTGCAGTTTCATGCAAAACAGTAACTGTGGAAGTATTACGAGTTGACGGGCAACCAGCTATCTCAATCTGATGAATGATAAAAACACTGCCATGACCTGCATTCAGATTGAAAAAGCCCGATGGGTTGGTTCCATTATTGAACGAAAGCCCACCATTGCCGCCTTTGGGGTCGTTACCATCGCCACCCTGATGGCCTCCACCACCTCCACCGCCATTAAACGAAGCACCACCACCGCCAAAACCTCCGGAGCCTTCGTCCTGTACAAATCCTACGCCACCATTCACCATCGAAAATCCCCCGCGAGTTACGCCATTGCCAAGAAATCCGCCACCTGCACCTGCAAAATTTCCAGTGCCTCCGTTGGTATTTGTTGTTGTAGTGGCCTGACCTCCTGTGGCTTCAGTAGGAATTCCATTATCCCCAGCACCACCACCGCCACCGGCAGTAATCAGCGGAGTAACATAGGCCGATATATCGTTGACATAATAAGGCGAGCTATCTACCTTTTTTGTGACGAAAGTAGCTCCGCCACCGCCGCCACCCCAATCGGTGAACTCTTTGCTGGTGCCCATCTGGCCAACAATTATATACAATTCGTCGCCGGCAACAAGGTCGAAATTGCCCTGAATTACAGCCCCTTTCTTTCCCGCGTGATGTTCGTAATTCACATGCTCGCCTTCATAAGCGTAGTTCTCATCTGGGCCCAATAAATTTGTGGTTACGGTGCCTCCCTGGGCTCCACTCGCTTCTATGAAGTAATTTCCGGTTACAGGGACTACCCATTTTTGAATTCCCGACCCAAATATGGTAACCTCACCTTCTAAATTGGTTTCTGTATAACTGACATTGCTTTGTGATTGGTTGGGGCCATAAGGTCCTGTGGCTCCGCAATTTGTAAAATGGTATTCGGCAACATCCTGCACATTGACGGAATAAGCTTCAACATAATATTGTGTGTTTTCAAAGAGTGTTGGTGTTGTAAAATGGCTTCCGGTAAACAAAAGGTTTCCATTGGAAGCCGCATCGTACCATCGATAATTTCCTGAGCTTCCGCTGGCAACAAGGGTGGCAGTTTCGCCCGCATTGATAGTTTCGTTGGTTGAATTGGGTTGTGCAGCCCCTGTTTTAATGCATGTTATTCCAGCATCGTTTCCCCAACATCCACCAGGGCTCAGAGCTCGAAAATAATAAGTGCCTGTTTCGGTGATGATTTGAGAATTGGATGGAATGGCTGTGCTGGTTCCGTTGGGTGTGGTTCCCTGAAAGTAGATTGTTCCGCCAATACCACCTTGTGCATCAACAATAGTGTAAGTACAAAACATTCCGCCTCCCCTGAAAGAGATATCGCCAGGAGCCGCAGAAATAATAACGGAAACACTGTCGGGTAAACTCCAGAGCCCGTTGCATGTTTTGCGCGATCGGATATAATAGGTGCCGGAAGATGTAGCCGTATAGGTTTCGTTGGAATTTGCTATGCTTGTCCCATTTTCCGAAGTCTGCCAGTACCAGGTCTCGCCAGCGGGTGGGTTTCCATTTCGTGTTATGGTCACCGATTCGCATTGCGGTGAATTGGAAGTAGGAGTATTGGGCACAGCAACAGGAGGACCATCGGACTCTATATAATAACTTGCCATATAGTAACTTCCATCAAATGAGCCATAGTCGTTGGATATCACTCCATTTTGCTCGCAACCATCATAGTCTTCCTGGCCAGGTCTGATTTGAACTGTGATAACATAAATATGCCCCAGGGTCAATCCAAAATGGTGCTTTGCTGCTTTGGTTAATCTGGAATTATCGGTATAAATGCCCAGCGATGTTCTGCATCCACCATTAACAGTACCTTCTGGCTCGCAAATTAAATCGATTCTTATTTGATAATTAGCATTGTTATTCCCCCGATAGGCTATCATATTGATGGGGTCGTCAATAATCTGGCTAAAACCATTCTGACTAAATCCGGCAAGGGCAAAAAACAGAATGGCAATAAAATTCTTTAAGTTCAAATTGATACGTTTCATAATATTTAAAATATGTGGGTTCTTTTTTGCAAGGTTTCGCCATTTCATTAAAAAGAAGCATGAATGAAATGTGGAAAATATGCGGAGCAAACATAGAAAAGGCCGGGGGAGACCGTTGCAAATATTGTTGCAAATTGTAGTGTTATTGTTGCAATATGTTGAAAAATAGGGCATAGGCTAATCCGATAATCCATTTTATTCTTGTATTTGGGGGGACATTTCATTTTTTTCAAGGAAAGGCTGCAATTAAGATATTTGAGTGATTTTCACTGATAATCTCAAGTAAGGTTCGCACTCGTTCACTTTTTACATAAACCCGCCAATAGGAGAAATACTTAAGTAGATAATCCCAATAAGCTATCCCGCGAATTAAAAATCCCGAACGGCACGAACATAGGTTGTAATGCCCTTGTCGTAGAATTGCCATGAACCCGAGGTGAAGAGAAAAGCCCATGCAACGTTATATCGAAGCTCTGTTGACGACCAGTAATAGATTTTTGATATTTCCGTAGTAGCGCTGTTTCCATCGGTATCGAGTGCTTTTTGAACTGCCTTTAAATTGCAATACAAATCAATTAATTCGCCCCTGCTGGGTAAATACCAGTCGCTGTATACTCCAGTTCCATAATTGGCATTGATGTAATTTCCACAGAGTTTGGCGGCACTCGTTGTTTGTCCGGTTTGTGTCATGATGGCATTTGAGTTTCCCTGACCATTCCAGTCGCTTTGAGCTGTGGTTCCAATCAGTTCTGTATTAATATTACTCCAGGCTTGTGCTGTGCTAAGATCGATCATGCTCACTATTAACCCATGGGAACCCGTCTGATCCACCCAAAAAACCACACCGCCGCCATAGAGTTCGCCCACGTAATGTGCGCTCACTGAGGCGGCATTTACAACATAGGGGCTTGCAGTGGTTCCGGTGCCGGTAACAGTAATATTTGTACCCGCAGTTATTTTAGTTTCTGAGCCATCGGCTAGCTGACTAACTGCATTCCAGAAAGTTCCGTTGTATAAGTACAATCCAGTTTCTCTATCGGTTTGATAAATCATGAGACCTGTGGCAGGATGATAAATACTATTCCGCTGCGCCTCAGTCATTCGTGGAGGCAGAAAGCCTTTGGAAGTACTTTTTACTTCGAGCATGGCCGAGTTGTGGGAGCTGCTGCCGTCGGCTGATACTGCCACCTGCGCTTGCATAGTAAATGCTGCTAAAAATGCTATTGTTAATAACGAAATTTTAAGTGTTTTCATGTGTTATTTTCTTTTAAATTAAGGTCACATGGAATACGCCATGATAAAAAAATATCATTCCAATGAGTGATTTAATAATCATGGCTATTTCATGTAGTATAAATTTTATTCATTCTGGGGTTATTCATTTTTGTTTTCATTGATCTGATAAACTTTTTTAATTCCATAAGCTACCACCAGAGCCAGCGATATGCCTGCTCCACCGGCAATTGGTGCACCGCCGCCAACGGGCGTGTTGTCACCGTCGGGATTACTTCCACCATTGGGTGGGGGCGGGGGTTGTGCTTTTGAGTCATAAATGGTTAATAGTAAAACTGTTATCAGTGATGCGAAAGTTTTTAAGATTGTCTTCACCTGGTTATCTTTGGGTTCATTAATTATGGGTTGCTAACTTTGATGGAGGTCAGATGACCGCTGTGTAAAACCTGAACAATATATAAACCTGCCGATCCATCAAACGAAAATTCTGTTTCTGCCTGGGTTGTTTGGTTTTGCATAACAAGTTGGCCTGCAGTATTATAAACGGCTATGTTTGCCTGGCCTTCAAAAGACAAGTTACCTTTGAAGTTTACCTGCAACTTGCCACCGCTCATAAAGCATTGAAAATCTGTGTTATTGGCCCAAAGTTCATCCACAGCGGTTACCTCCTTAAAATGGATATGGAACAGGCGCACGGCTCCACTGCTATAAGAAAAGCTATAGTTTGGGCTTGTGCGTAGGTTCTGGATGGTGTTCGTTGAAATATCTTCAAGAAATACAGGAATATCATCTCCCAGGCTTTCCATTTCTGTTGCCGAAAAGCTATACAAACCATCGGTGCCTGCTTCGAAAAACATAGGAATTGTTTCGTGACCAATAACCCCGGGAAGAGAGTTGATGGCCATTTTCTCGTTATCGCATAGGGTATATACCACAGGAACATCCAAACTGTTTGAAATTATTTTAGTTACATCATAGAGTCGGTCAATTTGTGGGGTGGATTCCGGAATAAACCGAATGGCAGTTTGCATGGTAATATGGTTGCCAGTGGCTTTGAGAACAAGCATATGGTTTTCGCTTTCTGCTTTGTAAAAGGATTGTCCGCCATGGGTTCGGCAGAAATTATTAATGGTTAGAGTTCCAGCGCCACTCAGGGCTCTAACAAAAAATCCCTGACCTGAAGGAATATTCTTAGTTGTGGTATTGGCTCCTCCGCCTCCCGCAATATAATAACGGTAATCGCCATTTGACCCCAGGGTTGGATCAAAAAGCCAGATGGCACCGCTGAGCTGAAGAGGTTTAGCCACTTCATCCCAATCTAATGCTGATGGATAAGGGTTTCCGATGAGATTATAACCCTGTCCGCTTTTTGTAAAACTGATGTTTTTGACCCCCGTATTGGCCAATCCACTATATAATTCTGTGGTGGGTGCGGCGTCAACAGTCCATACAGCATAGCCTTTTGTGGGTTCCAGATTGTAGAGCATCTGGGGAATATCTGCCCACGAATTGGTGAGTTCATCATGCCTTTGGAGGTAATCACGCTCAAACATGCCTGCAAGAGCGCTATTCACAGGAATGGATATCAGGTGCCATTTGCCCTGGGTGAGCCAGCGCTCAATCTTAGCTTCACCACCCCCAGTGTAAGTAAGGCTGCCTTGGTCTATGAGGGAGGCATCGCCCGTGGCATTTGATTTAAGATACAAGTGGCCTCCACCGGAAATGTTGACTGTAGCACCCATGTCAATTTTAAGGCAGGTGCCAGGCTCCACCTTTATTCCCTGGGCGGAAAGAAATGTGCCTGAAACTGAAAGTATGGCGAAGATTAAAATTGTTTTGATTTTCATCTATTATTTTTTGTTGTTATGGAGTTCGAAAACTAGCGTATCGCCCTGAAAAATTTTATTTCATTGGCAGATTGGATAATCATGGCTCTTTCTTTAAATGTATTTTTCAATGGAAAGCATAATTCCATGGTAATAAAGCTGTTTTTATTCATGCTGTTGCGCTTTTTAAGAAATGGATTCAATTGGATTTTTTTAGCAAATCTTATTTTCTTCCACCAGCGGGATGGCTGAAAAAATGAAAGTATTGCGCAGCAAACATAGGGTACCCTATGGCAATCCATTGAAAGTATTGTTGCAAATGATAGGACTATTGATGCAATTTCATATTATTTCACATTGCTCTATTTATGATAAAGCACTGAAATAGAATTTAATAACAAGAAAACTGTTTGTGGAGTGTTTCTGATACTATGTTTTGCTCAGGTATTCCGAAGGGGTGATTTGATAAACTTCCTTAAAGCATTTGGAAAAATAGGAGAGGTTGTTTAATCCCACTGCATACATCACCTCCGAAATATTTCCTACTCGCTGGTCGAGCAGTTGTGCAGCTCTTTTCATGCGAATAATTCTTATGAAATTGGTGGCCGATTGATTGGTGAGCAGGGTAATTTTGCGGTGTAACTGACTGCGGCTCAATCCTATTTCATTCGACATGACTTCCACATCAAAATCCGGATTGTCCATGTATTTCTCTATAATGCCAATGAGTTTCTGAATAAAAACAGCATCGGATGAAGTGATATTGACCGATTTGGGTTCCAATTTCAGTTCGCTGGTGAATAGGTCTTTAAGAAAGGCTCTTTGGCTGATAAGGTTTTTGCAGCGAACAAGCAGCTCTTTGCTGTTGAAGGGCTTGGTGATATAATCGTCGGCACCATTTTCCAAACCAGAGATTCTATCATCGATAGAAGTTAGGGCTGTAAGCATAATTACGGGTATATGTTGTGTTTCGGGCCTGGTTTTTAACTGATTGCAAAACTCTATACCATCCATTTTTTCCATCATAATATCGGTTACCACAAGCAAAGGTTGCGATTGCAAGGCTTTTTTTAAACCTTCCTGTCCGTCCTCGGCTTCTACCACGTCGAACGACTCTGACATTATTTCGCGAAGAAATATCCGCATATCTGCGTTATCATCCACAATGAGTAATTTAGGAAGAAATGAATTGGATTTTTTTATTGGCTCACTGGTAAACAAATGATTTTCAGCTGATATATTGTCGGTTGATATATTTTTATCAATAATGAGATGGGGTTTAAAATCACTCAGATTTTTCAGTTCTTCGCTTGTATAGGGGGTTTTATCGGCAGGTAACCAGACTTTAAAATTGCTACCTTGACCAATTTTGCTTTCCAGCTCAATTTTACCCTTGTGCAGTTGAACAAGTTCCTTGGCCAGAGCCAGGCCAATACCATAGCCGTCTTTTATTCCGCTGGAATAATTATTAAGCTGGTAGAACCGCTCAAAAATTTGTTCCTGTTTATCGGGGATAATTCCCGGACCATTGTCTTTCACTTCTATCAGGAGCATGGGAGATGAAGGGGTCGATTGGCCCGAAAATAACGATGTTTCCGATATTTTTACCTGTATTTTGCCATCGGGTTGGGTATATTTTACCGCATTGGAGAGCAAATTAGTGATGACTTTTTCCACAATATCCGAATCGAAAATATAGGAATTTTGGCTTATTTCTGTGCTGAATTCCAAATGAATACCCTTTTTCTGGGCCTGCATTTCAAATGATTTTACCAATGCGGAAATGTGTAAAATAAGATTTCCTTTCACCAGATTCAATTTCTGAATTCCACTGTCGATGCGGGTAAATTCGAGCAGTTGCTCGTCGAGAGCCAGCAGTCGGCTGGCATTGCGGTGGATGAGCTGGAGCAAGGGTTTTTGCTTCTCGTCAACTTCATCAATCAATTTCTCGGTGGGGCCAAGCATAAGTGTTAAAGGAGTTCGGAATTCGTGCGACAGGTTTGCAAAGAAAGCCGATTTGATGTCGTTGATTTCGCGAAGTTTTGTCTTTATTTTTTGGTCATTTTTCGATTGCCGGTAAAGGAAAACCACAAAAATGGTGACCAATAAAAACAAACCAACAAACAGACCTGTATAGAACCGGGTGGTTTGCAGGGATAATTCATGGTCAATAGCATCAAGTTTAAGCTCCTTTATCTCAATGTCCTTTTGGGCTCCTTCAAAACGGGCATTGATTTCGCTCATTTCCTTTAAATTATTTCGCGTGGTTAAGCTGTCATCATAAAACTTATAGAGCCTGTAATGAAGCAAAGCATTGCTAAAATTGTTCAATTTTTCGTACGATTCAGAAAGAATTCGGGAGCCCTCCTTGAGCAAAATCAAGTCTTTAACAATTTCGGCTTTTTCCAATCCCTTCTTGCTGAACAAAATAGCCTGATTGTAGTTTTTGTCTTCCAGATAATCATTCCCCAGATTGATATGGGCCATGGCAATATAATAATCATTCTTTAACTCAAGAGCCAGTTCCACCGCTTTTTGATGATGCTCAATGGCTTTTTTAAAATTGCCAATATTCATTTGAGCAACCCCCATATTGTTCATGCATTTCTGCATTCCAAGCTTATCGTCGATTTTAGTTTTTATTTCGTAGGCTTTCAGGTAATATTCATGGGCTTTAACATAGTCTTTTTGAGAGTTGTAGGTATTGCCGATATTGAGATAATTCACCGAAATACCCCTGTCGAAATTGCGTTCCTGGTTAATCTCGAGCGATAAATGGTGGTATTTTAACGATGTTTCAAAATCTACGGGCATATGATAAATATTTCCCAAAGTATTGTACAGAGTGCCCAGCGTGCTATAAAGCAACGACAATTCTTTTTTATGTGAATAATAAAGGAAAATTCTTTTAGCATCGAGCAAAAGTGGCAAGGCTTTCTGAAGCTCTTGTTGAGCCATTAGAAAACTACCCTCGTCCACCAAACTGCTGGCATAATTAATGCTATCGCCCAAAATTTGAAAAAGAGATTTTGATTCTCTTAGATGAATCAGTGCGTTTTTTTTGTCATTTCTGAGTTTGCATAGCTTAAAATCCGCGTATTTAATTTTTGCCAACAAGGCTTTATCGTCCATTTTTTCGGCGGCCAATAAATTAAGCCGATTAATCGAATCGGCCAAATTTAAATCGGTGTCTAAATAGGCCGAAGTGAGTTGGTAAAGAAGCTCACCTCGCAATTTTTCATCTTCAGCTTTATTCAGACATTGAATCAGACTGTCTACATTATCATTATTCTGGGCTTGAATTGGGTTTGGAGAAAAGGCAAAAAGGATATAAACCAACACTATTGTGCGGAATGACAGAGTCATTGAACCCTTAAAAATCCTATAATCAGGTAATAAGAAAATCACGCGTTTTTTTAACAAATATACTTTTATACCACTAATAATCAAATTGTTTTAAAAATTATGTGAATCTTTTCATCCATTAGTAAAGCAAAAAATCCTTGCCAAAAGGGGGAGACTGCTATTGTAAAAAGTAAGGAGGAAATTTTCTGAATTAAAAATAGTCTTTGCGGTTTAGAACTTCGGCTGCAAAGGTATGATAGGTAAGGCAGACGATTAACAATTATGTTGCAAAATATGCCACTATTGTTGCATGATCGGCAGGCTGAAGGCCTGTAATATCAAGGCAAGGCGAAGTGCGCCTTGCTTTGTAGATAGGTTATATTACATCAGGCTGAAGGCCTGAAAGAAAAAAGGCATTTATAGGGTTGCAAAACCAATAAGCACCATTATTTATTTTAGCCTAAATTTTTGAACTTGTGGCTTAGCTCTTTTTTGTGCCAGAATCCGTTTTCAAAGCTTTGTTATTTTCTTATCATTCCCCTCCCTCCACAATAGCAATCTCCTCCTCAGTTAAACCATACAACTCGTAAACCATTTGGTCTAATCTTTTATTTTAATATCATCATTTATATCTTTTAAGAAAGTCGGAAAAATATAATGTATGAACTTGAATTCTATTATCTAAATAGCTATAGAAATTGTTTTCTGCATCAGATTTATTAATCATGTTTGCAATTGGAAAAACGGTGGCGGTAAATTTCAAATCTAACTGATCAATTACAAAATTAGGTTCAACAATTTCTATGACTAAATCTGGATTGTGATAAAAGGCTGTTTTAATGGCTTCATTTATATGCTCATCTCCAAAGGAATAACCAACAATCGATATTTTATCGGCAAATAAGCAATCTCTATCAAAAGCAGACTGCATTTGACGGAATGGCGTTATCCTAGATTTTTGGGCTTTTTGATAGCCAGTTATAATATTTGAAACCAAAAGTGTTTTCCCTTTTTCAATTATAGAAAAAATGGGATTATGATGTAAACTAATACCACCTTCATGAACTATTTCAGGATAATTTGGTTTGTTTTTTTTGACACGCCAGTAGGATGATCCATGTAGATTATAATGAACTGTTGATTCAAAATCCGTTATTATTCTTTTAATGTCAACATCTGAATAGGATTCAGTACCATTGTTTTTAAAACCATCAAAACAATCTTTGTTATCTTGTTCTATTAAAGTCTTGAATAAATTGTCATAATTCAAAGTATAAAGTCGCTTTACATTATGTTCAGAATCTGTTTTAATCCACTTTCTGAAGTTTAAGCTGTTTTCAGAACCAGTATCAATTACAGAATGACTCGAAGTATGCCAGGAATATTTTGAAACTTTTCCATTAATTACAATTAAAAGGTAGGATAATAATATCTGTAAAAAATACTGGGTTGGAGTTTCGTTTTCTAAAGCAGGTAAAGAGCCTGGAAAATCTTCTGTTTCTGCAATTTTTATATGGAAACCATGTTCCCTTTTTCCACCAATAATTGAATAATTAAAGATTTTATTTAAATCATAAGGTCTAAGAAAAGGCTTAAGTAGGGAAGGGCTTCGGTCAGTATTAAATTCAGAGTAATAGACTAAAAGTTCTTCGATTACACTGATAATGGTTTCGAAGTTAATATCGCTTTTAGAGTCAAAGCCAGCATTTATAAGTTTTTGATAGATGAATTCTGTGATCTTTATACCTGAATTTTTTAAAGGAACTCCAGTTTCTCTTACCAGTTTTGTTAACTCAGTTGTCTTTGGTCCACCCCAATCAATAACTGCTCCTGCGCCAAACAAATATACTTGTCTTTTTTTATTCATCATACCCCTCCCTCCACAATAGCAATCTCCTCCTCAGTTAAGCCATACAACTCGTAAACCATTTGGTCTATCTCCGCTTCTAAGTGTGTGGTATCTGCTTGTGAATCTGCTTTTTTTATCGCTAATATCTCGTTGACTTTTTCTATAAAGGGTTGTTCATTATCAATAGCTTTAATGGGAATGGTTTCTATTACAAATTTTTTAATTTCTTTGGAGTTTCCTTGTAATTCCGGGAACGCATCGGAATAGCATAACCGAAACAATTTCGAATTTAAAAAAGCAACTATATAATAGAGCTTTTCGCCAGTCATTATAAAGCATTTGTCATTTAGGAAATTGCCATCTAAATCAATAGAAAAAGGCAAATACTTTGTCATGTTTGGATAAATAATTTTTGGCTTTTCAAATTCAGAAATATATGCGCAATTTCTAAGGTTGTATGGAGTATCGCCCTTATCTAATCTTTTTTCCAAATTTTCCCAGTGAGAATCTAAATATTCCTTTATTGCAGGAAATTCATCAATATCTATTCTGCTCAGATTTTCATTTTTTGAACCATTATGCGAATTTATCAACCATAAATCTTCATACTCATAAAAGTATTTTTTAACATCCCTTCCTCTCAATATGGGCTTTAAAATGTCGGCAGATTTGGGGTCTTTTTCGATTAGTTCATTTTTTTTATCCCCTGAAATGATAAAGGCATCGTTATAACCAGTTAATATGCCTCTGTTGATTTTAAGATTCCAATCAATAATTTTAACTCCTTGTTGCTCAACTTTTTGTTTTATATCATGAGTTGCTTTTTCGGTTATAATCCAGGAAGATTCTGGTAATTCTTCTAAAATGACATTGTTAAGTCTGAAATATTGTTCAAGATTGGGTAACACATCTTGGTTTTTTCTGGTAATTCTGATAGCTCTTGTAGCATTTTTATAACTGGATTTTTCAAACATCATAATATTGGTTAGAACAGTGGCACTGTCAAAAATCTCACAGTCAGACAAGTCTATCAACTCTATTGGATTGGTCCGTTTGTCAAAAAAGGTTCTAAGATTTTTGCCATAATTGGTTCTCATCCAGGCACTTCCTGTAATAAAATTAAGCAACCCCTTTTCTTTCAAAACATTATTGCCTTGCTCGTAAAACAAAGCATACAAATCGCCCATGGAGGTATAGGTTTCAAATTGCAGTTTCCCATAATCTTTTCCTGCTTGTCCCATCGATTGCAATTGAACATAAGGCGGATTCCCAATCACCACATCAAAGCCCAAATATTTTCCATTTTCGTCTAAAACTTCGGGGAATTCAAAGCGCCATTCAAAAGCATTGTGGTAGATTTTATTATTGACAATTTCTTCTTTTTGAGCCAGAGCAATTTCGGCTTTGTCTTTTAGTTTTTTGAGTTTTTCTTTATCGGCTTTTTTAATGGTTTCGCCAAATTGTTGCAGATTCTCCAATCGCTGTTTTTCTAATAAATAATCGCCTTCGGCTTTCTTTACCGTCTTAAGAAATTGATTGTCAAGACTGCTTTTAAAGTTGGATTTTACCTTTTTAATTATGGCCAGGATTTCGTTCTTGCGGTTTTTGTCATTGGTATTTTTATATTCGGCCACCGCATTTTTATAATCGGCAAAGCTATAATTCACTTGCTCGCCTTTAAAAGCATCCTGCAAATCATCGTCCAATTTAAAACGGGAAATTAAGGAGTTACCGGTTTTGATATTGATATCGATATTGGGGAGGGTTTGCAATTGGTTTTCTTCGGTATAGTAGGCATTTTTTAAAAGCTCTATCCACAGTCGCAAACGGCAAATTTTCACCGAATTGGGGTTTATATCTACACCAAAAAGCGAATTCTCTATCAGGGTTTGCTTCTCGTGAAAGAGGGTTTTCTGTATTATCGCAGTATCTTTTATTTCGGGTTTATAGTCGAGCAAATGACCTTGAGCATCGGTTACAAATAGCTCGTCGTTATCCACCACAATTTCGCTGCGGAGGGGAACTCCGTTTTCATCAATCAATATTTTGAGCTCGCTTTTAATGCCAATCAGCTCGTTGAGTGCCGAAACCAAAAAGTGTCCCGAACCCACCGCCGGGTCAACAATTCGAATGGAATTAATTAACGTGTTAAAACGCTTTAAATCATCCGATTTAAAGTATCTGGCGGTATAGTTTTTTAAATCGTCGAAAGTTTCTATCAGTTCGTTTTCATGTTCTTTAAATTTCTGCACCACTGCCCGCCGCAGAGTTTCGCGGCTCATATACATGGTAATATAGGCGGGGGTATAGAAAGAACCTTCCTTATAGCCATTTATTTTCTCGAAAATAAGCCCCAAAACCGAAGCATTGATAAGGGTTTTGGTTTCTTTATCATCCACTATGCCTTCGGTGCCATCGGTAGCAAAATCGTAAGCTTCTAAGAACTGAAACAGATAGTCGAGGGTTTTGAGCCGGCCTTTGCGGGTTTTGCCGGTAACATCTTTTAATACTGATTGTTTATAGATTTCGATGTCTTCATCATGCAAAGCAGAAATGGTAAAAGCTTCGTTTTCCAGTACAGTTCGTTCAAACAAGGAGGAGTTTAGATAGGGAATAAATTGAAAGCGCTCTTTGTATTTGGGGTGTCGTTCTTCGGGTTTTTTGGCCAGGGCTGAGAAAAACAAATCGTTTAAATCGTCGAAACCTTTTATAAAGTCGGAATTTAAGAAACTATATTCTTTCGCTTTATGATGGTAGGAGAGAAGTTGGCTTTCTAAAAGTTTTAAGAAAAGAATACGATTGACCCAGGTAAGTGTTAATTCCAAAGCAGCATTAAAAGCTTTTTCGGCACCACTTTCAATACTTTTAATATTGGGTAAATAATCTCTGTCTTCTATGGTAAAGATGGTGCTCTCTAAAATAGAGGCATAATCTCTTTGTTTTTCATCTTTTCGTTGTATGAGTTTTTTTCCATTTTCTTTAACTTCTTCCAGCCCAATAATATGGAGCAACTCATTATAAAAAGACTTATTGAGTTGGTTGCTGTCGTTTCCGAATCCGGCACCCAACAAATGAACATCAGAGAATACTTTATAAAGCGTATTTAGGGCAGCATCGTTATAGTCTTTTATGGGCTTTTTAGTGAAATCGAGATACACAAAGGGTAGTTTCTCTTCCACCAAAGTGATATATTTATCGGCAATTTCTCTATAAAACAGTTCGTTTTTTGTGCTGTCTTTTTTGCCATCTCTAAAAGCTTCGTATTCTTTTATAAGAGATTTATTGGTGTAAAAAAGATTGTAAAAATCTTCGGCTTTAAACAAATACCATTCATAGCCATTGGTTGCTATTAAATGCTTAATGTTATTGTTTTTTTCATCAACTCTCTCCCGCAAATAATACAATAAGAGTTCCTGAAGTGCCTTTTTGTTGATGTTTTCAACGGAGAGAAACTCAGCTTTATTGCTGGGCTTTTTGGTTTCAATAATAACACCCACATCCGATTTAATACTGTTTCCCAGATAGATGGCTAAATCAATTCGGTTTTTAGTATTGATATAATTGTCTTTGTAGAAAGTATTGTGAAAGAAGGTTTTGAGTGGTTCTTTGATATGTTCTTCGCTTTCATTGGCATTATCTATGTCTTTAATGGCCTTCAGGCATGTTAAAAACTCATTTGTAAAATGGTTAATGTCTTTTCTTAAAGGTTTATGCTTTCTGTAGGCAGGATTTAACGCTTTGCGGGTGTTTAGTTTATTCATATCATTTGTGATGTTATCTGTAAGTGCTGAAATGATGCAGCAATTTACAAAAATCTTTATATTAGATATTGAGTGAAAGGCCCTATTATTTATTTTGTTGAGAACAGAGCTAAAAAACTTTGCATTTTGTGAAGTTGTGATTATCTTTGTGCATCGAAAAATCGAACATGAGAATAAGAAATCGGGTACTTTTAGAAAAATTTGTCATGAAACACGCTGATTCTGCAAAAGCTATTCAGAGGTTCGTCGATATAATTGAAGAGGCAGACTGGCAAAATTTCAACGATATTAAAACAGATTTCAATTCGGTAGATTATGTTACCAATGAGCGATATGTATTTGATATTCGGGGAAATAAATACAGAATAATTGCGGTGATTGTTTTTGTTGGGGGTGTTTTTTCGGTTCGTTTTGTAGGCACACATGCTGAATACAGCAAGATAGATGCGAAACAGATATAATTTAAAGGGAAAGAAAAGATGGAAAAGAAATTTATTGATATTACAGAAATTCATACACTTGAATTATTTAAGCAGGTGTCGGAATATACCGATGCTTTGATTTCCGAAGCAACAGCAAACGGTTCGCTGGCAGAACAAGGGGCTAACAATGAATATACCCGTGAAATTGGACGTGTAGCACGCATGTGTGCTGATTACGAAAGTATGTACATGAAATTTGAACATTTAAAATTCAAATCACCCTTATTAGTTTCTATAGAAAATGAGATGGAAAAACGTCATCTAAAACAACGTCAGGCAGCCATTCTACTCAACGTGAAAGAATCGACTTTTAGTCAAATTATGACTGGAAAGAGGCCAGTATCCATGCGAATGGCCAAGCGGCTTTACAAAGAATTGAATATTGATCCGGGATTGATACTGGAATTCTCCTAGAGCTATCAATCGTCAGTATGGAAATTCACCAATCCCCAATTTCTCGAATTATTCAATTGACAGGGCTATGAATCCGCAGAATTTGTAGTGAAATAAAAAGCTAACAAAAAAAGCACAGGCCATGCGTTGACCTGTGCCAATATCAATTCTAAAGCTGTAACGAGCTTATTATTTTACAATTTTAAGTTTTTCCAGAATTTCTGGCCTCCATAGGCTGTTGCCATTGCCGAGAGAATGATGAATCCACTTCCTATTGGGGCACCACCGCCTACAGGATTGTTGCCTGGGTTTCCTGCATCATTGTTGTTCGGTGGTGGTGGCGTTTGGGCAAATGCAGCCGAAACCGCCAAAACGAAAATCAAAATCCCCATATATTTCTTAATATTTTTGATAGCATTTTATTTTTATTATTTCTTTAATTTATTGATTATGATCTTTTTTACAGCTTGGAGAAGTAACGG
>CAXYYJ010000066.1:0-17636 GCA_964293475.1 uncultured Draconibacterium sp.
ACAAAAATTCTTACATTTGATTAAATTTTATCGCGAAAGCGGTTTACCACTTAAAATGGGATAGCTGTTTGATTGAATTGGTTGAAAAAATTAGGTTCGAAAAATGGATTTAAATGTATGATAATCAGAGATATAATACACACAGATTAGCTTCACTGAGCTCCTACCAGTCGGTTGCAACCGAGCACAAAGGACGAGTCTACCTGTCGGCAGACAGGCCTGTCTGCTAACAAGGTAGACTCAACGAAGTTAAATCCGCGCCAGCTGGGTAATAGAAAAAAATTGGCTGGCAAGTGGAGAGCCTTTGGAATGAACTCTTCTCAATAACTTGAATTACTACAAGAACATGGTTCCGGGGAAAAGAAATTTACAGATTTACTCTTGTATGTCTATGGTAGTGAACGCGTTAAACATTCTGCCGATTTTTCATCAATCCTACTCCTTCTCCCCCACCAAAACCACATTGCTGTTCATTTTGGTTTGGTCGATGAGTTTTACCTGCAAACCCAGCGCTTGGAGCCAGGATTCACGGGTTGCAGCCGAAGTAAAATACAGGGTTTTGGTGCTGTCCTTGGTCTTGTTGAACTTGAAAATTTTGGTGCTTTGCCATTCACTCAGTGCGGTGCCTTTATGCTTTTTGTGCATATCGATATCGGCGTCGCGAATAATGATTTTACCTCCGGGCCTAAGTTTCTCGGCAGCTTTTCCCAGCACTTCTAATTGCTCATTCTCTGGCATATAATGCAGAACATCGGCCAGAATATACACATCGGCTTCCACAAAAGCCCAATGGTTTAAATCGGCCGATTCGAAGCTGATTTGTCCCGGAGAAAATTGCTGTGCCATAGTGATGTTCCCTGCCACCTGTATTTTATCCGCGTCGTAATCGACCCCCACCAATGTCCGGTCTTTTGAGCATAAAAGCAACATATAATCCATCATTCCATTGCCACAACCCAAATCAGCTATATGAGCCTTCTTTGGAATTAACTCGTTGAACAATAGATAATTATTCTCAAAATTCATCTTAACCTTTACATACCATTCCAGCACCGGGCCTTTATAAATATATTGCATATCGACCCGCTTGCGAAAATAATCCGGACCAACAATCTGGCTATGTAATTCTTCATATCTGGTTTGATACCAACGTCTGAAAGTTTTGCTTCGTTCCACATAACCTTTCCCAAACATTTTATACTGGGGAGAAATGCGGTCTCCAATCACCACATCTATTCTTCCGCTTTTGAGAAAAGGTTCGCCTTTGGTGATGCAATCGCCAGGACCGTGGAGCAAAACGGGGAGAATATCCAGCTCAAGCTGCTCGGCAAGATAGAAAGCTCCTTTATGAAAGCGACCAATCCTACCATCGTCCGAACGGGTTCCTTCAGGAAAAATCATGACAGAATACCCTGCATCCGTTTTCTTCCGCAGCAAATCCATATGCTCGTGCAGATGATCCAATATGGGATAGAATTCGGCCATTTTTACAATTTTCCCATAAAAGAAATTCCGCTGCACCCACTCGTTGGTCAACAAAATCATTTTCGGATGTAGCATGAGCATCAACATAATATCAATATGACTCTGATGGTTGCTAATGATAACGGCGGGCTTGTTAAACTTTTGCTTCTCCCATCCTGTCACGTTTTTCTTTACATTGAACATAATATAAACCATGAACCATGTGGTGGCCTGAATGAGCTTGTGAAACCACAACCGCGTTAAGGGCAATTTTCCACCGGTGAGTGTAATGAGAAAAAATCCTGCAACAGTATTGAGTAAACTTCCCAACGAAAATACGAGTAATGCTACCACTGAACCCAATAGATTCTGAGCAGTTATGGGCACCAAACGCCGCTTGTCTTTTTTAATATAAATAAGCCAGCGAAAAAGCAGTGGCTGAAGGGTAAAACTTAGCAACAGAACACTGCTGAGCCCAATAACAGTGATTAATGCCATGGATTTAAGGGCAGGATGTTTGGCAAAAATGAGAACGCCGATCCCAAAGATGGTGGTGAGAGCCGAAAACAAAATTCCTGTTTTGTAAGAGTCGCTGTTTTTCTCCCCGGTTTTGTATTCCTGAATGAGTCCTTTGGCTATGAAAATGGAATAGTCTATCCCCAACCCAAAAATAAATGTGCTGATGATGATATTTACAATATTGAACTCAAGCTGTAAAAGGTGCATCAAACCCAAAGTCCATATCCAGCTGAGAGCCAAAGGCAAATAGGTAATGATGGCCAGTTCAATGCGCCCAAAACTCATCCAGATAATAAGAAAAACCACCAGGAAAGTCAGGTTTACGAGTTTTTGAAAATCTACTTTTAGTATGTCGACAAACTGGCGGGTAAGGAATTCTTTATCGATGATTTGGAGCTTCGGACTTGTGGCACCCGAAAGGGCTTCATAGAGTCCGGATTTATTTTGGGCCGATGTTTTTATTTGTGTGATGGCCATATACTTATCGCCTGCCCGCTGCACAAACTCCTTGAGAAACAAATCCTGAATAAAAGCTTCGTCTTCGTCTGAAATATGACTAAAATTACTGCCAAACCATTGCTCAAACACATTAAAACTGCCTGATTTAAACCCATATTCTTTTTGCAAGTCGTTCAGTTTCGACAACAAAAGCCCGCGTTTTTCTTCAGTCCAGTATTGATTCCACTTCTCCGCATTTTTTGTCTGCAAGGCTCTGGAAGGCAAAATATGAGCTATGGAAGTGTGTGCTAAAATCAGGGGTTTTATTTGATTCGATGAAAGTTGCTGCTCCAGGCTTTCGTTGAGTTCCAGCGCTTCCTGCAAGTTGCCCCCCAGCGAAACCATATAAACATTCCGCTGACTGAGTTTGCTGATTTGGTTCAAATGCTCCTCGGCGGTTTTTGTTTTCGCATCCATAAAGTTTATGGAGTTCATATCTGTCTGAAAATTAACTTGTTTCGACAGATAAAAGAAAACCGGTGAAATGAATAATATAAAAAGCAGCAGGTACTTTTTTTGATAAAACGGATAGGTAACCAATTGTTGAATAAGTCGCTGAAAACCATCGGGTTTGTGCTCCTCCTTTTCTTTTTTCGCGGGATTTCGCCTGAGCAAAACGGGAATAAAAATTAAAGAGAAAAAAGCCGAAAACATGATACTGATACCCGCAAACAGGCCCATATCTTTAAGTGCCGGAGCCGAAACTATGAGCAATCCAAGAAAGGAAACCGCGGTGGTAACAGCACTCATTAAAATGGGTGTGCTCACATCGTTCAGTACTTTTTCCATATTGCGCGTCTGCCGGAAATGCGTAAAAATATGAATCACATAATCGATGCTTATGCCCACCAAAACCGATCCCAGCCCCAGTGCAATGGCCGAAACTTCGCCTTTGAGCAGGTATAGAATGGCCATACTGCTCAAAACAGCTAAAATAGCGGGGATAAAAAGAATAAAGTAGAGCCGGCGCGACTTGTAAAAGAAAGCAATGAGTAGAATATTTAACAAAAGGGCCATGCTCACGGTGAGAATGATATCGCGCTTTATTTGTACAGCGTTTCCGGCTGCCACCACAGGTGCTCCAAAAAACTCAGCTTTTACTTGTCCCTGAAAATCCCCCGAAATATTTTTAATCTGATTATCAATAATTTCTACCAATTTAGCATTGGCAGCGGTTTCCGACGAGCTGGCTTTGGGAGTGATAAAAAACAACAAATGCTTTTTATCCTGAGTGAACAGATAACCGCGATCCAGGTTAATTTCCTTGTCCAACTGAAACGACCTCAGACTTGACAAAGCCCTGGAACTCAATCCGGCGGGGTCGCTCACAACAAGCTCCTTGAGCATGATGGACGCAGGACTCATCAGGCTTTTATACCGTTTTTTGAAAGATGATTCCAGTCGCCCTTCATAGAGCAGGGTGTCGAAATAGCGATAATCGTCATCGGTTAACAGAAAAGGCAGGTTTCTGAGGACATATCGACCGGTTTCCTGCACAGAGCCTGATTGCACATTCAACTGAATTTCAGCTATATAATCCCCCAAAAGAAGGCTTAAGGAATCGTTGAGCTGTCTGGAATATTGAATAAGCAAATCCTGATTTATGGCTGAGGTATCGGCAAGAAAGACATTAAAAAATATGCGGTCGTTGATATTGATGTTTTCGAGAATGGTATTGAGCTCCTCGGTTTGGCCCGATTGAGGCAGAATGGCCGAAGCATTTTCGGAAAGTTTGAGCTGCGAAGCCCCGTAAATCAGCAATAGAATCAGGGGGATTATGATAAAAAGTGACCTTGCGGGTCGCTTTGTAAAAATATTGTAAAATGCTATAAAAAACCTTTCCACCCAGTCTGTGATTTGATTGAGGCGGCAAATATAGCATTTTTTGGGGGAGTGGGATTTGGGGGAAATGACGGAGATTATTAAAAGATAAAACCAATCTTGTTGGGTTTTTGGGAAGTATCTGGTTGGAGTTAAGTAAAGTTGAGATTGTCTGTTACCCCTAAATGTATCAGAATCTAAAATATGCTAAAACAAAAGTAGATTTAACAGGCCAAATTGCTTTTCCGAGCAGCTTCGTCAAGGCCGACCAAGGAAAATAAAGATGTTAATTGTTTGTTGATAATTAATTATAGATGAAACATCATATCACACTGAATATTAGCACAATTAACTACATTTGTATGATTGAAGGTATCAATACCTTATTCATGAATATATTCATTTAAAACCAGTATTATGGAGTCATTAAAATTATCATTTTTCGACCTGCTGACGTTTTTACTTCCCGGTGGATTTTTTTTAACTGTCGTTTATGGAATACTGCAGTACTACAACCTTATTAATTTTCCTATAGAGGATACGAGTGGTATATTGGTTATTATTCCTTTTCTATTTTTATCCTATTTTATTGGGCATTTCATTTCTGCTGTGGGTAGATTTCTGGAGAAAAACTATTTCGAAGAATATTCCTGGGCAGTATATCTTCATCAGGATGAAGAAATTGCCCGTAAACTAAACCAACTCAATAAAGATCTTTTTAAGAAAGATTTCTATAATGCTGACGCTATCATTGATGAAAAGAAAAGTGGAGCATTTTTTAATGATGTTTACAATTACTTAAGTATTCACCAGCATAAGGAAATAATCCCGATTTTAATGGCCCAATATGCTTTTTTCAAAACTGCTACGGCATTATGGGGTTTGCTATTGCTCATTTTCTTTACTATCTGCTTGTATGAAGAAATAACAACTTCATCAACACATGGTGTCATACTTTCATCTGCAATATTCAGTCTTTTCGGAATTTTTATTTCAATTAACAGAACCAAAGAGCGAAAAATGAATATGTATGCTAAAGTATATATTGTTTTTTTAAGCGTCAATTCTAACCCTAAATAATAATCAATATGAACGAAACAAAGAAAATCTCTCATCTTGGAAGAGAAAAAGAATCTCAAAGACCGGCTTTAACAAAAGAACAAATGTTTACCGGTGGTAAAACGCCAGAATTGGCCATTTTTTACAATATAGCCTTCTTTAGAATGGCAGGATATCTTAATTTTTTACTTGGTAACGATTACGAAACTGATAAAGATAGTTTGGAAAAAGTAGTAAAAATCTGGAAATCTAAAGTATCGGATAATGCTGATACACTTAAAACCGCTGATTATTCAAAGTTGAGAAACTATTTGTGGAAAGCATATATGCTCGATAAAAATACCGCTGGATTTATTCTGGAAGAAAGTGAAATACAAATGATTCGCGAAATGATTTTTAAACTTTATCACATTCGAAATTTCCAATCGCATATTTGGCACGATAATCAGGCACTTGTTTGTTCACGCGAACTCTCATTTTTTATAGAAGAATTGCATGAGAACGCTATAATGGCGCAAACGATGGATAGCAAACTAAATAAAGAGGTAGATAAATACATCAATAATTATTCAGATATCAGAAAGAATAAAAATGGCCAAAGAAATAATATCAAACTATTTGATATTCACGATAATAAATATTATTTAAAACAAGATGGAAGAGTTTTCTTTTTAAGCATGTTTTTAAATAGAGGCGAGATGAATCAATTAATGCAACTCAGTAAAGGTTTCAAACGAAATGATATTCCAGAGTACAAAATTAAAAGACGAATATTTCAATACTATACTCATCGCGATGGAGCCTCACGAAACTATTATGGTTTTGAAGAAAATATATTGGAAAGCTTACCTCAAGATCAACAAGAGGAGACCCTTGCTGCACGGCAAACTTTTAAAATCCTTTCAAATCTTAATGATATTCCATCCGAAAGCAGCAATCCACATCTATTCCCATTATTTTTAGTTAATGGTTACCCTGTAGAAAAAGCAACACAAATGATTCAATGGTGTGTTGAAAATTCATTTTTACCCGATCTTCAAAAAAATTTAATTATCAAAGCGAAGGGAGATGAAGATTCTCTAACGCTGGAAGGCTATTTAGAACTTAAATTGGAAAATTCAAACAATATTGCTATTAAAATATCTGTATATGCTTTTCATCAACTGATACTTGACAGTATTAGAGAGAAGGATAATGGAAGGCATATCATGGAAATGTTGAACGTTTTCATAAATGAAAGGCAATGGATTAAAAATTTTCTATCCGACATACCACATTTTCGTGACAAAACTGATGAAGAGCAAATAGAAGATCGAAAAAAACTAGATGAATATCAACTGTTTAAACTCAGATCGAATGATTATTTGAAAGAAAAATTAACCAATTGGCTCGATAGGTTTGACAAGGGAGCGTTAAGCATAACTGATGACAAATTACTTGCACTGACCGTAGCATTGGAACAAAGTTACATAGAACTAAATTACCATGCATTTTTCTTCGAGCAGGAAAGAAAACCAAGAGCCATGGACCGCTTTATGGAATTTTCAGCACAATACCTGATGGATTTTAATAAAACTCCCCAGTGGGAATGGATGTTTGAGGCTTTTGAAACAAAAGAACAGCAAAAAGAAGTTTGGGATTATGGTGTAAATAAAAAGGTTGTTAAAAAAGTGAATACCCGAAATCTGATATTTTCTACAACAAAACCGAAAAAGTGCCGATTGGTTATAAATGAACAACATTTAACTTTCAGGCACCAAAGCTATCCTGAACAATTGTTTGCTGTGGGTTACCGAGCGATGAAGAACATTATGGTAGCGGTGATGGAAAATAAAAGCATAGAACATTTGCCTGTTCGTCTTCTTAGCGATATTCAGAAGCTAAACAAAAATGAAGCATTACAGGATTTAAATGAACTATCTTACTTAACCATAAATGAAATACCACATTTTATGCTAAAAACACAAAAGCATAATATCCCTTTGGATAAAGTAAGAAAAGAGCTAATTGAAAAGGCAACCAAAAGAATAGACTATATCATCAGCCAATTACCATCAAAAAATGAAACAGAGCTGTCAGAGACAGAAAAAAAACAGCCATATAGAAACAGAGTTGATAAAAACAGGCAAATCATGCGCTGTTATCTATATTATGACTGGAAATATGAAAATAATAGTAAATTCAAATTTCTGAGAAAAAATGAATATCAGCGAATGAGCGTTTACCACTATAGCCTGAATGATATCAATAAGAAAAAGATGAATGATAAAAATAATCGATACGCTTTTCTATTGACTGATATAGCATCTCATATGCCCGACGAAATAAAAACCATGATTGAATCTTCATCCGATCTGGATGATTTATTGAATATTGTTTCGATTAATACCATAGAAAAGTTAACTAATTGGAAAACAAGCCTCCCTTTCACAAAAGGAAAATCATTCATCGAGATTCTCACAAAGCTGGGGGTGAGTAATTTAGGACAATCTCATAATTCAAACAAGCATATTCCGTTTGATATTCATCCTATTATTCCCTTACGAATGTTTTTTAACACAGAAGGTGACATTTCAAAAATCAGCCTTTCGAAAAGAACACGAGAAAGTGTCTGGGCATCTGAACTTTATCAAGCCCATTATAATTATACTAACTATTTATCTACACTAAACCAGGAAAATGCCATATTAAAAAAGAAAATAATAGGTGAGATAAACAATATACTGAGTAAAGATACCATCCTCTGGTTTATGGCAAAAAACTACATGAATCGAATGAACCCAGCCATCAGAGACCTTGTAATTAATAATGGAATCGGAAACCAACAATGGCAATTAGGCAACTTACGCCAAATGAAAATTCCATTTCCAATGCATATAGATACCTTAGGTATTGTATATGTTGAGCTAAAGTTTCATCAACTTGACGATTACCTTCTTATAGAAAGTAAGCATATGATGAAACGAATCGTTAAACAATTATTCTATAGATATCAAAATCCTGTCGCAGAGGAACATGTGGGGGTTATACTTCAAGATGGCATTTACACTGTTCAATATGATGAAATTAACCGCGAAATGCAAAGAGTCTATCAGCAATCAAGGCTTTGGGTTATGCATTTACTTGAGTGGGAAAGAAAAGAATTGGAAAAAATTGGAGCTGAAGAAAAAGACAGATTAGAGAAGAAAGAACAAGGTTTCAATCATATCAATTTTGGGCAAATCTTAGCAAAGGGTTCTTTAACAGACGAGCTTAAAGTAAAATTAAGAGCTCTTAGAAATACTGCCTTTCATGCCAATATTCCAGGAGATTGGAGTTATGAGCAACTGGAAAAAGACCAGGAGATTTGCGAGCTGCTAAAATTTATAAAAATTGAGCCAAAAAACTATCAATTAAACTAAAAAAAACAATGAATTTTTAAATCAAATAATTGAATTTCAATAGATAACCAGAATTATGGTGTGGAGCCCTCGATTTTGCGAGGAAGAAACACCGTAACTCTACATAAGCTCTTACATTATGAAGGTGTGGAGCCCTCGATTTTGCGAGGAAGAAACACCGTTAAATGTTTTACTTTTTGTTTTAAATCCGGTGTGGAGCCCTCGATTTTGCGAGGAAGAAACACCAGACCAGAGTCTTATTATTTCATCTGTGGAGGTGTGGAGCCCTCGATTTTGCGAGGAAGAAACACCAGTAATCGAAGTACCCTTAAAAGCCAATTCGGTGTGGAGCCCTCGATTTTGCGAGGAAGAAACACCGGCCATCACAGTACATGGACGATATTCATCGGTGTGGAGCCCTCGATTTTGCGAGGAAGAAACACCAAGTAATTCATCCCATACAAGCTCGTCGCCGGTGTGGAGCCCTCGATTTTGCGAGGAAGAAACACCGTTTCGCAAGCACCTAATTCCTTCAGTAATGGTGTGGAGCCCTCGATTTTGCGAGGAAGAAACACCGTGGGGACTAAGTTAGCTTCAATATCTACCGGTGTGGAGCCCTCGATTTTGCGAGGAAGAAACACCAGCCTTTGTAACATTATCAAACAAAGTAGTGGTGTGGAGCCCTCGATTTTGCGAGGAAGAAACACCTTTCTTTGAACCTTGCGAAGTCCTGTATCGGGTGTGGAGCCCTCGATTTTGCGAGGAAGAAACACCGGGCAAGGGCTTCCATCTCAGAGAGACCTCGGTGTGGAGCCCTCGATTTTGCGAGGAAGAAACACCCAATTTCACTTTCATCGATAGGGAAAAAACGGTGTGGAGCCCTCGATTTTGCGAGGAAGAAACACCGCCTTCCACCAATCGAATGTCGCATCGTTAGGTGTGGAGCCCTCGATTTTGCGAGGAAGGAACACCTAGAAGATACTTCTATATCCTTATCTGATAGGTGTGGAGCCCTCGATTTTGCGAGGAAGAAACACCTAGAAGATACTTCTATATCCTTATCTGATAGGTGTGGAGCCCTCGATTTTGCGAGGAAGAAACACCTATGTTTTGAATGATTGTATGATTCATTTTGGTGTGGAGCCCTCGATTTTGCGAGGAAGAAACACCTACAAAGTGGTTGGTAATAGCTTCTTCATCGGTGTGGAGCCCTCGATTTTGCGAGGAAGAAACACCAGTGAATTTAAATATCAAAACCTTTGTCCGGGTGTGGAGCCCTCGATTTTGCGAGGAAGAAACACCTACTGAGTTGAATTCCATTAACTTACTGTTGGTGTGGAGTACTCGATTTTGCGAGGAAGAAACACCGCGGCAAGAACGCGGTTCACAGTCCCAGCGGGTGTGGAGCCCTCGATTTTGCGAGGAAGAAACACCTGTAGCTAATATCAATAGTAGATGGGCTTTGGTGTGGAGCCCTCGATTTTGCGAGGAAGAAACACCTACCAAATTCAAGAATCTTTTCATTACCTGCGGTGTGGAGCCCTCGATTTTGCGAGGAAGAAACACCCAACTCTAACTTGCTGCTTGCTGGTGGTTTGGTGTGGAGCCCTCGATTTTGCGAGGAAGAAACACCAAAGAAGTCGAATATATTTGGTGGGGTGTAGGTGTGGAGCCCTCGATTTTGCGAGGAAGAAACACCAACACATAGTTTTCTATTGTGCTTAAATACGGTGTGGAGCCCTCGATTTTGCGAGGAAGAAACACCAGAAACAGAATAATTATAGAAATAGCAACGGGTGTGGAGCCCTCGATTTTGCGAGGAAGAAACACCGGTTAATCCGGTCATGAAATTGGCGCACAAGGTGTGGAGCCCTCGATTTTGCGAGGAAGAAACACCCCATCGTCTTTATATAATCCGCTCAGGGTTGGTGTGGAGCCCTCGATTTTGTGAGGAAGAAACACCGTGTTACTAAAGCGGCTGCAATGTCGGTAAGGTGTGAAGCCCTCGATTTTGCGAGGAAGAAACACCACAGGTTCGAAAGCCACAGAACCGGATGGAGGTGTGGTGCCCTCGATTTTGCGAGGAAGAAACACCGTGTGAAAGAACTTTGCCGCTTGGGACTTTGGTGTGGAGCCCTCGATTTTGCGTGGAAGAAACACCGAGCCACCATCGATTATGTTGGCCATATTAGGAGTGGAGCCCTCGATTTTGCGTGGAAGAAACACTGTAGAATAAGTAATAACATTCGAGACTTGTGGTGTGGAGCCCTCGATTTTGCGAGGAAGAAACACCGGCTAATGTGTGAAGTGTTTGCATGGCTTCGGTGTGGAGTCCTCGATTTTGCGAGGAAGAAACACCATATTTCCATCTTTTAAATTCATCTGCAGCGGTGTGGAGCCCTCGATTTTGCGAGGAAGAAACACCTAAATCGCTTTATTTTCGTTTTCGAGTTCTGGTGTGGAGCCCTCGATTTTGCAAGGAAGAAACACCATCCAAATACCACCTTTCCAAGTACCTTTTGGTGTGGAGCCCCCAATTTTGCGAGGAAGAAACACTGTATTACCAAAGGTGGGGGTATCTATTTTGGAGTTGCGTTCTGAAATTCATCATCAAAAAAACAGCTTTTTCGAAGTGATTTGCAACCTTAGCCGACTAATAAAATAATACTCGGAGTAATCTTATTTACGTTTTGCCATCCGGCAAAATTTAGTTTATTTTGTATTCTTTACTATCCTGAAATTCCATTTCCACTGTTCCAGTAAACAAATGGAATATTGATTTAGTTTCAACCTATTAAAATATAACGATGCAAACTTTTGATTTAATACAAGAAATTCAGCGCCTGCCACTTAGCAAGAAATTTTTGGTGATTGAAGAAACTCTCAAATCCATTAAAAAGGAAGAATTGAATAATCAAATGACCATAGCTGCTGAGGCTCTTTATGAAGATTATGTAAAAAATGAAGAATTAACAGAATTCACTTCACTTGATTTTGAGCAATTTTATGAAACAAAGTGAAATATGGTTAATTGACCTTAATCCCACCCGAGGGGCTGAATTACAAAAAATGCGACCCGCAATTATTATAAATGACGATAGACTGGGAAAATTACCCCTAAAGATTATTGTCCCGATTACCCATTGGAAAAACCATTACGAAATTGCTCCATGGATGGTAAAAATTATACCTGATTCAACCAACGGTCTTTCCAAAACATCAGCTGCTGATTGTTTTCAAATTCGTTCAATTGCACATGAAAGGCTTATCCAAAAGCTTGGTATTATTGACCCCATTACTCTTCTTGAAATCAAAGTAGCAATCAGCAAGGTATTGAGCATTGATTGAAATCCAAAACGCCACCCACTAAAAATCTAAAGCTTCACCAACTTAAAGATTTTATAATTCATGCTTTCACTTACCTTTAAAAAATAAACCCCTGGTTTTAAATATTTTAGAGAGATTGGCTTTTGAGTATAGCTGAAATTTTCCATCAAACCGCCGCCCATATCCCAAATTTGAACCTGAACCTTTTGATTGGGCTTCAAACCTGTTAAACTCACATAATCTGTGGCAGGATTTGGAAATATTCCCACCTGCAATTCGCCTGTGGCTACTTGGGCAGCAACTGTGGAATTTAATAACTCAACGACGGAATAATCCACATAGTCGTTCAAATATGCGGGGGTGGTTCCATTATGGGCTGCTATGCGAAAACGGTCGAATTCGGGAGCAAATTGCATGAGCTGAATATTGTGAGGCAGGTGCGAATGGTCTCTCATAAGCGCCCAATGCTCTTCGCTTCCCAGATTTGTTCCATCGTCCATGGCCGATTGTACGGCGTTATAGCGGTTGCAAAAATGCATGGCATTGTTTCTGGCAATCTGATAGTTAGCTGTATATACATTGTCGCCGGGAATGCTGTCGGGATAGGTATTGTAGCGGAAGGTTAACTGGGGTGACTGTGGGCAAATTTCGGCCATCATGCCAATGAGGGTATCGTTGCCCGATTCGAACGAAGCCACACAACTAATAATATAGCCATCGGCATATCCTTGTGGATGGTCGGCAAGCACTTGTTTCACATCCTGAACATTGTTCACTCCGTCGGCATTATAATCGTTGATTTCGAGCGATTTGCGCAACGAAAGCCAAACGGGTTCAAAAGCCATTCCGGTTGACGAGCTCCCCGAGAAATCGTCCATCATATGCTGAAAAACCCCAACCTTATTGTTGAAACCCGAAAGTACCGACATCATTCCTGAAAAGCCGATGAGTGCAAAATTCTGCTCGTTTTCTTCCGATGGCTGATGGATTACAACCACCTGATTATGAACCAAAAGGGAGTTCACTGTCCAGTCGAGATTTCGGGTAATAATAGCTCCGGAGTTTAAATTTGTTCCTTCAGTGGCTTCTCCCCAACTCACCAGACTCGAACAGCCCATTCCAATGGATTTCCCCAGAAGTTTGGCAATATCGAGAAAAGAGTTGGCCACGAGAATATCAATATAATCCACCGCATAAATGTTGGTACCGGCGGCATTCATCCCATTCACCATTTCCTGAGCTTCCAGAACGTAATCCGGATCGAAGCTCAGGTTATTTCCCGACGAAACCATGTTTCGGGCATAGCTGTAATAGCTGCCAAACTGGGGTTTTAAATAGGAATTAACCAGTAGACCAATCTCTTCCCCCTGAAGATAACCATAGGCATATCCCCTTTGGGCGTGAGTTCCCCAGACTTTAATAATTTTAACCTGATTAGAGCTATCCACCACAATTCCATTGCATTGCGAAAAACCATTAACAAAAGGAAACAGGATAAAAACAAAAAACAGAAAATGACGCATCGATTTCATAGCATTAGGCTTTAGGGTTTAAAGATTTTGAACGAAACTTAAGCGAAAAAAACAATCGGCAAACAACCCACTAAAATAAATAAAAATTACAGCGAAAGAAAAGCTTCTCTAAATTATAAATAAAATCTAATAAACTATTCAGTAACGAGTTAAAGGAGGGGATTGAAGCCGATTTACTGGGGCTTTTCTGTTAAACTAAAAACTGCTGAAGATAGCGAAGCATTCTCCAAATGGCAATAATCGTAAATAAAAGAATAGAGAAATCGAATCAAAATCGACCAGTTTTTTAGTCAATGGCCACGGTAAGGTCGCGGTTCGACATTTCGGTGAAGGCGGGTTTGAGTTCGTTATAGGTTCCCGATTTTACAGAGCATTTTCCTTTATAATGCACTATGAGCGCACATTGCTCGGCCTGAAGTGGCTCGTGGTCACACACTTCCACCAGGGTGCTGATAACAAAATCGAAGGTATTGAAATCATCATTGAATAAAATGAGAGATTTATTCTCTTCGAGCAGCTCTTCCGACTGAAAATCGCTTTTATGTTGTTCCTGACTCATTTTATTTTTTTTGCAAATATAAAGATAATGGATTTTCGGTGGCTATGATTTAGATTTTTTAATATTCGCCGCAATGAACTCACATTAGTTTAATTTTGCGCCATGCAGAATCATTGGGAAAACTGGTGCCATGAATTTGGGGAATGTCTGAAACAGCCTTTGCCTGGGGCTCGTGCGCATATAAAACTGGCGCCCGGTGACCGTATTGAAGGTTTGGAAGCACGCGTATGGCCTGCCGATGCAAGACAAAGCGCCGTTACCATTCTCCTGTTTCCAGAGAACAATCAGCTTTACACCTTAGTGATGAAACGGGTGGAATATGCGGGTGTTCACAGCGGACAGATTTCATTTCCGGGCGGACAAAAAGACCCTGAAGATGCCGATTTACTGGCCACTGCAATGCGTGAATTTCACGAAGAAACCGGAATTCTGATACCACAGGAGCAGTATTTGGGCATGTTGAGCAATTTATATATTCCGCCGTCCAATTTTCTCGTTCAGCCATTTGTGGCTTTTTTACCCGTGCTTCCTCCCCTTTCCCCCGATTTTCGCGAGGTTCAGAAACTGTATTCCATTCCCCTTTCAACGCTTTTCGATAGGACCAATTTCCGAACAGAAGAAATAGTGGTGCGTGTAAGAAACGGTGAGTCAATGAGCCTAAGTGCTCCGTGCTATATTGTTGACGATTTAAAAATCTGGGGAGCTACCGCCATGATGATTAGCGAGTTAAGCATGGTTTTCGAAAACATGGATTTACTTTCCCGCGGATTTTAGCTTGAGATAAGGATGATAGCCCCGAAGAATGAAGGGATAGCGTCCTTGGGATTTATGTTCCAGATTCCAGGGCTTCAATCCTGCTTCCTCAAGGCTTTGATCCCTTTGATAGCGTCCTTTGGATTTGAGTTTCCAGATTGCGCGCCTGCCTGCGTCAGAAAAATTCTCTCCATTCGAAATAGCGAAAAAATCCTATACAGTTGAAAACCCAGAAATAAAAATTCTTACATTTGATTAAATTTTATCCCGAAATCGGTTTGCCAGTTAAAATGAAATTGCGGTTTGCGTGAATTTAGCGAGAAACTAAAGTAAAAAAATGAATTTAAATGAATGACAATCAGACACATACTCTATATAGATTGAAAATCCCATTCAGCGGTGAGTTGACAGTAACATGTAAACTCATTCAAATAACCAAGATTCATCCATTTATAGGTATCTCTTAACTAATTCTTTATACTAAATGATTAATAATATTAACGAAATATATATTTGGGGCAAGCTACCATTCCCACTTTTAATTGAAGATTCTATTGATGATCAAAACGAATTAATAAAAAATAATAGTTTCTTTAATATATTATCGGAAGATGGAAATATTTTAGCGGAAGTTGGATTAAAGCTAGTAATTAATCAATCACAATCTACAATCTCACTTGCGGTTGAAGACCCTACTGGGACATTTACTTACTCAACATTCCTTGTTAAAATTAGGAAAGCATATCTTATGAATGGCAAAACCTTTAAAGATTTAATTATGTCAGATTCAGATGGAAAGCTTTCAAAAGAACATTTAAGCGATATTTCTCATGAGATTATTTCAAAACTTTTAGAAGCATATAAATATAATACTCAAAAATATTGGATTCCAATTGTTTCTAAAGCAAATCTCTCACCTTTTAAAATTGAAATAAGAGATATTAATAACAATATCATAGATCAGGTAAAGTATATGGATTTTAGGGGCACTGGAATAGGTATCGGATCAAAAATTTCGAATGATGTTTTGGATAAAATTAAAAGAATCTGTGTTCTTAATAATATTAAAATTGATCCAGCGTCTGAAATTTTACACGAAGCAAACAGATTTATGCTCAACGGCAATTATATGGCAGCTGCAATTTATATTTCTGTATATTTTGAGAAATTCATTATTCAAGAAACAATACGAAAATTTATGCACTTAGGATTGACTGAAAGTGATATAAATTTGAGATTAAAAAAAAACAATGGTAAATATATTCACAGATACAAAGCAATTCAACTATTTACAAAGTCTGAGAAGTACAAAATTGATGCTCGGTTCCTAAATTACGAGAAATATATCGTTGAGCCTAGAAATGAGATAATTCACAACGAAAGATATATTTTCACCAAAGAGATCGTGGAGAAAATGATTTCAGTTGGCAACGAATCTAGCATTTTTTTTAGCGAAATTATATGGCGAGACCTCTATAATGAAAAATAATTAATACAAAAGAAATAATATCCAAATCCTCCAGCTAGCGTGGAAGTGCTTTCCGTGATTATTTGCAGATTAATCCAACACAGCTCAAATCCCATTTACAAAATTTCTTACATTTGATTAAATTTTTTCGTGGAAGCGATTTGCCAGTTGAGATGGGATAGCGAGGTATTGAAATAATAACTACTGACTACAATTTCCATTTACAATATCATTTTCAGATGGATTGTATTCATTACCAGATATGGATACATAACCTAAAACTTCTCCAGTTGAAAATAAATTTTTTATCCCGCATAAATCAACTAATTGTATATTGTCAAAAATTTGTAGATTTCCCTGAACTAATTGAAGATTATTTAATCCTTCGAGACTTTCAAGATAATTATTATTGGAAATCATTAAATTTGCCCCTATAGTTTTAAGATTATTTAAACCTTCAAGGTTTAAGAACATTGTACTTTCCTGATAATATTCACTTCCTATCCATAAAGTCCCTCCAATGGATTGCAAAGAATTTAATCCCGCAAGACTTTCAAGAACTGGATTATACGAAATGGATAGATCTCCTCCAATAGTATTCAGTGAACTTAATCCCTCAATACTTTCAAGAGATTCATTACTTCCAATATACAACAACCCTCCAATTAATTGAAGAGAATTTATTCCATCAAGACTTTCAAGATGATTATTATTGTAAATCATTAAATTTGCCCCTATAGTTTTAAGATTATTTAAACCTTGAAGGTTTATTAACTCTCCATTTTCCTCATAAGATACTATTTCTAAAGACCCTCCAATTGATTGGAGAGAATTTAATCCCGCAAGACGTTCAAGAACTGGATTATACGAAATGAGTAGATCTCCTCCAATAGTATTCAGTGAACTTAATCCTTCAATACTTTCAAGAGATTCATTACTTCCAATTTGCAAATCCCCTCCAATTGATTGAAGATTATTTAACCCTTCAAGGTTTAATAGCATTGTATTTCCCACATAATATTCTCCTCCAATTAGTAATGCCCCTCCAATAATTTGAAGAGAATTTATTCCTTCAAGCGTTTCAAGAGATTCATTGCTTTCGATTTGCAAATCCCCTCCAATTGATTGAAGATTATTTAACCCCTCAAGACTTTCAATATCTGGATTATTATTAATCCGTAAGTCAACCCCTATTGATTGAAGAGAATTTAATCCCGCAAGACGTTCAAGAACTGGATTATACGAAATGAGTAGAT
>CAXYYJ010000067.1:0-17570 GCA_964293475.1 uncultured Draconibacterium sp.
TGGATGGCTCGTTCGGGATTTTAACCCTATAGATACGTGGTATGCGTAGCGCACATAGAAAAAGCCCGTTTTTCAGCGGGCTTTTTCTTTGTCTATAAGTTCGATTTAGGGCTATTCACTCATTTCGCCGCGCCAGTCATGCTCTATTCTGTGGGCTATGTCGAGTGGTTTCGAAAAATGGCCCAGAGTTACCATAAGCTTGGCAATGGCCGCTTCGGTGGTCATGTCGCCACCGTTTAGCAGTCCAATTTCCCGAAGTTCCGAGCTGGTTTCGTATTTCCCCATTTCCACCGACCCGCCGCGACACTGACTGATGTTTAAAATAATGAGCCCTCGTTCAATGGCTTCTTTGAGCTCGTGAACAAACCAGGTTTCTGTGGGGGCATTTCCAGCTCCGTAAGTCTCTAAAATCACTGCTTTTAAGCCCGGAATTTGAAGCATGGCGTGAAGAACATCCTGCTGCAAACCTGGGAACAAACGGATAACAGCCACCGAAGTATCCAGCTTTTTATAGACCCTGAGTTTTTTAAAATTGGGTTTTCTAATTTGGTTATGGTGATAACGAATATTCACGCCCACATCGGCCAAGGTTGGATAATTTACCGACTTAAAAGCTTCGAAATTCTCGGCATTAAATTTATGGGTTCGGTTGCCTCTGAACAATTGATTCTCGAAATAGATGGCCACTTCGGGCACCAAAGGCGTTTCTTCCGATTTGGCAGCAGCAATTTCCAAGGCGGTGATAAAATTTTCCCGTCCATCGGTTCTTACCATGCCCAAAGGCAGCTGAGAGCCCGTAAGAATGACGGGTTTATTCAGGTTTTCGAGCATAAAACTCAGTGCCGAAGCTGTGTAAGCCATGGTGTCGGAGCCATGTAAAATCACAAAGCCATCGTATGTTTCGTAATTTTGCTCAATCACTTCGGCCAGTTTAATCCACAAATGGGGCTGCATATTGGCCGAGTCGATAATGGGATCGAAGGAATAGGAATCGATGCGGAAATTGAACAAATCGAGGGAAGGAATATATTGATGAAGCTCTTTAAAATTGACAGGTTTAAGAGTTCCTGTAATCTTATCTTTACACATTCCAATGGTTCCTCCGGTGTAAATCACCAAAACTGAAGCCTGGTTTTCCATATCTTTATTGAGTTTTAATATTAAACAAGTTTAAGGCATTTTGAGTGGTTATCTCAGCTATTTTCTGGGGAGAAGTATTTTTAGTTTCTGCCAGTTTTTGAGCAATCAGCGTGAGATAAGAAGGTTCATTTCGCTTGCCGCGGTGAGGCGCAGGAGCCAAAAATGGCGCATCGGTTTCCAAAAGCAAATGTTCCAATGCTATGTTTTCTATTTCGGCAGCTAATCCTGAGTTTTTAAAGGTAATTACCCCGCCAATTCCCAGCAAAAATTTATAGTCTTCCACTATTTTCTCTGCCTGATATTTCTTGCCCGAAAAACAATGGAAAACACCACGAAGTGCCGGATTCCAGAGTTCGTCCATGAGCTCAAAAATCTCGTCAAAGCTATCGCGCGAGTGGATAATCAGCGGCAAATCGAACTCTAAAGCCCAGGTTACTTGACGGCGAAAGGCTTCTTTCTGCTGCTCAAAATGGGTTTTATCCCAATATAAGTCGATGCCCATTTCCCCCACTGCCACATAGTTTCCCGATTTCAATTCCTGGTAACAAAGGGCTAGTTCATCTTCAAAATCATCTTTCACCGAAGTAGGATGCAGACCCATGGCCGAAACCACCAAATGCGGAAACTCTTGCTGAAGGTTCTTAATGGGCTCAATGGAACTGTGGTCGATATTGGGCATCAGCACTTTAAAAATGCCAGAGTCCTGCATTCTTTGCATCATTTCGCCCCGGTCCGCTTCAAATTCGGGCAGGTAAATATGACTGTGGGTATCCATCATTTTCATCATGAGGTCATTTTTTTAAGCGAATGATAAGGCACCAGGCAATGATGTTTTGCAATTTCATTAGTTTTTAAGCCGTATCGTTTCATGGCTGCAAATTTAGCTTTTCTTGTGGACGTGACTTTAACAAAAAATGATTGTTAATGGAAAGTCGCAAAAGCAATTTGCCTGATTGGTGACCAAGTCTCAAAACTATATATTGACAGTAAATCAACATTACTGTCAATAATCTAATAAAAATGGACAGAGTTTTTTAATGATGTTGAGGTCAATAATTATTGGGGGGAATTATTGATAGATGGTTACCAGAATT
Source organism: uncultured Draconibacterium sp. (assembly GCA_964293475.1). Taxonomy (GTDB): domain Bacteria; phylum Bacteroidota; class Bacteroidia; order Bacteroidales; family UBA12170; genus UBA12170. Next base: position 2,235 of record CAXYYJ010000067.1, read on the forward strand.
TTTCGTTCACCGCCGTAATTCCTAAACTCCCCCAAATAAATTCCCTGCCAGGTGCCCATGGCCATTCGGTGGTTTTGGATGGGAATGGTTAACGAGACACCGAGAATACTACTTTTGATGTGGGCAGGCATATCGTCGGGTCCTTCCATGGTGTGAATATAATCTCTGCTGCCGTCGGGAATTAGTTTATTCATCACGGTTTCGAAGTCGGTGCGCACATCGGCATCGGCGTTCTCGTTGATGGTTAGCCCAGCCGAAGTATGCTGAAGAAACAGATTTAACAAACCCTGCTCCGGCAATAGGAGCTGACTGAGTATTTCTTGTGTAACCAAATGGAAACCACGCGATTTGGCCTTGAGTCTAATGGTTTTTTGAGTAATCATTTTTTAGCTGACTTAGAATTGAAATATCGATTAGTGTCGCACAAATATAAATTTTAAAATGAGTGGGTTGGCTGAGCTTTTGTCTAAATTATTTAGAATGATTTTTTATTTGGTTGATAACGAGTGTTTTCAGGTATTGATAAGTGACCTCTTTCCAGTATTTTCTATATTTGCCGCCAATTTGGAATCTGCATCAATCAGGGAATAAACCCCCGCTTTCCAATTTTTTATTATTCACTTATAAACTCAAAAACCAAAGCGTATGAATCGATTATTTAGTTATTTATCAGCGATTTTAATTCTTATTTCTATTTCTGCCTGCACAAAACTCAACGACGACGATGTTACCGACAATCAATTATTGGGCGAAGACCTTGTTAAGTGGTCCTATTCCCTAAGCGACCAATTGGGTGCCGACATTGTTAGTACCTCAATGCCTGCTTTCGATGATGCCAACAATGGCTATTATCTCGTTGAAATCGACGCTACTACCGGCTCAACCGAAGAAAACATAGCCTGGGTGGTTGCCGTTGATAAAGTGGGCGTTCTGTTGTGGAAATCGGAAATTACCGATGCGCCAGAAAGTGACCTCAACGAAAGTTATTTGGTCTTTGCCGATGGGAAAATTGTAGTTTCTACCACCACACAAGTGGTTTGTTTAAATGCTCAAACAGGAGTACCCATTTGGTCTGTTGATTCTAACCGCACCTATTGGGTCAACAGCATGTCGGTGGCTCAGGGAAAGATTTTCTATATTGAATCGAGCTGGCCTGAAAAACTTGTAGGGCTCAATCTGAGCGATGGAAGCCAGATTTGTTCTATTTCTCTCAATAAACCAGGCGAAGACATCAGGGGCGAAGTCACGCTCATAACAGGTTCTAAATTGGTGGTTTCGGTTTCGGATATCAATAATAACGGAGAATGGTATACAGGACTTAATTTATTTGATATCAATAGTTTGACCAACGAATCGACGCCTGCGTTTACCTACTTTACTGCCACTGACTACTATCCGGTTTCATCTTGTCTCATCTCCTCCGATGCCAATGCCATTATGTTTTTAGCGCAATATCAAGGGATGGAAAACATGCCCGATCGCTATTTAATTTCGGTGAGCGAAACAGGTGTTGAAAACTGGAAAACCGAAGTTCCAGACGATATTCAGCAACTCTTTACCGATGCTCAGGGAAATATCTATGCTTTTGGCAACGATAATCTTCTAAAAATCACAAGCTCTGGTCAAATCGCTTATCAAAACAACATTCCCTTTGGCACCTATTTCAACGAGTTTCAAATAGCTGAGTCGAATGTATTTTACGGTAATGTGGGCAATCCGCAAACAGGCGACGAATCAAATTTCTTTGCCACTTTTAGCATTACAAGTGGAACCGAGATTCTTCGAAATGGCGAATATTTCCCCTATGCCCAAATGGAAGGCAGCAGCATTGCAGTAAATGAAGAAAATGAACGAAGAAGTGGCGAAAACTATTTGTTCAGAAGTGGGAAAAAAGTTATCGATGCCGAAGGAAATATTATAAGTATCAGCAGCAAGAATATTTATTGCCTGCAAGGCCCCAACCATAAACTTATGCCCGGTGCCTGGGCCAAGCGAAATGGAAATATGGAAAATACCAACTCCTGGTAAATCCTTTGCTTTTACCCGAAGAAAAATGACCATAGAGCTATTCTATGGTCATTTTTTATGGGTTACTTTCCGTTCATCTAGTCCATGAACTAAGCTATTTTCATTCTTTTTATCCAGAAAGAATTAGCAGTTTATGTTTGTTTTAAGCTTTGATTACTTTTAGATTAACCTCTAAATTGTCTGGGTCGGAAAGGTAATTTTGCGCCCATGAAACAGACGTTATTGAATTGGGTTCATTCTTATAAATATCATTTTCTTTTCCTCATGATTGCCATCATTTACTTTTTCAATCTCTTTATTGAGGTGATGGAAGTTGATGCAGCTCAGTATGCCTTTATCTCCATGCAAATGGCTCAAACCAAAAGCTTTTTGCAGGTTTTCTTTTACAATGAAGACTATCTGGATAAGCCACCATTGCTTTTTTGGCTGTCATCGGCTTCGTTTTTGCTATTTGGAATTTCTACCTGGGCCTATAAACTTCCCTCTGTATTGGTTGCCATTTTGGGGTTGTACAGTCTCTATCGCTTCGCAAAAATCTGGTACAATCACGAAAAAGCTCTTTTAGCCACTTTAATTATGGCCAGCTCCCAGGCCATGTTTCTAATGACCAACGATGCGCGAACCGACGCATTGCTAACAGCCTAGGTCATATTTAGTTTATGGCAGTTTAGTGAATTTCTACATCAACGTAAATGGTATTTCCTTTTGGCGGGTTCTCTGGGTATTGGCTTGGCCATGATGACAAAAGGTCCCCTTGGGTTGATAGCAGTGGGGACGGGATTTTTCTTCCATTTCCTGCTCAAACAACAGTGGAAAAATATTTTCCGCTGGGAATGGCTTGTGGCAGCGGTTATCATTTTTATTTCGTTGCTTCCCATGCTCTATGGGCTCTATCATCAATTCGATTTACACCCCGAAAAAGAAGTTTATGGCTTAAAAGGGCCATCGGGGATTGAGTTTTTCTTCTGGACTCAGAGCTTCGGACGAATCACGGGCGATATCTACTGGGACAATAACACTGGTTTTTTCTACTTTTTTCATACCATATTATGGGATTATCAACCCTGGATTTGGATTTTTGCGGGAGCCATTATTTATCGGTTAAAAACCATCATCAGAAACTATAAAGACCTGAAAAACCAGCCCGAGCTCATCAGCATTTCTGCATTTATTCTCCTTTGGCTGGCTCTCTCGGGCTCATCCTATAAATTGCCCCATTATATTTTTGTACTTTTTCCGCTCGCTTCGGTGTTAACCGCCGATTTCATTTTCTCAATGAGTCAAAAATTGCGCAACCGGTTCACCATTATTCAATTTATTATTCTGCATTTGTTTTGGATCATTATTGCAGCTTATTTCATCCAGGTTTTTCCTCCCGGCAATTTTGTTTTCCCAGCCCTTATTTTCGGTTTTTTTCTGCTATTTCAGTGGAGTTTTTATCAGCCACTTGTGAAAGACAAAATCATCGTTATTTCAGCACTTACGGCCATTGCTCTAAATCTGGTGATGTCCATTAGTTTTTACCCCCAGCTGCTACAATATCAGTCAACAAGCCTTGTGGGCAAAGAATCGGTTGAAATGAAGAAAAAAGGAGAGGAGTTGCTGAACTTCAAGGTTCAAAGCTATTCATTGGATTTTGCAGCCCAGAGAGCCATTCCCAGAGTATTCTCCAAGGATCTGGATTCTATTCCTGTTCATTCAAAAATATTTGTTATAGAGCGGGTTATGCCAGTTTTCGACAGTTTGAAAACACATTATAAAATTCTAAAAACCTATGAGGATTATCGGGTAACCCATTTGAGTTTACCTTTTTTACTAAAGGACCAACGAAAAGACCATCTCAGAAAAACCTATCTCATAGAAAAAATAAGCGACCACTCTTCCGGGGAAAAGTAGCCGCTATTGGGTTTCTTTGTCTCAGCCTACAGCTTCAGCCGGTCGGCAAGTTTTAGAATAGAGTTTTTATCCTTTGCGGGAGATGCCATGATAACCGACATTACATTATGTTCCCTAAACGGTACCATGATGGCTTTTCCGGTCATTTCGCCTTCGACCCAATCGCCGTAGTAACAGGTTTTTCCATTGTGGGTAATGGCTTCGAATCCTTGCATTTCCGGCGAATTCAGGTCAACTTCGTAATAGTTTGATAGCATGACCGAAATAAAGCTTTCCATTCCCTGATTGAGCATGGCAATATATTCACCGCCCTCATTTAATACCATCATAACGGCATAACCATCAGGTTTAAAGGTGTTTACAACACTTTGAAATTTTGAATAGCTATAGGTTAACGGAGTATCAATTTCTTCTTCGGTCATTGGAATTTCCTGAGTATACATTTCAGGGGAAAGTTGAATTTCCTGATACTCCAAATGAGCAGGTGCTATAAAGGTAGAAGCTGGCACCGATGCGTTTTCGTCGAAACGTGTGGCAGTTTCAAAAAGTTTTATTCCCATCATATCCGATTCCGATTTGAGAATCACGCCTTTATAGAGCCACGAAATAGTTCCCATAACAGAGACTTTGTCGCAACTCTTGCCCAAAACTGTTTCTTTGCCCAGTTTTTCGCCTCCCATCTCCTTCAAAATATCATCGGCCATCTTTTGCAGCTCAGCTTCCGACTTATTGCCTACAATCCCACTGTTAATTTCATAAAACGGATTGATTCCTTTCTGATTTTCTCCCGATATGTAATCAATATGCCAGACTTTGTCTTTAATCATAATCAACAGTTTATCGGTTTCAACCCTATCCGTAATCCCAAATATTTTAGTCTCAGTAACCCCCTTCTCTCTTTCGTAGTATTTGTCGCCATAATCGTCGAACATAATGGTCTTGGTGCCAATGGTATTGCCCTTGAGCGTGTATTCTATAACACCCGACTTAACAAAAAACTTCTTGGTCTGATTCTGTGCCGATAGGTTAAAAGCCACCAATAAGCTCACGATGGCTAAAAAATAATTCTTCATGTGTTTATCGTTTAATGAGTTTTGAATATGCTTAATGTTTGTTTATAACATTGTTTATCAATACCTTAAAACATAGTTAAGATTTTTTTCAGTTGAACAATCTATAAAAAATTGAAAAGATAAATATATATTTTTTTCTGATTGGTGAAAATAGGATTTTTAAGTTTTGAGTTTTTCTATATTCAAAAACAATTGGCAATCGTGTCTTAGTAACCAATAACCATTTTTTTAGTGTAAACAGATTGCTCATCCTTTAATTGATACAAATAAATACCTGCGGGAAGACGGTTTCCAGAATCGTCAACACCATTCCAGTTGATGGTTTTTTGGTTATCAATATTGAAGGTTTTCACAGGCGAACCATTTGAATTGTAGATGATTAGCCTGGCACTGGACGAGAGATTGGCAACGTTCAGATAAAAAGTGGATTGGTTTCTCAAGGGATTTGGGGCAATAAATAACTCGTTGTCATCCATCGAAATGTGATGAGTTGCGGTATTTCCCTGGCTTTCGTAGCAGCCCATATCAATTCTTGCTTCCTTAATTCTGGCTTGTCCTGCCAAATCTGTTGCCGGAAGCAAAAGTCCAACAGTATCGGGGGTTCCAGCATTGATGCCAGGTGATTCTTCCGCAAGGCTAAAAGGCATGTCTCCCACTCCACTGAACATAGGAAGGGTATCGATATTGTTCTCGTAAACTCCAATAAAAACTCCGGTCCCCGAACCACCAAATCCTTCAAATCCCCCTTGAATATTGTTGTAGTAAAATTCAGGTGCAGAATACACATCATAAACCCAAACCTGGTCGCCGATTTGTTTGGTCATATTGCTCCAAATAATGCAGTTTTTCAACTTGGGCATGGCGGCAGCATTCACAAATATTCCCCCGCCATAAGAAGAATAGTTATTGACGATGGTATTGTTTACAAAGAGCGTATGGGCTTCTAAAAAAGCTACTCCTCCACCAAAAAACAGAGCTGAATTACTCTCAAACAGATTATTGGATATGGAATTTCCTTCTGGTGACCGCAGACAGCATAAACCTCCGCCAATGGCACTGAAATTATCGAAAAAATAATTGGCATCAATATCGGGATTCGAGAATTCGTACACAAGTCCACCTCCCACCCCGGTGGATGAATTTTGAGTAAAATAATTGCGGTAAATTTTTGCATCGGAATATTGCAGACAAACCGCCCCGCCATAACCATACTCGAGTGCAGTACCTCCGGCATTGCCTGTAAAATCGCAATTTTCAATTTTAATATGCGACGATTTGCTATAGATAGCACCGCCGTTTTTATAGGCCATATTCTCTGTAAATGAACAATTTGAAATCCGGATATTGTTATATTTCACAATGCCTATTGCGCCTCCATTCCACTCTATGGTATCGGCAGAAACAGCTTTTCCGTATTTAAAATCACAGAACTCAAAAATGGATGAATCGCTGATGGTTCCAATGGGCTCGAACCAAAAACCAGCCCAGGCTCCTTTGGTGATTTCTACGTTGTGCAAACCTATGGTGTCGGTAACAAAAAACGAAATGGAATCCGTTTCCAAACCCTGAGCAAAAACCTGACCTTCCACTTTAAAGGCGAAAAATCCATTAAAAATCACCTTCACTCCCGGATTAATAGTAAGCACAAAATTGCTGGGAACCAGCAAATTGTCCATCACCAGAACCGTATCTACATCCCATGTACCCGATACTTCGCCCGAAACCTGAATATTTGTTGCATGGGTTGATACTGCAATCGCCAGGAAAATTGAAAAAAGAAAAGTTAGTCTCATTGGTTATTTTTTTAACAAATCTATAACTAAATTTTCATTTAAAAAACATAGTGGATGGATGGATTTTAGGAGACTTCAATGGCAGCTTTGGATTCTTCAGATATTCTCATGACTACTAAATCATACAGTATTTTAAGCCAAACCAAAAGGCAGGGAACCACTTTCAAAACATAGGGTTTTGCTATTTCATCTCGAAACCAACGTGGAAATACATCGGTGGGCGACAATGAAGTAAAAATAAATGCCAGCACGAACAATGAAATATTAAGGATATTTTTTTCAGATTGAAGAAACCAAATAGCAACCCCTGTCATGGCCAAAATAAACGAAGGTGACTCGGATTTGTGGTTAAATAATACAATCCAAAGCAAAATTGAACTCAGTGCCAAAAGCTTAAAATTAAACTCTTTATACATTTTAAACCGATAAAAAGGCAATAAAAATAGAATTACCCCCACCAACACAACAAGGTTTTTGTTTATTTGAAGATTAAACCAGGCCTCAATCCACGACATTACCGAATATCCTACCGAAATGGTGTGATCGTTTACAAGCATAGATAAATAGCTGTTGTACAACATTATATAGTGATTCAGGTCTATAACCAATAGCGGAATCAAACCCAGAATAATTGTCCAGAAGAGTGAATAACCTATTGCTTTCATTTTTTGTGGATAAAACAAAAAAAGCGCAAATCCAACCACACCAAACAACTTAACATAGGCAGATAAAACAATGAGAAGCGTAGCCCAAAACGGTTTGTCCTTTTCAAGTAAAACAAACGAAAAAATGAGCAGCCCCGCTATTAATCCATTTGATTGTTCATTTTGTAAGGAAGTTACCAATTCAATGGAAATCAGCAACAAAATCAATCCTTTTTGGAGCTCACTGAATTTGGGAAGGTAATAAACCGCAAATAATAAAATCAAAGCATTGAGCAGGTTCCATAAACTTAGGCCAACCAAATCGGGAAAAATGCTGAAAATGCCGAAAAACATAGAAAAGGTTGGGGTGTATTTGTATAAATCCCAGTGTTCATCCGGATAATAGGCATATAAATCCTGATGGTTTATTAGATGGCCGAATGATTTCTCGAAAATAATATAATTGTTGTAAGCTGTATATTCTTTCCCGCCATCGTAAAAAGCTGTTCTCCCAATATAGGATTGATAACTGGCCACTAAAACGAAAATAATGTACAAAAGCAGAATAACTCTTCTGTTCGTAATCAGTCCTATAATTTGTTTTTTCATCTATTAAAGAGTAAAATTTCTTTGATTACACCCATGAATTAGCAACATTTCCTTTTAGCAAATATCAGGAAAAAATTTTAAAATAATTGTCGCCATCTAGCATTGGCTGATATCAATTATTGTCTGTTTTTTATATAATAAAATCAGACAAAAACCATCAATTCTGCTGATTATTAGTCAGTTTTATGAGCATTCTTCAATTTCCCTTTGTTAATATTTATCGAAGACATGACGCCCTAAAAAGTCAAGAAAACCAATATGCCTAAATAAACTACCTTTGTGTCTGGATAAATTCATCTATATGCATAAAATATCGCTGGTAGTTTTGTCAATGATGGCTTTTGGCACCTCCGCACAAAGTATTGAAAACCCTTTTACCCCCCTGACTTTTATTCTGGGCGAATGGACCGGAAATGGCATCGGATTAAATAATGAAAAATCGACCCTTCAATCGGGTTTTCGGCTCAGTTTGAACAACAGTTTTATCGAAGTAAGCAATGAATGGCTGCTTGAACCCACCGAGAAACATCCCAATGGCGAAATTCGGGGGGATAAGGGTTTCATAAGCTTCGACAAGAGCCGGAAAGTATTTGTGTTTCGTCAGTTTCATGGGGAAGGATTTGTGAATCAATATATTCTCAACAATAACCTGTCCAGCGACTCATTTCTTGTTTTCGACTCGGAGATTATAGAAAATTTTGTTCATGGGGGAAAATCCCGCTGGACTCTGAAAAAGATTTCGGAAACGGAGCTCGAAACCGCCTTTTACCTGTCGACTCCCGGTGAAGAATTTGTTTGCTACGGCACCAATTTTTTAACCAAAAAACCCACCGAATTCGCCCAAATGACTCCCAAAGTCACCGGCATCGGGGGAATTTTCTTTTTTGCTCAAAACCCCGACTCGCTCAAAGCCTGGTATGCCCAAAACCTGGGACTGGCAGTGAACGATTATGGATCGACTTTTGAATTCAGAAATTCAGACCCTCCCCACACCATCAACTATTTGCAATGGAGCCTTTTTAAAGATGGCAATGCCTATTTCCAGCCATCCACCAAGGAATTTATGATAAACTATCGCGTTCAGAATATTGAAGCCCTGGTAAAATCGTTCAAAGAAAAGGGAATCACCGTGCTGGGCGAAATTGAATCCTACGACTACGGCAAATTTGTTCATATCATGGATCCTGAAGGAAATAAATTAGAACTCTGGGAGCCTGTGGATCACATATTTACCGAAATGGGCGGAGAAACCACCAAATAAGTTCAAAACCAATACATTAACCCAATAAACCGATGATTTTTCTTCTCCTCAGCATTCTTTCATCCACAGCCATTGCGGTAATTTTTAAGCTCATCGATAAGAAAAATGTGGCGCTTTTTCCCGTTATCATTCTCAACTATGTGGCTGCCTTTGTGGTGGGCGCGCTTTTGTTCGATGGAGAAATCAGCATGAATTATATTGTTCAAAGCAGCTGGTTTGGCATTTCGCTGATGATAGGACTTTTGCTGATTGCCGGATTTTATCTGATTGGCTATACCACTCAAAAAGCTGGAATTGCTGTGACTGTGGTAGCCAATAAAATGTCGGTGATTATCCCCATGGGTTTTTCAATTGTCTATTATGCCGAAAAAATGACCCCCCTGAAAACAGCCGGAATAGTTTTGGCATTGGTGGCGGTTTTGCTGGCGGTTTACAAGAAGCGCGAAGCTTCGTCGGGCGAGAAATTCTCCCTGTGGCCACTGCTCATGTTTTTTGTTATTGGCATCATCGACTGGTCGGTAAAACTGGCCCAACAAGACTATGTTCCTGCCACCGATGTGAGCCTGTTCACCGCATTCAGCTTTGGCATTTCGGGGGTTATCGGACTCATGATTATGTTCTTCAAAATCAAAACTTTCAAACATTTCTCCGAGCCGCTGGTTTGGTTTTACGGGATTCTCATTGGGCTGGTGAATTTTGGAAGTCTGTATTTTATCATATTGGCCCTGAGCCACAGCGGCATGGACAGCAGCATTGTTTATGGCATGAACAATATGGGGGTTATTTTGCTCAGCATTACGCTGGCCGTGACCGTTTTTTCGGAAAAACTCAGCCGAATCAATATTGTTGGGGTGGTTTTGGCCATTGTGGCAGCGCTGATTCTTACCGTTCTGGTTTAGAAATTCTGCCTTTGAAACAGGCCAATTTTTTCAATTTTATTTCAGTTAAGCATTGGTGTAATACCTTCAATTTTATTATATTCGCCTTGAATAACCTCTTAAAAATTACACTATTATGTGCGCTACCTTGTTAAATACCAAAAGTTTCAGAGTTACTGGTAAACATCCCATTTCGCTGAAAGATTTTAATCCGGCTTCCACAGGCGATTATACCACCAAAGACACCGCCGAATATCAGCTCAAGCGCGATACTGAAATGCTTTCCAAACTCCAGTACCGTCTCTATGCCGAAAACCGCCGGTCGTTGCTCATCATTTTTCAGGCCATGGATGCGGCGGGGAAAGATGGAGCCATAAAACATGTATTCAGCGGGGTGAATCCGCAAGGTTGTGAAGTGACGAGTTTTAAGAAACCTTCGGTTGACGAGCTGGATCATGACTATTTCTGGCGACATTATTCGCACATTCCGGCGCGGGGCAATTTTGGCATTTTTAACCGCTCGCACTACGAAAATGTGCTGGTTACCAAGGTTCATCCGCAGTTTTTAATGGGCGAAATGCTTCCGGGGGTGTTCTCGGTAAACGATATTGACAACGAGTTTTGGGAAATGCGCTACAAGCAAATCAGGAATTTTGAGAAAACCACCACCGAAAACGGAACCACCATTCTCAAGTTTTTCCTTCATTTATCGAAAGATGAGCAGCGCCGCCGTTTCCTGTCGCGCATCGACGACCCCGAAAAAAACTGGAAAATCTCTTCAGCCGACATCGAAGAACGTAAGTATTGGGACGATTACCAAAAAGCCTACGAAGAAGCCATCAACAAAACCGCCACCGAATTTGCCCCCTGGTTTATCATTCCCGCCGACCATAAGTGGTTCAGCCGCATGTTGATAGGCCATATTATAGTGGAAACCCTAACAGCCATGGATATTAAAATGCCGGAGATTTCGGCCAAAGAGCGCGAAAAACTTCAGGAAATAAAAGAAAGTCTGGTTTAATAGATTTTGATTTGTCGATTGAAGTTTTTCTGTATTAAAAATGGGTTTATTCTTTTGGTCTGAATTGATGAACAGAGTTGGCAGAATGGGATATAATTACATAATTACTCCTTTTCAAACATCTGCCTAAGCTTCCTTTTTATTTCTGACTGAACGGATGGATTTACTGTGCCTAGTTTCCTACTAATAATGCTTTTGGGAATAGTCACGATTTTATGAAGTTTTATAACAGAATCAACTGTTAAACCGGTGCCGATAAAATCGTTGGATTGTTTCCTGATAACCAAGTCAGAATCTAATAAATCATCAGAAATTTTACTTGATATATATGCTATTATTATATGATTATGCTCCCCTATTTCAGTTGTTAGACAAATAGCTGGACGAACTTTTGATGATAAAAAGTCGTCAAAAGGAAACGGCACGAGGACGATGCTATTTTTAATCATGAAATGGCTCTCCATCTTTCAATGAATAAATATCTTCATCATCTGACTTCAGGAAATCAAATGCAGGATTTGAAGAAATGGATTTCAGCCACAGGGCATCATCGTCAATATCATCATTGTTCTCGTCAACAAATATAACGATGCGAACCTTACTTTCTTTCTTATCGGTAGGATAAGAAAAGTTAATAAGCCCCTGTTTATCAGTCTTTGTGGTTATTTCTATTGCTTTCATTTTCATTCCTTTTCGCAAATGTATGTAATTTCATTATACTGGCATCTTCAAAATTTTCTCAATTCTAATTTTGGCATTTCCATATTTTCATTTTACCATTATAATTCAGCCTCTGAGAGCGTTGAATATGTATTAAAGAGGAAACACAGCTGTGTTAAAATTATCCAAATCAAATCGTCATCACTACCTCTGTCATTGGGAAGCGCACTTTGTCAAAACCCGATGGGTATCATCATCTGCTAATAAATCAGGTGGTTTTACCTTATCCGTATTTCCATTTTCTTGCCCAAACCTGTTTCAATGATTTTTCTTAATGTATCCAATTCTATATCCGACCTGTCGTTCTCAATTCTCGATATATAGGTTCTTGATGTTCCGCTAATTATTGCCAATTCCTGTTGCGACATCCCACTTTTTAAACGGTTCTCCCTGATTAGTTTTCCAATCCTAATGATAGAATCGGTTTTCTCGGGTTGACTGTACTTTAGCAGCACATCGGCACCGATTTCAAAAGGAACCTTTATTGGATTTCCATTTCGGGCACTAATATATTGTTCCTCATTATCCCACGACAATGTGCCGTTTAATAAATTCACTTTTGCAAATTCATTTTTGTCAAATAAGACATAACCTGGTGAATTTGAATTAATTCCAAGTTCATTCAACACTCTTCTAAAATCAATAATTCTGGACTCCCCATTATTAAACACCACCGAAATGGCCAACTCATTGAGCCAGTTAATTTTTAAAATTCTTGGAATCTTTAGTTTTCTCATTTCAAATTAGGATTTAATTGATAAAATACTTCCAAAGCCCAATCAGAGTTGCCCGACAACCAGTCAAAAATTAATTTCAACTGTCTGATTGGCATTTCTCCGGCATAAATCTCACCTGTTTCAATTTCGATGAGTATCATGAACTCATTATACTCTGCATGAATATGTGGCGGTCGATGCTCGCCATTATATAAGTGAATTTTAATACCGTTGAAATTATCGATGGTCGGCATTTATCAAAATTTTGAACAAATGTACCTAATTAGATACTAAAATCCAAAGAAAATATTTTTCAAAAACTGGCTTTTAATTAAAAATAGAATTGTAGAAAAATCAAATCGTCATCACCACCTCTGACATTGGGAAACGAACTTTGGGCAAAAACTGATGAGAGTCATCATCTGCGCGGTAACCAATGGGGCAAACCACCACCGATTTCAGGCCCAGGCTTTCCAACCCCAGAATTCTGTCGTATTCGGTGCGCTTAAACCCTTCGATGGGGCAAGCGTCAATTCCTTCCAAAGCACAAACAGTCAACAGGTTGCCAAGAGCGATATAGAGTTGCTTGTCGAGCCAGATTCCTTGTTCTTCGATGCTGATGCCTTTGAGATAGTTGGAAATCATCTGAAAAAAACGTTCTTGTTTCTGAGCATCGAGTTGACGGGTGGTTGCGTTCAGGGCCGACCAACGGCTCACATCGTCCGGCGTAACGCGTTCGCTGCGGGCAAGCACCAACAAGTGCGAGGCATCCAATACCTGAGCCTGATTCCATGTTGCAGGAACCAATTGGCGGCGGATTTCAGGGTTGGTTACAAGAATAAACTTCCAGGCCTGCAAACCCAACGACGAAGGCGTTAGCCGCAAAGCTTCCAAAAGAATCTCTAATTTTTGCTGGGGGATGGTTCGGTTACTAAATTTTTTAACAGCATAGCGCCAATGTAGCGCCTCTATGGTTTGATTCATTAAGTTGTATTTTTTTCGGGGCAAAATTAGGCAATGCACAGAAACCCCGTGGATTTTGGTGAATTTTAACGATTTGGTTGATTACTTAGGATTGGTTTTACCACTAAGCACATATGGATTTTTAAACCACATAGGCACATAGTTCACATAGTAGTTTAATCTATGTTATCGATGTTATGTGGTTTGTAGATTTCACTTTAACTGGAAAAGCGCTTCTGCTACTAAATTTAATTAAAAATAAGGATTTATATATTCAGTTTTATCTGTATGTTATTAATTCTCAATTGGGCATGCAAACAGTTCCATGCTAACTTGAATTGTTTATAACGCAAATGAACAAATGTACAATGGAGACTATAGCATTGGATTTTGCATTAAGATCTTTGACTATAGATTTTAGATATATCGCCAACTTCAACAATTTATATATTCAACTGTTTACTATATACCAGTGATTTTAAACAGATTTACTCCTATTTCTCTTCTTTTTCCGAAATAAGGTGTTCCTTTATAGAAGTTTACATCCTCTTGAAATCCTATACTCTTTAATAATTCTATTGATGGTAGATTTGTCTTTTTTACCCTTGCAAGTATTTTTCGTAAATTATTTTCCTTACACAAGTTTTCAATAGCTACTAACGCCAGTTTTGCAAACCCGTTTCTACGATAATTTTTATTAATTGCAAATTCGATTTGCCAATCAGAATGTTCATTTAATAATGTAATGTAGCCAATAACTATATTTTCTGAAATTAATTCAATCACTAAAAATAATTCAATATAATCTTTAAAAAGTTGTTGCTTTTTTTTAATAAATTCTTCCACTTCCGTTCCTGTCATTACCTCAGCACAAAAGGGTTCAACTACTGATTTGTCGGCAAATATTTCCAACAAATCATCTTTATCTTTGAGTGTAGGTTGTCTTAATCTAATCCTTTCTCCTGTCAATAAAATCGTATAATTCATCTTAATTTAGGTAAATATCCAAATTTTTTTATAAACAAAAATTTTGTATCCGAGATAATTTTCTCTAATTCATCAAACGAATGCATTTTTTGACCTAATGAAGTTATATTTAACGTAATAAAATTCATTTGGTCAATATCATAATTTAATCCGTAGCCTATAGAAACGACAAACTCATTTAATTGCTTTGTTGGTTCTGATAAAGATGCAACTATAAAGATATGACATAAGAATAAAAAATTGTCGTCAGAGTAATATTCGTTAGGTGTTTTTATATGCGATTCCATAAATTCCAAACCAATTGATTTCTGAAATAATTCATCATCTATTGATAGACTTTGTTTAATGTGTTTAAAAAAATCACTAATATTACTATTCATTACATTCATGTAAAGCTCTCTAAATGCAGAAGAATACCCATGACTATTTTTTAAATTTACAACATTTTTGAACTCTGCAGTATTGACAATACTTGTCAAATAGCATGTTAATAGCATATTTAAATGTCTTTTCTTTTGTTCTTCTCTTATCGCATTTTTAAAAAAATTCATAGCCGTGCCTATTTTAAAATTAACAGGTAAATATTATCATCTTGTGACCATTGACACAAACTTTAATCAACGAAAAAATTGATGCGCAAAAAGCCCTACAATTATACAACTTTTTTAGTAATTTTTTAACTAATAGTTTTTTGGATATTTCGGTGATACTGACCCCTCTTTCGGTGATACTGACCCCCCTAAGATG
>CAXYYJ010000068.1:0-16839 GCA_964293475.1 uncultured Draconibacterium sp.
AAGCCCCTTCGCTGAAAAATCTAACATTTTGACCTTTTTATCTTCAGACACCGCCGTGGCGCTAAAGGCCACGACTTGCCCGAGCCGCTCCATGCCGTGCCATGGCCAGCCCACGGTGTTTCAGATGGGAAATCTGTACTTCAGTTTTTCGTGATTTCGTTCAATTGAATTGCAGTCAGCAATCCGTTCCAACTTTGCCTTGATTCCTAAGTCTGCTGACCTAAACCCAGACCACAGAGTGGTCAAATGTTTATAAAAGATAAGAAGAGAAGGGAACTCCGACTCCAGCGGAGTCGTACAAAGAATGGGTTTAGGAATTAGAGTCATGTACCTGCCCGGGGCAAAACTGGCAAAATTCAGCATACCATATAGAATTGCAAGGCGACTGAGGAATCCTTTCTTTGCAGAAATGGATTTCTCCTCCATCACTCCGGCTGCGCAACCTGGCATGCGACAAGTCGTCGAAATAAATCAACAAAAACTAAATTCTCTCAAGTAATCGAAATCCACGCGGTCATTCTAAGTGACCCTATGAATTTCTTCCAAAACCTAAAGAGCTAGATTATACGATTTTGTTTCTGATTCACCTTTATGGTGAACGAATTAATCACCAAAAGACGCGTTCAGCTCCAAACTCTAAAGACTCGATTTAGCTTATGGTTTGTCCAAAATCACTCTCCCCGAAAGTCATACACCGCCATTTCTGAGTAAGAATTTGACTCACTCATCCGCACATAAATCTGGTGGTCAGCTAACGGGACAAATCACAAAAAAAACCGAAGGAAAAATTCCTTCGGTTTTTGAAAATATCATGAATCCACCATCAATCCAAATTGATGATTTATCATTGAATTAAATTAGAGCTTAACCCATTCAATAGCCAATGCATGTGGACTCACTCCGGTCAGCCAGTCTTCCTGGCCTGTACCATCCATGTTGGCCCTGATAATTTTTCCATCGGGGTCTGAGTTGGTAAGTTTGAATCCCCAGAATAGTTTCTGACGCAAATTATCCCGTGCAATACCCCAGGTAGCTTTTTCTCCAAAATCTCCAATTTTTGACAGGGCTGTTCCATCCAGATTGCACATATAAATTCCCCGGTCAGCCGGAACAACGGTACCTGCAATGTCGTAAACAGCCAAATATGCTTTGTTTGTTTCGAAATCGACTTCTAAAGCGGTTCCATCTATGCCGGCAAAAATTTCGGTTAATCCGGTTCCATCCATGTTTACTGAGTAAAAACCGCCGGAATAGTCGGCTAAATCGTTGACTAGATAGATTTTATCACTTAAAGGATCGTATTGCATATCCAATGGATATTCTGGGGGAAGAGTTCCATTATTGTAATAATTTTCAGCATTAGACCCGTCAAGATTGCAGCGGAAAATACCTCCCGATTGGCCCCAATACACTTTATCGCCAATAACCATAAGGGCTTGCGGATCGACAACTATAGCTCCAGAAGCACTTGCATCCTGAATTTTAACTGGGTTTTTGCCATCCGCATCAAATTGGTAAATGGCACCAATACTGTAATCAGACACATATACTTTACTATGGGCAGTGTCCACAGCAATTCCATAGGGCCGTTCCATATCGGTGGCCTCAAAATCCTGAATCAGCGGCTCGCCGTCGTCAAGTATCACCATATGAACCCCTCCACCTTCTGCACTTCGGGTGGTGTAATACAAAACCTGAGTTAAACCAGCAAGCGGATCTTTTACATTTACAATTAATGATTTTTCAAGTACATTATAATAAACATCGTTTTGAGCCCCACAAACCAGAGTCGCTTTATACAAGCCCGGAGTATCATAAGTCACAACCGGATTTTCTTCTGTTGAAGTTTGGCCATTTCCAAAATCCCAACTATAATTCTTGGCATTGAGTGATTTATTTGTAAATGTAACCTGACTGGGTGCATAACCACTATTGCTGGTTTCATAGGTAAAATCAGCAACCGTGCTGGGAAGCGGATTGCCCATCTCTTTCTTTTTACATCCGGATGCTATGCTTAGAGCAAACAAGATGACTATGATATAGATATTATTTCGTCTCATCGTTTTATATATTTTTGAATTAATAACCAAGGTTTTGGGTCATTAGATTATTGGTTTGCATTTCGGAAAGAGGAATAGGAAACAGGGTGCTGTTTTCATCGATTCCAAGTACTACGGTAGCTCTTTTTGTACGAACCAAATCGGCCCAGCGGTGTCCTTCGAATGCAAATTCAAAACGTCGTTCGTTTTCAATGGCCAATTTTAAAGCAGCATAATCCTGAGCTTCGGTTTGGGGTAATCCGGCGCGGGTTCTAACGGCATCAATATCGGATTTGATAAAATCAATATCCCCTGAAGTATAGGCGCGCGCTTCGGCTCTTATCAGATACATTTCGGCCAATCGCAAAACCATGACGCGGTCGGTACCGGCAGTAATGTCGATATATTTAACCCCATATTGTTTATTTTCAAGATCATAACGAAGGGTTGACTGAAATCTGATGGTATCTAAAACATCAAAAGCAGCTATAAACTGAGCATCGGGAGCAACTTCATATCGGCCAGCCAGACTGCGGGGAAAGAAATACTGAGCCAATCTGTTGCTGTTTTGAGCATCATAAATAACTTCGAAAATGGGCTCAGTGGTATTTCCATTAAATAAATCGGCAAAAGAGGGAGCAAGGATAAAACCACCTTCATTAATTACTTTATCAGCTTTTGCAATCGCATAGCCAGCTGCATCTAAATTGTTTGTTTGATGGAATTGAGTTAAATAAACTCTAGCAAGCAATGCTGTTGCGCTGTAAGAGCTCGCTCTACCAACAGAAATGAATGCAGGCAGCAATTCTTCCGCCAATAATAAATCGGCTATAACCTGATTATAAACCTGCTCAATTGTATTACGCTGCTGGTTGATATTGTCAAGATTTAGGGTGGGGGCGGTTTTTAGAGGAATACCTCCAAAAAAAGTTGATAAGTTAAAGTGAAATAAAGCTCTCAAAAATAAGGCTTCTCCTTTATACCTTTTGTACTCATCAGTGCTAAGACCTGTAATGTCATCAATTCTGTATAAAACATTGTTTACACGGCTTAATCCATCATAATTTGCTGACCATATACCATCCACCACACCATTATCGGCGGGAATATCATTGTTGTATATTTGAGAATATTCCTGAGTAGTACCTGTCCAAAACAGATTGTCGGATGCCAAATCATTGACAATAATCTGGTTGCGGCCATAGGTTCCAACACTTTGAAGTGAATTATAGGCTCCAGTTACCGCTTTGTCTAATCCGTTTTTATCTGTGATTGCCTGGTCGGCTGAAATAGATTGAGTTGGCTCCACATCAAGTATCTTTGAGCAAGAACTCGCTGTTACCAAAAGAACAAATAATATATATATTGTATTTTTCATAATTCTTGTTTTTTAAATTAAAATCCGATATTGATGCCTAGTAAAAAAGTACGCGATTGCGGATAGGTAAAGAAGTCGGTACCCATGATAATATTGCTGGCACCATAATAATTCACTTCCGGGTCCATACCAGTATAGTTGGTGAATGTGAATAAATTCTGGCCAGTAACATATACTTTTGCAGTTTTAATATGAATTTTATCTAGAAAGTTTTTGCTAAAATTATAACTAAGAGTTACGTTTTTGATTCTCATAAAAGAACCATCCTCAATATATCTTGAAGACTTATAAGAATCGCCAACTCGTGGAATATCAGTAATATCGCCCGGCTTTTTCCAACGTCTTAAAATATTGGTGGTTTGGTTGTCTTCGCCTGAGCCCGACTCTAGATAAATAAGAGTACCATTAAATATTTCATTACCATATACTCCTTGCAGGAAAACCGAGAGCTCGAATGATTTGTAAGAAAAATTATTAATAAATCCAAAAGTGAAATCTGGATTCGGATCACCTGTTTTTGTTCTGTCATCAGCAGTGATTACTCCGTCGTTATTGATATCTTCATATACCAGGTCACCAGTAGTTGGATCAACTCCTAAGCAATTGTATCCATAAAAAATACCAATGGGTTCCCCAACTTCAACGCGGTTTCCACCCCGGCCATAATCATCAATGGGCTGGTCTTTGTAAAGACTTGTAACTTTGTTTCTATTGGCAGAAAAATTTAAAGAAGAGGTCCATTTGAAACCCCTGTCGATATTTGTGGTGTTTAATGCCAATTCCATACCTTTATTTTCAAGAGATCCAATATTGGATGAAATAGAAGAGTATCCACTGGAGCTTGGAAGCGGTCTTTCTAAAAGTAGGTCGCTTGTTTTGTTCATATAAAAATCGGCGATTAACATTACTCTGTCATTGAACAATCCAAGATCGAATCCAATATTGGTTTGCAAAGTTGTTTCCCATTTCAAGTCAGGATTTGGGAGTTGAATGGGGGCAGAGCCTGAACTTCCTCCGTAATTATATCCTCCGCCATAAAGGCCAAGTGAAGCAAAATCGCCAATACCATCATTACCAGTTAAACCCATGCTGGCTCTCAGCTTTAATTCGCTAATGGAACTAAGGTTTTCCATGAATGATTCTTCTGACACACGCCATGCAACCGAACCAGCGGGAAAAATTCCATATTTATTATTGGCACCAAATTTCGAAGAACCGTCAGCACGAGCAGTTAAAGTGATTAGATATTTATATTTATAATTGTATTTTAACTGGCCAAAATAAGAATTCATTCCTCTGTTAAGAGCAGAAGCAGAAGCAGCTCTGATAATACCTGCCGATGCGATATATTGCAGATTTTCATTTGGAAAATCAATACCTTCAATATAAGTGCTTCTTCTTGCATATTTCTCAAAACTGTATCCCACAAGGGCGTCGAAATAATGAACATCATTTATTGAATTGGTATATTGCAATACGTTGCTTGAAATGATATTACTTACATAGGTAGTACCTTCGATACCCAAACCTTTATATTTCGCACCCTGGCGAACAGTTATGGGATCGTAGCTATGTTCTCTTAAATTATAGATATCGGCACCCCATTTTGTATTAAAATTAAAATGCTCTAAGAAATTATAATTTAAATAAATATTTCCATTGAAACGATCTGTAAAAGCTTTATTTACAGTTTCATTGGCAATAGCCACCGGATTTGCATAAGGGCCTGTTTCATCATAAGCACCCGTTGAATCGTAAACAGGATATATAGCGGGAATAGACATGGCATTTGGTAAGGGGCCAAAAAGGGTCTGGTCACCTTCAACTCTGTCGTTTACTGAATGTATAACAGAAATTCCTGAACCAATAGTAAGATTAGACAGCAAATTATGGTCAACATTTACACGGGCACTGTACCTGTCGTAGGCAGTTCCTTTTACCACTCCATCCTGAGAATAGTAATTTGCGGATAAAAACAAACGGGTATCTTTATTTCCAGTACTTACAGATAGTTCGGTATTGCTGGTAGGAGCTGTGCGCAGAATTTCGCTCATCCAATCAGTATCAATGCCTTTCACATTGGTTCCTTTGTATTCGTTCCATTGTTCAGCATTCATCAGATCGAGCATTCTTTCGGGAGGTAATTTTTGCCAACCATAGTTAAAGTTGAAATTCACATTCGTACTTTTGTTGCTCCCCTTTTTGGTTGTAATTAGTATGACACCATTTGATGCTCTGGCACCATAGATTGCTGTGGCGGATGCATCTTTAAGAATAGAAACAGTTTCTATATCGTTTGGATTGATATCAGCCAAGGCGCTGATTTCCTGTCCGCTCATGCCAACTTGTCCGTAGGAGCCGGTAATAATGGGGATACCGTCAATAACAAAAAGAGGTTCGTTGCTGGCGTTGATAGAACTACCTCCCCGCATCTTTATGGAAGCTTGCCCACCGGGAGTTCCTGAATTTGGGTTGATGGAAATACCTGCAGCCTGTCCCGCCAAAACGCCATCGAGGGTTTTATTGGGGATATTCTGAAGCTTATCGTTACTCACCACCGCAATGGAACCGGAAATTAGTTTTTTACTGTCGGTGCCGTAACCCACCACAACCACTTCGCCAAGGTTAATTTTATCCTCGGCCATCACTATGTCAATTACTTTTTGATTGTTTATTGACACTTCCTGTTTTACCATTCCGGAATAGGAAAAGACAAGGGTTCCGCCCGGAGGCGCTGATATTTGGTAAGTGCCGTTTGCATCGGAAACTGTACCAAAGGTTGTCCCTTTTAATACAATGTTCACTCCTGGTATTCCAAGATTATCGTCAGCAGATGTTATTCTTCCGCTCACAGAAATATCCTGTGCACTAAGAGTACCAAAAATCATGCTGAGCATAATTAGTAGATGGTATGTTTTTTTCATAAACAAAATTGTTTGTTAATATTTATTTGTTGATTGGGGAAATAGACAAGCCAACGGCTGTGATATCCATTCGGATATTTCCAACGGTGTAGCCATCTTTTTTATGTTCATTGTCAATATAATATCCTTCACTTTCGGGCAATTTAGAAAATTTTACCAGGAAGCCTTTTTCGTTGCCGGTAAAACTAATATTCTGAACAAAACTATTGGTTTTGTTATCTATGAGATCCTTTGTAATAAGGTCCCTAAACCCTGAGGCTCGGTCAGAAAATATCCCTTCCTGCAAGGCTATATGGTCATAATATTCACTTCCAACTGTTGCTTTTTTTCCTTCAGCGGGAGTTATTGTATTGGTTGTGAGATCAAATGAATCACCATTTTCAAGATAGCTCAATCTAAGATTCTCAATGCTGTTATAATTCACTGGCGAAGCTTCAACAAATTTCGTGTCAATAATGGTTACTCCGGATTCTCCAGCAACTTTAATTTTGTTTTCACCAGATAGATATATGAGCGCAGTATTTTCATCAACACCAAATGCCCGGTTAAAAGAATCTTTACTATTTAATAAGGTTACAATCAATCTCCCAAGCCTATTTCTTTGTTGAAAATGTTGGTCCACAATTCCCCCGGGAAAGAAACCAAGGCCTTTGGTAACAAGAACGCCATCTTCAGGTTTGAATTCATGAGCCTTGTCATAAATAGAAACTCCATTTTTAAGGGCACTTAAACTATTGCCGTCACCTATCATTACTTCGCTCATTATGGCAGCTCCTGCGCTAGTTCCTCCAATCACACCACCTTTATTATAGAGCTCCCAAACAGCCTCCAGGACTAGGGAATTTGTGCCATCTTCATTTTTCATGGTTTGGGTAGTTCTCAGTTGATCGCCTCCTGTAAACCAAACAGCCGTGCACTCATTAACAATATCAGCTAATTCCACATTATTTGCATTTTTACTCCAGGTGGATTCGTCAACATTTGTCGTGCTGTCATCATCAATCATGGCAATGTTGATCAGGTAAATATGATCTGATGGAATTCCGTAGGACATCAGGGTGGATTTAAAGATTACGAACGATTGCATGGGAACCCCACCAGCTGCAGGGATGACGGCAATTTTGGCGTATTCCTTACCTCCCGCAAATGAAATATAGTCTTCATAAATACTTTTGTTATCGGGTTCAAGGCCACCACCAACAATCACAAGATTACCTTTTGTTGAGGATTGTCCATAAATAAGAGAGGAAATCAACAGAGATATTATAATTCCGGGAAGTTTCAATTTTTTTTTATTTTAGCAGTGAATTTAATATTTAATGAGCTAAAATAGCAAAAAATCAAATAGCGCAAAATTGATATTGAATTAACAAAAAAAATTACTAAAACAAGACCCTTATATGCTAACATTATTTAAAAATGCCTCAATATATTCTCCTGATTTTATTGGAAAAAAAGATTTGCTTACAGGTGGTAATTGTATCCTTGCCATTCAGGATTTTATTGATGCCCCAAAGAATTTAGAAGTTCAAATCGTTGATTGTGAAGGCTTAAACCTTGTTCCGGGGCTTATTGATTCGCATGTTCATATCACTGGTGGAGGAGGCGAAGGTGGGCCGGCAAGCAGAATGCCCGAACTTGAATTAAAAATGATGTTGCAAGGTGGGGTAACCACAGTCATTGGATGTTTGGGAACCGATGGTATTACAAGATCGGTGGAGAGTGTTCTGATGAAAGTTAAGTCGTTACGTGCCCAGGGTGTTTCAGCCTGGATGTATACCGGTGCCTATCAGGTGCCACCACCATCCATTCTGGGAGATACTATGAGGGATATCGCCATGATTGAAGAGGTGATAGGCGTTGGCGAAGTGGCAATTTCCGACCATAGGTCATCGGTTCCTTCCACGGGAGAATTGGCACGCATCGCTGGCAATGCACGAGTGGCGGGTATGATTGGAGGCAAGGCCGGAATTGTAAATATGCACATGGGCGATGCTTTAGATCCCTTCCGGCCTATTCATAAAGTTGTGGAAGAAACGGAGCTGGGCTATAAACAGTTTTTACCAACGCATTGTAACCGCAACCACTATATTTTTAAGGATTCAAAGGAATATGGAAAAAAGGGATATGTAGATATCACAACCAGCTCCTATCCCTATTATATGGATGAAGAAATTAAACCAGCTGTCGCATTAAGGGAATTGCTTGAAAGCGGAGTGCCCATTGCAAATATTACTTTTACCTCCGATGCTTGTGGCTCTTTGCCAGGATTTGATCCGGTGACCGGAAAACTAATTAAAATTGAAATGGGACTTCCCGACTCCATTATAAGAGAAATCAAAGACGCTGTGCTTGTGGAAGGTGTATCTGTGGAAAACGCTTTAAAAGTTGCCACCTCTAACCCCGCCGATATTCTTAAACTTAAGGGGAAAGGTAGAATAGAAGTAGGTTTTGATGCCGATATCCTTATTCTTGATGAAGCCTTTAATATTATTCACCTCATGGCAAATGGCCAAATGAAATAAGGAAACGATGAGAAAAATATTTATGCCTGTTTTCTCCTTAATATTCATGCTGAATGTTGCCGGTCAAAAGATTGATTTACCTAAAGATATGAGAACTTATGATAAAGTGACTTCATACAATGAGTTGAGTGAAAAAGTACTTGCCCTGGATAAACAATCCGAAGTATTAAATGTTGAAATTATTGGACATTCCGTAGAAGGGCGGAATATTTTTGCCCTAAAGTTTTCCAACACCGAATTTGGAAAAGATCGGTCAAAAATCAAGGTTTTAATCTTTGCACAACAGCATGGAAATGAGCAATCGGGTAAAGAAGGAGCTTTGTTACTTGCTGAAGCCCTTGCAAATCCCAACAATGCCTTTTTATTCGATAAAATGGACCTTGCATTGATTCCTCAGGTAAACCCCGATGGATCGGAGGTAAATCGTCGCCGAAATGCCAACGATGCCGACCTGAACAGAAATCATTTGATTTTAACGGAGCCAGAGACTAATGCACTGCATCAGTTTTTTGATTCCTGGCTTTTCGAAGTTACCATGGATGTTCACGAATATTCTCCCTATTCTGAGAGCTGGTTAAAAAATGGTTATAGAAAGAACTCGCTTGTTACTGTGGGCGCCACCACAAATTTAAACGTGTCTGAAAAAATTCGGAATTTATCCAAAAACGAAGTGCTTCCCTACTTGCAAAACTATATTCAGAAAGCTGGATTCTCTTCCTTTACCTATTGCCCGGGTGGTCCACCCGAAACCGATTATTTGAGGTATTCTACTTTCGACATCAACGATGGGCGGCAAAGTTTGGGGATTCAGAACTCATTATCTTTTATTCAGGAAGGTATGAATGGTAAAGATGACTTCCTGGAAAACATGCAAGCCAGAGCTTATAGTCAAATGACAGGAATGTTTGCCTTATTGGATTATGTATATCTCAATGATAAAAAAATTACCAAACTAATTCATTCTCAGCGTAAAAAGTTAACCCGTGCAACTAAAAATGAGCTGGTTTCCATACAAATGCAGCACATTAAAAATGGCGAAAAAATTCATTTACCGGTACTCTCATTAGAATCCGGGAACGATTCCATAATTATTTCCGAAAATTTTAACCCCGTTGTGAAGTCATTGCATGATGTTCAAAAACCGGATGGATATTTGATTCCGGCAGATTGCAAAAAACTGGTGGACTGGGCAAAAAGGCATGCCTTGATAACAACGGAATATCATCCTTCCAATAATCTTCAAATAGAGCAGTATTTAATTTTAGGCGTAGATTCAATTGATTTTGAAGGAGATATTGTTGTGAATCCTCAGGTGGAAAAAAGCATATTTACCGGAAAAGCAGAAAATGGAGAGTTTATCTATATTCCACTGAATCAATTAAAATCGAATTTGATTGTAGCGGCTTTAGAACCAAAATCTATACTGGGGCTGGTTACCTATTTATCGTTTCAGGATTTATTGGAAATTGGCAAAGTTTTTCCAGTTCGAAGGGTAGTTAAAAAATAAGTATCAATATCAAAAAAACAAAGTTATGCGGATTAATAGAATTGAACTTCGCCATATTAAAATGGTTTTAGTTCATCCATTCGTGACTTCCATGGGAGTTGAATATGATGAAGAACACATTATTGTTCGGGTTGATGCCGATGGAGTTACAGGTTGGGGCGAAAGTGTTGCCGAAGGAAGTCCATTTTATTCCTACGAAACTGTTCAAACTGCCTGGCATATATTAAAGGATTTTATCATTCCAACAGTTATTGGTAAAGATTTTAATAGTGTGGATGAAGTTATAGCCTGCTATTCAAAGGTGAGAGGTCATATGATGGCGAAAGCAGGATTGGAAGCGGCGGTTTGGGATGCTTTTGCCAAATCTCAAAATATTTCTTTGTCAAAAATGTTGGGAGGAACCAGAGATAAAATTGACGTTGGAGTTAGCATCGGTATTCAGGATTCTGTATCAGAACTACTCAACAAAGTTGAAGGATATCTGGAAGAGGGATATAAAAGAATCAAAATAAAAATCTCCCCCGGCTACGATTTGCAGTTTGTGGAAGCATTAAGAAAACATTACCCACAGTTATTGCTTCAGGTAGATGCCAATTCGGCCTATACTTTAGAAGACATTGACATATTCCGAAAAATGGATGATTATAATTTGTCACTCATTGAACAGCCTTTGGGCTATGATGATATTTATGATCACTCAAAGTTGCAAAAAGAACTCAAAACACCCATTTGCCTCGACGAGAGTATTCATTCCATTGGCGATGCCAGAGCCGGAATTGAACTTGATAGTTGCAGAATTATCAATATAAAACCAGGAAGGGTGGGCGGATATACCGAATCGAAATTGATTCATGATTACTGCGCATCAAAAAATATTCCTGTTTGGCACGGTGGCATGCTCGAATCGGGTATAGGAAGAGCTGGGAATATCGCATTGGCATCGTTGCCTAATTTTATTTTACCTGGTGATATTTCGGCAAGCAAAAGATATTATAAGCAGGATATCGTTGAACCAGAATTCGTTGTGAATAGCGATGGTACCATGAACGTTCCAACTGGCCCCGGAATAGGAGTGGAGGTAAACATGAAAATGCTCGATCAAGTTACTGTTAGAAAAGAAATGTTTTAATTAAAACTCCCATGAACCATAGATACAGAAGTCCATTATTCCTTTTATCACTGATTCTGTTTTTTTCTTTTCAGGCAAAACCGCAATCCACGGGGGATAATGATTCGCAAATTGAGATCAAAGATTTTGCGGCCATGCATAAATTCTTAGCATCAGACTGGATGGAAGGACGAGAAGCCGGAGAGAAAGGTAGTTTTATGGCGGCCGATTATATCGCTTCCATGATGGAAGTTTTTGGACTAGAGCCATTGGGCGATGCCCGGGAAAAAACAGATTTTAACAATCAGGAAAAATCCTATTTTCAATCTTTCGAAATAATTAAATATCAAACAGAAGCTGCTTCTCTTTCCATAATTAATGAAGGAAAGGATTCAAAAATAATCAGGCATTTTAGTTGGCATATCGACTTTGATGTAGAATCGGCCTATCCAAGTACAGAAGCCGAGAGTAAAACTGTTTTTGCGGGCTACGGAATCAGTGATCCTGAGAACGGATACGATGATTATCAGAAAATTGATGCCCGAAACTGTGTGGTTATCGTAATGGATGGGTTTCCAGGACATAGAAACCCGAAATCGTCCTCCTGGCAAAATTTTATGAGTAAAATAGGAGAAGAAAAAGCCTGGGAAGAAACTAAATTGCAAACAGCCATGGCTCATGGGGCTATAGGATTGATTGTTCTTAATGCATATGAACCCATCGAATATTCTGTAGGTAATGCGCAGTTTTTAAAAATGTCGATGAATGCCAATAAATTGGAAGATGCTGAATACGAAGATTCCAATTTCACTCTTCCTCACCAACAGGAAAATAACCACATTCCGGTTTTTAAAGTCAGTAAAGAAACAACAGAAATTTTGCTAAGTAGTAGTAATATTCAATTGAAGGATATTGAAAAAGAATCTGAAGATCGTTTCGTCTCCTTTGCCCAAGAGATAAAAGATTTAAAACTGGCATTTTCTGTTCAACAAAAGGCTGAGGCTCTCTTGGTTAGAAATGTTTTGGGCATTATTCCCGGAGTTGATACCACTAAAAATATTATTATTGGCGCTCACTACGATCATTTAGGTATTCGCGATGGCATGATTTATAATGGGTCTGACGATAATGCTTCCGGGACCGCAGGAGTGCTTTCTATGGCAAAACTGTGGGCCGGTAAAAGCGAAAAACCCGCATGCAATTTAATTTTTGCAGCCTGGACTGCCGAAGAAAAAGGCCTTTGGGGAAGTACTTATTTTGCAGATCATTTCGAATCTACTAGTGATAATACGCTTCTGAATATCAATTTTGATATGATTTCGAGAAGTGCCCCTGAGGACAGCTCGGGCCTTGTAATCAGTGTTGGAACCATGAAGAAGAGCGAAGATTTAAGAAAAATGACCATCAACAATAATATGAAACTTCAGAGGCCTTTAACGCTCGATATATGGGATACAGCCACAGGAGGTGGGAGCGATTATGCCAGCTTCGACCATCGGGACATTCCTGTTTTGTCATTTTTTTCTGGATATAACCTGGAATACCATACTCCGCGCGATATAGCTTATTTTGCAGATTATGGCAAAATGGCTGCAATACTTAATTTATCTAATAATTGCCTGAAAGATTTTCTGAAAAAAATAAAAACAAAATAACAGTCATAATTTACTAATACCTATAATTATTTGAATCAAACCCTTAGAAATCAATGGATTTTAATAATTTTCTTCAAAGTTACTTTTTGCACCAAAAACTAATGGATGGATTATTGTAAATTTCCGAGCTAAAAACTAAAATATGGCAAAAAAGAAAAACATTCCGCACACTTTTGTTATCGTATTTTTTATCATCATAGCGAGTGCTGCTTTAACATGGTTTATTCCGGGAGGAGAGTTTGTAAGAGCCGACAAAATGATGCCCGACGGGAGTGTCAGGTCCGTTATTGTGGAAAATTCATTTCATAATGTACCCGATCAGCCTCAGACCTGGCAAGTGTTTTCGGCATTTTTTAAAGGGTTTGTAAAACAATCAAATATCATCATTTTCATTTTACTTATTGGCGGCGCCTTCTGGATTATGAATGCCAGCAAAGCCATTGATGTGGGAATTATGGCCTTTTTGAAGTTTACGAAAAATCTGGAAAAAATTAAAATACTCCAAAAAATCGGGGTACACAATATTGTCATGGTTTTAATCATGCTGATGTTCAGTTCCTTTGGGGCAGTTTTTGGAATGAGTGAAGAAACTATTGCCTTTATCATTGTGATAATTCCGTTGGCCATCAGCATGGGATACGATTCAATTACCGGATTGTCCCTGGTCTATGTGGCTGCGCATCTGGGATTTGCGGGTGCTATTCTCAATCCATTTACCATTGGTATTGCTCAGGGTTTAAGCGATCTCCCGCTGTTTTCAGGAATAGAATATCGTTTGTTTTGCTGGGCGATAATCAATATAGTAGGATTTAGCTTTATTCTCATGTGGGCTAAAAAAGTAAAAAAAGACCCAAAAAAATCGCCAATGTACGAGGCCGACGAGGTTTGGAGAAGTCACCACACTACAAAGGATTTTGAATTTAAATACTATACTACAAAATCCGCCTGGATTGTATTTGGGTTCATTTTATCGGCTTTAATCGTGTTTTCCTATTTTTATCCAACTACAACATTAAGGGTTGGTAATGGGGAAATTACCACTTATATTTTACCCATCTCAAGTTTGGCATTTGCCGTTTTTGGTTTATTAACTCTAAGAAAATCAATACACTTCTTCATTCTAACCCTTTTTGGGTTTACAATTCTGTTTTTAATAGTGGGAGTTATGGGATACAATTGGTATGTTACCGAAATTGGAACCCTTTTCTTCTTTATGGGATTGGCTTCGGGGGTCGCCATGGGAAGCACAGCCAATGAAATTACTGCATTATTTTTAGAAGGCGTTAAAGATATTCTCTCTGCCGGGTTAATTGTGGGTTTGGCAGGCGGAATTATTGTCATTTTACAAGATGGAAAAATCATCGACACTATTATGTATGGATTATCGCAATCTATGAACGAAATGGGGAAAGTATCATCCATCGGTATTATGTATATGATACAAACCGGGCTCAATATTATCATCCCTTCCGGCTCTGCAAAAGCGGCTTTAACAATTCCAATTATGGCACCTTTTAGCGATTTAATTGGAGTTTCCCGTCAGGCAACTGTGATGGCTTTTCAATTTGGCGATGGATTTACAAATATGATAACCCCGGCATCGGGGGTTCTGATTGGTTGTTTGGGAGTAGCCAAAATACCCTATAATGTTTGGTTTAAATGGTTTTGGAAATTTGAACTTGTATTAATTATTTTAGGATTCTTATTATTGATTCCTACGGTGATGTTCAAATTAAATGGATTTTAAAATCTAAAAGATGTTGTGGGGTCTTGAGTTTCTAATACACAAAAATTAGAAATCATTTTTAGTAAGTATTTGTAATTAAATGATCTGCATGATATTTAAAGGCAATAAAATATAATTCATCGCTTTATAGGGCTATTTTGTGTTTATTTTTTTTGCCTAAAAATAGAAACCGCTTTAACATTTCCTTTTATTATTTTTTAAAAAAGATATTTCTAAAACCATTATTTCTACCAATAATTTACTTATTTTTACACCTAATGCCGTGTTCATTTTAAATGGAACATTTATAAGGAACTAATTCTAAATCAATAATATATTTATTAACTAACAAAAATTTTGAGTATGAAAAAACTTTTATTCTTTTCGCTTGTTATGTTGCTTTCAGTTAGCGAAAGTTTTTCACAAGCATCTTTTAATACTGGTGCAGTAGAAGTATCTGTGAATGAGTATGGTAGAATACGACTTTTTACACCTGATGGTTTGCGCCATCTACAGCGTGCCTCTGCTTTAGTGGGTAGTTCATCAACCACAGTATTTGATTATACCAACGATGCTGAAGCTCATGATCCAACCGTTTTGGTAGAAAATCCAACCTCCAGCGATTTTGAGATTTTTGGTTCCTATGACAATACCTATTCCATGGAACTGCCTAATGTTATAGTTGAATTAAATGCCTATGGCTGGACAGATGGAAATTACACCATTGTGAAATTCGGTGTAATAAATAATGATGCAGCTGCAATGGTTGCTACATTTGGCTTGGATATCATTCCCGAATTAAACGAATTGTATGGATTTGATAGTGTAACTTATGACTCCGAGCTCCAGATCATCAGGTTTCACAGAGGCAATCAGGTGAATATGGGTCTCAGATTATTATCTGCCCCATTAACCTCACTCTATTCTTTTGAATGGTATGATGGATATAGTGTAGATTCTGATTATTGGAGCTGGATGAACAGTGGCTCTCTACAACCTCAATATGCATCCGAAACCGCAGATGGTCCTGTTACCATTACTGGTCAGGAGGCTGTTTCTTTGGATCCAAGTCAATCATTTAATGTGTATTATGCATTTGCTCTTGGCAACGATGAAGCTGAAATGTTAGCCAATTTAGAGGCGGCTCAAGGAAAATATGAATTATTAACTGTTGGAATAAATGAACTTGCCAATAACTTGACGTTGTTAAAAAACCAACCCAACCCATTTAGCAATTACACAACCATCAGCTATCAGATTATTGAAAACGGATTGGTAAGTTTGAAAGTTTTTGATGCCAATGGAAGGGTAGTTTCTACATTGGTTAATGAAAACCAGACAGCAGGCAACTATGAAATTGGTTTTGACGCATCAGAATTGGCGGAAGGTATCTATTACTATACCATCGAATCCAACAATCAGGTAAAAACCAATAAAATGGTCATTGTAAAATAAATCTGACCTAATAAAACTGAAAAGGCTGCAATTTTTGCGGCCTTTTTTCGCTTCACGTGGTTCAGAAATTGCCTGGTAATTAGCCTTTAGATTCAATGGGGTGAGGAGTCAAAAGTGCTAATAACTCATTTTATTTCGTTTGAAAGATGATAATCTGTATTTCAATTTTTCGTGATTTCGTTCAATTGAATTGCAGTCAGCAATCCGTTCCAACTTTGCCTCGATTCCTAAGTCTGCTGACGTAAACCCTGACCACAGCGTGGTCAAATGGTTATAAAAAATTATGAAGAAAAGGGAACTCCGACTCCAGCGGAGTCGTACAAAGTGGGTCTGGCGGGTCAGAATGTTATCGAGCGATTGAGAAAACCTTTCACTTACTTTTCCCTTGGTGAAAATGTAACAAACCTGCCTGCCTGCGCAGCCAGGCAGGAACTCAAAGCCTGCCCACGGTGTTTCAGTAAAAGATTTGTGTTTTCCCTCAGGCTGAAAGCCTAATTCATTTAAACAAGGTGCAGCGCACCT
>CAXYYJ010000069.1:0-16697 GCA_964293475.1 uncultured Draconibacterium sp.
GATGTCATTCCATATAATTTGCCATTCGAAGCTTGCATAAGTGAACCATGAGGATCCCGACCCTTGTTAGCCCCATCAAAATCTAATTTTTTAACAAAAGTATTCGTGACAAGGTCATATTCAAAAAGAACACCGCAGCTCAAATTACCGCCTAAAGATGTCATTCCATATAATTTGCCATTCGAAGCTTGCATAAGTGAACCATGAGGATTCCTACCCTTGTTAGCCCCATCAAAATCTATTATTTTATTCAAAGTACTGCTATCAGGATCATACTCAAAAAGAACGCCATTATTATAACTACCACCAAACTCAGTCATTCCATATAATTTGCCATTAGTAGCTTGCATAAGAGAACCAAAAGGAGAACTACCATTGAAATTCCCATCAAAATCCAATTTTTTAATAAAGATATTTGTGACAGGATCGTATTCAAAAAGTACACCCTTATCTGAACTTCCCCCATATTTGGTCATACCATATAGTTTACCATTAGAAGCTTGCAAAAGAGAACCATAGGGATTTCTACCTTTGTCTAAACTGTCAAAATCTATTTTTTTAGTATAGATGTTTAAGACAGGGTTATATTCAAATAGAACACCCACATAATGAGTTCCACCTCCATTGGTCATTCCATATAATTGGCCGTTGGAAGCTTGTATCAATGAACCTGTTGGGTTATGACCACCTATACCATACTCAAAATCGAGTTTTTTGGTAAAAGTATTGATGGCAGTGTCATATTCAAAAATAACGCCAGCATCCCCGTATCCTCCAAATGTTGTCATTCCATAAAATTTGCCATTGGAAACTTCTATCAAGTTTGAATAATAAGAACGATCTCCATCAGCGAATTCCATTGAATATTGTACCTGCATATTAGTTCCATCCACTTTCGTTTTAAAAATCGTGCCTTTATCAAAGCTACCGCCACCTGATGTCATCCCCCAAAGTTCCTGAGAAAAAGATTGATTGATCGAAAAAAGTAATAGTAACCCGAGAATAAATAATTTTGTTTTCATCGTATTCTAATTTTAAGAGTTTTACTCATGTCAATATTTATTAATAAATTATATTATTGATAATCAATAATATAAATTACTATTTTTGCTAATAAATTAATATTTTACTACCCTATTATTCAGCAGCTGTGCTAAGATATTCTGCAAATCAAAGCTAAGAAACAAGAATTGCAGATTGAAGAGTAAATATAGAGTTTTATCTAACATATCATGAGAATATTTTTAAATAAATGAAATCTCCTTCGAAGTATCAATGGCGCTATGTCCCACCAAAACAAAATCCATTTGCAATTTTTCTCACCAAAAAAACAGCATATCCGGCACTGAGGCTACAATAAAAAAAATAGCTAAAAG
This sequence comes from uncultured Draconibacterium sp., assembly GCA_964293475.1. GTDB lineage: Bacteria > Bacteroidota > Bacteroidia > Bacteroidales > UBA12170 > UBA12170. The sequence continues at coordinate 1,377 of CAXYYJ010000069.1, forward strand.
AAACGGTTCACTCGGGCTTACTTACACTTCAACCGCATCATTACCCGCTTCATTTTGTTTTTTTAAACCAAGGTTCTTCCCTTGAATAATTTTGCACCATCGTTTAACTAAAAAATTAAAAAAAATGAAAATGATGGTCATAAATTTAATTCTCAGTTCCCTGGTTTTTTTGGGAGCATGCTCAAAAGATGATGCAACAAATACCACAGAAATGCCTTCAGACGCCACAACCTACACAAATGTTGCCTATGCAACCACCTCGTCCGCGCAGAAAATGGACATCTACCTGCCCGCTGGTGATGGTCCCTTTCCAGTGGTTGTGTTTATTCATGGCGGTGCTTTTTTAATGGGAGACAAAGCCATGGAAGCATCCAATGCTGCCGTGTTAGTTGCCAACGGATATGCGGCAGTAAGCATTAATTACAGGTTAAGTGGCGAAGCTATATTCCCGGCACAAATTCAGGATTGCAAAGCTGCCATAAGATATATTCGCGCCAATGCAGCTACTTATAAAATAAACCCCGATAAAATTGCATCCTGGGGAGCTTCGGCAGGTGGAAATTTATCAGCTCTGTTGGGTACTTCGGGAGATGTGACTGAGTTGGAAGGAGGAGAACTGGGCAACAGTAATTTTTCATCGAAAGTTTTGGTTTCGGTAGATTGGTTTGGCCCTATTAACTTTTCCACTATGGATGCCGAGGCCACAGAACTTGGCTTCACTATCACAACCAATTCGGCCAGTTCACCCGAATCGAAACTGATGGGAGCAGCCATACCCACCATCCCCGCTTTGGTAGCAAAAGCCAATCCAACTACTTATATCAGTGCCGGTGATGCAGCTTTCTACATTCAGGTTGGCGATGCCGACAGAAATATTCCTTATACCCAAAGCAGAAATTTTTCCGAAGCTTTATCACCTGTGCTGGGTGCATCGAATGTATATTTTGAACTTATTGCCGGAGCTGGTCATGGGGGAACTCAGTTTACAAACTCCACAAATATGAGTCAGGTTATTGCCTTTCTGGATAAATACATGAAATAAAATCGAACAACTATAAATAAACTGAAATGAAAAAGTTAACTCTTGCCTGGATCATGCTTCTATCTGTATACGGACTGAAAGCTCAAACACTCACCCCAAACTATTCCAATGTGGATTATGTTGGCAATGGAAATACAAAACAAATGCTCGATATTTATATTCCCCAAGGAATAAATGAGCCCACCGCAACCATTGTGCATATTCATGGTGGTGCTTTTATGATGGGAAGCAAAGGGGTTTCGGAACAACCATCTTTTCAAACGCTGTACAACAACGGATATATTTGTGTTGATATTAACTATCGCCTGAGCACCGATACACTCTGGCCTGCGCAGGTTCACGATTGTAAGGCGGCCATTAGATATTTGAAAGCCAACGCAGATTTATATCAAATTGACACCTGCAAAATTGGGGTTATTGGCGAATCTGCTGGCGGATATCTGGTTTCTATGTTGGGTACCACCGGCCAGGTTTCACAACTCGAAGGCTTGCACTTAGGCAATGGCCATGTAACAAGCCGGGTTCATGCAGTGGTTGATTTGTTTGGACCCATTAATTTTCTTACCATGGACGAAGAAGCTGCCGCGTTAGGTTTTACAATCAATACCAACTCCCCCAATTCACCCGAATCAAGGCTCATGGGCGCCGCTGTTCAAACCATACCTGAGTTGGTAACACAAGCAAATCCAACTACTTACATTACCGATGATGATGCTGCATTTTTTATTTCTGCCGGAAGCATTGACCAAAATATTCCTTACACACAAGGTCAAAATTTTTGCAATGCACTGGTCCCCGTCGTAGGCAGCAACAACGCTGGTTTTGAACTAATTGCCGGTGCCGGACACGGAGGATCTTTTTGGCACAATACAGCACAGGATGCAAAATATCTGGCTTTCTTCAATTCCGCATTAACCGGATGCGCTCCAAGCGGAGCAAGCTCAGAAAAAATATCTGAAAAGCTATTTTTCTACCCCAATCCGGTAAGCAATATCCTTAACATCAATTTGCCCGAAAACAATGAATTCACCGTAGAAATATATAATTCTGCCGGTCAAATCGTTCTCTATCAGAGCAATATGACTGAAGCAATAAATATCTCCTGCGAAAATATACCTTGCGGAATGTATATTCTAAAAGCCATATCACCGAAACATAACTTGTCGGCCATTTTTGTAAAACAATAACTGATAATTATTCTGGCAGCTCAGTTTCAAACTGCAAATGTTGTTCTTGAAATGCAATATTTGCAGTTTGTTTTTATAACTTAGCCTTTTCGAATCAACATATTTTTCAAACAATATTAAACCTGATGAATGGATTATAGCCTTCAATTACCGAAAAAAAAATACGTACTCATTTATTCGCTCACCGGGAGTTTGCTCACCACCATCGTCCCCATTTTGGTGGCTGCCGATCATTTGCGCGAAAATCTGGTGCTTCTGCGAATTGTTGATATAGTGGCTTTGTTTGGTTTGGTTCTGAGCATTTTCTATCTGAGTTTTTGGCTCAATATAAAAATTCACAAGGTACCCGTCTATAAACTTCTGATTGCTAATTTTTTAGCCTTTGGGGTTTTAACTTTGGCAAGTATTTCCATTCACTGGCCCATTTGGAAAATCACCACCCATATACCCGTAGTTTTTTATATCAGAGATGAAATTGTTCGGAATTTTACAATTTTTATTGTGAGCTATTTAGCTGCAAAATTCTATATTAAAAACGCTGAAAATCAGAAAATAAAAACAGCTTTCGATGAGTTGCAAAACGAAAATTTAACCAACCAGATTCAAGGTCTTATGCAACAAATCAATCCACATTTCTTTTTTAATACCCTAAATACTTTGAGCGGATTGGTTCAGGAAAGTCCGGAGAAAAGCGAAGTATTTATTGACAAACTTTCGCAGGTTTTCAGATATGTGCTAAAAATGCAGGAGAACAGTAAAGCACTGCTCAGCGATGAGCTTAAATTTGCTGAAGACTATTTTTACCTTATCAAAATGAGATTTGATGATAAAATATTTTTGGATTTCGAAATCGAAAAGCACGAGCCTGTTAGTATCGCTCCCCTGAGTTCTCAGTTATTAATAGAAAATGTAATAAAGCACAACCGGATGAACCGTCATTTGCCAGTTAAAATTCAAATGAAGATTGAAAATGATTATCTCGTGGTTAGCAATACTTACTATCCGCAGCAAAGTGCGAACAGTACCGGTTTAGGGTTGAGAAATTTGAATAAACGATGTGAGCTGCTCTGTGGAAAATCAATTATTATTGAGCAAACCGATCAGATATTTTGCGTAAAGGTTCCCTTGATAAAAGCCTAAAAGAATGAAAGTTATAATTATTGAAGACGAGAGCATTGCCATTAGAAAGCTAAAAAAGCTCATCGGCGAAATTGATCCCGCTGTGGAAATAGTTGCAGAGCTCGAATCTGTTTTTGAAGCAAAAAAATGGTTCAATTCCAATTCTGATGAAGGAATAGATTTGATATTTTCTGATATTCAGCTATCCGATGGTTTATCCTTTGAAATATTCGAAGAATTTCAAATGCAATTGCCCATTATTTTTACCACCGCTTATGACGAATATGCTCTTAAAGCCTTTAAACTGAATGGGGTCGACTATTTGTTAAAGCCCATTCAAAAAGCTGAACTAAAGCAGGCGATGGATAAATTTACTCAAACTAAAAAACGCTACTCACAAAATCAACTCTCTGACATTCAGGCACTCATTAGCCAGTTTCAAACGGCCCCCATAAAATATCCTGGTTTTATGAGTTATCAAAAGGACAAAATGATTCCGTTAAATTGCGAAAATATTGCCTGCTTCTATATCCAAAACCAGATAGTTTATGCTGTGGTTGACAAAGTAGAATTTGTGCTGGAAGAAACTCTGGATGAAATAGAAAAGCGATTGCCCCCACAGGTTTTTTTTCGTGCCAACAGGCAATTTATCATTCAAAAGAAATACGTGTTAAATGCCCAACTCTATTTTAATAACCGCTTGCTGGTTCATTTAAAAATAAATACTCCCGAAAATATTATCATCAGTCGCGAGAAGACAAGTCTTTTTAAAAATTGGTTATCAGGGGTTTAAAAGCTGTTTTTATATCTTCAGAAGGTGATTTGTTGGCGCTGATCGATTTATTTCGCGACAACAATTTTATAGATTTTCCGAAAATCTTTTATTGTAAATTTTAATAACTACCTGACATATAAAGCTAAAAAAAAGCCTAAATTTGGCTGGGTCTTACTAAAAATCAGATTTTTCAATATTCTACTTCACCATTCTATTTACCTACTTCCTTTTAGCCCGCAAAACAGATTTGTTGATAAATTAGCTTTGCTGAAAGATATGAAAACAAACCTTAACAAGCTCCCTTTCAAGTATTTCCCCTTGATGATTATACTCGTTTATGCCCCGTTTCATTTGCTGGAAGAAGCCTGGTTTAATATCCCCCAATGGATGTTTGAGCATTACAAGCTGCCCCAGCCATTGAGCTATCCCCATTGGCTTATCAACAATTTTGTTTTTCTGGTGGTTCTTGTGGCCGGATTGATGATTTTCTTTAAAAACCCCCAAAAAAATAGGACTTTTGGTGTTGGTATTATTTTCTGGGCGCTGATGAACAGCATGGAGCACCTGGTTTTCAGCCTTTACGACCTTCAACTCTCGCAGGATTTTTCACTGGAATGCTTTTTCTGGTAATTTCCTTAACGGCGATCATCAAACTCAAATTAGACAACAATCTGAATCTTAAAATGATATTGAAGTCTTTTTTAATTGCAATCGGTTATTGGGGTGTTTCATTTTTAGTAATTATTTCTTCGGGAAAATATCTGGTACATAAGTTTCCATACTCTTAGAACACAATAATTTCTTAAAGCCAAATCACAGCAATAAATAAATCCTAATAAAATAAACATATTGAAAAACAAATATTTATGAAAAAAGTCGGCTTAGTAATCCTTATCTTGTCATTTTGGTTGTATTCGGGGGGTGGTGTTTTTGCTCAAACTTCGTTTAAATTCCAATCTGATTCCATTGTTTTTGTGGACAACGCGAATTCGTTTGACGAGTTATTGAAAAAGTTCGAAGGGCATATGGTTTATATCGACTTTTGGGGATCCTGGTGCAGCCCTTGCCTTACAGAATTATTGCCCCACGAAGAAACCGATAACTTCCTGAAATCGAATGAAATAATTCGTCTTTACATTGCACTCGAAAAGATGGAAAACGACAGCGCACTTCAAAACAAAAGCAAGGAAAGATGGAAAGAAAATGTGGCTAAATACAATCTCAAAGGCTTCAACTATTATGTGCAGCTCCGAAGTGAGTTTTTTAAAGGTATTACGGAGAAAATCATGAAAGGGAAACTCTCTTTGCCCAGATTTGCCATCATTGATAAACAGGGTGTTATAGTGGATAACGACGCTCCCGAGCCTGCAAAAACCGAAGCACTCATCAAGCGGTTCAATAAATACCTCAAGCAAAAATAACCCCCCCGAAAAAAGCCTTGTAACATTGGCGCTGGCCTGGCGTCACATTGAAAAAATAATATTTAACATCATGAAGAAGTATATTCTAATATTGCTGGCCCTTGGTTTTATGAGCCAGTTTGCTCTTGCTCAGAGCTTTGACAAAGCTAAACTCGACCAGTATTTCGACGCTTTGGAAACCAATAACCGATTTTTTGGGTCGGTGGCGGTTTCGCAACATGGAAACATTATTTACTCCCGCTCATTGGGCTATGCCGATTTCGAAAGCGGTCAGAAAGCCAACAACAACAGCAAATACCGCATCGGCTCCATATCCAAAACATTTACAGCAGTGCTGATTATCAAGGCGGTGGAAGAGAAAAAATTGAGCTTCGATCAAACAATAGTCGGCTATTTCCCCAACTTTAAAAATGCCGAAAAAATTACCATTGAACAATTGCTTCGTCATCGCAGCGGGATTCACAATTTCACTTCCGACGAAGACTATCTGAGTTGGTGTACAACACCAAAAACCGAAAAGGAAATGACCGATATTATTGCCGCCAAGGGTAGCGATTTTGAACCTGACTCCAAAGAAGAATACAGCAATTCCAATTTCGTTTTGCTCACCTATATTCTCGAAAAAACCTATATGGCGACCTATGCGGATTTGGTACAGAAATATATTGCGGAACCCATCGGACTGAAAAACACGCGTTTGGGAACAACCATTCAACCCCAAAACAACGAGTGCTATTCCTACAGCTTTTCGGGCAATTGGAAAAAAGAGATGGAGACAGATATCTCCATTCCGCTTGGAGCCGGTGGAATTGTTACTACCCCCGAAGATTTGGTAAAATTCAGCGATGCCTTGTTCGCCGGAAAGCTCATAAAAATGGAGAGTCTCGAGCAGATGAAAAGTGTAAAATACCACTATGGAATGGGCCTTTTCCCCATCCCCTTTTTCGACAAAACCGGTTATGGTCATACTGGGGGAATCGATGGGTTTTCGTCGGTTTTCAGCCATTTCGGTAGCGACGGCCTCTCCTATGCCATGATTTCCAATGGAACCAATTTCTCAAATAACGATATTTCCATTGCAGTGCTCAGTGCCGTTTTTAACCAGCCCTACGAAATCCCCACATTTACTTCTATTCAACTCACCGACAATGATTTAGAAGCGTATCTTGGCGAATATTCATCGCAGGAGCTTCCCATTAAAATTTCCATTTTTATCGAAAACCACCTTTTGATGGCTCAGGGAACAGGACAATCGGCTTTTCCATTGGAAGCCACAGAAAAAGACAAATTTAAGTTTGTTGCAGCCGGAATCGAATTGGAATTCAACACCATAGAAAAAACCATGACCCTAAAACAGGGGGGAAAAGATTTTTCGTTTAAGAAGGACGAATAACTGTTTCTTTGTCTAAACAAGGTGAACAAGCTGCAGCGGAGCCCCTAAACCAATCGACAACTGATATTCACGAAAGTTGATTATTTATTTCTCTTTAAACGGATATAGATAATCAACTTTTTTCTATTTTAGCGTTGCAAACACCCCAACACCAATTTTTTACCTATGTCTGCTGAATTTTTGAAAATTATTTTACTACGAAAAGAAAGGTGAATACGGATGGCAAATGGTGTTGAAAAAACTTAGGATATTTGTTGGTATATACGCAATATTGTGGATATTTGGGTGTTTGCGTTAATGCTAGAAGTAAACGGAGTAAAAATAATTGTATTAAAAAAAATACTAACAAATAAAACCTTAAAAAATGCCAGGATTTCAAGCACCTATAACTATTCATCAAGCAATTGAAAGAATAAACAGAAATGAGTTTTTATTACCTGCCTTTCAACGAGAATTCGTTTGGAAGCCAAATCAAATTGAACAACTTTTTGATTCTTTAATGCAAGGTTATCCAATTAGCTCAATGCTTTTTTGGAAAGTAAAAGAAAATACTAAGGCTGATTTTAGATTTTATCAGTTTTTAAAAAAATATATTGAGTACCATGAAATACACAATGACACAATTGCAACAAATGGAGTAAATGACTTTCATGCCATCCTTGATGGCCAACAACGTCTAACAGCATTATATATTGGATTGTGTGGCAGTTATGCTTACAAGGAGTATAGGCGAGCTTACGCATATAGTGAGTGGAGCTATCCTACAAGACACTTATACTTAAACATTTCATCAGAATTTTCTGAAGATGAGAGTGATCGGAAATATAAATTTACATTTTTAGACAAAGCAGTAACTCAAGAACAAGAGATATTTATTGACAATGAAGGAGAAAAATGGTTCAAAGTTGGCGTTGTTTTGGAATTATATAAAAATGATAGTATTGATGATTTTGCTGAAAAACATCAACTAACCAAAGAATCAAAGAAGTTAATTAAACAATTAGAAAGAATAATTCATACTGGTCTGAATATTAATTACTATGAAGAAGATGACCAAAATCCTGATAAAGCTGTAAATATTTTTGTTCGTATAAATTCTGGCGGAACCTATCTGAGCTTCTCTGACATCTTAATGTCGATAGCCATTGCTAGTTGGAAACAAAAAGATGCACGAACAGAAATTAACAATCTGGTTGATGGGATTAGAGCAAAAGGCTTTAATATCGACAAAGACTATATTTTAAAATCATTTTTATATTTGTATCACAAAGATGTTCGGTTTAAGATTACAAGTTTTAATAACGATTTTATTGAAAATATAGAATTGAATTGGGAAAATATTCGTAATTCAATTTTAAGTCTGTATGACTTACTAAAAATATTCGGATTAACAGATTACACGTTAACAACGAACAATGCAACATTACCGATACTCTATTATATATATCACAAAAACATTTTTCCAGATTTTTCGACAAAAATAGCTTATAAAGAAGATAGAGAAATAATAAAGAAATGGTTGCTAACAATCTTAGTGCGACGAACCTTTGGTGGGCAAACTGATACTGTCTTAATTCAATCAAGAAAAGCATTTACTTCTAATATTGAAACATTAAAACTAAACAATATAATCCAATATCCATCAACAGAAATAAATAAAGAAATAAAGAAATACACTGACATTGGAGACGACTATATTGATGAATTACTTTTAACGCAAAAAGATTCTCAATACAGTTTTCCAATCCTGGCACTTCTCTATCCTGACATGGATTACAAGAATAATAACTTTCATCAGGATCATTTACATCCAGCATCTACATACAATATCATTACGGATAAGGAAAAAGAAACATACGGATGGCGAGTTTATAACTCCATTCTAAATTTGCAAATGCTAGACGCAAATGAAAACATGTCTAAAAATGCAATGTCTTTAAATGATTGGGTAGAAAAGGAAACAAAAACAGCAGATTTAAAAAGATTCTTGGAAAGCCACATAATTCCTCAAAATATTAATTTAGAACTATCTAATTTTACACAATATATCAATGAACGAAAGATACTGCTTATGAAAAAACTAAAAGCAATTTTAAACTGATAATAGAAAAAAGTATAGGAGGAAACAAAAACAGCTGCAATAAAAAATTATCGATAAAATTCTAACTTTGAGCGATAAAGCTCGCTTGGTTATTTGTCTGTGGCGGAAAGTACGAAGTCCACGAAATCGACAACATTTTCATAGCGACATCACGTTATAATGCAATAAAGATGAATACTATCTATCGAAAAACTAAACCTATCTTTCTTGATGAAAAAAAAAAAACTGTCACTGATAATAAAGAAAATTTTAATATTTGATCTCGATCCCAATGAACTTGGCATCTTTTCTCAAGACAGATTCCGAGAAAGTTGGTATCATAATCAAGCAAATATTCAACAAAGTAATTGACGCTAAACATCATTAAAAAAATAAAAAATATATACCATGGAAAAAGAAATTATCACTGAAAAATCTATTAAAGAATTGGTTGAATTAATAGAAGAAAGGAAAGTACCAGAGATTGTAATTACAAATGAAGTTGACAAAATTCAATACATTATTGGTAAAAATCTATCGGGAATCGGTGTAAATATAACTATTTCTCGTATCAAAGAACATGTAAAAGCGCCAAAGTTTGCACATTGGGAAGGGAACCCAGATGAAAATCTAGAAAAAGCGTTGGATTACATGGAAAATCCCTATCCAAAGGTAACTGATGAAATATTAGAACAATATAAATTATTTCTCAATGCAGAATATCTTAGGTTAGAAGCATTTCTTAAAGTCTTTAAATCAGATTTAGAAAATGACAAAGAAATTTTGGCAAGGATGGGAAATACCAACGAAAAAGACGTACAACAAATAAAAGTTGGCAATAAGAGTCTGGAATTAAATCGGATAAAGAAGAAAATTTTACGGATAAAAAAATATTTAGAAGAGTAATAAATTAAAATACTTTAAGTTGGACTTTGATTTGTCGGCATTTACTACCCTGTAAAGTCGCAACCATAGAAGAAGTCCATACCAATTTCCCTTGAATCCCCCACCTCAACAGTGGCGAATAATAGAATTCTATAAAACATATCATAGAAATGTAAAACTCCTCCTTTTAATTAGAGAAATTGGTTGGACAAATGTTAAAACTGTGTTTTCTAAAACAAAAAGCGAATAGATTTTTCCAAAAGCATGACTATTTATTTCTCGTTAAACGGATATAGATAATCAACTTTTTTCTATTTTAGCCTTGTAAACACCCCAACAGCAATTTTTTAACTATGTCTGCTGATTTTTTGAATATTTTTTATCTCCAAAGGAATTTGTTTTCAAAAGCGAAATAGACCTTAAAAAACTGAAGATATAGTTGATCTATGCGCAATATTGCTGGTAATGGGGAGATGTAAACCATTAATAATAAAAGATATGAAATTTATTAAACTGCATTATTTAATTTTCTTTTTGATTCTTTTTAGTTGTGAGAAGGATGAAGAAATACCTGTTCAAGCACCTGTGATTATTACAGCAGATTCATTAATGCTAAAAGTAGAAGATGTCTATTCATCTGCTATTAGTTACAGGGATACAGGCATTGTTAGTACAAACTTTATAACCGATGAAATAAGATTAGTCGAAAAACCTTTTAAAACAGCATTTTTACGAAGTGGACTTTACCGATATGAATTTCATGAAATTGGAAAAGAAAACAGTAGATATTTGATTCATAGAGGAGAAACAGGAATTGTTAGTAAATGGTGGGATATTACGGGAGAAATAGAAATTAAGGAATCACTGTCATTGGCTATTGCTGGTGCAACCGGAGTATCATCAAGTTCAGCCTTTCATATTCCAAGTTTTCTTCTGCCTGATGAACTGGGATTTACAAATGTCTTGAGAAGACTTGAAAATAAAGAAATAATAGGATCAGAATCAATAGAAGGTAATGATTGCTATAAGCTAACAGGAAGTCATGAATATGACGGTGATATTTATACTATATGGATACAAAAAAATAATTTCCTTTTAAGAAGAATATCAGATGGTCATCAATTTGATACATTTAGAACAGAAACAACAATTGATATTCTGGGTGAAATAAATATAGAAATGGATGATAGTGAATTCGAATTTGACCCTCCTGTAACTCCTGTAAATAAACTGTTTACAACACGCAGCATAGCTCCTGACCAAAGTACTATGAACATTTTAACCAAATTGGAAATGGAATATCAGGATGAAAAGCAGCTTAAATTTGAATAGATTGATAAGCACCAAATCTCTCTGAAATTCAATTGGAGCTCAACCCCCAGCCAGAAAAAATCTATGATGAAATCTTGATTTATCTCCAGCGTTCCAGAGAGGGAATAATGGCTTCGGCATTCTGTCGGGCTGCTGTTTCCGATATTCCCAGCTGAGCTACGGCAATGCGCACATTTTTGTCTATTTTCTCCTGCAATGTAATGCCTTCGTCGTGAAATTGGCCGTTGCCATAGCAAAAGCTGCAGTATTTATCGCTTAAACTTCCATCAGCCTCTGTGCCGCCTTTTTTTGGATCCTTGTGGAGCGACATTCCGCAACTCTGACATATTTTGTTTTCTTTTTCCATTTCCGTTGTCTTTATGTTTATATGCTTTGACTCATATTTGAAGGTCAAATTTACAAACTATTTAGGGGCTGATTTCATGATTCAAATCAATTAAATTTAAAAAAACGACTTGATTTTGGTTTCCATTCATCAACTCAAACATGATTCTGGGTCAGATAGCCTTTCCGTAAGAAAACCTGTCAATTGAGTACACTAAAAATTGGGGTTCTCGAATTTTCCGTGGATGATTTTGAATATTGGCACGGATCCGTTTTAGAAGGTGTTATTGACAATGGCGATACCCTGGGAACCATTTATCCATTGGAAATGTTTGTGGGTACCAACACCCCCAATCTTGCAACTGATTGGAATATTTTCCCAAATCCAGCTCAGGATTTTATTCAACTTAAAAACTTTTCGTCATCCAACGATATTCAAGTCACCATCAGCGATATAAACGGGAATATCATCCTGCAGCAATTGATAAAACCAGAAGATAAAATCGACCTAAGTCCCTTGAGCAGCGGGATTTACATTGCTGAAATATTTGATGGTGATAAGTCAGCACGAAAGAAGCTTATTAAGCTTTAATCAAGGTCGGCTAATGCCAATCACTTCCATACGATAATTCCTGATTTACAGCGGGATGCTATAATTCACTTTTAATTCTTTTGTCAATATATTTGGAATTAAGCACCCGCAAAACACCCATATAGTCTAATTTAAATTCAATGAGCTCACCCACCTTATAATTGTTACTGTTTTCGGCTAAATCTAAAACGAACATGTCTGAGCTTCCTCCCACCAGTTTACAATTTTTATCTACGGGGATAATATGTTTCTCATCAACGTCCAACAATCCAATATCAACGATAGCTCTGAAGCTTGATTTCCCTGCAAGTTTTTCATCGAAGGTAGTTATGTGCCCATCCACATTGCTACCCATTTCGCCATCGGGTATACGTGGTTTTTCTATTAATTCAATTATTTCAGCATAAAGCATAAAAACATTGGTTTCCATTTTCTGCAGGGCTGTATTATTATACACATCCGTTCCAAGAAACAGTGTTTCCCCGACTCTGAAATGATTAATTCCACTGGGTAATAAATTCTGAAATATCAAAGGTATTGTCACAGAAGAACCCCCTGAAACATAATCAATGTTCTTATTAAACCGGGCTTCAATCAACTGCTCAAACAAACTGAGCTGAATAAGTTTATCATGATTCGGAAGGACTCCGTACAAGCAGGATAGATTTGCACCTATCCCAACAACGGCAAGGTTCTTCAGATCGAAAACACTATAATAAAAATCAATCAGGTCGTCGCGCATTACACCTTCCCTCAGCTCGCCCAATTCGATCATAATGATAATTTTATGGGTTTTATTTTGCTTTTGAGCTTCCGCTGAAAGAAGTTTAATGGTTTCAAAATCTGTATTCATGCTGATATCGGCATATTGAACTATGCTTTTGATGGCTCGTTTTGCGGGGGGTTTAATATAAATAGTTTCGACATTCGGATTAATCTGCTTTATCATCTTTAGATTCGATACCCTCGAATCGCAAACCTGAGAAATATTAAATTTAAGAAGCTGCTGGAGGTATTCCTTATGTCCGCAAAGAATTTTGGTAACTACCGACCATTTTATATTCTTATCCTTGAATAATTTATTCAGAAATCCGAAATTATGTTCTAATTTTTTTGTATCAAGTGTAATAAAAGCCATTTATTTTTTCTTTATATATCTCATTTCAAGATATTTATTTGTAAAGCCTATTTTTTCGTATAAATATCTGGCTGGATTCTCTGGTTCAACATGTAAAGCTATATTTCCTTGGGCGGTTTCAATGGCCTGGAGCATCATTCTTTTTCCAATTCCTTTTCCCCTTAATTCTTTATGAGTGGCAATATAAACCAGAATATTCTCAGGTATATAACCATTCATTCCAGTTCTGTTGACAACAACAACACAAGAAATAATATCATTTTCGAATGATTGTAAAATAAACCCCCCAAACGATTCTATTTCTTCTAAGGAGTAATTTACTGCTTTCATGATATCTTCCTTCAAATCGCCAAAGTTTTCCAAATGTTGAAATAGAAAATCTACAATTTCTACCTTTTCCTTAGGATCTGGCCTGTTGTTTTTATCAAATAATTTAACTTCATTCATTCTTTTATTCTTTTAATTAATAATCTATTAGTATTTTCTTCTATCAGAATTGATTATGAAACAATATGTTAGCTCAAACAGATAAGTCATTCTCCATGTATTTATTTGCGTCAGCAAATACCATATAGCCATCCAACACAATTTGTTAACAGGATGAGTTTTCGCTAAAAAAGATATCTAAAATGATTTATGGATTTTAGGATTCATTGGTATTAATTGCTTTTTGAATTTTATCAGGCGGTAAAGATATAAAAAAAACTCTATTTTACCCAATTTTTTGCACAAAACACTTGAAAAACCTACAAAATATGTGTAATTTTTCGTTTTAGCTTATTATCATTGGTTCCGATGGATCCATTTTTCGGATGGTGAATCAAATAATAAAAAAACCTTTGTAAACCCCATTGAAGGAAACAAATATGGCTTGCCGAGCTCTGTTTTCTGATTTTTAAAAAGCTCTACCAGGCTTGAACTGATGGACTTTTTGTGCAATCTCATGCATAATTGATTTGCTGCTCATACTTTTGTACTGAATTTCGAAAATTCAAATTGTTTTTCAAGCTCTTCGGTTATATCTGTTGGATTTGTCAATGGCATATTTTTATCAAATAATTCATAACCTAAAAGCTCAGATTTTCTGATTTTTTCAATTCTGGGCAATTTGGTTCTGTTGGTTGTTTCAATATGTTTTCCTTGGCCATCGACAATGATGAGTTTGGGGAGAAAAACACCTTTTCTACCAATAAAAGCATCCATAATTTTAACACCACTCTCAAATTCTTCGCGCGATGTTCTGCCAAGAGCTTCGTAACGAATCATTGTTTTACTATCCCAGGTATTTATCGTGGCGTAGCTTTCTGAGATTTTATCTTCAATATTGGTTTTCATATTTAAAGTGTCATGTCCAGATGGCATCAACAAAACCTTTCCTCCCCCACCTTCAATATTTGCGGCGTATCGGGGAACTGTAACCCCCGAAATCCATCCCTGTAGGTTTTTCATATAGATTTTACCAATTTGAATAGGCACAATAAAATGCACAATTCCCTTTTCTTTGTGACATTGCAATAAATAATATGGATGAATCCCAATCCAGAACATTCGTCGAAAAGTTTCGGCCAACGTAACAAAATTATCATTCACATGATTTAGCAATACGGTTTGATTCCGAATGGTAAAACCATGTTTACGGATTTTTTTTATTGCATTTGCCAAATCCACAGTTATTTCATGATAGTGGTTTACATGGGTCATAAAATAAACATATTTATCAATCCCCTTGTTGTGTTTGTTTGCTGAAACATTGATTAGTTCAAGCAAATCGTCGGTAATACCCATGGGCATCACAACAGGCACCCTGGTTGCAATCCTTATAGACCTTAAATGCGGGATTCTACTTAATTCCTCCAGAATATATTTCAACCGATGTCTGCTTATCATCAACGCATCACCACCTGTAACAAGCACTTCGTTAATGTTTTTATTATAATCAATCATTGTTGTCCGGTAAACCGGAATATTTGTAATTCTTTGTTATTAACCATCTAATAATCAATATTTATATTTTCCATATTCAAAAGTAAGCC
>CAXYYJ010000070.1:0-15334 GCA_964293475.1 uncultured Draconibacterium sp.
TTGCACCTCAGCCGTACCATTGCCAATCCATGGTGTTTCAGATGGAGAATCCGTTGATGTTTATATGGATTTCTCCTCCACCAGTTTGGCTGCGCAACCTGGCAGGCTCCGTTACGTCGAAATGACTCATAACTAGTATCATAAATGAAAAAAGGGCGCACAAACTCCTTAAAAATTTTAGATGCGTTTGTGCGCCCTTTTTTTATAACACCCAAATAATCAGGTCATTTCGATGTCGACGAACTTGTGAGGCGACTGAGAAATCTCAGCTCAGAAAGATTTGCAATTCTGGCCGCTTTCCCCCCTACTCCCTGCAGTGACATGGCCTGCCCATGGTGTTTCAGATGGAGAATCCGTTAATGTTTATATGGATTTCTCCTCCACCAGTTTGGCTGCGCAACCTGGTAGGCTCCGTTACGCCGAAATAACTCATAGCCAATATCATAAATGAAAAAAGGGCGCACAAACTCCTTAAAAATTATAGATGCGTTTGTGCGCCCTTTTTTTATAACACCCAAATAATCAGGTCATTTCGATGTCGACGAACTTGTGAGGCGACTGAGAAATCCGTTTATTGCTTATGGCTCCTTCACTCCTTACTGTCCAAACAACCTGTAATCCCATTCATAAACGGAAAAAGGGTGCACACACCCCCAAACACCAATATCATTAAATAAATTTTCCCAACGCCATCACTAAAAATACTACATATGTCGTATTTTACAATATTGCCCACCCCTGTACATTCGCCCCATGATAGTTGACGAACGGTATTTTAAAAACATTTTAATAAATACAGGTTCATGGCTGCAGGAACAGGCATCCGCGACATTCACTATCAGGATTAAAAAAAATCTAAATTAAAACAATTAAAACCTAACAAAATGAAAACAAGAGTACTATCTATTGCCATGATTATCTTTGCCACAATTCTATTTTCCAGCTGCGAAAAAGAAGTTATTGACGATGTAGTTGAAGAAACTGCTTCTCTTTTACCCGGACAGTGCGAAATCAAATGTAATGTTTCGGGTGCTGCAACATCAACTTTTGCATCAAACCTATTAATTTCTACTGCCATTAAATCAACCGACCTGATGAATATCAGTGGTGCAGGTGTTTCTTCATCCGATGCTGAAATAGTGATGATTATATTACCCGCCAATGTTACCACTGGTACCTACACATCTTCGAGCTGGGAGTCTGGTTTCTTTGCATTGGCCTATACCAAAGGTAGTTATGCATGGGCTGCTGAGCAGAACCAATCCTTCACCATCACCATTTCCGAAGTAACAAGCACCAATATCAAAGGCACTTTCAGCGGAGTTCTGATAAACGAAGATTTGGCTTCACAAGTGAATATTACCAATGGTACCTTTTCGGCAAAATTTACTACTTATTAATATGCGCCATATTTAACCCGGATTACGCAAATGCGTAATTTGGGTTAAAATAATTAACTTCATTTGCACATCTGGTATATCATCAATCAAGGGACTTTCAAAATGAAAACTTATTTTTTATTATTTTCCATCCTTATTTTAAGTCTGGCCAGTCAGGCTCAAAAAAAGCAGTTGCTGAGTACTCAGGAAACTGTGGAACAACAAGCCTTTCTCGAACTGGCGCAAGCCATGAGCCCTCCCGACGGGTCTTTGTATAAATTTGGGATTAAAAACAAAATTGTGGGGGAATATACCCTCAGACTAACGCTGGAAAAAGACGGACAAGTGACTTCGGTTTTTGTTGTGGATAAAAAAAATGGCAATATCGAATCGCAAAATCTGTTGAAAGATAAGATTTTCGATTTTCAGTTTGACTTCAAAATGCCCAAAAAGCAAGATTTTAAAATCAATTACACATTCAAATTTTAAAAATTTAATATCATGAAGAAATTATATTGTATCTCTATTTTCTTCCTTCTCGGTGCGGGCCTATTTGCTCAGGAGGACATGACAGTTGTTTGGGAAAAGAAACTCGGTCATGAGATTATATGGAGTGGAAATTCCTTAGAAGGTGAAAATAGTTACGCCGCTTCGATGAAAGAAATGACTCTTTTCGCAAACACAACAGGAAATATTGTGTGGGAAAAATCTTTCAAAGAGATGGCTCCCAACCTCCGCAAAATCGATGAACTCATCCCCTTCTGGTCATCAAGAACCATTTTCCTTTTCGACAGAAAAGCCGGAAAAGATCAAATTGCCTGCATCAACTTAGACTCAGGAACACTATTGTGGAGCACTGACAAATATCAGGACCTCACTGAGAGCTCCATCACCTATATTGATGAAGAAGATTGCTTTGCCATTACTTTGAAAAAGGAATTGGTTTATGTGAGAGCACAAACCGGCGAGGAGCTTTGGAGCACCGAGAAATTCAGAGGCGTTGTGGGACAATACAGTTATGATTCAGGTGACAAAACCATGGTTATGGTAAATTTTGTACCATCGGCTTTGGGGGCTTTATTTTCTGGTTTCAAAAATCAGATAGTGCGCATTAATATGACCAACGGAGAAATTCTTTGGGAAAATACCTATATCGGTCGCGCCGAAAAGAAAGTCATCACCGGAGAGTTTATTTTCGAGTTGAATGTGGTTGATGATAAAGTTTTTCTGCGCATGAATGGTATGCAGGTTTATGACTACAATACCGGAAAAAATATATGGGCTGCAGCATTCGATTTTACCCCCGACCGCGTTGTTGGAAAACCTTTAGGCGTTAAAGATTTCGGGGTTTATGGCGCCGTAGCCGATCCTGTGATTGATGGAGATTTTATCTATGTTTTGGACATGATTAACAGAAGAAAGCAATTTGTTAAAAAATACCATTTACACACCGGAGAACTTGTTTGGACATCGCCCGAGATTGACGATGCTAAAGCCATTCCAGGAATGAGCCTTGTGGATGGAAAAATTATGCTACAAATTGGTGGAGTAGTTGAAAAGCAATATGTTACAGTTGACAGAACCAGCAATGGAACCACCACTACCTATACTGTGGAATTCGAAAATGTGAAGCCCTGTGGCATTCAATGCCTCGATGCATCCACAGGTAATTTGGTTTGGGAATCGGAAAGATTTAAAAAAGGCATTACCAATGGTATTGTATTGGGCGACAACTATATAGTTTGTAGCGGAAAAGAGCTTTATTCGCTTGATATAGCTACTGGTGCCGAAAAATATTCTGTTCCTGTTTCGAAGGGTGGTGTTGGTTTAGCCACACAAATTCAGCCCTTTAAAGACAATATTATTGTGGTGATTGGCGAAAAAGGCGTTTCCACTTTCGATGCTCATGCAGGCGACCTGTTGAACTCGGGTAAATACCGCAAATCGTTCCTCGAAGGCAGAGTTGGAGATATTGTGGTGATGAAAACCGAGAAAGCGGACATTGGCACCTTCAATTTAAATACCTGTGTTTACAAGGATTTTAAAGCCCGGACTGGAGCTCAACATTGGTTGTCGACAGATGGCAACTTTGTATATGTTTACGAGAAAAAAGTAGTCACAAAACTTAGCACACATTAATCCCCTTGATATTACATCATTGAATTTGAGCCGAATCCGTTTCTATAGCGGGTTCGGTTTTTTATTTATTTATCTCCGATTCATTATCTGCCACGAAGGCACAAGGGCACTAAGTATTTAGCAGTTTACAAACCTGTAATTAGCACAGGCTCTATATTACTTAGATTACCGAAATAACTCTGAAATAAAAAATGGGGGATAAAAAAGAAGTGAAGTGCGGAGAGAGGGGGATTCGAACCCCCGGTTCCATTTTCATAGAACAACGATTTTCGAGACCGCCGCATTCAACCGCTCTGCCATCTCTCCTATTGGGCTGCGAAATTAATTATTTTCCTGAAAACTTGCCCATCAATTTCTAAATATTCCGCGCAAGTAATATAACCTGAATCGACGGGGATTTTACCACACCAGTTCATTCAAAAAATGGCATCCACTATTTAAACTCATCTAAACTCTGAAAATGAATGGATTTGTTCAAGAAACAATGAGAATTTGAGCATTTCACGAATTACTAAAAATACCAAACTCTATACTGGACTTCAGATGAATAAAATACTATATTTGAACCTGGCATTGACAAATTTAAAATTGAAAAAATTCATTTTTATCCTATTCATTTTTGCCTTAGGCGAAATATCTGCCCAACAAAATCTGAGCGGATGCATTATCGATGTTGGAACGCATCGCCCTGTTACTTATGCCGAAATTAGGGCCACTCCATCTCAAACGGAAACTCAAACCGACGAATCCGGGGGTTTCAATCTTCAAGTCACCATTGATAATCCTTTAGACGACAATATTTTATACATAATATCGAATCGCATTTTCTGGAAGATGGAAGACATAGATATTATAGAAATATACGATTTGAAATCGTCGCTGGCGCACCAACGACAGGTTTCGGGCTCCAATTCATGCGATATTCCCAACTTGCCCAATGGCTACTATATTCTATCCATGACTGGAAATCACAAACCCCAGAATTATTTAATCTATTCCCACAATGGCAGCATATCCATGGCAAAGAAAGCTGCACTTAACTCCTTCAGCCCAATTGCCGATACAGCATTGCTTGTGAACAAGCAGAACTATTTCAGCTCGTTAAAATCGCTTCAGGATTTTTCCGCCGGCGATAGCATTTTAATTCTGAAGACATTTTATGATAGTCTATCGCATTTCAATCAGCTGATTTCCAAAGATGCTTTTAATATGCTAAGCAGTAGCCCATCCACTTCCAATTACGGAAATATTGCATCCATCAAGGGGATTCACGACCTGGAAACCGACAAAATCTATTATATAAATGTTAAAGTGGACAAAAGTCACTATCTGTTTGCGAAAAATTATCTGGGTTACGAATTAGGCCCCTTTGATTTTCTCTATACCCAATATTCCACCAATCCATCCCGCTATTTAAATCTGTTTACCATAAACTATCATGAAAGCATTGATAAGTATGTTCTGGAATTTTCATCGTTAGACGAAACTGATTGTCAGGGGATTGGCCGAACCTTTGCTAAAGTAATGAATACATCTTATTTTGGAAACAAATTATTCTTCTATTGCAATAATTTAAAATGGAAAGACTGTCCCAATATTCCCCAAATATCATCGGAAGAATTATACAACGGCCAAAAATATCAGGCATTGAATAATGGGGAGAATTATGGATATTTAGTCAAAATGGATATTGACGCGATTCAACAAAGCTATTTGGGCCGGCATGATATTGTCATTATTAACGGAGTACCCAACGATTTGCCTGTTGTGGCTGGCATTATTACTTCCGAATTTCAGACCCCGCTAAGCCATATCAACATACTCAGCCATAACAGGAATACGCCCAATATGGCCATGAAAGATGCCTGGAGCAATCATTCCTTCAATTCGCTGCTCAACAAACTCGTTTATCTGAAAGTTGAAAGCGACAGTTTTACCCTTCGGCAGGCAACTCCCACAGAAGCCGAATCATTCTGGAGCTCCCACGAACCGCAGGATACCATTAATTTGAGCTTCGACACCATCAGTTCCGGACTTATCGACTTAAGCCATGAAAACATACAATCGGTAAATAAAATTGGAGGAAAAGCAGCCAATTTCGCCGAGCTTGTTCATCTGGATACCATCCCCCTGCCGGAGGATTATTTTGCCATCCCGATGTATTATTACTGGCAACATTTAAAGCAAAACGGCATAGACTCCTTTATAGACGAAATGCTGTCGGAAAACGCATTTTATTCGGACAATGAATACAGAAAAATCAGATTGATTCAGCTGCAAAATATCATTAAAGCAGCACCTGTTGACCTTGAACTAATACAGTTGATTGAGAGCAGAATTGATCATTTTAGCCGGTTTTCCGCCTATAGATTCCGTTCTTCGACCAATGCCGAGGATCTTGAAAACTTCAGCGGTGCCGGGTTGTATGCATCCACATCGGCCAAAAAAGACGACCCGGACGATACCATTGAAAAGGCGATAAAAATAATATGGGCCAGCTTATGGGATTTAAGAGCTTTTGAAGAGCGGGCTTATTACAAAATCAACCATAAAACAGTTGCCATGGCCATTTTAGTGCACAGGTCATTCCCCAATGAAAATGCCAATGGGGTGTTAATTACCAGCAATTTATACAATATTAACCATGGCTATACCATCAATTGTCAGTATGGAGAGTACAGCATCGTTTATCCTGAGCCGGGGATTCTCAACGATCAGATTATACTGTACACCATAAGTATGGATGAGTACCCATTCAATATTGAATACCTGACCAGGTCAAACTTGCCTGAGCTACAGGGGGAAACGGTGTTAACCGACAACGAATTATACGAGTTGGGATTTTACTGCACAACCATTAAAAATCACTATTTCAACCATGTAGCCACCGATATCAGCTGCGGATATGAGTCCTTTTCGGTGGATATAGAATTTAAAATAGACTCAACAGTTGCTCCCCGCAAAATCTATCTCAAACAAGCTCGTATTTATAAGGCCAGAGAGAAATAAAATGTCAATTGTATGTTTTATTCTAAAGAAAAATTATACAACGGTAATCGCAAATCAATAGGCTTTTGAAAATTTCAATGAATTTGTATGCAAATTGTATGCAAACAAAAAAAAGGATTAAAACATATTTGTTTTAATCCTTTGATAATCAACGTGGGAACTTCCCGACCTGCCATCGGGATTCACTGGGCTCGAACCAGCGACCCTCCCGACTTTTTAGTCGGGATGCTCTGAACCAACTGAGCTAAATCTGTCCACCTCAAAAAAATCATTGGATTAAAACAAAAAACACTCACATATTTCTATGTAAGTGTTTCAATTTCTGTGGGAACTGCTGGGCTCGAACCAGCGACCCTCCCGACTTTTTAGTCGGGATGCTCTGAACCAACTGAATTGCCAATCAGGGCTTCGACTCGTTTCCTGTTCTTCCATTTCTTAATTTGCATTTCTCGTTGAAATGCTAACTCTTTGGTTTCATATTCTTCCTGATAAACCAACCGCCAATCGTTTACCGAGCCTGTATAGCCGCGATGATTTGTATTATGCTTTTTAACTCTTTCCTCTAATGAGGAAGTTGAACCATAATAGTACTTATCGGTCGGCGGTATGAAACGTTGGGGATTTCGGAGCTGTGTCTTATCAGCCGTTACGAACCTTGATGCGAGGCATAACGTTCAATTAACCACTTAACCCCCAATGTTTTATGACCGCTTGTTAGGCACTGGCGATTTATTTTTTCGTTAATTTTTCGTCAAATATAAGCAATCTTTTCAATCGAAGTGCTACCCTACCTTGGTGCGTTGGCGTGGGATGGGCTTTCAGGCTCTTTTGCAAGCCTTTGGATTTAGCGATGGCTCGTGTGGGCTTGCAAATGTGCATGAAAGCGAAGGGATGGGCGTAGTGGCTTGAGCGACTGCCCTTTGTTTCTTATAAATCGAGTAATACTTTCCCCGAATCCTTCAAAAGACCAACCGACCATTTTATAATTACTAAAGAACTAATTATTGCTCCTAAAGCATCGAGCCAAGCTATGTTCCAAATCATAGCTGCCGTGAGTCCGATAATTGCGGTTACGCTAGTGAAGGCATCGGCAATTACATGTAGGTAGGCTGCTTTTATGTTGTGGTCGGAATGCTCGTGTTCGTGCTTTAAAAGAAAGGCACAAGCTATATTTACCATCAAACCAATTATTGCTACTAAAATTGCTTCTTTGTACATGATTTCGGAAGGGTTGTAAAGCCTTTGAAATGCTTCGTAAAGGATAACAAAAGCAAAGATTAACAGCATTAGCCCACTACTGTACCCCGACAGAGATAAAATTTTGTTTGATTTACCCTTGTAATTTGAGTTTGCCGACACTTTACGAACAATGATGTACGCAACCCAACTTAGCCCAATAGCCAACACATGAGAACCCATGTGTATGCCATCGGCTAAAAGTGCCATTGATTTTGTTGAAAGTCCGAATATTATTTCGACAACCATTGTGAGAGCAGTAATGATTACTACCAGCATGGTTTGTTTTTCGTAATTGTGACTGTGTTCTGACATACTTTTTTCTATTTTTAAATTGAGGTTGGAATTGATATTAATCCAACCTCAATTTATAAAGTTATTGATACCTGTTAAGCTCTGCAAAAGCAATATTATAGTTCATTTCCATTTCGAGCAATTTATACATGCTTTCGTAATACAACGAAAGTTCGTACATGTACTCGGTAAGTGAAATTTCGCCTTTTATGAATGCTTTTTCGAGTAATTCGCTGCTGCTGTACATTGCAAGTTTGCTGCGATAATCGGTAACATTGGTTTGCAATGAAATTACTTTGGAATGCGTTGCCTTCATGCTGTTGTAAAACTGCAATTTTGTATCGGCTTCAACGCTTTGCATAGCTATTATTTTAGCTTTGGCATACTTTACGGTGTTTTTGTTTTCCCATAAAGGAATGGTAATACCCACGGTTACGCCCTGAAACTGCTGTCCAACAACTTTTTCGCTCATAAAACCACCATAAAATTTAGGAAAACTATTGGCGGTATTGAGTTTTACCTGTTTTTCGAAAATGGCAATTTCTTGTTTTACCCATTGCAAAAGCGGATTGTTTGCCTCTGATTGGGCATACCATTGTTCGAAATCGGCTGGGATAGTTTGGTTTGAAAACAGACTATCGGGAAAATTGATTGCCTTGCCCCCGTTGAGCGTAGCTAATTCAGACAATAGGGCGTTTCGCTCAATTACGTTACTTTCAAGTTCCTTTGAGCTATTCAAAAGATTTACCTGTGCTTTGTTGTAATCCAAAATTCCAATATCGCCCGTGCTGTATTTGGTTTTGTAAGCTTCGGCAACTTTTATGGCATTGGCGTGGCGTTTACTTAATTCAACGTTTAAAGCATTGTAATAGGTAAGTTTTACACAAACCAATTGGGTTTGATATAAAACATCGTTACGTTGCTTTTTGTATTCCAATTCGGCTTGTTCGTTTTTCAAATTTGAGATTTGATTCTTATACGAATATACTGTTGGAAAATCGAACGATTGCTTAACGCTAAAGTCGGTACGATTGCCTATTGCTGATGGGTTGCCCCACAAGTAGTTAAATTCTACTTCGGGATTTTGAGGTGTAAGCCCAGTTTTGTTCCCTATTTTTTCGGCATCAACGCTTTTGCGGTAAGCCGAAAGTGTGGTATTGTTTTTTTCTATTTCTGTCAAAACATTGTTGATATTGTTTTGTGCGAACAGATTAAAACCTAATACCACTATTGCTGATATTAAAATTGCTCTTTTCATTGTTTTTCGGTTTTAATAATTCCACGATTGTTTAAAATGCTGTACACTATTGGCACAATGTAGATATTGAGAATGGTAGATGTTAGTAAACCTCCCAAAATTACTTTTGCCATAGGACTTTGAATTTCGTTGCCCGAAAGGTCGCCACGTAGAGCTAATGGAACAAGTGCAAGGGCAGCGGTGAGGGCTGTCATCAAAATTGCATTTAGTCTGTCAGACGAACCTTTGGTAACAGTTTCATGCAACGAAACACCTTTGAATTGTAATCTTTGGTAATTTGAAATGAGCAAAATACCGTTACGTGTTGCAATGCCAAAAAGCGTTATAAAACCGATAATTGAAGGAATGCTAAGAATGCCAGAAGTAAACCATATTGCAAATACACCGCCAATTAAAGCCAACGGCAAATTAAGCAAAATAATTCCTGCCAATTTGAAGTTTTTAAACTCCTGATAGAGCAACAAGAAAATGATAATGAGGGCAATGATAGAAGTGAGCATTAGCGTTTTTGAGGCTTTTGCCTCGCTTTCGAACTGTCCGCCATATTCTACTCGGTAGCCTTCGGGCAGGGTAATTTTATCATTGATATTTTTCTGAATATCCTCTACCACACTGCGCAAATCACGTTCGGCAACGTTTGCCGAAATCACAATTTTACGTTGTACATTCTCACGGCTTATAGAACTTGGTCCCGAAACGGAAACAATTTCTGCAACCTGTTCCAACGGAACTTTATTACCGTTTTCGGTATCAATAAGTGCGGTACGAATACCTTCGAGTGTTTCTGTATAGTCTTTATTTAAGCGAAGTACCAAATCGAAACTGCGTTGCCCTTCGTAAATATCAGCTAGTTTTTCGCCACCAAAAGCAATATCAACAAATTCGTTGAACTGCACTATGGTAATGCCATACTGCGCCAGCATATCACGATTGGCACGGATTTGAATTTGTGGAATTTCAACCTGTTGGTCAACATTCACATCAACCAGACCTTCAACGTCAACAATGGCGTTTTTAATTTGGGTACCTGTTGTAAACATTTTATTAAGGTCGGTGCCGAAAAGTTTAATAGCAATATTGGCACGAGTACCCGACAGCATGTGGTCGATACGATGCCCAAGCGGCTGCCCAACGGTGTATGCAATACCAGGGATTTTAGATAACGTTTCACGAACATCAGCCATAAATTCTTGTTGACTGCGGTCTTTTAATGAAAAGTTTACATCAATTTCGGCACTGTTGGTAGTTTGCGAATGCTCGTCGAGTTCGCCCCTGCCCGTACGCCTTGCTGTACTCGACACTTCGGGAATTGCCAATAATTCGGTTTCGACAAGGTTGCCCAAGCGGTTGCTTTCTTCGAGCGATGCGCCGGGCTTTGTTACTACCGATAAGGTTAAAGCTCCTTCGTTAAATTCGGGAAGGAAACTTCGCCCGAACGATGCGAAAATAAACAAGGTGGCAACGAATACTCCCAATACAGAAAATAGAATAGCTTTTTTATGATTTAAAGACCAAACCAACGATTTTTCGTAGTTGCTTGTGAGTTTACGTACCAACCATTTTTCTTTCTCGTTTTTGGCAAGGTACTTTTCATCTGAAAGCAGCATTTTAGCTAAGAGCGGCGTTAATGTCATAGCTACCACGAGCGATACAAAAAGCGAAACTACGAATGCAATTCCAAGCGGTTGCAACATACGTCCCTCCATTCCAGAAAGGAAAAACAAGGGCAGGAATGCCACAATAATTATCAAAGTTGCATTGAGGATTGAAGCCCGTATTTCTTTGGAAGCCTCGAAAACTACTGTAAAAGCAGATTGCCGTTCGTATTCGGGTTTAAGCCTGTTTTGGCGAAGTCGTTTATACACGTTTTCCACGTCAATTATTGCATCGTCAACCAATGCCCCAACGGCAATTGCCATACCCCCCAGACTCATGGTATTAATGGTAAATCCAAGGTATTTAAGCACTAAAATTGCACCCAATAATGATAAGGGAATTGCAAGCAATGAAATTAGCGTAGTACGAAAGCTGCCAAGAAAAAGAAATAAAATAATGATGACGAAAATACCTCCTTCAATAAGTGCATTTTGAACATTATGTACTGATGTTTCGATGAAATCAGCCTGACGGAATATTTTAGTATCAATTATCACATCGGCAGGCAAGGTTTTTTTCAGTTCCAAAAGATTTTTTTCTATCCTTTGGGTTACATCAAGCGTATTGGCATTGGGCTGTTTAGAAATAGAAACAATAATAGCAGGTTTGGCACTACCCGAAGCGTAACCCATTTTGGGTGCGCCTCCAATTTTTACCTCTGCAACATCGTTAATGCGAATGGGCTTGCCGTTTGCCGATTTTATAAACGTATTCCCTAAAACCTCTACATCGGACGAACGAGCCATGCCACGCACCACGTATTCGTTGCCAAATTCACGCAGAACGCCACCTGTAGAATTTTGGCTAATTCCCTTACAGATTTCAGAAAGTTCAGACATTGAAACCTTGTAAAAATTCATTTTTTGGGGATTTGCCAACACTTGATATTGCTTATAATCTCCTCCTATAATGGTAACTTGAGAAACACCACCAGTAGCAAGAATGAGCGGTTTCACGTTCCATTCGGCAATGGTGCGCAAATCCATCATAGAAGTAGTGTCGCTCTGAATGCCGATGAAGAATATCTCACCCATTACGCTCGATTGAGGAGCTAAAACAGGTTGTCCAACACCTAATGGCATTTGAGAGGTAACACTTATCAGTTTTTCGCTTACAATCTGACGGGCTTTAAAAACATCGGTACCCCAGTCAAATTCAATCCAAACAAAAGAGAAACCTTGCGAAGAAGCAGAGCGAACACGGCGAACATCGGTAGCACCATTTACAGCCGTTTCAATAGGAAATGTAACCAGTTTTTCGACTTCCTCGGAAGCCATACCGTGAGCATCGGTCATAACAACAACCGTGGGAGCCGTGAGGTCGGGAAATACATCCACGTCCATATTAGTAGCGGTTCTCATCCCGAAAACCACCAACACCACCGAAGCCAACAAAATAAGGTATTTGTTGTTCAGTGAAAATTTTATGATATTATTTAACATGGCTTTACGGATTAATGAACGTGACCTGAATGAGCATCTAATGTACCTGTAGCTTGTGCAAGTTTAATAAGCATTGCACCACGAGAAACAACTCTTTCATTAGCGGTAATACCTTTCTTAATCTCGGTATTAATTCCATCAGTTCCGCCAATGAGAACTTCCCTTTTTTCGAACAGTTCGGGATTAACTTGTACCCAAACAAAAAAACTGCCCTGTTCTTCTAAAAGTGAGGTTGTAGGTATTACCAAAGCAAGATTATTTGAGAATGATTTGAGGTAAATTTCTACAAAGTTACCAGATACGAAGCTTCCGTTGTTTTCGACCTGAAAAGTAACAGGTATGAGATAATTATCGCTATTAGCGGCTTTGCCATACGAAAGCACTTTG
Source organism: uncultured Draconibacterium sp. (assembly GCA_964293475.1). Taxonomy (GTDB): domain Bacteria; phylum Bacteroidota; class Bacteroidia; order Bacteroidales; family UBA12170; genus UBA12170. Next base: position 12,801 of record CAXYYJ010000070.1, read on the forward strand.
CCGTTTAACTGTTCAAGCGAAAACGAACGGTTGTCGTTAATAGTCCTGATATTAGCGGTTTTTATATTTGCCAAAACAGAGGCGTATTTTGAAGGCACTTCGGCAGTAAGTACAAGTGATTTGTTTTGAGAAACAATAGCAATAGGCTGACCAGCCTCCACATAAGCACCGTTTTTTACAAGCACCTGTTTAATGAAACCAGATTGCGGGCTTGTAATGGTTTGACCCGAAGCGTTGAAATTCTTGCTAAGGTTGTCGTAAACTGCCTTTGTATTATCGAATTGGTTTTTTGCTGCAAGCAAATCTTTTTCCGAAACAATTTTGTCTTTTGCTAGTTCCTTTGCACGTTCGTAATCGGCATTAGCTTTTTCGTAATTGCTTTTGGCTTCGGTAAATTTTACAGCAATATTGTTGTCCGCAAAATTACTGCCCGATATAGTAAATAATGATTGCCCTGCGGAAACATCCCTACCTTCGAGAACCAAGCCTGAATTGAAAAGTACAATTCCGTTTGTTTTGGCTGAAATTACTAACTCATTGCCCTGTGCAGACTGTACCAAAGCAGTGGTTTTTATTACCTGTCCGAATGTTTCTGATGTAGGAAGAACGGTTGCAAAGTCTATTTTCCACGATTGTTCTTTGGTGAAAACTGTTGTATTGGTTTTTGAAACAACTACTTTTTCCGATGCTTCGTGCGCTTCCTCGTCATTTGCAAATACGGTTACTTCGGGAACAATAACTTCGAACGTGCCATAGTCGTTGGTAATTTCGAATGTTAGTTGTCCTTTTCCTTGTGTTTCGGGCTGAATATCGAAGCTGTAAATCCCTTTTCTTGTAGGGTCGCTAAGGGTTTGTTTTGTTTCTTTACCGCTTACAGAAAGTGTAATGGTGATTTTGCCTTTCTCAACCGCTTTGAAATCGGGCAATATTGAAAAGTGCGAAAGCACATTTGCTTTTTCGCCTACAATAAAGGCATCGGCTTCGGCAAAAAGCTCAAAATCATTGCTATATGCGGTATATTGAAATTTTATTTCTTCGTGTTCGTCATGTTTTTCGTTTTCTTGACTGGATGGGCTGCATGATGCAATTGCAAAAGCTAAAAGCACACCCAAAAATATCTTGTAGTTCATATTGAAAAATGTTTAAATTTTTAGAAAATAATTTATACATCACCGCTCAGCAATTTGCCGAATAGTGAATAAAAAAAGCTAAAAATTTAAACTATCGGAGGAGCTCGTAAACCAAGTGATGTAGTTACGAACGAAATAAAGAATGATGGAAATTCAGGTTTGCATGTTACAACTTCTGAAACAGGCTGTAAATCGACATGCCCAAAGTTTGAAAGAATGTAAAAATCGTGATTGTGATTATCGGTACAATTGTCACAATTATTTAAGATTCGACCCTGTGCAGATGGAATTAGAACCGCTTGTTTAAGAACACATGCTGTTGAATTTGAATTTCCATCGTGTTGGTGGTCTTTTGCATCGGTATTGTGAACGTGAGCTTCTCTATCACTTGCACAATGTGTATTTTCAATGCAAACTATTTGTTCATGATGGTGATGTGGTAAAACAGCATGAGCCAATAAAACTATATTGGCTACGAGAATAAAACTATATGCTGTAATTTTTTTTATCATGGTGCAAATATAACGACTTTTATTTAGATTGTTTCTTAATTTAATTTAAATCATCATGCGAGATTGGACGTTCGAGTATCACAGAACTTTCAACGGAGCGGGTGCGGTGGGAGAAAAGCATGTGTTTGGCAGCGAAGGGACGATTGCAGGGATGGGCTGCCAAAATCTTGCTTTTGTGCGGTGGGGTGTTTGTTTTTTGTCTTTTCAATCATGCTGTGGATTATCATCGGAGAACGGTTTTTCTTCGCTTGTGCCTAACGAAAGAATTAGAAAACAAAATATAAAAGTGGGGCATCTGACTTGATTTGAAAGTTAGCAAATTGTATGCACATCCTAAAAACAAAAAAGGCTTTACAAACTGTAAAGCCTTGATAATCAAAGTGGGAACTTCCCGACGCTGTGATCGGGATTCACTGGGCTCGAACCAGCGACCCTCCCGACTTTTTAGTCGGGATGCTCTGAACCAACTGAATTGCCAATCAGGGCTTCGACTCGTTTCCTGTTCTTCCATTTCTTAATTTGCATTTCTCGTTGAAATGCTAACTCTTTGGTTTCATATTCTTCCTGATAAACCAACCGCCAATCGTTTACCGAGCCTGTAAATCCACTATGATTAGTATTATGCTTTTTAACCCTTTCCTCTAATGAGGAAGTTGAACCATAATAGTACTTATCGAATGAATTCGAATACAAAATATAGAAGTAGGGCATCTGACTGGATTTGAAATTATGCAAATTGTATGCACATGCTAAAACAAAAAAGGCTTTACAGTATGTAAAGCCTTGATAATCAACGTGGGAACTTCCCGACGCTGTGATCGGGATTCACTGGGCTCGAACCAGCGACCCTCCCGACTTTTTAGTCGGGATGCTCTGAACCAACTGAATTGCC
>CAXYYJ010000071.1:0-15261 GCA_964293475.1 uncultured Draconibacterium sp.
AGCGAGGTAGATCGGCGCTAGATAGGAGACTTTTTCCCCTAAAATACTTCTTTGGCTATTCGGCAGATATTGTCGGCTTTCCCCATGGTGTAGAAATGTAAGGCCGGAGCTCCAAAGGCTATCAGCTCTCTGCTTTGATGTGTGGCCCATTCAATTCCCAGCTCATAAACCTTTTGATTGGTTTTGCATTTGGCCAACTCGTTGACGAGCAAATCGGGCAGGTCGATGTGGAATGTTTGCGGTAAAGTTCCCAGCTGATTCAAGGTGCTCAGGGGCTTAATGCCCGGAATGATGGGCACCTGAATGCCAATTTCGCGACATTTTTTCACGAAGCTGAAAAATTTCTCGTTGTCGAAAAACATTTGGGTCATAATGAAATCGGCACCCGCATCCACTTTGTCCTTCAGATGTTTTAAATCGGTATTCTGGTTGGGAGCTTCGGGGTGTTTTTCGGGATATCCGGCCACTCCGATGCAAAAATTCGACGGGTGGTTGTTCTGCAGATTTTCGTCTAAATAGATGCCCTGATTCATGTTTTTCACCTGCCGCACCAAATCCACCGCATTGGCATGCCCGTCGGGCTCGGGCTTGAAATATTTCTGAGTTGCGGGAGGATCGCCACGAAGGAGCAGTAAATTGTCGATGCCCAGAAAATGCAGGTCGATGAGGGCATTCTCGGTATCTTCTTTGGAGAAACCGCCGCAGATTAAATGGGGAACCACGTCGATGAGGGTTTTGTACTGTATGGCCGCAGAAATTCCTACCGTTCCGGGGCGTTTTCTAACGGTGCGCTTCCTCAGCAAACCATTGCTCAAATTCTCGTATTCCACCTCCTGCTGATGATAGGTTACGTTGATATAGGCCGGGTTAAACTCCAGCAACTGATTGATTTTGGCTTCGATATGATCGAAATGTTCCCCCTTTAATGGTGGCAGGAGCTCGAACGAAAAAAGGGTTTTGTCCGATTTCTTAATATGGTCTGTAACTTTCATGGTTCTGAATTTTTAATTTTTGCTTTGTTGATTGATGGTTTGCGGGTTAGATATTTTGGTTGAGAAGCTTTCTAAAATCTTCCGCTTTCCAACCTTTACGTTGGCCGTAGTCTTCTATTTGATCGGGTTGAATCTTGTTCACCATAAAATAGCGACTCTGGGGATGGGCAAAATAGTAGCCACTCACCGATGCAGCGGGATACATGGCAAAGCTTTCGGTGAGCTGCATTTGGGCTTCCTGTTCGGCCTGAAGCAGGTTAAAGATTTTCACTTTTTCGCTGTGGTCGGGGCAGGCCGGATAGCCTGGCGCGGGACGAATGCCGCGATACGATTCCTTTAGAATGCTTTCCAGATCGAAGTGCTCGTAGGGCGCATAACCCCAGAATTCCTGCCGCACACGGTGATGAAGCAATTCGGCAAAAGCTTCGGCCAGGCGGTCGGCGAGTATTTTGAGCATGATTTGGTTGTAGTCGTCAAGGTCGCGGGCAAACTCTTCGAGCTTTCTCTCTATGCCCAACCCTGCGGTAACGGCGAAAAGCCCAACATAATCGTCCACTCCCGATGCTTTGGGAGCAATAAAATCGGCTAAGCTAAAGCTGGGTTCGTCGGGGGTTTCCTTCTCGTCCTGATTGCGCAAAAACTCCAGCTTCTCTATGACCTGTTCACGGTTTTCATCTCCATACAACTCCACTTGCTCGTTGATGCTGTTGGCTCTGAAAATGCCATAAACCCCATTCACGGTGAGCCATTTCTCGTCCACAATTTGTTTGAGCATGGCCTGGGCATCGGCAAAGATTTTTTTGGCTTCTGTTCCTTTTTCGGGATGCTCAAAAATGTCGGGATAACGCCCGGTGATGCGCCATGCCTGGAAGAAGAAAGTCCAGTCGATATAGGGAATAATGCTTTCGATGGATTGGTCTAAAAGGCTGAAACGTCCGGTTTTATTGGGTTTTTGAATCTCGCCGGGGCCAAAGGATAGCTGCGGTTTGTGTTTTCGGGCTTGCGCCAGGCTGATGTATTTTTTCTCCGCATGTCGCTTTGCATGACGCTGACGGAGTGCTTCGTATTTCTCGTCAATCTCGCTAAGCCATACTTTATTTCCCGATTTTGAAAGCAGATGGCCCAACACGCCCACGCTCAGCGAGGCATCTTTCACATGAATGACGGGTTGGTTGTAGGCAGGAGCAATTTTCACCGCCGTATGAATTTCGGAGGTGGTGGCTCCCCCGATTATGAGCGGAATATTGAGTTGAAGTCGCTCCATTTCCTGAGCTATGCTCACCATTTCTTCCAGCGAAGGCGTAATGAGTCCGCTGAGACCTATCACGTCGACTTGTTCATCTTTGGCAGTTTGAAGTATCTTGTCCATGGGAACCATCACCCCTAAATCGATGATTTGGTAGTTGTTGCAGCTGAGAATGACTCCCACAATATTTTTTCCGATGTCGTGCACATCGCCTTTAACGGTGGCCAGCAAAACCTTACCCGCAGAGGAGGATTGGCCGGCGCTCTCGGCTTCGATATAGGGCAACAGATGAGCCACTGCCTTTTTCATAACGCGGGCACTTTTAATCACCTGGGGCAAAAACATTTTGCCACTGCCAAACAAATCGCCCACCTGATTCATGCCATCCATCAAAGGACCTTCGATGAGTTTGAGCGACAAGTCGAAGTTTTTGCGGGCTTCTTCCAAATCTTCTTCTATAAACTCGGTGATGCCTTTCACTAAGGAATGAGCCAACCGCTCGTTAACAGGTTGACTTCGCCATTCCTGCTGTTTCTTTTCGGCTATCTGACTTCCTCTTTCTTTTATGGACTCGGCATATGATGCCAAATCGTCGGTGGCCTGTGGATGCCTGTTAAAGATTACATCTTCCACTTTTTTCAGCAGATTGGGTTCCACATCGACGTAAACCTGCAGCAGCGAAGGGTTTACGATGCCCATATCCATTCCAGCCTGAATGGCATGATAGAGAAAAGCCGAATGCATGGCTTCGCGCACTTCCTGATGTCCGCGGAAGGAAAAGGAAAGATTGGAAATTCCACCGCTCACTTTGGCATGGGGAAGATGGGTTTTGATGTATTTTATCGTTTCGATAAAATCGATGGCATAGTTGGCATGTTCTTCCATTCCGGTGCCAATGGTGAGAATATTGGGGTCGAAAATAATATCTTCGGGGGGAAAATTGAGTTTTTGGGTGAGCAGGTCGTAGGCACGTTTGCACACGAGTTTTCTCTTCTCCAGGGTATCGGCCTGTCCTTTCTCGTCGAAGGCCATCACCACGGCGGCGGCACCATAGTTTCTTATTTTGGCGGCTCTTTGAAGGAAAAGCTCTTCGCCGTCCTTCAGGCTGATGGAGTTAACAATGGCCTTCCCCTGAACGCATTTGAGTCCGGCTTCGATCACGCTCCATTTTGAGGAGTCTATCATCACCGGCAAGCGGGCAATTTCGGGTTCCGATGCCAGTAAATTCAGGAAAGTGGTCATTTCTTTTTCGGCATCGAGCATGGCATCGTCCATGCAAACATCGAGCACCTGAGCACCGCCTTCCACCTGATCCAAAGCCACCGACAGGGCTTCTTCGTATTTTTTATCTCTGATGAGCCGGGCAAATTTAATACTACCGGACACATTGGTTCGCTCACCAATATTTACAAAATTCACTTCGGGGGTAATCTTCAATACTTCGAGACCACTGAAAGCCGTTTGATGGGGAAGCTGTGGAATTTGGCGGGTTTGAGCTTGCTGAGCCTGACGGGCTATTTCGGTGATATGATCGGGTGTGGTGCCGCAGCATCCGCCCACAATATTGACAAAACCGCTTTGGAGAAAGTCGTGGATATGGGCTCCCATGGTTTCGGGGCTTTCATCGTACTGGCCAAACTGATTGGGCAGGCCGGCGTTGGGATATACGCTCACGGGCAAATGGCTTTTGTGGGCCAGCTCTGCCAGATAGGGGCGCATTTGTTCCGCACCCAAGGAGCAGTTGAGACCAATGCTCAGCAACTCCACATGCTTCAACGACTCAAAAAAGGCTTCCACCGTTTGTCCGCTGAGGGTACGACCACTGTTATCAGTAATGGTTCCGCTCACCATCACGGGGATGCGTTTGCCTTCGTTTTCGAAGAGCTCTTCCATGGCAAAAAGGGCTGCTTTGGCATTGAGAGTATCGAAAATAGTTTCGAGGAGAAAAACGTGAACTCCGCCATCCATCAAGGCTTTGGCCTGCTCGTAATAGGCGGTTTTCATCTGGTCGAAGTTAACGGCTCTATAGGCAGGATTGTTCACATCGGGCGAAAGGCTGGTGGTTTTGTTGGTGGGGCCCAAAGCTCCAGCCACATAGCGGGGTTTATTGGGATTTTGGAGCGTAAACTCGTCGGCCACTTTTCGGGCAATACGGGCAGCAGCCAGATTGATTTCCGTTACATAGGCTTCCATTCCGTAATCGGCCATGCTGATGGATGTGCTGTTGAAGGTATTGGTTTCGATGATATCGGCTCCGGCTTCGAGATATTCGCGGTGTATATTTTCGATGATATGGGGCTGGGTGATGGACAGCAAATCGTTATTGCCCTTGAGGTTCGATGCCCAGTTTTCGAAACGGTGACCGCGGTAATCGCTTTCGCTGAGTTTATATCGTTGAATCATGGTGCCCATGGCTCCGTCGAGTACCAGGATTCTGTATTTTAATTCGTCTTTAATTTTCTTCATGGTTTGATTTTTTTTTACATATACAAATGTCCCACACAAGGTTATTGTGTCGGTTTGCAACCCCGCCGAAATATCATTAAAATGATGACAGTGGGTTGATTAAGAAAAGTACATTCGTTTATTCATGAAACATAGTTTTTTAATTTATAATCATCCAGGATTTTCCCGGAATCAGGTATTGGCACCTTGCTTTTTGGGGTAGGTTGCCAGAGCTTCGTTGAGCCTGATCTCTTCACTCTTCTTTATAAATCAAACAAACCTTAATTAGGAAAGGAGTATTTGAATTCGGGGCAAATATAAATGTTTTTTAACTCAGAGATTTACTGAGCAGTAAAAATGTATCAAAAAAAACAAAGGGTTAGATAAAAACTACCTCAATTTCTTTGTTATCAAGCCTGGAAATCAACCAGTTTTTAATTTTACGTTTATCAGTTTCAGAAAGTTTTTTCTGCGGATGAAGCCCAATCATGAGCAAGGAGATTTCTGCGGAATTTTCTTGTTCGGAGATATATTTTAATGTTTTGGAGAACGCGCAGCTCTCAACCTGTGGAAAAAGAACCTGAAGTTCCTGGAGCAAAAACTTGCCAGTATTCGGCATTTCGGCTATGCTATCGAGTTGATAGTTAAGATTTTTGATGGTCTTTTCGTTTTTCAAAAGTTCTTCGCGAAGAACCATGATTTCCTGTTTTTTTTGGTCCAGTCCGGCAAAGGAGATCCCTCTTTCTATGGTTATTTTTGTGTTCTTAAATCCAAAATTGCCAGCCTTTGCCTTGATATCGGCTTCCTGGTCAGTACTGAGATCGAGCCCCCCGTAGATAAGTGTAATTTCTTTTCCTGGTGCATCCACTTTGCTGTTTAGCAGATAATTACCATCGACCATGCTCACAGAAGCGATATACTTTTTTGCATTGTCTTCAAATTTTTCCTTTTTAACCAGTAGATATCCAAAATATATGCTTGGTATGAGAATGAGAAGAAGGACAGTGGTGACATAGCTGGTGACTTGCTTTTTACGGGTGCTGTCGACCACATTATAGATGGGGAATTTCAACACGCGAGAAATGGCAACCGAGGCTATGGCAATAAAAACCGTGTTGATGGTGAAGAGAAAAAACGCTCCGAAGAAGTATTCGTACTCCCCTTTGGCCAATCCGTAGCCTGCGGTGCAAAGGGGCGGCATGAGGGCTGTGGCAATGGCAACGCCCGGAATCACATTCCCTTTTTGCTTGCTGCTGATGGCAACAATACCGGCCAATCCGCCAAAAAGCGCAATGAGCACATCGTAGATAGTGGGACTGGTTCGGGCCAGAATTTCGCTATGGGCGGTGGAGATGGGGCTCAGGGCAAAATAGGCTGTGGAGGCCACCAGACTCACCAAAACGGCGAAGGTGAAATTCTTTACCGAAATGCGGAACAGGTGCCCGTTGTAGGTAGCAATGCTATAGCCCATTCCGTTTATGGGTCCCATGAGAGGCGATATGAGCATGGCTCCGATGATGACCGCGGTGGAATTCATATTGAGACCAATGCTGGCCACAATGATGGCAAAGAACAGAATCCAAAGATTGGTTCCTTTAAAAACCACACCCTTTAAAATCTCGTTATGAATGTTGTGATGGCTCTCTAACTCCGACTCAATATTGAAATAATGAACTACTTTGTTCACGAAATCTATGATGCTCATGGGCTTTTCTTTAAATAGACAGGAATATTTAATGGCAAATATAGGCTAAAGATGAGTATTTCTTAAGGGTATTGAGAGTTGTGAGTAATTAGAGTTTTTTCAGCGATTTTGGGCATAAATAGCATTTGGGGGAAAATGGTTTTTGTTTTCAATACCGGCTTCTCGGCTTCGCTCGAAGACCGGAAGGCTGTGCTCGAAGACCGGAAAGCTGTGCTCAAAGACTCGGACTGGGACATCGAGCGAAGTCGAATCTCCGGACATCGAGCGGAGTCGAATCTCCGGGTGAATCAACCAGAAATCAAAGAGCAACAAGTCAGTTTCTTCAGCTCTGGCACCATCATTACATCCCCAATTTTTTCATACTTTTGAACACGTTTTTAACTCCGGTCTATGCCATTTAAACAATTCCTTTTTATTGGCTTTTTGTGGGCTCTGTTTGCTGGCCAACTGCTGGCAGGCGATGGCAAGCCCTACAATTTTGGCCATATCGATTATAAAATCGGATTGTCGAATAATCATGTGCAGTGCTTTGCTGAAGATAACAATGGTTTTTTGTGGATTGGCACCCAATCGGGGCTCAACCGCTACGACGGATACGGATTTAAAACCTTCAAGCATAACCCCGACGACAGTTCTTCTCTGCCAAGTAATGTGATTCAATCGATTGTAAAAGACCAACTTGGCCGTTTCTGGATTCATCTGCCCTACGATATGTGTATTTTCAATCCGAACAACGAGGAGTTTGTAAACAGATTTACGCTGGTGACAGAAAAAAAGACCTATCAGAATTTTAATATCGACCTTGTGGTGCCCTTTGGCGATAGCATTCTCTTTTTCAATATACCGGGAGAAGGCATCATCGAACACAATATTTTTACCAACCAAAATCGCTTTTTCCTTTCTGCCAGCTCCACCGATTGGCCCGACATTAGCATTAGTCATGTTGCTGCCCATGGGTCGAATCTCTATATTACCTGCAATTGCGGGATAATTGAAATACATGATGAAAGAAAATGCAAACCCATTAAGACAATTTTATTTAAAATACTAAATATTAAGAAGTTAGTTCAAAGGCCATTGGAGTCAGTATCTTTGATATATTTATCTAAAAGTTGTTAATACCATTTAGTGAAATGTGATGCGAATTGGAACAATTTTGAAATGCATACAAAGAATAATTGGCTTAATAATATGAAGCAAAGTAATATTAGGTTCTATTAAAAGATAATAATATGCCACAAGAAATAGAAAGAAAATTCCTGGTTTCAGGGGACTATAAAACCGAGGTGCAAAAAGCATTTCGAATAACTCAGGGATATTTATCATCGGTATCTGAACGAACTGTAAGAGTGAGGGTTAAGGGTGATAAAGGATTCATTACAATCAAGGGCAAAGGGAATGAAACTGGTGCTTCGCGCTATGAATGGGAAATGGAAATACCCAAAACCGATGCTTTGGAGCTTCTGAAAATCTGTGAACCAGGCATTATTGACAAAACCCGTTCACTAGTGCCTATTGGGAATCATAGCTTTGAGGTTGATGAGTTTCATGGCGAAAACGAAGGTTTGGTAATTGCCGAAATTGAACTTTCTGATGAACAGGAAGAATTTTTAAAACCAGCCTGGCTGGGTGAAGAAGTCACTGGAAACGAGAAATACTATAATTCCATGCTATCCAGAGATCCCTATAAAAACTGGGGTAATTTGGTTTAATGGCGTCTTGGAATAGCCATCTTTAATCAGAATTAAAACGATGATTTAGTTGATTTGCGCTGGTTTCTGCAAAAAATAATTACCGAAGCCCCTTTACATTGGGCAAACCTGCAATAAATTCCTTGAGGTAAAACGGCTCGCAATAGGCAATATCTTCAAACTTGTTTTTACTATATAGCTCTTCGGACCTGTCAATCATGCCCATGGCTGAGCATAAAATTTCGGGATGGATAATGATGTTTTTGTTGTCGGCGAAAAGCTCCACGCATTTTTGACTCCCATCGCCTGATAGAATGATTTGATGATTTTCAGATTCTTTATCAAAGCTATCAGCCTGAAGAATCAGGGGTTCGACAGCCGTTATTTGTTCCATTTTATGGTTGAAAAAAGAGGAATACACTTCCATTCTACGGGCATCGATCATAGGACAAATGAGGGTATTATCCTTAAAAGTTTCCCCCAGAATCTGTCGGGTATGCAGAGCCAGCGATTCTATTGTCCCAACAGCCAGGAGGGGTTTGTCGAGACTATAACATAAGCCTTTGGCGGTGCTCACTCCAATGCGAAGACCCGTATAAGAACCCGGCCCCATGCTCACAGCAATGGCATCGAGTTGCGAAAGGGCAAACCCGGCTTCGGCCATTACTTGTTCAATAAAATCTGTGAGCACGAGGGCGTGGCTGTTCTTATCGTTTTGTTCTCTGATAGCCAATAACTGCCCGTGTTCCGAAAGTGCTACGGAACATACCTGAGTTGCTGTTTCAAGGTTTAAAATTAAAGCCATTGACAATTAACGAATTAGTATTGTGAAGTTCGCGAATATCCGATTAACCTTTCACGTATTTCTTAATCTTTTTATCGCCAATCCAAACCACTTCGGTAGTTTCGATATCGGTGAGTTGTAGGTTCACCTGATAAAAGATGACTTTTTCTTTATTGAAGCTATCGATGATTGAGGATAAATCGCCCTGAAGCATATAGTCGGCACCCACTTCCATTCCCCATTTTTTCATGCTGGCTTCAGTGGAGTAGTCTTGTTGCTGGGCTCTTTCTTTACGAATTTCGTCGCGTTTGGCACCACCAGCTACCAGACGAACCTGACCACTGTTTATGAATGCTCTTTCCAAATCGCGGATAAAGGTTTCGGCAACAATATGTTCATCGGTATTATTGGTAACAAAGCCAACAATAACCACAGGTTTTACGCCAGGATTTTTTTGGGAGAAATTGGTGAGCCAGGCATCGTTGAGCGATTGTGCAATCATGGCATCGGCGGTTTGTTGAGAATCGGTATCGTTCCAGCGACCGCTTAAATCGATTACTGTACTTTCGTCAACACGGGTAACGGTACGCTGTGGTCCACAGGAAACAGAGAAAACCATGAGGGCGAGTACCGAAAATACTTTTAATTTTTTCAACATAATAATGGGTTTAAAATTCAGGCCGTAAAGATATTGATTTAACCTAATGCAGAAATGGTTTTACATTTTTTTTGGACTTAGGTTGGCCTTGATAAGATTAGGTCTGTTTTGAACCATAAAAATAATTGCATGGATGTGGATTTGTGTGTAAGTGGTTGCTAGAATTCACTGCTTTTTTGATGGATTATTCGGTTGAATTTGCGATATTTTGTCCTTAACAGAATCAGAGCAGACCCTAAAGGAATAAGAAAAAAGGCCACCGGAAGATGAATCCCGATGACCTTTTTTACTTGATAACTAATTCTTCTTTAAATCTTTATCCACTTTTTAATATGTACTTGGTTGCCCATTTTGAGCTTCACTAAATAGGTGCCTTGTGGCAGCGAACTATTTTTGCTGCTTTGTCCATTCCACTGATAGCTGTGGGTTCCGGTGGGCAGATTGCTGCTCTCTATGGTTTTAACCAGCTGTCCGGTTAAATTGTAGATAGAAAGCTCCACAAAACCAGTCTCACGGGTTTCGAAAACTATTTCGCCCTGAGTGGAGATGGGGTTGGGACTTAAACTGAAACTGGCTTCGCTCATCTCGGCAATGCCTACACCATCGTTCACTAAGATGCTGTGGTAGAGACTATCATCGGTAGAAACTAAAAGACTGTCGTAGAAAAATGGTTTGCCGGTGATGAACTTCATGATAAAGATTTCGATGGAGTCGCCGGGGTTCAATTCATAGGGATATTCCGAAATGGCAGGCACAGTATGGTCTATCATCCACGTAATTTCGGCTTCATATTCAGGCCAGATATTGTTGATGGAAACCGGAAGTGTACCCAGGTTTTTAACCACCAACCGTGGCTCATCAGCCTCAGGAAGGAAAATGGTATCGGGGGATAAGGCCAAATAGCCATAATCCAGATTTTTCACTGTGAACACAAAAGGATCGTGATGACCAATATAGGGTACATTTTCGCTTCGTCCGCTTTCGTCGGCGGCATGGATATAATATCCCACCACATCGCCCGGATTGGCCACAAGGGCTGCCGAGTACATTTCATCGCCCTGAGACTGCATTACAACAGATTGAAATTCACCACCATTGAGCTGATACACCAACAATACCGAATCGGCATAAATATTCTCGTTGCTGTAGGCGTGAATTTTGGCTTCGATATTGAAAGATGCCTGAAAATCAACTTCCCCGTGAAATGGTGGGATATGAGTAATCTTCAGCATGCCGATGTCGGCAATTTCGTGGGTGCGGCAATGGAGGGCATCTGAGTTGATCCAATCGCCGGCATAGGAGAGAATGGGGACTATTTCGTAGCCCGGCATGGCGGCTTCGTAGGTGGCAATGGCTTCGTCGTCCCACTGACTTCCGGTGATGGGAAGAAAGACTTTATTGTTGAGAATGAGCGAATTGGAATAGGGGGTGTAGGGATAGTTTCCCGGGGCATAAACTCTTACCACTTCGAAAGGATAGCCATAGGCACAGTTTCTCGAAGCAAAATAGTTGGCGGCTGCTTCATAATCGTCGTATCGGGGGTCGCTTTCTGGAACTTGCGAAACAAGGACTTTGTCGGTGTCTAAAAATTTCCCCCAGCAATCGATATGCTTGATATAATCGCCCAGCGGATCGGTGATTACAAAATTTTCGGTAATCCCCAGATAATCTTCCATGTATTGGTCAACCTGACTGTCTGAGATGCTGTTTTCTTCGTAAACCAGCTCTGTTTGTGCGGCAATATGGAATCCGTCGCACATATAGTTTCCTCCGGTATGAATCACAGGCATGCTGTAGAAAGGTATTCCGAGCATATTGGCCACGTTCTGAGGCATAATATCATCGTCGGGACGGGGACGGTTATAGGTAAAATCGACAATGGAAACCTGGTCTTCTTCGCGAATAAACCATGGGCCGTAATCGCGGGTCCAATAGGTATCGTGGGCTGCCACCAGAAAATCCACATTGTCCATATTCACTCCGTTGGCCTGGTATTGATTGGTTACGGTGGTGATTTGAGAATTGTTTTCAACGATGGTGATAACAGTCACAATTTCTGACATTTCGGCCACCAAAGATATGGGAATGCCAAAGGGATAGGCAATGATAACCGACTGCATGGGTTCAAATTCGCCCACCGGGTTTATGGGGCCTTCGGGGGCATCGGTGGGATTGAAAAATTTCCCCACATCGCCTCTGTGGTCATATTCCTCCTGCGAAAGCCAGCGTCCCTGCTTTAGCTGTTCAGGGGTGAGCTGTTGTGAAAAAAGAAAGGTTCCAAAACTTAGGAAAGCCAGAACCAAAAGGTATTTTTTATTCATGATTTGGTATAATTAAAGCTGTTTTTTTTAAGGTGACCAAATTACACATATTTCGGTTGTCCGCTGGACTGCACCCCTATTTTAGAATCGATTTGCATTAAGGGTTAAGCACTATTGTTTGCTGCCGGCCAATACCACCGTAAAGCTTTCCTGACTAAAATAGCGCTGAGCCATCTCTCTCACTTCCAGAGCGCTTACCTGTTGAACCCGTTTTATATACTGGATATAATAATCGGCGGGCAATTGCTCCTCGCTCACCATTCGCATCATTTCGCCCAATGCAAAGGGGCCATTTAACGAACGCAACAAGCTCCCGGCCATATAGTTTTTTACCAGCTGAAGTTCCTCATCGTCTACCAGCTCGTTTTTCATTCGATCCATCTCTATGTAGATTTCATCGAGGGTATTTTGGGCTACTTCGGAGCCAACTTCGCTCGAAATGCTGAATATATTGGCATGTTTCAGGTTTTGAATGGAGCTGTAGATGCCATAGGTATAGCCTTTGTCTTCGCGGATATTCTGCATGAGACGACTTCCAAAAAATCCCCCAAAAATGGTTTCGGTTAGTGACAATGCTGCAAAATCTTCATGTTGCCGGCTGATGGTCAGCATGCCCATTTTGAGTGCAGTTTGCATGGCATCTTTTTGCTCGGTAAAAAACGAACCACTTTGGGTTTCGGGTTCCGGAATATTCTCAATAACTGGCGAAGACACTTTGCTTGTCAAATGACCAAGATGCTCGTTAACTGTTTCCAGAACCTGTGGTGTTACGAGCCCCGAAAGATAAAGATGCCAGTGAGCGGGTTGGTATTGCTGGTTGAAAAAGTCCGACAAATCGGTGGTTTTCATGGAGGTATAATCTTCGGGTTTGGCTGTTTTACCGTAGGGATGTGAGTCGCCAAACAACCGTTCGTTGAATTCCCGCTGAGCCAGATTCTTCACCTTTTTCATGCGATAATTAAAGGCCTGCAATTCCTGCTCCTGCAAAACTGCAAATTCCTTTTGGGCAAAAAGCGGATTGATGAGCACATCGGCCACCACTTCCAATACCTTCGGGAGGTATTTATTGAGGGAGAAAATATTGACGTAGGCCCGGTCGTAGGAGAGTCTGGTTTCGAAAAAAGCCCCGTAAAAATCAATATTTTCGGCTATTTGAGTGGCAGAAAAATTGCGGCTACCTTCTTTCAACATCTTGTTGGTATAAAAGGCCTGAAGGGTTTTTTGCTGATGTGTGGTACCGGCAGGAATCGAAATCTGAAGTTTTACCAATTCCTGAGTTCCCAGATTGAGATAATGCATGGGAATCTGATTGTCCAAACGAGTTTGCTGAACCTCAGGTATCTGAAGCTGGCTGATAGGATACAAAGGGGGTTGCAGAGTTCTGTTGATGGTCATGGCTACAAATGTTTGGCTTTATAAATCAGGGTATTGCTGTTTTCGACGGTAAATATTTCGCGGGCTATTCGCTGAATTTGTTCGGGGGTTATGCTACGGTATTTCTCCACTTCGTGGTTGATGTCGCCGGCGCTGCTCAGGTTTTCGAAAAGGGCAAGATTTGTGGCTTTGTTCAATAGGCTCACCTCGCCAAACACCATGGTCGATTCCATTTTGTTTTTCACTTTCTCCAACTCTTCAGGACTCACCAAAACGTTTTTCAGCAATTCCATTTCCCCCCAAAGGGCTTCTTCTGCAGCTTCGAAACCAATTCCCTGCGACAGCTTACCGCTAAAGATAAAGAGTCCGTTGTCCAAATCGCCGGTGAGATAAGCATCGAGTTCGGTAAACAAGGCTTTTTCTTTCACCCATTTGCGATACAATCTTCCGGACGTTCCGCCCGATAAAATATCGCTGATGATGTCGGTGGCCTGATAGTCGGCGCTTAAACGATGGCACATATGGAAAGCCAGATAGATGGCATGAGCGGGCACATCGCGTTCTGCTGTCTGACGGCGCGGTGCTGTTTGCCTGGGTTCTGCGGGTAACTTCCTCTCCAAAACAGGACCTGCAGGAATGGACCCAAACCATTTAGTTGTTAGTTCTTTAGCTTCTTCGGGTTCAATATTTCCACCCAAAACCATAATGGCATTGTTGGGGTTATAGAACCTTCCATAGAAGTCTTTAACATCGTCCATGGTGGCATTTTCAATATGGGCAATTTCTTTGCCAATAGTGTTCCATTGGTAGGGATGGGTAGTATAGGCCAAGGGTTTCAGGAGCAACCACACATCGCCGTATGGCTGATTCAGATACGACTGTTTAAACTCTTCCACCACTACCTGGCGTTGCACTTCGAGGCTCTTATCGGAAAATGCCAGGTTCAGCATGCGGTCCGATTCCAGCCAAAAAGCCGTTTCCATATTTTCGCGGGGAATGGTGAGATAATAGTTGGTCACATCGCTGTTGGTGAAAGCATTGTTTTCGCCTCCGGCTTTCTCTAATGGCGCATCGTAGGTTGGAATATTTTCGGAACCCCCAAACATCAGATGCTCAAAAAGGTGAGCAAAGCCAGTTTTATCGGGATGTTCGTCGCGGGCACCCACTCTGTAGAGAATGTCCATAACCACAATGGGGGTCGATTTGTCCTGGTGCACGATGACAGTGAGTCCGTTATCGAGCGTGAATTTGTCGAAGTGAATCATGAAATGTTTTTAAGAAAGAGTTGATTATTGATTTTCGAGCTTTGCCATAAACTGAGCTTCATCAATGATATAGCGCTTGTGAAATCCGGAGCCAATGAGTCCGTTTTCGTCGTAGGCTTCCACAGTGAAAGTGAGTTTATTGCCGTCCATTTCGGTGAGTTGGGCCCAGGACTGAACTCGCTGACCTAAAGGAGTGGCTTTGTGGTGTTTCACATGAACTTCTGTACCCACAGTGTTTTTTCCGGCTTCGAGAAAAGGAGCCACCAATTCGAGCGCAGTTTTCTCCATTAGAGCTATCATGGCGGGGGTTGCAAACACTTCCACCAATCCGGAGCCATAGGCTTTGGCGGTGTCTTTGGGGGTTACAATGATTTCTAACTCGTATTCTAATCCGATTCTAAGCATAAAGAAATTTTTTGCAAAGGTATTTTTTTTAGTGGGTCGGAAGTGACGAAAGTTTGTTAACGTGGGCTGTTGGGTTGAGTTTTTATTAAATAAGGTAAAGAGTTGTAAAATCTTGTAAAGGGTGGTAATGGATGGTAAGATATTGTAAAGGGGATGAACACTGATGACACGAATTTGGCAGATACTCACGGATTTAATCGGTGGAAATCTGTGTAATCCGTGGATTCATTGTTCTTATTTTGTCCACAGATTTTCGCAGATTTACACAGATTCTTTCGGACTGTCGATATTGGATTGGGGTTTGGTGCTTGCTCCGCTTCGCTTGATGAACACTGATGACACGGATTTGGCGGATACTCACGGATTTAATCGGTG
>CAXYYJ010000072.1:0-15141 GCA_964293475.1 uncultured Draconibacterium sp.
TTTTGACCGATTATAGCATCTGAAACAGGGGGTCAGAATAGTCCGAAATATCCATTTTTCTCTATTTTTAATTTAACCAAGTGATAACGCTTGAACTTTAGCAAATTAAAAGATAAACGCCATTGTGATTCCTATTATTATTGGTCAATTACAAAATCTTCAATACAAGTTAGTGGATTTAAAAAATACTGACGAAATCTAAACTAACGGCTCAGGTAACCGTTTAAATTAAAAAAATAAAATAATCCCAAATCAACAAAACTAAAATTCCACTTATTAATTGGTGTATAAACGATATAATTCAAAATTATAACTGCATCTGAATAACCATTTTATCTTTTTTACAACTATTCTGTTAAAAAATAGGCTAAAATCAAAAGTATTACCGCACAGAATTATATTTAGGTTGATACAATTTTATTAGATACTCCTCTATTCTTTTTCGAGCACTTCCTATAGAATTATCGTTTATCACTTTTTCAATGACGTAAAATTCAAATGCGCTTTGCCCAAATTGGTCAAAATCATGTTGCAATTTATTATTATGATGAATTGAGCCTTTATCAACTAATTGCCCAAGGTGGGTCAATTTTCTAAAATAAATATTTTGTGATTCTCCGATATAAAAATCAAAGGTTTGTCTATTAACAATTGCATAGACTCCAGGATAAGTTGTAAGATGGGTTACAACCTCCACAGATTCCGAAATTAGTTTAAATGCTTGACTTTCTTTAAATTGTTGCTCCTTTATTTCTTGTTCTTTCCTTAATTTTCTTTCCATTAATTCCTTATCATTTTTTTCCCTCTGCTCCATTAGGAATTTATTGGCCGCATTTCTTTTTTCAGCTTCATCTTTTTCCCTCTTAATTTTAGCTTCGTATGCAGATTCAACTATTTTATCAAGCTTTTTTTCTTTACATTGATATAAATTGCTTTGATATATATTATCAATCATTTCATTCATAATCAACGTATTATCAATCAATATTTCTCTTAAAATATCATCAATATTATTATTAATTAAAGCTTCATAGATGGCTGTATTAATGACTCCAATTTCCTTTGGGAATTCTTTTACATTTTTATATGCATTTTCAATATTAACACCAATAGTGTTTCTTGCAATAAAATACTTTTTTTGAGCTCGTTTATGAAAATTATATACATCGCCCCATTTTCTTCTATCCCAATTATCTAATATTATATCTATTTTTTCATCAATCGTCAATTCTGAAAATTTCTTTTTGTAAGAAATTGATATATAATTAGATATCAAACCACTACCAATGTATACTCCCTGTTTATTATGCATTCTTACCGGATAGCCATTTTGGTAAAAATAAAGCCAATTTAGAACGTAACATTCAAATGCATAATAATTATATATATCCAAATTTTTATTGAAAATTTCTTTTGTGATTTTATCTAATTCCTTCTTCATAATTTTTTTTATGTAAATATTAATGTAATATTGTTTTCTTTCCTTACTATGATAATTTCCATCATAGATTTCAGCCAACATTATTTTAATAGGATGAGGGAATTCATCATGGAAGTTTCTTTTTAAATACTTGACAATAGTTACAGGATCTGGAACACCAAGGGTCGTACTCACAAGAAAAACATCTCTTATTAAAAGTTGATAAAAGGGATAAGCAATAATAGCCACTATATAAAGTGCTGTCATTGCAATTAATAACACAACTGTCATAAAAAAGAAATCAAAGATTGACCAATGATTAAAAAAGTAAAGAGGAAGAAACTGAATTATTATCATAAATTATTTTTATTAAAATATATCTTTTCATTATATCACAATTAATATTTTCGATTCAATTTCTGATTAGATATTCCCAAGCAAACAAATTAATAGGTTGAGTATATCCCCTTTTTAGAAATTTCATTATAGGGAATGTTTTATTGAGAAAAATCATAAATAACTGCGCCGTATTTATACTACACATTTAGTCGCAACAAATAATCCTATATAATTAAATTATAAGCATTTATATTTCTAATTAAAATCCTAATAATTTTATAAAAAACCAAACGAGAGTTTTATGATTAAGACAAAAAGCACTCAGATTTTTCAATAATTGATCAAATATAATTAATTATTTAAGCAAATACCACCATTTTATGTCAATTATTCATCTTAACACAGGTTCATTTCATTGTACCTTTAGGTTATACTAATGATTTCATTTCCAAACATATGAGAAAAATAATACACAAACGAAAATTTAAATTTAAAATTAGATATGATTTTTTTATTTTTGCTTCTACGTAAGATTTTAATGTAAATATGAAAGATAATGATTACTGGGGGTTTACAACTAAATGTTGCATTTGCAATGAACAAAATAATCAAAAATCGAGTTTATCTAAACGCTTTTTATCCAATGATAAATTTGAACGTTTACTTTTATATGAAAGTAAAGATTTAATTAAACGTTTTTGTTCTAAATGTAACAAAATAACTCAACAGTTTCTTATTAGTTATGATAAATCTGATGTTAACGATTAGTAATAACGAAAACAAATAATACCCAGCTGGCGCGGATTGGCAACCAACTGAAAGGAGCCTGTCTGCCAACAGGTAGACTCAGCGATGCTAATCCGTACATATTATATCTCTGATTAACAAACATATATATTCATTCTTTCACCAGACAATTGTATTGGATTAATCTTCAACTTGGCACGGATTTTTAACGATTTGACGATGGCCTGGTTTATAGAAACAGAATAATGGCTTCCGTGGTAATGGTTTAAAAATCAAATCTTTGTCAGTAGCCCCCATAACCTCCAAAAAGAAAAGCGGAACAGTAAAAACAAGAATCTAAAATAAATAGCTAAATTTGAACACCATCAGAAAAAATAATGATTCATAACTCATTGATTATTGATACCTTACTGCAATATTGGTTTGATGATAAATGTTTAAAAAATGTATTGGCAAAAAACATAACATTCGATAATGAAACGATTTCTACTTTTTACTCTTCTCGCGGCAACTACCTGTATATCAGCCACCAATTATTATGTAAACCCCTTAGGGAACAACAATAACAATGGATTAACTCCTGCCACACCTTTTCAAACTTTGCAATTTGCTGCCTACTTAACCATTCCGGGCGACACGGTTTTTGCAATGTCGGGAATCTATACCAATTTGGTTCATGCATCCAATGTTTTAAATATTTATCAATCAGGAACCCCGGAAAACTGGATTGTTTATAAAAATTTTCCGGGCCATATTCCTGTTATTAAGCTATATGATCAGTGGTGCGGCATTGCGGTGCAAGGCGCGGATTATATAGTGATAGATGGGTTTCACATCATTGGGAATAACGACTCTATCACTCTTGCCTATGCCCAATCGCAGCAAGATAGTTTAAACAACCCCGCTACTTCGGGCAATGGAATTGGTATTGGGGAACAGTACAGCAATCCATTAAACAAACCTCACCACATTATTGTTCGCAATTGCAACGTTACCAAATGCGGCGGCGGGGGAATCTTTGCTTATCCGGGAGATTATATTACCATTGAAAACAATATAGTTTCGGAGTGCGCCTGGTATTCTCCCTATGGGAATACAGCTATCACCCTGTTTCAACTTTACAACTCCGATACTACATCCGCCATAAAAAACTATATTGTGGGCAATACCTGCTTCAGAAACGAAGAATACATTCCGGTTCACTCCACAGGAGCCATTTCCGACGGCAATGGAATAAGCATCGACGATAGCCGGAACACCCAAAACGGCTCCAACATGGGCAACTATGTGGGCAAAACATATATAGCCAACAATTTGGTGTTTGACAATGGTGGAAGAGGCATTCATTGCTATTTATCTGATAATGTGATCTTGGTGAATAATACCTGCTATAAAAATTGTCAGTCGCCTTCGGTTCAGGATGGGGAACTTACGGCATATAGCGCCGACAGCATTTGGTTTATAAACAATATCTCCTGGCCCGATACCAACATTGCCCCATTTTACAAATCGACCAGCACCACCAATGCCATCACGGTTGAATACAATTTATGGGCAGCAAACTCAGACTTGGGGAACCCTTTTGGTACTTACAATATCTCTGGCAACCCCGATTTTATTTTGCCCTCCAGCAATCCGGCAACGGCTAACTTTCACCTGCAAAATAGCAGCATGGCTATAAATTCGGGCACCCATTTCTATGCTCCTGCCACCGACAAGGATGGAAATATTCGCCAAGCGACCGATTCCATCGACATGGGCTGCTATGAATACACTGACATAACTGGCCTGCTAAAATCCCCCGAATCAGAAAGGTTTTTTGTCTTTCCCAATCCCGCCACAACAACCATTTCCCTCAATTCAAACAAGGGGGTTTTAACTATGGATTATCTAATTCTGTACAATTCTGTGGGACAGAAAATTTATGTTCTCCAACCTGCCTTCCGTTCGGAACAAAATAGGATTGATATCTCAGGCTTACCCAAAGGAATCTACTTTTTGGAGGTAATGGACGATCATAAAAATGTGGCTATTTTGCCTTTTTTGAAGTTATAAACATCATGCTGGTGCACCTGCATCCGTCAGTTAGGGTTTTACAACCCACTGAAAGAGCCTGTCTGCAGACAGTTAGACTCATTGAAGCTAATCCGTACCTATTGTATCTCATATTACCAAATATATATTCATTCTTTGCCCTGACTATTGTGTATGATTAATCTGCAACCTGGCACGGAAAGCATTTCCGCGCTATCAAGAGGCCCTGGCGTATGGAAACAGAAACCCAAGGACGCTATTCAAGGGATCAAAGCCTTGAGGAACGAAAGGATTGTGGCCCTGGATTCTGGAAACAAAATCTCAAGGACGCTATCCCCTCATCCTTCGGGGCTTTCATCCTTTAGAGCCAACAAAGGGATCAAAGCCTTGAGGAACGAAAGGATTGAAGCCCTGGTATCTGGAACTCTTAAAACCCAAGGACGCTATCCCCTTATCCTTCGGGGCTATCATCCTTTAGAGCCAACAAAGGAAACACAATCTTGAAGATGATTGAGTTCCTGCCCCCGCTATCGGAGCTGACTGACGTAGGCTGGCGCACTATCTGGTAACAAATATTACAGAAAACCTTTTATGTAAAAACTATTCAACATCAAAGCGATAAACTGGCAATATAGAACTTCCGTTTGGCCCATCTAATTTAATTTCAGATAATATTATCTCAACCGAATTTTGAGACTTCAATAGCTGAGCTTTTAATGCTGAAGTAAGTCTATTTCCCTGGATTTTCTCTACAAAAGTAGTATCACCATATATTAACTTAATTTTATATTCTTTTACAGTGTAATGGACAATCTCATAAGGAAATTCTTCTGGTAGATAGCAATGTAACACATCGTTTGATAAAAACATTTCGCGCTTTATTTTGTGTATGTTTTCTAATCTAATACCACCAATAGCCAAAAGAGCTGTCGGGATATATTTCACTTTAAATAATTGTCTTCCATAAAAAATCGTATCTGTTCTGTCGACCGAAAAAACATTTATATCAACTTCCATATTTTGAGATTTAGGAGTTAATAAATAATTAATATCATCAATTTTTTTAAGCACCGCACCTGATTGAGAAATCTGAATTATTTCCGGAGCCACTCCAGGAACTGCGACGGATATTGGATTCTCAATACCATGATAAAGTATATTCATATTATTAACAGATATAACTGCTTGTGAGAGAGTAGTAGTGCTGATCATAAATAGTAAAACAAACAAAGCAACATTTGTAGCTTTTATAAAAAATTGTTTTTTCATAACATTGATCTTTTATATTAATAAATATTATTCAGGATTACTTAACATTTTGCATGTGTTTACAAAGATATATTATTTTCCTTTACAACCATAAATATTCTAAAACCGACATTTGGATATCCCCTATTTTCAGGATATAATTCTGCATTAAAAATGTTTAAATAGACAGGTCCACTTGCCCAGGATCCTCCTTTAACAATTCTGGCAGGATAATTCTTTTTAAAAACTCTAAAATTATGTTTTCTTATTAAACCAAAATGTGAATTGGCCTTATCTTTCCATGATGTATCTCCTTCATTTAAAAAATATTCGTTTTTTATAGAATCATTAATAAAATACTTAAAATGTGAAATATCGCTTGTCCATTCTGCAACATTACCAATCATGTCATATAAACCAGATTCCGAAGCGGGAAAAGCTTTTATAGGGGAGGTAAATTCAAACAAAAGCATTTGATTCTTATTTTGGTTGGCATTTCGTTCAGCTTCTATTAATTCCGAAAAATTCTTAATCATCACATGGTTTTGATCGTAAATTGGACCAAAGTTTGCCATATGATTTCCGTTTTTGTCAAGCAGGTTTAAGCCCATGTGCACAAGTTTACTATCGATTTCACTCATTTTCTCCTTCTTTTTTCGATTTTGAACAGTAGCTGCATATTCCCACTGATTATTATTGGGCAATTCAATAGTCAGCTGTTTGACCTCCGGAATATTCCAGTTAGATGAATCCATCCAAAATGAATGTGCTGAAAAATACCAACTTTTGTTTTTAATAATTTTCTTATCCAAAAGAATCTCTTCTGTAACACGGTCGGTTAACCAGTTACAGTATGCGACAGCCTGATAATAGGAAACCCCAACAACAGGATAATGGTTAAATGCCGGATGCCAGAAATAATGCTTGCTTTGCTCTGAAAGAATTGAATAAGGATGTTGGATCCAACACAAGGTATCTGGATAAATATTAATTGTTAACTCTTGGCCTTCGTCAAAGAAAGTATAATTCAAATTGCGGACATCCACTTCATTCCCAATATTGAAACGATCATTTTTTGGTAAATAATATCCAGCTTCACTTAAAAAGTGCTTTACATCTGGATTATTCAAATCTGGTTCAAAATATTCCGGAATTTCATCATTTTCATTGATATATTTTTCAGCATGGTTATCTGATATAATTTCTACTGCAGTTTTTAGCTTTATCCAATTCACAAATTTCCTGTATTCTAAATTTGTTACTTCATGAGATGAAATATAAAATGAAGTCTCTGAGATTCGCAAAGGTAGTGTTGAAATCAGTAAAAAAGTATCTGCTTGTGTGGGCTGAAATTCATTTATATTTGATAAATAATCACCTTCAGAAAAAAAATATAAGGAACATACATAATCCCTGGCTTCTTTTGGGAATTTATCAACTTTTATTGGTTGCGCCAATTTTGTTTTGGTAGATATATCATCCTGCCAAGCAGTTTGGCCAAAGATAAAATATGGCAGTAAAACTACATACGCATTAAGACAATAAAAGAAATAAGGTCTCATTTTTTTAAAATCCACTTTTAATATTCTTTTCATTACGCATAATATTGATACTGATTATTTCTATATTTTCTGGAAATTTATACTTTGAATTACTCCTTATCTTTTATGTCAAGATATTGAAAATCAATCTATGCTCAGCGATTTTTCCTTATCTAATAAGGCAATAAGGCGGTTATATTCTTTTTCTGTAATAATTCCATCTTTTGTTATTTCTTTAATCTCAAGTTTAATATGCTCTGGGATTTTCTCTTTTTTTAATATTATTTCATGTATTTCTTTTATTTTATCCTTAAGAAACTGATACTGATGATCTTGTATATATTGTTTCTCAAATAAGTCTCCAATTTCAGTTTTCAATTGATTTAAATTTGTTTCAATTTCTTTTCCGTCAAAATATTCTTTTAGTATATAATTTGCTTCGTGTAACATCTTTTTGAATCGCCGTTTTTTTCTATAAGAAAACAAGGCTCCAAAAGTTCCTGAAACGATGGCCACTACAATTCCAATAACTCCCCAAATATTATCCAATTTTGACCAAAAACCATTAATTAATGAGTCGCCATTATTTTGATTAGGTTGTATATAGCTATTCTCCTCGCCTGAGAAAACAATATGAACATCACTCCCCTTTTTTATAATTTCATTTTCGGCAATGTCAAAGGTGCTATAGGTGTCAAAAATCTGAATTACTTGTGGATCAATAAATTGTATTTCAGTCCCCGATTGTATTTCAAAAGAATAGGATTTATTAATCCCATCATTATAACCATAATGAATAAGAAACAGATTATTCTGTTTGTCTTGATCCAACTTAGTTTTAATAGGAAAATAATCTAGGACTTTTGCCACAAATAGCTTTGGAAATTTTGAAAAATCAACAGAATCCAGCTCGAGATTAAAAATTAAATCGGAATTGTAAAAAACGGAAAACTCCCATATTTTGGTATTTGCATTATAAATATTTATTGAAATGGAGTCTGTTTTAGAGTTTGATTTATCAGATAGTGTAAGAGTAAATCGGTCTGTATGCTCTAGTTCCTCCGCACATCTGGCTCTTAAAAAGTCTAATTGTTGATCTTTTACATTAGTTGACTTCTCACCAAAAATGATTTTTGTATGTTTTTTAGTTCTTTTAACACCTACTAAAGGCCTGATCCCATTATAAAAATTGTCATCAACTGGAATCCATTGATTAATATCAAGTTCATTTTTAAGAAGTATATTATAAATGTTTAAATCCTCATGGGCATGAAACATGAAATATTTGATTTTCGTTTTTTGTTCCTCTTTCATTAAAGGTGAAAGGACATATGCGTTATATGGAATTAAACCTGTTTTGTACAGAATTTTTAACCTAGACATATTAATATTCGGTTCTTGTTCCAATGCTTCAATATATGTTGCTATACCATCTACTTCCCCATTCATTAAAGCCCTTATTGAATTAATATGCGAGCCTGAAAAAACCCTTTCAGTTTTAAAATCAATACTGGGCTCTATGCCATTTTTTATAAATATGCTATAAGGTAGCTTGTAACCTGAAGTGGATAATATATGGGTGAACAAAAAAGTCTTGCCTTTTAAATCAAAAAGTGTATTACAGCTAGAAGTATCCATCACTACAATAACACCATAGTACCCAGGTTTACCATTGGCTAAATGACTTGCAAAAACTGAAATATCATTTCTGCCAATTTCCATGTATTCTTTTTTTGCATCAATATAGGCATTGGGAGAAAAAACGGCCATATCTACCTCCCCATTTAACAAAGCGTTTTTTAATTTATTATACGAATAAATTATAAGTTCCGGCTTTGCATCAAAAAGTTTGGCTAATTCAAAGTTTATAGGATCAAATGTTGCAACAATTTTTGCAGAATCATAGTAATCAATGACGCCTAACCTAAATTTACCGTTGTGGTTTTGAGGATAAGCCTCAATATATATCAGAAATAGTAAAATTACAAATACCGAAAATCGTTGATGTACCATTTTCTTTTATTTAGATTAATATACACTTTATCTTATAACTTCCAGTATAGTGTTAAGCTTCAGAGTGTAAAGTTAGGCTTTTTTTTTAACTATAAGAATAGAAATATTAAACTATACAAAAAACTCAAATGGTTTTATTTGGTTAACTTCAGCATATAGTTAAACTATAAATACTCTTTGGAATCATTGTGCTAAAAATATCATATAAACCTTTGTATAATTCAAATCATTAGCCTACAGCAGAATGTATTAATAAGCTTTAACCGCTTTTTTCAATATCTTTTATACGATCTCGTTGACAAAAGCTTTCAACGCTGCAATCCCCTAATAAATTTACCAGCAAACAACCCCCTTTAAACTAAATCAATTATAAATTAGGCATTCCAATTCCGCAATAAAACAGGCTCGAAGAAATATTGTTTTAGGTTTGTGCTGAACTAAATTTTACCAAAAAACCAATGAATAGTTTTGGAACTATATTTCGAATATCCATCTTCGGGGAATCGCACGGGCCTGTGATTGGGGTGATTGTAGATGGTTGCCCTCCCGGAATTCCGCTTAACGAGCAGGATTTTATGCACGACCTGGAACGCAGAAAACCCGGAAAACCCGGCACTACTCCGCGCATAGAAGAAGATGCCCCCCGCTTGGTTTCGGGTGTGTTCGAAGGAAAAACAAGCGGAAGCCCCATCACCATTCTCTTCGACAATAACAATACCCGTTCCACCGATTATAGCCAGTTTAAAGAAGCTCCCCGACCAGGTCATGCCGATTTTACTGCATCCAGAAAATATAAGGGATTCAACGACTATCGCGGCGCAGGTCATCTGAGCGGACGGGTAACTGTGGGATTGGTAGCCGCCGGAGTCATAGCCAAAAAAGTGATGAACCACGTAAAATTCCATGCCGAAGTGGTGGAAGTGGGCGGCTCCAAAGACATAGAACAAGCCGTGGAACTGGCCGCCAACAACGGCGATTCGGTGGGCGGACTTATAGAATGTGTTGTTGAAAATTTGCCCGTGGGACTGGGAGAACCGTTTTTCGACAAAACCGAAGCCCTGCTGGCGCATATTCTTTTTGCCATTCCCGCAGTAAAAGCCTTAGAGTTTGGAAGCGGATTCAAAGCCGCTCAAATGAAAGGCAGCGAAAACAACGATGTTTTTATCGACGATAATGGAACCACCGCCACCAATAATGCAGGGGGAATGAATGGGGGAATTACCAATGGCAACAACCTGATTTTTAAAGTCGCCGTGAAACCACCCAGCAGCATCAGCCGTCAACAGCAAACCTATAATCTAAAAGACCACGCTGTTCAGGAGCTCTCGGTAAAAGGCCGTCACGATGCCTGTATAGCCTTGCGGCTGCCTGTGATTGTGGAAGCTGCTTCGGCCATTGTGGTTGCTGACTTGTTTCTCCGCTTCAACGCGTTGAACTGCTACAATTTAGACTAATTCATCGACTTAAAAAACATCTCCAGACCTTTGGTGTTTTCTTCCACTATCATCATGGTAAACAAGCTGAAATTGGGAAAAAATCCTGCCCATTTTTTCCGCATCTCGTAGAAATAATTGAAATCGGCAGCCACTTCCGGACGTAAATCGGCCAAATCCATCACCACTGTATTGAATTTTCTAAACAAAGGAATGGGGGCTTTCATCAGCATATCGTCCACAGTTACCATGCCTAGAATTTTATGGAGCAGGCGCCCGTTGCGGATTTCCAGGGCCGCCACCATGAGCTTGTAGATATTGCTGTAGAAATAGATGTGATTGTTTTTATCGTTGAGCCAGGCCACCGGAACAGGTCTCATGACGAGTTTCTCCATTTCCGATTCACATTCGGCGTGTTTTCCCAAAGCGGCCAGACTTAGCAGCCTCATACTCTGAAAGGCCAGCTTGTTATGCTCGTCTTTCTCCAAAGCCTGTGCTTCGCTTGCTATTCGAAAAACCGCGCTGAAGTTGGCCCGAATCCTGGCTTCTTCTGTCAAGGCTTTAAGTTGATGAAAATACAACCTTAACCACTTGAAATACACATGTCTGTATTGGTCGGGATTACTAAATTGCAGTGCTTTTTGCATCCAGTCGTCCAGGTCAATATTGTCGCCAAAGAGGGCAAACAATCCAGCTTTGTTTTGACAATAATCGGCAAAAAGCTCTTGTTCTTCGGGTTTCCAATCGGGTTCCACCACATGCAAAAGTCGTTGAAACTCTGCGGAATTCTTCTCCTGACGCGCTGTATCCATGCGCGAGAGAAACAAATCGTAAAAAGCTTTAAAATCACTCATGGTCCATTTCGTTTATTAACAAATGTGGCAAGGCCGACAGATGAAAAATAGTGGCATCTGCTTCGCCGCATTTGGTGGTTGTTTCATTGTTTTCGTTAAACCAAACTGTTCTCCAGCCCGCTTGTTTGGCGCCTTGAATATCTTTCAGGCAATTATTTCCAACCATCACTATTTCCTGGGGTTGTAACTGCAACTGCTCCTGAATGAACTGAAAAAACTTTAAATGGGGTTTCTCGTAGCCAATATCTTTCGACGAAAATACATGATGCAGAAAATGGCCTATTCCTCCCCTGTCCAAGGCTTCTTGTATGTCGCGTGAACTGGAATCGCCCGCATTGCTTCCCACCGCTAAAACATAGGAATTTCGCAGCTCTGCCAGCACTTGTGCCGCCTGGGGAATCACAGAAATAACCGGCCAGTCTTTCATGGCTCCGGGAAAGGGAAAATCGCGCATCAGGGTGTCGCCCCAATCGAAAACAACGGCTTTAATATTCATATTATCAGCTTATTAGTTTTAAAAATTCGTCGGGAATTGGCACAGGTTTTTTTATTTGATAGTCGAAAGCCACCAAAACGGTGCTCCCTCTCAACACAGTTTTACCATCGCCCAATCTTTTCACTTCGTAATTCAGGGTGAAGCGGGCTCCTTTGATTTCACCGGGCGTCACAGCAATTTCCAACTCATCGCCGTGAAATATCTCCGCCAAAAAATCTACCTGAGCATTGCGCATAATGATGCCAGCCTTATTTCCAATATTCAACTCGCTAAAGCCCAGGCTCTTCAAGTACGACAAGCGTGCTTCGTGAAACAGGCTCAATGAGCGGTCGTTGCCCATATGTCCGCCATAGTTTATATCGCCAATGGGAACTCTGTAAGGCCATCTAAAACTACTCATGACTTAACCAGTATTTTATTTTTTCGATGATAAAAGCTTGTTTTTCCTGAGAAAAACTGCTTAGACGGGCTGTGTGAGAGCCGCCGGGAAGAACGAGTTTAATGGCATCGGTGCGGAAATCGGGATTGACCGAAGTGCTGCTCCAGGGGTCATTTTCGCCGTAGATAAAAATCATTCTGTCGCCCTGATTGTGGATAAAATCGTAGACTTTTTTCATGATTTGGGCATCGTAGGGAAATCGCAACTCGTTGGGTACAAAGGCAATATTGCTGGTATTTTTGAGCTTCCGCAAATCGGTTCCCAAACTGTCGGTATCGTAATTATAATAACCCAACTCTCTGTAAGCCTGCACCATAAACGGCATAAAGCTGTTCACCACATCTTCGTAGTAGAAAGTGGCCAAACCCAAATCGAACATGGGTTTCATCATTTCCACTGGCGAAAGCATTTGCTGTGGCAGAGCCGTAGCTTCTAAAAATCCCCATTGATAGAAGCTGAAAGGCAATTCGAGCACCATGAACTCATAGGCAGCGGTATCGTTGATGGCAAATTTCTTTTGATTGGTTTTGGCAATATCCTGAAATAGCGGAAAGATTTTATCGAAATTCCGAAGCATGAGTCTTTGATAGTTTAAAATCCGGGCATTGTCTTCGGGCGTTCCCACATGGCGTAAAAACCAATTGATGCGCACATCTTCCTGCTCCAGATTCAGCGGAGCCACATAGGGAATGGAGATATGCATATCGTTGGGATAGTAGTATTTGTAGAAAATGCTGGTTTGTCCACCTTTGGAAATGCCGGTACTGATCCATTTCTGCTTGTAAAACCTACTGAAAACCTCATAAATATGATGATGGTCGGCTGCGGCATTGGCTGTGGTGAGCTGACTCCAGTCCATGCTATCGGGCACGCTCTCGCCAAAATAACGATGCTCCACTATCAGCTGATTGCAATGCAGAATTTCGGCGGGTTCGGTTAAATAACTGCCTTCGGCGGAATATCCTTCGGTAACCATCACCACAGGCAGACTGTCGTGCACATGATGCAGATAAATCCGTTGTTCGAAATAGCCTTTTCCCGGATTTTGATGATTCACCGGCTGTCTAAGAAAAAGGACAAAATCCTGTGGCTGATTGGCTTCGCCCCATTGAGTCACCCGAATTTCGGGCTGACTTTTGATAAACTCCAAAAGACCCAATGGTTTTTGAGCCCAGGATGATAGCGTGAAAAAGACGAAGGCAGAAATGCCCGCAAGTCTTAAAAATGATGTTCTCATAGGTTTGATTTTTTCCAGTTGATTTGCGATAAAATGATACCCACCAGCATTAACGAAGCGCCAAAAAGGCTTTTAAAACCGTGGGTTTCGTGGAGCAGAAGCCAGCCGCCCAGCATGGCAAAAGCCGCTTCGAAGCTGAGAATGATGGCGGCCTGCGATGAAGAAACTTTGGTCTGAGCCAGCACCTGCAAGGTATAGGCCACTCCCACCGAAACTATTCCCGTATACAGAATGGGCACATGAGCATCCAATAAGGTCGTCCAGCGGATTTCTTCAAAAACCAGAGCGAAGAGCAGGCTCAATACTGCGGTAGCGGTAAATTGAATGATAGAAAGCAATAGAATGGGGAATTTGGGCGCGTAATGCCCAATAAGCAACACATGAACAGCCCAAAAAACCGCGCTGATAAGCACCAGGCTGTCGCCCCAGCTCAGCGAGAAGCTTTCGTGGAAACTCAGAAAATACAATCCGGCTATGGCAACCAATGCGCCAATCCATATATTCAAGCGCACCTTATGTCCCACAAAAATGGAGAATAAAGGCACCAGAATCACATAGAGACTGGTGATGAATCCGCCATTGGCAGCAGTGGTATATTTCATGCCAATTTGCTGAATGCTCACCCCGATAAACAACACGGTTCCAAGTAGTAATCCGCTTTTCCAAATGGAAGCCAGTGAGAAGGAAGCTATGGCTTCCGGGTCTTTATTTCGGTTGCGAAGAAGGAACCAAAGTGGAAGGAGTGTGATGCTTCCAATGGCAAATCTGACTCCGCCAAAGGTAAAAGGCCCTATATGATCCATGGCCGACCGTTGCGCCACGAAGGCGAAGCCCCAGATGGCGGCGGTGAGTAAGAGCAGAGCACTGTATTTTAAAGAACCCATAGGCAGTATGGCGGATATTTGATTTTTCCAGCGCAAAAGTAAGGGGATTAAAATTGGTGGCAAAATATATGTTTGGGAAGGAATGAACACAAATTACGCAGATTAAACGGATTTCCACTGAGTTGGCTTTGCTCGCATTTGTGGTTAAAAACAAAAAAAATAAACCACATAGAAACATAGAACACATAGAGAAAACAACTATGTGCCCTATGTGCCTAAGTGGTTAAAAACAATAAAAATTAAACCACGTAGAAACATAGATAACATGGAACAAACAACAATGTGCCCTATGTGCCTATGTGGTTAAAAAAGACTTATGTGCCTTATGTACCTATGTGGTTAAAAAAAAGAAAAACCTATGTGTCCTATGTGCCTATGTGGTTAAAAAAAGACTTATGTGCCCTATGTGCCTATGTGGTTAAAAAAAGACTTATGTGCCCTATGTGCCTATGTGGT
>CAXYYJ010000073.1:0-15090 GCA_964293475.1 uncultured Draconibacterium sp.
AGCAAAGAACAAAAAAACAAAGAACAACGAACAAAGAACACTTCGGCTTACTTCAACTTCGCTCAGCAACCATCGCTCAGCAACCAAAACTAAGTGTCCGGAGCCGGAACAACGAACAAAGAGCAAAGAACAAAAAAACAAAGAACAACGAACAAAGAACACTTCGGCTTACTTCGACTTACTTCAACTTCGCTCAGCAACCAAAACTAAGTGTCCGGAGCCGGAACAACGAACAACGAACAAAATAACAACGAACAAAAAAACAACGAACAAAAAAACAAAGAACAAAAAACCCCACAGATTAATAAATATTGCCGAAATTTGCCTAAAAAAAAGAAAAATGGGCATCATTGCAGAAAGATTAAACAGCATTTTGCAAACCATTCCCCAAAATGTTCAGTTAGTTGCGGTTTCCAAAACTAAACCCATCGAAGACATCATGGAAGCTTATCAGGCCGGACAAAGACATTTTGGCGAGAATAAAGTTCAGGATTTGGTCAACAAAGCCATCATGCTCCCAAAGGATATCCATTGGCATTTCATTGGCCATCTGCAAACCAATAAAGTGAAACAACTCGTTCCACATGTGAGCCTAATACATGCGGTGGACAGCTGGAAACTGCTTGCCGAAATTAATAAAGAGGCTACGAAAATTAACCGCATTATTCCCTGCCTCCTACAGTTTCATATAGCCGAAGAGGATACCAAATTTGGTTTGGATTTGCCCGAAGCCAAAGAACTTCTTCAAAATCTTCAGTCAGAATCCCTTACCCATATTTCCATTTCCGGGGTTATGGGAATGGCTACCTTTACCGATAACACTGCTCAGATAGAAAGAGAATTCGCTCAGTTAAAAACATGGTTCGACCAGTTGAAAAATCAGTTTTTTCTTCATGAGCCACAATTCAACCAAATCAGCATGGGCATGTCCGACGATTATCTTTTGGCCATAGAACAAGGTTCCACGATGGTAAGAATTGGCAGTTCTATCTTTGGCTCGCGAAACATACATTGATACTTCAAATTATTAAAATCCAACTCCATAAAAATGAAATACAGGCATATAACCCTACTTCTCGCCATCAGCCTGGCACTATTTGCACAGGCTCAAAAAACAAATTCCTTTTACGAGCACTACACAGGGCTTATCTCCGAACCGCTACAAATCACCGCCGATTTGATTCGCTCCGAGGAGAGTTTTTCGGGGTTCTATTACTACAAATTCAAGGATGGCGAAAAGTGGATCATCAGCAAGCCCATTGCCTTAGATGGCCATGTGGAGAAAGACAGCACCTTTGTGCTGAACGAGTTTGGAGGTGGCACAAGTTTCTTTAAAGGTAAATTATCAACCCCCAAACTTTTTTCGGGGGAGTGGATCAATCAGTTGCTCAAAGAGCCCGTCGACTTTACCCTGAAAGCTACCTATGCACAGGGAACCATACCTTTGCAGGTGGTGGAATGGAGACAGCAGGCGTTTTTTAACAACGACAAGCAAATGCCCCATGCCGATTTTCATGTGACCTTGTTGTTTCCCAATCAACAGGTTGATGCAGCAATCCTTCACCAGCTAACCAACAGGATTCATTATTATATAGGATACCGCGAAAGTGGCGACAACCAGCAGAATATTATGAAGTCCATATCAGACACCTATTTTTCTCAGTTTCAGAGTGCTTTGGAGAATATTCAACTCGACAGTTTTCCACGCTCGTTTCATTGGGAGAAAAGCATTCGGATGGATGTTATCAACAACGAGAAGGGCTTGCTCTGTTTGCAGTTTGATACCTATGCCAAATCGGGCGACCAGGAAGGCAGCAGTGTGCGCAAGTTTCTTATTTTTCATTTGGCCAAAAACCAGGTATTAAAGCTTAACGATTTGGTAGCGGAGGACAAAAAGCCCCAATTAGCGGAAAAACTCACCCAAAAGCTTCGGCAGCAATATCGTATTGCAGACAATGTTAGCCTGCAGCAATCAGGTTTTTTTGAAGAAACCATTTCCCCCTCCGCCAATTTTTATTTGCACAGGGGAGGCATCGGATTTTACTATAATGTTTACGAAATAGCTCCCTTTAGCAATGGCCCCACCGAGATTTTTCTGAGTTGGGACGAGTTGCAGCCTTTCCTTTTAACAGACCATCCCTTGCAGGGTTTCTTCAATCCTTAGTAGCCTTTTGGGAATGTTTTTCTCATTGCATTAATTGGAGCTAATTAGAAGCAGCTTTTCTCCATTCTAAAGCCCGATAATTTTTCAAAAGGGTGATTTTTTTGATGATTAGCCCTGCAAAAATGAATTTTTTGTTAAAATACCAACAAATCAACAGAAATGGGGCAACTGTTAACAAAATAATCTGATTAAACTATGTACATATCAGAAAGAATGTATTATATTTGCATGAGTGAAAGTGTATTTTGACGCAAAAATGAGAGATCTTAATTCCTAAAAAATAGATAACTCATTCAAATATAAAAACTTAAAAAAAATTATTAAGAAACCTAAAATATAGTATTATGAGAAAATTTTACGCATTTCTAATATTATTTCTTGTTGTGGGATTTAGCTTTGCACAAACAAAGGATACTTATACCACAATACAAGATGGAGATTACAATGACACTGACACATGGGAAGATGCTGCTGCGCCTCCAGCCACTTTGCCTTCTGGAAGTACAATTGTTGTTTCTTCTGGGCATATACTGACAATCAATGTTCCTGTAGTCATTGAAGGTACTTTAACAAATAGTTCTAATGGTACGCTAAATTTAGCAAACACCTTAACTATTGCTGCTACTACTGGTATTCTTAACCATTCTGGGAATGACTGTGCCGGAACTGCAGGAAATCTAAGTGTGTATGGAACTGTTAATTACGCAAGAAATGGTGGGACAATACATGTTAACTGCAATTTTTTATCGGGCTCACATCTTAATTTTACTGGAATTACTTCAACTTCTCCTACAATTGCACCCAGTGATCAATTTTATGATGTAACTATTAATTGCCCATCCTTAACAACGGATATACTTTTACCAAGGCTTTTGGATATTCATGATTTAACAATTACACATACTAAAACTGGGTCTGTTAAAAGTGTTAGACATAATTTGACAACGGAAATTGACGGTAATTTAACAATAGGTTCAAATGGAAAATTAATATTGGTTCCTCAAACTGAATGGACAGTTAAAGGAACATTATCAAATAGTTCAGGTGTTGATGGAATTATCCTACAATCAAATAATACAACTGATCCTACTGGTGCTATTATTGCTGATGAGAATGTTCAAGGTACTATACAGCGCTATGTTCCTGCAGATAGCTGGCATATGATTGGAGCTGGGACAACTGGCTCAACCACCAACAATGTATTTGGCGCATATTTCCAATTCTATCATGAAGATGAAAACACATGGGAATATGTAGATGAAACAAATTATTCATTGGTTCAAGGGAGAGGTTACGCATTATATCCCATAGATGATCCAATGACAATAACTTTTGCCGGAACTCTTTATAACAATGATATAGATATTGGATCTCTGTCGTTTGAAGCAAATGATGGGGATCATGGCTGGCATATTTTGAGTAATCCTTTTAGTTCCGCTGTTACATGGAATACTGTTGACTGGAGCCTTGAAAATGTAGTTACTACTGCCAAGGTTCTTATTGGAGGGAATTGGACAGATTTATTAACACCTTATATTATTGCTGCACAACAAGGATTTGCAATTCAAGTTACAAGTGCCACGAATTCATTGACTATTCCTGCATTAGCGCGTAACCATGCTGGCACTGATTTTTTTAAATCTGAAATGGATTTTGGCGATTTTTTAAAATTTACTTTGAGTGATGATTTGAATAAATCTGCTGATTTGATGTTAGTTAGGTTTCAGAGTGAAGCGACTGAATACTTTGATAGAGAATTTGACTCACGGGAACTATTTGCTGATGAAAATTATGGAGACATATACTTTTCTTTGAATGATGAAAAACTCTCTACTTTAGCAATATCTCCAGTTGATGAATCAAGAGTATTATCTGTTTTTTTAAAGTCAGGAATTGCCGAAAATTATAATATATCTCTTGAAGAACTGCAAACTTCTGAAAATGTAGAAATTATATTGGAAGATATCATTACTGGCCAGTTTATTGAGATGATTTCGGGTGTAGCATATAGTTTTAGCTCCACGAATTTAACCGATTATCATAGATTTAATCTCCATTTAAATAAATCTAATGGATTAATTGATGAGAATGTAACTCCATTCAAGGTTTGGACAAGTAATAAACAAATTTATATCAGCAATAATAGTTCATCCCCATATGATTACAAAATATATGATATTAGCGGTAGATTGATTCATGAGGGAAATAATAATAGTGATAAGTTCAAAATGATTAGCCTGAATCAGCCAGCTGGAACATATATAATTCAGCTTTATAGTGAATATGGTTCTATCAGTCAAAAGATTTTAATGTAATGAATTCCCCAAAAAAAAAGATGCGTTATGAAAAAATTTAAAGTAATATTATTTCTCACTGTTCTATTTATCACCAATTTTGCTTTTGCCCAATTGACAAAACCTGGTGATGGTTCTGGAGGAGCAGGAGGTGTTGGTATAAACCCTGTTGGTGGCGGAGCACCTGTTGGAACAGGTGTTTATATAATGTTAGGATTTGCCCTAACTTATGGACTACTAAGATATGCTGTTTCAATTGATAAAGAAAAGGAGGTTATATGAAAAGCTTGTATATAACTATTGGCTCTTTACTCGTTTCTTTGTCCATCTTTGCTCAAACGCTGGGTGATTATGGAAATCTTGATAATGGTAATTGGTCTGGCAATATTTGGGCGTTATATTCATTCGATGGTTTTGATGAAACTTCAGGTTCACCTAATCCACACAAAGTAACCTTTATAGGTCACGGTGATATAGCTCCAAATACGACAGTAAGTTTGAACGTTAATTTTACAATTGAATCCGATGGTGAAATCGCAGTACAAGATGGATCTACATTTATTATTAATTCTGGTGTTACTTTGACAGTTAAAGGAAAATTAACTGTTTTTGATGGAACATTAACCAATAATGGAACTATCATAGTTGAAAGTACAGATACTGAATCTGGCTCGTTAATTTATGATGGCACTTTAGGTGGAACTTGCATTTATAGGCAAGAAATTACCAATGGTGTCTGGCACCTAATCGGCGTTCCAATGGACGAAGTTCAATTAAGTGCTTTTAAACCCGCCGAACCTGCTTTAGGTTACATGAGAGAGTATATAACAGGTAGTAATGAATGGGGGCCATATATGTCAGATGAGGGTGATGATGTAGAATATATGAAGGGTTATGAGTATTGGACCACGGCCGATCATACTGTTAGCGTTTCTGGAACTTTTGGGAATGGCACTAAAACTTATAATCTTGCTACCGGAGGTGATAAATGGAATTTAATCTCAAATCCTTATCCATGTGCAGTTGATATAGGAACACTAACTACAACGAACATTGATGGAGGCTCATTTTATTATTATATTGGGGGTACCACAACTAATTATGGTATTTGGAATAGTCTTGATGAAGGTGTTAATGGAGGGACTCAATTTATCCCACCTTTTCAAGGTTTCTTTGTCCTGCAAACAGGGGGTTCAAATACATTAGTAATCGAAAACGGAAACAAAGCACATCCCGATCGCGAGTTTTATAAATCAAGCTCAATTATTGGAAAAAGTGATGTATTAAGATTGCAAATAATTCAGGATGAAGAGAAGCATTCCGAATCATTAATTCTTATGTATGCCGATGCCACCAATGGACATGATACAAAGTATGATGCGCGAGCCTTATACAGTTCTAATCCTGAGAATCCTGAGCTTTTTACAGAAGCCGATGATATATTGTTAAAAATAAACGCATTGGGGACTTTCCCTGCAATTGTCCCTTTAGTTTTAAACATTGCAGAAGCAGGAAATGTTAAGCTATCTATTAGCGAAACTCGTCTTATGAATGCCAATACCGAAATAAAACTCGAGGATAGGTTAACTGGTAATTTCTATAAATTAGACAGTACCTTTTCGGGGCTTTCTTTTAATGTAGAGCCAGGCTACCTTCGCGAAAGATTCTTTGTTCATTATTCCAATGCAGTTGGTATTGATGAACAGTTAAATGCAAAACCTGAAATTTATTCATCCCGCAATACTGTTTACATCAAAAATAGCGTGTCCGAAGAGTATGATTACCAAATTATTAATATGCTCGGACAAGTTATCATGGAAGGACAGCACAATGGCTCAGACATTTATTCTATTCAATTGGATCAACCTTCAGCCTATTACTTAGTTAAAGTGATTTCGGATAAAATAACAACCACTGAGAAATTATATATTTCCAAATAAAAATATTAATACGAACTAAGATGACGCTACGAAAGAAAATATTATTATTAACCCTAATCTCTCTCGGATAATTGATAAGCCCATCGGCCTTTTCAGGAGACCCTCCAGCGGTAAGTGGGAATCCAACTCTCCCACCTGGTGGTACACCCATTGGCGGCGGCGCCCCCGTTGGAAGTGGGTTGGTATTGGTCATTGGCATGGGCTTGGCCTATGGTGCAAAGAGATTATATACAATGCATAATATAGATATTGATAAATTAGATTAACATCATTAGAATAGATTTGATTTTTTGAGGGACTTTAGGTGGCAAACATTCGATGTTTTCCACTAATTATTAACTTAACCAAGTAGTGCCAACAAGAATAGGACATTTTTTCAACCATTTGAAATGTTTTAGTCTTGTTAATTTATTTAGGTTTTTTTTTATTAATTAAATTCTCATGAAATTAAAAACACTTAACGCAATCATCATTTATATTCTGTTTATTACTGGATTTTTATCTCAAGCAAAGAGTAGTTTTTTGTTAATATCGGACAATTCTCAACCACGTAACAGTCATTTGGAGATGTACCTCTTACCGAACTGGTTAGCTACTCCATCATAGAAACGAAATTCAGTTATTGGAAATTGTTAATGCAACCCAAACCATTTTATTGGATGATAGAATAGTAGCTAAGGCAGGCAACTAAGCAAACGAGATTATGAACAATGATTTAATTTTTGATTATAGATAAACGAATTAGAATTATTACAATGAAAAAAATTTACGCAATATTAACGACTTTTACTCTCTCTATCGGACTATGGGCTCAAACACCTGGCGATTTTCGTACCATTGGTTCAGGATCCTGGTCTAATGGGGCACTTTGGGAATATTATGTGCATTCGTCAGTTGGATGGACATCAGCCTATCATATTTATCCAGATGGGACTTCTCACAGTAATAACACCATAACTATTAATCATAATATTACTCTAAGTGATTTACAGCTCATTTCACATGCAATCATAGTTGTGAGTCCTGGGATAACATTAACTATTAATGGTACAGGAAAGCTGGAATTATCGCCAGATGGAAACCTTGTAGTGAATGGCACTTTCAATAATAATAATGGTAACTCAGGATTTATTATTCATTCAACACTCGATGGCACAGGTAATTTAAATTATTCTGGTTCTGCTACAGGAACGTTGGAAACCTATCTTGAAGCGAATAAATGGCATTTGGTAGGCCCTCCAAATGATGACTTGATGGCCACTACATTTTTAACTGGTTGGATGCAAACCTGGGCCGACGGCAATCCGGGCTCATGGACTGCTCAAGAAGGAAACCCTTCGCTGGTGAGAGGTAGAGGCGCTGCCTACTTTTTGACATACAATTTCACAGCAGATATGGCAGGAACTCTCAACGGAGCAGCTAAAACGATAGGTAGTTTGACCAATGCAGGTGGGGCTGATGATGGATGGCATTTATTAGCCAATCCTTTTCCTTGTGCGATCGATTTAGACCTTTGTTCAAAAGATGGAGGTATAGGATCTACCTATTTGGTTTATAACGGTTCAAGTTATGTGACACCTTCTCTCAATATAATTTCGCCCAGTCAGGGATTTTTTATTCAGGTTACAAGTGGTACGAATTCATTTAATTTTCCAACTTCTTCAAAAGTGAATAATAATTGGGGTTTGTATAAGTCCCTAGAAAATGATTTGATTCAACTAAAACTGTCTGATAACATGGGTATTAGTAAAGATGAATTGATAGTTCATTTTGATGAGGAAGCTACTACTGAATTCGATGGAGAATTTGATGGTCATAAACTTATGGGGGATCCAACTGCGGGGGAAATAATGGCACAAATTACAGAGGAAGAATTTGCCTGCGTTTTAGGGATTCCATTTTCAGAGGAAACTACCACTGTTAAAGTTGATTTCAAAAAGGGTGATGCTCATGAATATACCTTAGAACTTGCTGAAATTCTATTGAATAATTTGGAGCTTACGTTGGAAGATACTGAAACTGGGTTCGTTGTTGATTTGGCACAATCCCAGGTTTATAATTTCACGGCAGAAAATTCCAGTGATTCCAGATTTTTGCTGCATTTCAAAAATGCCTCTGCCACAGATGAATTACCCAAGTCGAATCCTATTCGAATTTGGAGTTTCGATAATTTTGTTTACATCAGCCAGGATTTTCCCGATAACGGAGTAGTCGAAATCATAGATATTTCGGGTAAACTTGTCTTCACAACAAATATAGCTGCAACAAGCTTGCAAAAAATTGAAATGAATGAACCCAAGGGGGCATATATTGTAAGATTGATATCTGGTAATCAAACATTTAGTCAAAAAATTATTAAATAGGACGCATCATGAAAACGAGACATAAAATATTGATTATAATTCTTAGCATGTTTATTGGGGGCAATTCTTTTGCTCAATTGACTGCACCTGGTGGAGGTGCTTCGGGGCATCCTGGTGATTCTGGAATCGCAGGTGGAGGAGCACCATTAGGAAGTGGTATAGCTCTTATCATTGGTTTGGGAATGGCTTATGCCGGACGCAAAACTTTCCAATTACGAAAACAAGAAGAATAATGTATTCTAAATAAATATGTAAAAGCCGGACAAAGCCGGCTTTTAGTGTTTATGCCTGTACCTGCTATTATACTTCTATTCCATCCTTTATAGGTTGGTTAAATAGGTTCCAAATCATTTCCAATTCCCACCATAACATTTTGTTAAATTCAATGTTTAATTTTAGTTTTTCTGCCTTTCAGAACATATTTTTCTAACTTTGGGCAACAAATACTTTCTGGCTTGTCATAACTACTTATTACTTGTTAACGACGAATAATGAAGATAGAATTTGCTTAAATTCAATAATTAGTTTATTTATTTAACCAGCTTTCAATAATCTGACTTTAATATCATTCAAAACTATAACCTATGAATAAATTTTTCCTCATGCTGTTTATTCTGATTTTTAGTGGGACATATGCCTCCACAATAGATCAGAATACAATCATTACCAATGACTTGCAAGAAATTCTTGCTCAGAAGTCGAATCAGGAACTGGTTCGTGTAAACATCCGGTTTACTGATCAGATGAATCTCTCCTCTCAGTTGAACGAGCTTCGTCAACTGTCAAAAAAAGAGCGCAGGAACATTGTGGTTTCAGCTTTAAAAAATCATGCCCAGAGTTCGCAGCTTGATTTAATGAATTTTTGTAAAGCGAAACAACCGGCCGAGTTTAAATTAGTACGGCAATTATGGATTTCAAATGTTGTTACTGCATGGATCAGCAAAGAGGTCATTCTTGAAATTGCCCAACGTAACGACATCGATAGAATCGATATTGATGAAACTCGAAAACTCGTTGATGCCCTACCATCTCAACTTGTTCCTTTCGCTCCCGGTGATAAGAATTCCAAAGAGATTACCTACAATGTACTTAAAGTCAATGCCGATGATGTATGGGCACTTGGCTATACCGGTGAAGGCATCATTGTATCGGTAATTGATACCGGAGTGAATTATGAACACTTGGATTTAACAGATCATATGTGGCAAAGTGATGACTATCCTTATCATGGCTACGACTTCTACAATAACGATAACAACCCCATGGATGGCCATGGTCATGGTACACATTGCGCTGGTACTGTTGCCGGTGATGGAACAGCTGGTTCGCAAACAGGTATGGCCCCCAATGCAACCATCATGGCTTGCAAGGTGTTGGCTGACGGTGGTGACGGGCAGGAATCTGGTGTTTGGGCTGCCATTGAGTTTTCTGTAGAACAAGGCGCTGATATCATTTCTATGTCGTTGGGTTGGGCGCATTCATGGAATCCTGACAGACAAACCTGGAGAATCACTTTAGACAATGCATTAGCTTCGGGCATGGTAGCTTCTATAGCTGCTGGTAATGAAGGCGGAAGTCCATCGAGTCCGGATGATGTAAGAACCCCCGGCGATTGCCCTCCACCCTGGCTCAACCCCGATCAAACTTTGATAGGCGGAATTTCAGCGGTTGTATGTGTTGGTGCTACCGATGCCAATGACAACCTTGCTGATTTTTCGAGTATTGGCCCATCTTCCTGGGAAGCTATTGATCCCTTTTTAGATTATCCTTTCAACCCTGAAATGGGATTAATTCGCCCTGATGTAAGTGCTCCAGGCGTTGATGTTAAATCATGTAATGCCTTCAATGTAAACGGATATACAATGATGAGCGGAACTTCGATGGCGACTCCCGGTGTTGCAGGTGTCATGGCATTATTAATGTCTAAAAATCCCGGACTCACTCCAGAAGAAATTTGTATGACTCTTGAAACCACTTCACTGGATTTGGGTGCTGCAGGTAAAGATAATTTTTACGGATCTGGCAGAGTTGATGCTTTGGTGGCCGTAGAAAATACAAGCGAACAAGGACCTGTTTATGAGGACCATACTTTTGTTGATTCTAATGGAAATGGTGAATTGGAAGCTGGGGAAAATGTATTACTAACCATGACCATGTTCAATGGAAGTGATATGGCTTATTCCAATGTTGATGTAACTATCAATACTGAATCAAATTATATCACAATCACCGATGCAACTGAAAACTATGGTGATTTTGCTGTGGGTTCTGCTGTTACCATTGAGGAAGGTTTTGCTTTCGATGTGGCCGCCGATATGCCAGGGCAACAAAATATCCGCTTTAATGTAACTGCTACTGATGGCAACGAAACATGGACCAGTAAATTCGATGTCGTTTCATGGGGACCCAACATTAGTATTGGTAATCTGGAAATTGACGATGCGGCTGGTAATCAAAATGGACGATTAGATCCAGGAGAACCTGCTGTACTGCGAATTGAATTGCTCAATTCAGGTCAGGCATCTATCAACGATGTATTGTTCAACCTTGATTATTCCGGAGCTTATTTAACTTTTGAAACCACCGAATATTCCATTGCGGAATTGGGTAGCGGCCAATCAGAATGGGCAACTTTTAATATTACCGTCTCCGAAGATGCAAACATTGGTCAGGTAGATATGTTTACTGGCTTATTGACCGGTGGGGTTTTCTCCTCATCAAAAGAATTTTATGTGACCATTGGTCTTATCCTCGAAGATTGGGAAACCGGCGATTTTTCTTCGTTTAACTGGGGTTTTTCTGGTAATGATTGGTTTATAACCAACCAGAATCCTTATGAAGGTGAATTTTGCGCTCAAAGTGCGCAAATAAGTGATAATGGCAGCACTTCCATGGATATTGATTACGAAGTTGGTGCTACTGGCATCC
Source organism: uncultured Draconibacterium sp. (assembly GCA_964293475.1). Classification (GTDB taxonomy): domain Bacteria; phylum Bacteroidota; class Bacteroidia; order Bacteroidales; family UBA12170; genus UBA12170. The sequence continues at coordinate 11,690 of CAXYYJ010000073.1, forward strand.
TGTCTTTCTACAGTAAAGTTTCCAGCGAAAGTGGATATGATTATCTACGCTTTTATATAGATGGTAATGAATTGGGAAGTTGGAGTGGAGAAGTAGGCTGGGAGCTTCATGAATATGAAGTACAGCCCGGCATGCATACTTTCAGCTGGCAGTACAGCAAAGACGGTAGTGTGGCAAGTGGTAGCGACGCTACCTGGGTGGATTATATTATCTTTCCTCCCACCATTTTACCAGCCATTCAAATGGAAGGCATGAAAGAATTGTGCGAAGGTCAAACCTATACCAGCGATGCCGTTGCTGAAAACTATGTTTCCTTATTATGGTCTACTCAGGGTGATGGACAATTTGATGATGTTTCTTTATTAAATGCATCCTACACACCTGGCACCGCTGATATTGCAAACGGTTCAGCCTTACTAACCTTATCAGCAACCGGAACCAATGGTGAAGTGAGAAAATCCACTGAATTGTATATTTATCCAGTGGTTCTTGCAGCTCCCGCTGTTCCAACAGGACTACCGATACTATGCGCCAATCCTGCTGATCAGGTTTACAAAACTATTCTCACCCAGGGAAATACCTTTACCTGGTTATTAACCCCTGCTGAGGCTGGCACTATTGAAGCCTCCGCCGATAGCGTATTGGTAATGTTTGCCGACGATTATCTTGGTGAAGCTTCATTATCCGTAATGGAAACTGGTTTTTGCGCAGAAAGCGCCTATTCTGAGCCATTAATCATCACCGTAAATTCGCTTCCAACCCTAACCATGGAAACTGGATTAGAAGTTTGTTTTGGCACCGAAGTTTCTGTTCAGGTTGATTTGACCGGAACAGCTCCATTTACTATTTATATGGATGGATTTGGTGAAATGACCGCAGAAGTGAACCAACTTGAAATGACTTGGACTGCATCTGCAGATTCTACGATAACCATGAGCTGGATCAGAGATGCAAATTCTTGTTTGAACGAGCAGGTAAATACAATGTCCTTGACAGTTAATGAGCTCCCACAGGTAAGCCTAGGTAACGACACCATCATTTGTATGAATCATTCATTGGTGATTGATGCAGGCAATCCGGGAAGCGGTTTTGAATGGTCCACAGGAGCTACTACACAATCTATTGTAGCTGATACAACTGGATTAAATGGTCAAACAGAAATGTCATTTAGCGTTGTGGTAACCAATGAATTTGGTTGTTCTTCGGAAGATGCTAAACTCATTTCATTCCAGGATTGCAGTGGAATTGACGAATTGAGCCTTGTTGGCAACTGGATGGCCTATCCAAATCCAAGCAATGGTTTGATGCAGCTTACCATTGAATCGCAAAAAAATCAATCTGTTATGTTGGAAATTGTGAATCTTCAGGGACAGATGGTATATCAGGAAACTCTCCAATTAGAAAAGTCAACTTTTGTTCATACCCTTGATTTGACTCAATTGGCTCCTCAGACTTATATGCTTATTTTACGAACCAATGGTGCTAAAGAAGTGAAAACCATTGTTATAGAATAGTATTAAATTATTTCAATAAAAACCCCGATAGAATCTATTGGGGTTTTTATTTTTTGTATCTTTAGTATAAAGGAAAATACAACTGCTATGGAAATAATAAAAACAGAAATACCAGATTTGGTTATTATAAAACCAGCTGTGTTTAAAGATGATAGAGGATATTTTTTCGAGTCTTATAATAAAGAAAAATTTCTCTCCGAGGGAATTGACCAAAATTTTGTTCAGGATAACGAGTCGAAATCGGGAAGGGGTGTTTTGCGTGGTCTTCACTTTCAGAGACCCCCATTTACGCAGGGTAAATTGGTGAGAGTGATGAAAGGAGCTGTGATTGACGTGGCTGTTGATTTGAGAAAAAACTCTCCAACCTATGGAAAATGGGCTTCCATTGAGCTCACTGAAGACAATAAGTTTATGTATTGGGTACCGCCAGGATTTGCCCACGGATTCATGACGCTTGAAGAAAATACTGTGTTTTTTTATAAATGTACCAACGTCTACAATAAGAATTCTGAAGGCAGCTTGAGATGGAACGATCCAACCTTAAATGTGAACTGGGGAACCTCTGTAATTCCTATTTTGTCGGAGAAAGATAAAGAAGCCCCACTATTTGATGGCTTTATCAGTCCTTTCTGATCGGTTATTAACTATTGGAAATCAGTGGATTCTAGATTTACAAGTCAAATTGATTTTGGTGGAATTATGCCTAATGGATTGGTGTATTGCCCATGTCATTCCAATAGCGAACCATTGATGCGACTGGGAAATTCTTTAATGTTAAAGAGATTTCTCCTCCACCAGTTTGGCTGCGCAACCTGGCAGGCTCAGTTCCGTCGAAACGACTTGTAATCAAATTCATAAACAAAAAAAAGGGCGCACAAACTCCGTTTAAATTTTAGTTGTGTTTGTGCGCCCTTTTTTATAACAACCCAACAATCAGGTCATTTCGATGGAGACGAGCTTGTGAGGCGACTGAGAAATCTGTAATAATTAATAGGGATTTCGCCTCCATTTCATTCCGTCGAAATGACCTGAAATCAAATTCATATACAAAAAAAGGCGCACAAACCCCTTGTAAATTTTAGATGCGTTTGTGCGCCTTTTTTTTATAAAAACTTAACAATCAATTCATTTCGTTGGAGTCGAACCCGTGAGACGACTGAGAAATCCGTATCAGGATTAGGCTCTGGCTGTTTTTCATTTTACCCATAGCTCCGTGCCATGCCATGGCCTGCCCACGGTGTTTCAAATCGAAAATCTGTGTTTCAACTTTTCTTGATTCCATTCAATTGAATCGTGGTCAGCTTGCTGTTTCAGACTCCCCAGTTGATTTTAAATCTTCCGAAGGTCTGCATGACCACAGAGTGGTCAAATGTTTATAAAAAAAGGAATAAACCGGAAATCCGACTCCAGCGGAGTCGCACAAAACAATGGTTTTGCATGGCTTGCTCCAATCGTTCTATAGAGAAATCTTACTTTTTTCTTTACTTTTCCCTTGATGGAAAAGTAACAAAACATCAAGGCCTGGCAATCTCCCACCCGCCTCGGCCAAAATGCTGATTTTTCAAGCGAAGTAGTAAAATAATGACGAAGTTTTGGCTTAAGTCAGATTCGAATCAAAGAGGTTATGTTAAGCGCGAGGTTATCCAATGTCATTATTTTAAGAGGCAAGCCCCTTCGCTGAAAAATCTAACATTTTGGCCTTCACCTCCCGAGCCGCTCCGTGCCATGCCATGGCCTGCCCACGGTGTTTCAGCTGGAAAATCTATGCTTCAGTTTTTCGTGATTTCTTTCAATCGAACAGTCTTATGCAAGCCGCTTCCTGCTCCGCTGTTGATCCTAAGACTTCCGAAGGAACGTCTTTTGACCGCCTCAGCAAAAAGGCGTAAA
>CAXYYJ010000074.1:0-14368 GCA_964293475.1 uncultured Draconibacterium sp.
TTTCTTTCACGGAATTGAAAGTCTGAATGCTCATTTTTTCCAGGTGCTCATTCTGAATATAAACCTGTGGGAGGTCATCTTTTCCAAAAAGCTTCATGGCATCGAAATCCTGATCAAAAGATTCTGTGGCACCTTCCATAAATCGCACCATCACTTCGTCGTTGCCCAAATTGCTTGATAAACTCACCAACAACTGGTCAGCTTTTACCTTTTCATCCGCCTCAGATTTATAAAAATCGAGGGGCATGGGAATTCTTACATCGTTGTTGTTGATGGTGAGAGAAGCTCCCGGACCAGTGGCCAGTACAAAGAATCCCTGCATAGATGGAATTTGCGAGGTTCCTCCATTCACACCCGCTCCATTGATATAACTGGCATAGCGGTTTTCTGAGGCGTCCCACAAGTAAATAGCGTTGGCCATTTGGTTTCTCGACCAGTTGGCATTGTCCCAATCAACAGCGGAAGGAAAAGGATTTCCAACCAGATTGTAACCATCTCCCCCATTGCTCAAAGGAAATGTAATCTGCTGATTTCGTGCAGTATTTAAAACTCCATCGAAAGTGATGGTTTGCCCTGAAAAGCTGGATGGCAATTTGGTGGAATAGCCTTGCATGGTGTTTAGTGGCTGACTCAAATTGGTAAAAGGAACCCATTTTTCCTGGTCTGGACTATAAGCATTGAGCCAAGCACCTGCAAAAAATTGCGAAGTGGCCTCTTGTACCGGTGACGAGATATAATGCCACTCTTCCTTCGCTGGAATCCAGGCTTCAACAATGATATTGGCGCTGGATTTTTGCGCTATCACTATGGGGCCATTGTCAATGAAACAGGCATTTCCGGTGGCATTGGCTTTCAGAATTAAATTGGCCGATAGCGAAGTGGTTCCCTCAACTGTAATGCAACGGCCGGGCAATATGGAAACTCCCCCTGAAGCGGCTGCTACAGTCAAATTGCCATTGATTTGAGCATCGAAATCGAAGGTTGGGCTTCCTGCTTGTATGGTTACATCACCAATCCCGTTGGGACCTGTGAGCATCTCTTCCGAAATAATGGCATTGCCGCCAATCCACAAATCTGCTCCTTCTTCGTAAGTGATATCGAAACCATTGGCATTGAATCCGGCGCTGTAAAGAGCAAACACCGACCCGATAATTAGATTAGCATTTAATCGAGAGTTGTTTTGAGTTGATATCCAAAGCTTGTTAAGCCTTGTGATGCTCGCGGGGATATTAAAAACAACTTCATCCTTTCCTTCATCCATGATAAAAAGTCCCGAATCTCCCCCATTTGCATGAGATAAAAGCCTGCCACTTCCTGTGACTATTGGATGATGAATGGTTAAATCAACAGTGCGGTCGAAACCCAGATAAACATCGCCGTCTAAAAGGCTCATGGTACCATGAATTGTGAGATTACCATTGATATAAACCGACTCATTTCCAGGAATATTCACCGTAAAATTGTTTAAATCGTAGACATTGGTTGGTAAAAAGAAATCATAGGGTCGCTCATTTATCAGACTTAGACTTGACGCCGATGAGAAAATAATTTTGCGGGCCGTTCCCCAAATATTATCGCCCAGAGTCAAAGTATTGGCTCCAATGGTCAGATTTTTATTGTTGTCGTGATAGAATTTCCCCAAAAAAGTTACATTTCCCTGCAAGTTCGAAGCCTGTCCACTGTTATAATGAAATTCATGAAAAGTTCCGGCGGGAATATTTTGCTGAACGGCGGCATTGAAAATGGTGTTTCCCAAAACTGTGAGCTGGGCTGAGTTGGTATTGATAATCTGTCCTGAATTGGTTAAATTACCATTGACCTGAAGATTTCCATTTTGAATGGTAATCTGAGCCAAGGCAGCAACAGACAAATTTCGACAAGTAGCAACTACCTGATTAATAATAGGATAATGAACTAAACCTGAAGAAATAGTTACATTGGTTATACCATTGGGAATATTTCCATCGGCCCAGTTGAGTGGGTTATTCCAGTTGGAATCATCGGCACCTGTCCAGCCCCCATTGGCGGCTTCGCCCATATCGAACCAATATGCGCTACCATCATTGGCATTTGTTCTGTCGGCTTTCCAGGCTCCAACCATTAAGTGATTGTCGGTAACATCGCATGACCAGCCAAACTCGTCGCCATCGGCTATATTGGAAGGTTGAAGCGGCGAAAAGTTTCCGCTACTTCGTTCATAGACAAACAACATACCTTCACCATCACCATAATTTGGTGCCCCAATGGCATAATAATCGTCACATAATGAAACACTTGAGCCAAAAAAAGCTCCTTCGGCTTCTAACGGCGACGAAATCAGCATCCCCGCATTCCAATTGCCGGTATTTGTAAAAACAGCCATTTGTCCGGCATTGATTCCGTCCGCATCCGAATCGGGAATCCCTACTAAAAGTGTATTGGAATGCAAGGCCAGTGAGGCTCCAAAATAGCTGTCAATTTCCGCATTGGGCGAAACCAGCTTCTCCTGAATCCAATTTGCTCCATCCTTCTCAAAAAGATAAACTGCGCCGACGGGTTCATTGGTAATTATTCCATGGCGGGTTGCGCCAACAGCAATCAGATTTGCATCTACATCAACGCTCCAACCAAACTGGTCGCCGGGACCAGTGGCAGGCCCACCAACAGAGCCCCAACCATCGGAAGCTGTTAATTTTGTCTGATAAACCCACTGAGCTCCCACTTTCTGATAAACATGAGCGCAACCAATATTGTCGCGGTCATCAAGCTCGCCCGACAAGGGATGTTCTTCAGTAGGATCTCCAACAACAGCATAACTATCGCCTATGGCAACAGAAAAACCAAATTGGTTAACTACCGCAATTTCAGATGATAAAGTGGCCGATTTAACCCACAGATTTAAGCCGCTGTTGTAGGAATAAATAAATGCCATGCCATCGGGGCCAATATTCCCCAGCATATCGCTATCATATCCATAAGCCCCTACAATGATGTTATTTCCTTTAATATCCACATCGCAGCCATAGAACATGCCAATGGGCGATGCCGGGTTATTATTGTAGGCCAGGTAGTTCGGCTCATCGATGTCCTGAAAATGTTGCCAGCTGCCATCGGGTGCCACTTTATAAATGCTCACACTGCCTCCATTGATATAGTCATGGCCCTGATAGTTGATGGTTTTATACATATTGCCAGCCACAGCCCAATCGCCATCAACGGCTACAGCATTACCAAACTGACGGGTGCCATTCTGGTATTGCTCTTTTAACTGCCCATAAATCAGCGTTGTTGTTGCGAAAAAAAGAAGTAGAAATAAATGTCTCATAATTTTGGTTTTTACAATTTTGAACCAAAAGTATATTCAATAAATACCGGGCAAAAGCCCCAAAAAGTATTTGGTCGGATTGAGTGATTAATTGGCAACAAAGCCACTTCATCTGGAAGCGCTTGTATTTAGAAAGAAAAGAATATTGTGACTATTTTTTTAAATTCATAGACCAATGAACTCCTTAAAATATTTGTAACTCATTATACAGCAACTCTTTTTATCATGGATATATATACTCTTTTGCTAAAATAAGCAAATGGTAGTTCTAATTGATTATCTGGTTTAACAAGCTGATTAAATGGTAGGATTTTGGGATGTTACATGCTCAAATTCGGTACTTTAACCCAACACGGATTTTTGCTGCGCTAAATTAATTGCTAAATTCGCCCCATGCATATTCAGAAAAAACACATCATTCTTTTATGGCTTTTGGGACTGTTTGCCACGCATTCGTTCTCCCAAAACTCATTAAAAGACAGCTTGTTGACACAGATAGAACATCAATCGGTCAGGGAGAAGGCCGATAGCTTTTACCGTATTAGCAAGAATGAGAAATCGCCTGATAGCCTGAGGAAATATGCTCAATTGGCACTTTACTGGGCTAAAAAAGCAGGCAGTAAAGAATTGATGGCCGAAAACTATAAAAGTATAGGGGCATCCTATCATATGGTGTGGAATTATCCCGTAGCATTAGCATACTACGATAGTGCTTTGGCCTTTTTTTTGGGAACTACTGAATTTAACTCCACAGCGCGTACTTACAGCAACAAAACCGATATTTTTATCAAACTCGGATCCTTAGATTCGGCATCGGCAAACCTTGAAAAATTTGAATTCTACGCAAAAAAATCGAGCGACACCGAACTCAAAAAATTCTTTCTCAAACGAAAAGCCAATCTGCTCTCCATTCAGGGGGATTATCTTCAATCTAACTTGATTTTAAAGGAGTTAATAGAATTGTTGCCACAAGATACCATCAATAGACTCAACAACCTGATTGATATTGGTTTGAATTTTTACAAATCGGGAAATAACGACTCAGCTTTGTATTATTATCAATTGACAAAATCAATCAATCAGCTGAAATTCAAACAGATTGAAATAGTTACTTTAAGTAATCAAGCCAATGTGTATTTATTGAAGGGTGATTTTGAAAACACCATGAAATGTTATTTGGAGGCCATAGTCATTGCGGATTCGGTGAATGATTTATTCAGTGCCAATTCCATCAGAAGCAATCTGGCCAACCTGTATTTTGAATGGGAGAAATATGAGCAATCCATAGCTGTTTACAAAGAAAGTCTGACCTATTTTAAAGAAAATGGAATTCTAAAAAGCCTCTCCATCAACTTATTAAATATTGGAATTGCCTTTCAGTCGCTAAACCAAACCGATTCGGCTTTCAATTATCTGAATCAGGCCTTGGATATTAGCCACAAAACCGACGATTACAGTTTATTAAGTATTGTTTATCAGCATCTTGGAAGATTCTACCACTGTAAAAATCAATATAGCAAGGCCATTGAATGTTTTGAACAGGGTTTAAAATACAATAGCCGTGATTCCGAATTGAATACCCATGCCAATATTTTGCACGATTTGTCGCTCACCTATTCTGCCATGCACCTGTTTTCTAAGGCTTACCAATTGGCCGATAGTGCAAAGAATATCTATTCAGCCAGCGGAAACCTTCCTTCGCTGGTGAGTCTTGAATTGAGTCTGGCTCATATTTATCACGAAAACAATTTACCCGAAAAAGCTTATAATCAGTTAATAAGCCATATGGAATTGAAGGATTCAGTTTTTAATATGGAGAAGCATCAGCAGATTTCGGAGCTGGAGACAAAATACAAAACTGCTGAAAAAGAAAATCAGATTCAAAAGCAATATATTCAGCTGACAAACAATGAATTGGAAATAAATCGTCAGAAAAACAAAGCACTTAGTTTTGGCATTTTATTGGCCGTTGCCATCATCATAATACTGGGGATTTTAATATTTCTGCTTCGCAACAGACAAAAGCACCAACTTATAAAATCCAGATTGGAACAAAAGAGTATGGAGCTCGAAGGCAGGCTGTTACGATCGCAAATGAATCCGCATTTTATCTTCAATTCATTAAATTCCATTCAAAGCTATATAACTAGTAACAATCAGTATCAGGCTGAAATTTATCTTTCGAAATTTGCCAAACTCATGCGCTCCATTCTCGAAAATTCGCGTCATGCCTTTGTTTCCCTCGACCAGGACCTGGTCAACTTAATCACTTATATGGAGCTCGAACAACTTCGCTTCGAAGACCAATTTAGCTACACACTTACTATTGACGAAGACATTGATATGGAGAATACATACATCCCTCCCATGCTCATTCAACCCTATATCGAAAACTCCATTATACATGGTTTGGTGGGTAAAAATCACAAGGATGGGGTGCTGAAAGTAACCTTCACTAAACTTCCGAAAAATGCATTAAAATGCACTGTCGAAGACAATGGCATTGGCCGTGAGTTGGCTCTGGAATTGAAAAAACGAAGCATAAAGTCCTATAAATCATTGGGAATGGAAGTCACTAAAGAACGTATGAACGTAATTTCGACCATGAACCAGGTTAAATTCGAAGAGCATTATACCGATTTAAAAGATGAATTTGGAAAGCCGACTGGTACTCGTGTTGAACTGATTATTCCTTTCGAAAAAGATTAAAATATTCTGAACTATGAAAGCAATTGTTGTTGATGACGAAGCAAAGAGCAGAAACACGCTGATTTCCAGCATAAAGACATATACTCCTGAGATTGAAGTGGTTGACGATGCAGCTTCGGTGGTAGAAGCTTTGAAAAAAATAAGGGAGCATCAGCCCGATTTGCTCTTTCTCGATGTGCAACTCCCCGACGGCTCGGGCTTCGATATACTTGAACTTCTCCCCAAACTGAATTTAAAAGTGATTTTTGTATCGGCCTACGATAAATATGCCATCAATGCCTTTAAGTTTTCTGCCATCGACTATTTATTAAAACCTATTGAACCAGAATTACTTATAAAAGCGGTGGAGAAATCGAAAAAGGAAGACAAATTGGTATCTCTCGAAGGCAAGTTAAACGTGTTGCTGAGCAATAGAAACAAAATTGAAAAAATTGCTTTGCCGAGTTTAAACGGGTTGGAACTGGTTAAGGTCGAAGATATCATCTATTGCGAAGCCGACAGCAATTATACCATATTCCATCTTGTTGACGGTCAACAGATTCTCATAAGTCGCTCGCTCAAAGAATACGACGACATTCTAACTCCGCAGGGGTTTTACCGTATCCATCAATCCTTTCTTATCCGCTTGAGTTTTGTGAAAAAATACATCAAAGGCGAAGGCGGCTCCGTGATTTTGGAAAATGGAAAACATTTGGAAATAAGTCGCCGTCGTAAAGATGGATTTTTAAAAGCCATTCAATAAAAACAAGCCCTTCACAGGTTTTCCACAAAAAACCGAATTTATCAACAATTTCAATAAATCATTGAATTAAAAGGCCCTACGACTTATTAACATGGGGGTGATTTACTTCTAATTGTGGTATTTTTGGAAGCTCAATATTTCACAAAATCTAATCTATGTTTTTAATATTCGATACCGAAACCACCGGACTGCCCAAGGATTATAATGCTCCCATTACCGATTCCGATAACTGGCCCCGTATGGTGCAGATTTCGTGGCAATTGCACGATGCCGAGGGTAAACTCACCGATGTTAAAAACTATATTATCAGGCCCGATGGGTACACCATTCCCTATGCTGTGGTAAAAGTTCATGGTATCACCACCGAAAGGGCAATGAAACAAGGTGTTCCTCTCGATTTTGTGCTCGGTTTGTTCAATGAAGCTCTGCAAAAATCACAGTTTATTGTGGGCCACAATATCGAATTCGATAACAATATTATAGCAGCAGAATTTCATCGGAAATCTATCAATACCCCCCTGTTTTCTAGAAAAATATTAGATACAAAGAACGAATCGACCGATTATTGTGCATTGCCAGGTGGTAAAGGCGGGAAATTTAAATGGCCCAAGCTCGAAGAGCTTCACGAGAAGCTGTTTAATCAGAAATTCGATATGGCGCACAATGCCGCCGCCGATGTGGAAGCCACTGCCCGCTGTTTCTTCGAGCTTATCCGAATTGGAATTATTGAGCCATCGAAAATCAGTTTTAGCCCGGAACAAAACGATGCTTTTCAGAAAGCCAACCCAACCACAATTCAGGCCATTGGACTCAATGTTCAACCATACAATCCGGAAGATTTAGACAAGAAGGATATTCCTGTAACCTATACAGAAACAATTGTTTACGACCCGCTTTCTCAACCTGAAGTTGAAATTGATGTTCGTAGATTTACCCATCTTCACCTTCATACCGAATTCTCCATTCTCGACGGAGCAACAAGCATTAAAGGCATTGCCGATAAAGCTTTAAAGGATGGAATGCAGGCTGTAGCCATTACCGATCATGCCAATATGTTTGGGGTTAAATCTTTCTATAATATATTGTCGGCCAAAGGTATAAAACCCATTATTGGCTGCGAAGTGAATATTGCTCAGCGGGGAATGAAACGGATGGAAAGTAAGATTGACGGCGAAGGCTGGCATCTGGTTTTACTGGCGAAAAACATGCAGGGCTACCGAAATCTCATGAAAATGGTGAGCATTTCGTGGCTCGAAGGAAACTATTATAAACCCCGCATCGATAAAGATGTACTTTCAACCTATGCCGAAGGATTAATTGCACTCTCATCCTGTCTCGATGGCGAAATTCCCCAGAAACTCATGCACGAAAGCTACGAGAATGCCGAAAAAGCTGCTCTTTGGTACAAAGAGTTGTTTGGCAATGATTTTTATCTGGAAATTCAACGTCACCCTTCGGGAATCAAAGAGCTCGATGATAAGATTTACAACGATCAGGTTTTTGTGAACGACCAGTTGCTCGAAATGGGCAGAAAAAACCAGATTAAAGTGGTGGCATCCAACGATGTACATTTTCTCGACGCCGAAGATTCGCAGGTTCAGGACAGGTTAATTTGCATTTTAACAGGAAAAAATATCGACGATCCAAGCCGTATGCGTTATTCGGGTCAGGAGTGGTTTAAAACCCAGGCCGAAATGTTTGAGTTGTTCAAGGATGTGCCCGAAACCATTGCCAACACTCAGGAAATAGTTGATAAGATAGAAGCCTTCCCACTGAATTCACCCCCCATTATGCCCGATTTCACCCTTCCAGCTGGTTTCGACGACGAGAATGTTTATCTGCGCCATATTGTTTATGAAGGGGCAAAAGAACGCTGGGGAGAAAATCTATCCGAAGAACTTATTGAACGGCTGGATTTTGAATTGGCCACCATTAAAAAAATGGGCTATCCGGGATATTTTCTAATCGTTTGGGACTTTCTGAAAGCAGCCCGCGATATGGGCGTACTCGTGGGGCCAGGCAGAGGTTCAGCCGCAGGTAGTGCTGTTGCTTATAGCCTGAGAATTACCGAGATAGACCCCATAAAATACAATTTACTTTTCGAGAGATTCCTGAACCCCGACAGGATTTCACTCCCCGATATCGACATCGACTTCGATGATGAAGGCCGTGGGAGAATTCTGGAATGGGTGGTGAACAAATATGGAAAAAGTCGTGTGGCTCACATCATTACCTTTGGAAGCTTAGCTGCCAAATCGGCCATTCGCGATGTGGGGAAAGTTCAGAAATATCCTTTATCAGATACCATGAATCTTCAAAAACTCGTCCCAAACCGACCTGGTATCACCCTGAAGGAAGCCTTTAAAGAAGTTGCTGAACTTCAATCCATCAGAAACAGTGGCACCGATGCGGCTGATGTACTCAAATATGCCGAAACCATTGAGGGAACCGTGCGAAATACCGGAGTTCACGCCTGCGGAATCATCATTGGGAAAGACGATTTGGAAAACTATATCCCCATCAGCACCGCCAAAGATTCTGAATTAACCTATGTTACTCAGTTTGGTGGCAAATACGTGGAAGAAATTGGCCTTTTGAAAATGGATTTTCTGGGGTTAAAAACCCTTTCCATCATCAAATACGCTGTAGAAAACGTAAAAGAATCCAAAGGGATTGATATAAACATAGAACAGGTCGATCTCTTCGATACTAAAACTTATGAGCTTTATGCCAAAGGCGAAACAACGGGTATATTCCAGTTTGAATCGCCCAACATGAAAAAGTTCCTCAAAGACTTAAAGCCCACTAAATTCGAAGATTTGATTGCCATGAACGCACTCTATCGTCCGGGTCCTATGGATTACCTGCCCAGCTTTATCAAACGGAAAAACGGGCAGGAACCCATTGAATACGACTTGCCCATGATGAAGGAATATCTCGAAGAAACCTATGGAATTACGGTTTATCAGGAGCAGGTGATGCTTCTGTCCCGTAAACTTGGCGGTTTTACCGGCGGTCAGTCCGACTCACTCCGAAAAGCTATGGGGAAAAAGGATAAAAAAATTATGGACGAGCTCTATAACAAATTTGTTGAAGGCTGTAATGCCAATGAACAATTTGTGGCGGAGTGTAAAGAAATGAAAAAATCCCCCGAAGTTATCATTAATAAAATTTGGGGCGATTGGGAGGCTTTTGCGAAATATGCCTTCAACAAATCGCACGCAACATGCTACTCCTACATCTCCTTTCAAACTGCCTATCTTAAAGCCAATTATCCCGCAGAATATATGGCTTCGGTTTTGAGCAATAACATGAACGATATTGAAAAAGTTACCTTTTTTATCGACGATTGCCGAAATCAGGGGATTAAGGTTTTAGGACCCGACGTAAACGAGTCGTCAAATAATTTTGCCGTTAATAGTCAGGGCAATATTCGGTTTGGGCTCAACGCAGTAAAAGGAGTTGGTGAAAATGCCGCCGACACCATCATTCAGGAAAGAAAAACAAAAGGAAAGTACAAAGGGATTTTCGATTTCGTAAAGCGGATTAATCTGAGAACTGTTAACAAGAAAAGTCTGGAATCGCTGGCATTGGCGGGCGCTTTCGATGGCTTTTCCGAAATACAGCGTCATGTTTTCTTTCACAAGGAAAACGAAAACGCATCCACCTTTTTAGAACAGATTATTCTCTTTGGACATAAATATCAGGCGGAACAGCTATCGTCACAGGTAAGCCTTTTCGGCGATTTGGGACCTGTGGAACTCCCTGATCCTCAGATTCCAGTCTCTACACCCTGGTCGCAGTTGGAAACCCTGAAAAAAGAAAACGAAGTGGTTGGATTTTATTTAAGCGGCCATCCATTGGATCAATATAAAGCTGAAATTAAACATTTTAGCAACACATCCATCAGTGACTTTCAAGAGATTCTTACCAAACTGAATCAAATGGTAGATAAAAACAGAGACGAAAAAAATGATAATACCATGAGTTCGTCTGAGATGAAAAAACTGAGCGAAAGAACTTATAGTATCGCGGGAATCATTACCAATCCGGCCAACCCAAACTCTACGACAAAAACTGGCAAACCCTTTGGAAGATTTATTGTCGAAGACTATTCAGGCAGCATGGAAATCAGCATGTTTGGAGATAATTTTGAGAAATACAGGAATCTGCTGAGTCGAAAAGACCAGTATATTCTGTTGAAAGTAACCCCCGACAGCCCATCGTGGAAAAAGGAACCTGAGTACGAGATGAAAGTAAATTCGGTGGAGCTCCTCTCCGAGTCCATGGAAAAATATGTAAAAATTATCAATCTTGGCGTTTCGCTCTACAATATTTCCCTGCATCTCATTGGTGAATTAGAACAACTTATCATTAGGAATCCAGGCAAAACGCCACTTTATATTCAGGTGGTTGACAAAAACAACGATGCCTTAAGTTTTTCCTTCAAGGAAGCAAAAGTAAATGCCCGGGATTTTATTATTGGGCTTAGGCTTATTCCTGATATCAATTACCTGCTTAAACTCTAAAAAAAAAATCTTCTTCGCAATCGAAGAAGATTTTTTTTGACATAAATAACATCGAACTATTGAGCTGCAGCCATTAAAGCTTCAATTTCGTCAATAGTTTTTGGAATTGGCTTGCCCAAAACCCGGTTACCGGTTTCGGTTACCAAAATATCGTCTTCTATTCTGATTCCGCCAAAATCCTTATAGGTTTCAACAACTTCATAATTAATGAAATCGGCATGTTTATTTTCAGCTTTCCATTGGTCAATTAAAGCAGGGATAAAATAGCATCCGGGCTCCACAGTTAAAACAAAACCTGGCTTGAGTGCTTTCCCCAGACGAAGATAAGCTGTTCCGAAATTTTTGCTTCTGGTGGTTTTTTCGTCATAGCCCACGAAATTTTCGCCCACATTTTCCAAATCATGAACATCGAGGCCCATCATATGACCCAATCCGTGAGGCATGAACAGCGTATGAGCTTCGGCATCAATTGCAGCCTGGGCATCGCCCTTCATCACTCCCGCTTCAATCAAACCTTCAACAAGAGTTTTAGCGGCTAAAAAATGAACAGTTCTGTATTCAATTCCTGGTTTTATAGCTTCTATAGCTTTTAAATTGGCATTCAGAACGGCCATATAAATTCCTTTTTGCCGTTCGTTGAATTTACCTCCAACAGGCACTGTGCGGGTTATATCACTGGCATAATGCATATTGGTTTCAGCACCTGCATCAGTTACCATCATTTTACCAACTTCTATAATATTATCGTGGTGATGATTGTGCAAAGTTTCCCCATGAACACTCAGAATCACCGGGAATGAAACAGCGGCTCCACGCGATAAAGCAATCCCCTCGATGGTTCCTGCAATTTCCTGTTCCACTCTTCCGGGCTTTGCAGCCATTTTAATGGATGTGGTGTGCATTTCATAGGCAATTTCAATGGCTTTCTCTATTTCGGCAATTTCGAACTCATCTTTTATCTCCCGAAGCTTCACCACAGCCTTAATAAGATCAGTCGAAACATAGTTTGCTACTTTACAGGGTTGAAGCCCCAATAAGCTTGTCAGCTGCAATTTTTGTTCCCCGCGGTAAGTTGGCAGAAAATGAATCTTACGGCCATCGGAAATGGCTTGTTTCAGATAGTCATCAAGATCTGACATGCTCGCAGTATTCTGAACACCCACTTTATGTGCCAATTCTTTCATGGTTGGTTGGGGTCCCATCCAAATGATATCGTCCATATCCACATCATTGCCAAAAATATAATCGCGGTTTCCTTCGATATCTAACACTCCTGCAAGATTGGGCATGTCGAGTCCGAAGAAGTATAAGAAACTACTGTCCTGACGAAAAGCGTAGGTATTTGCAGGGTAATTAAAGCTGGATTCCTGATTTCCAATAAAAAGCAAAATGCCATTTTTAAAATCATTTCTCAGGGCATTGCGGCGCTTTATGTAAACTTCATTATTAAATAAATGCATAGCGATTGTTTTAACTATTTTGGCCGAAAATACAAAAAATACTATAAGAGTATGCCAGATTTTAATGGAAAAATATTCTCTTTGGCCACAGTTTCTCCTATAACCAATTCAAATTTCACTTACCTTTGAGTTGTTTAAACGATGATATGACAAGGAAAGTAACATTTTATCCACTCTCTGGCAGCTATGAAAATCTTTCGCTTCCTGTTTTAGGGAAAGTTGGAATCCATCATGAACTGATTCTTTATTATAACGAAAGCTATAAAGCACTGTTTTTAAAAGGTAAAGCCGATAACGCACAGGAGTTCATCCTGAAGCAATTGGATGATATTGAAAACAAAAAAATGTATCATTTGAACGGTCAAATATATCATGTTGATATTCATCCGGTTTCCGACGAAATTTGCTACTATTTCTTTTCACCTTCTATGCAATCCACCAACAATTCCTTCCTCTGGCTAAAACATGATTTGTTGAATATTCTGAATCCAATCATGGGATTTTCAGATATTTTAAGCGAATCGACTCTGATGAATGAGGAGGATATGATTTTAGTAAAGCGCGTGAAAGCCAATGCTGAAAAATTATATAAGGAGATTCAAAAAATTGCTGCACTTCAGCAACTTCAAAGCAAAATGCCGGAAACTGCTGCCGGGAAATACAATATCAGCGATTTTATTAATGAAATTGTCGATAAACTCAAAAATATCGACATACTCACCGAAGCACCCAAGATTGTAATATCGCATTCGGGAATGGTGAGCGACGAAGTTGCCACTATTATTTTTCGTTCCACGCTGGAGGAGTTACTTGTAACTTTTATCAATTTTCAATCGCTCCCCGAGTTAAAAATTCTGCTATTTCCCTACAATCACACCTTTAGACTGAAATTTCAGTTTCCAAAATGCAATCTTCCCCAGCGCATGATTGATGAATTTATTGAAGTTCAGAATTTTATACAAGGCTCTGGTTTAATCAGCAAGCTACAGCTCGCTTCGGCCAATTTTCTGCTCATGTGCGAATTGACACAGATTATGGGTGGAGATACCCAGGTAAAATACAGTGACCAGGATCTGGCACTTGAAATTATTCTACCCAGTCTTAGCGAGGACGAAAACCAATATATGACCAAAAACCAACTCAACAATACAGATTCCGTTGGTCAGATTTCGCCAAAGAGCATACATCCTGATTTACTGGCAAGTATAAAGTCGAATTACGACAAGTTTGGGGGCTTTTTCATTCTGGATGAGTGGGAGGAATTGGCATCCTCCATGAATCAGCTAAATAAAGAGTACCAAAACCCTGATATTGAACGAATCATCATCGATATACAATCGGCCACCAGCTCCTTCGACGTGGAGAGACTCCGGAGAATAAACAGTTTACTACAACAATTGCTCTCAATTTGAGCTTAATTATCAGATGATTCCAGTGGGTAAAATGCTATTCAAAGGGTTTGCCACTTTTTTTTCAATAAATTTAATAGCATATTTTATAAAATAAAAAAAAGTGTATTTTTGCACTCGCGTTTAATAAACCTGTGTGGTGAGTTAAATTAGCAAAAACCATGGTCCATTCGTCTAGGGGTTAGGACGTCAGGTTTTCATCCTGGTAACAGGGG
>CAXYYJ010000075.1:0-13817 GCA_964293475.1 uncultured Draconibacterium sp.
AGGCCCGGCAATCTCCATCCCGCCTCGGCCAAAATGTTGATTCTTCTAGCGAAGTAGAAAAATAATGACGATACTCTGGTCTTGAATTTTTCGACTTTTAAGCTTTTATCATCACATCGAACTCATTCTATGTCATTATTTTAAAAAGCAAGCCCCTTCGCTGAAAAATCTAACATTTTGGCCTTCACTACCCGAGCCGCTCCCTGCCGTGCCAAGGCCATCCCACGGTGTTTCAGATGGAAACAATGTGTTTCAGCTTTTTGTGATTTCGTTCAATTGAATCGTGGTCTACTGGCTGTTTCTGGCTCCGCTGTTGATACTTAATCTTCCAAAGTAAACCCTGACCACAGCGTGGTCAAATGTTTATAAAAGAATAAGACAGAACAGAAAACCCGACTCCAGCGGAGTCGCACAAAGAATGGGATTAGTTGTGCTGGCTCCAATAGAACGACTGAGAAATCTAGTCATAGTTTATTGAGATTTCTCCTTCACCAGTTTGGCTTCGCAACCTGGCAGGCTTCGGTACGTCGAAATGGCTATGAATCGCTCTTGTAGAATTGATTCAAAAACTATATCAAGATGCAATTAATCATCATAACATTATCATTCAATTGATACTTTTGCATAAAATATAATAATATGATTTACCTCGACTATAACGCAACTACGCCCATCGACCCACAAGTGGCAGAAGCCATGCGGCCTTACTTAGATATTTATTTTGGCAATCCTTCCAGTTCCCACTTGCTGGGTGCTCAAACAAAAATGGCCGTTGAAAAGGCCCGCAAGCAAGTGGCTGAAATGATTGGAGCAGAATCTTCCGAAATCATCTTCACCAGTGGTGGAACAGAGTCCAATAACTTCGCTTTGAAAGGTGCTGCATTTGCCAATCGTCATAAGGGGAATCATATCATCACCACCAGTGTTGAGCATCCTGCTATTTTCGAAGTGTGTAAATATCTTGAAAAACAAGGATTTGAAGTCACCTATTTGCCTGTGGATGAGTTCGGATTAATCTCCATGGACGATTTTAAGGCTTCTATAAAACCCCAAACCATTCTCGTTTCTGTTATGCACGCCAATAATGAGGTGGGAACCATTCAGCCCATTACCGAAATTGGGGAAATCACAAGAGCCAGGGGAATTATTTTTCACTCAGATGCAGCTCAATCCATTGGAAAAGTCGCAGTCCATGTGAAAGAAATGAAAGTCGATCTCATGAGTATTGCAGGTCACAAGCTCTATGCACCCAAAGGAATTGGGGTCATTTATGTGCGGAATGGCGTAAAGCTCGAAAAGCTGATGCATGGAGCTGACCATGAACAGAATATGCGTGCCGGAACTGAGAATGTGCTGGAAATAACAGGTTTGGGGAAGGCAGCCGAATTGGTGAAAGAGAATTTATCCAACTACCAAAACCATTATCAGGAGATGCGCGATTTCTTGTGGCAGGAACTACAAAAAAGCATTCCCAACATCAGGCGTAATGGGCATACAGAGAAATGTTTAAGCAATACTTTGAGTGTGAGCTTTAAAAAAGTAGAGGCCAATACGCTCATTTCCAGACTCGAAAATGTGGCAGCATCTGCCGGAGCTGCTTGTCACTCCGAAAGTATCGATGTTTCGGCGGTTCTAAAAGCCATGGCGGTCCCTTTGGATTTTGCCATGGGAACCATCAGGTTTTCTGTTGGACGGGAAACAAAGAGAGAAGACATTATTCAGGCAGTGAATGAAGTGGTTGAAAAGGTACGACAACTCATGCCTAAGGAAGAATCAACCACGGAGAAAACCACTGTAAAAGCAGATATTTCTGGCATTAAACTCACACAATATACCCACGGCTTAGGCTGTGCCTGCAAAATTGAACCCCAAAAATTGGAACAGGTTCTTAAATCCTTGCCACAGGTAATTCATCCTCAGGTATTGGTGGGGACAGACACATCTGACGATGCCGCGGTTTACAAGCTCACCGAAGAGTTGGCTTTGGTTCAGACCCTGGATTTCTTTACACCCATTGTCGACGATCCATTCGAATTTGGAGCCATTGCAGCGGCAAACGCTTTGAGCGATATTTATGCCATGGGCGCCAAACCTATATTTGCCTTGAATATTGTGGGTTTCCCCGACGATGCCTTGCCCATGGAAGTATTGGAACAAATTCTTCTTGGGGCTCAAAGCAAAGCCGAAGAAGCCGGAATCCCTATTTTGGGCGGACATACCATAGAAGACCCTGAGCCTAAATATGGAATGGTTGTGAGCGGAATTGTTCATCCCAATAAAGTCATTAAGAACACAGGCGCCAAGGCCGGACATGTGATGGTGCTCACCAAGCCTTTGGGCACAGGTATCATTTCCACCGCCATGAAAAGAGGCGTTGCTGAGCCACAGGTGATTCGGAAAGCCATTGAAGTAATGAAAAGCCTGAACAAAACAGCTGCCGAACTTATGGAGAAATATCAGGTTTCGGCCTGTACCGACATCACTGGATTTGGGCTCATGGGGCACCTGAAGGAAATTGTGCAATCGTCAGGAGTGGGAGCGGAGGTGGTTTATGCAGATTTGCCATTTATTGAAACAACTAAAGATTTGGCGGCAGCGGGAATTATTCCCGGTGGGACTTTCAACAACCGCGATTTTGTGAACGAAATGGTTGATTTTGGCGAATTGTCTCGTACAGCTCAGTTGCTCGTTTGCGATGCCCAAACATCGGGGGGCTTATTGGTTTGTCTTCCGCCGGATGAAGCCATTTTGTATCTGGAAGAATTGCACAGGGCAGGCTTGCAGGAATCCTGTGTGATAGGAAAAATTACTGTGGGAGAGAAGATTAGGGTGATTTAGAAGTTAAATTATTAATTTAATGTTCGAATTTTGTTTACAGATTTTGAATCTTTTGATTTGAAAATGGATTGTTATTTTATAAAGACCTATAGCGGCTTAGCGTTTAAATCTGATAAGCCGACTCATTTTTTAATAGAAATCAATTCCAAGAAGCTTACCGGAAAACAAATAGATAATATGGTGTCACAACTTGTGATACCATCAAAAAGCTATTTTGGTGGAGCAAATGCGCATGAATTTAGCGATGCTCACGACCGGTTTCTTATCATCGACCAAATGGAACTCTACCATTTTGGGGCTTCGCTCAAAGATTTGGGAAAAAAGTGGTTTGCGTTTTCTAAGTTGGAAGGCATAACGGGAACTGTTTTAAGTAATCTACTAAAAACCAAGATGCCCAATGAATAACAAAAACGAAATCATTCTATATCAATCAAACGATTTGCCCGAGCATATCGAAGTTAGGCTTGATGGTGAGAGGGAAACCTTTTGGCTTTCACTCAACCAAATAGCCAATCTTTTCAATAGAGACAAATCTGTTATTTCCAGACATTTGAAAAATATTTTCAAGGAGAGAGAATTGGATAAAGATTCAGTTGTTGCATTTTTTGCAACAACTGCAACCGATGGAAAAACGTATAATATTGAGCATTTCAACCTTGACGCTATTCTCTCAGTAGGTTATAGGGTAAACTCAAAACGAGGTACTCAATTTCGGATTTGGGCAAACAGGGTACTTAAAGATTACCTGATGAAAGGGTATGCAATAAACAACAGGGTTAATAAATTGGAAGATAAAATCGAAAAAATTGACAGCAAGTTAAACGAAATAAACCTCCAACTTAAAACTCAGGAATTGCCCAACCAAGGCATCTTTTATAACGGGCAAATATTCGATGCCTATGTGTTTGTGTCGGGATTAATTAAAAATGCAAAAACCGATATTATTCTGATAGACAACTATGTAGACGAAACCGTATTAACCCTGTTGGCCAAGCGCAATAAAGAAGTTTCAGCCAACATCTTCACCAAAAGCATCAGCAAACAATTACAACTCGACCTCATCAAGCACAATAGCCAATACCCCGAAATTAAAGCGATTGAATTTAACGATGCCCACGACCGATTTCTTATTATCGACCAAATGGAACTCTACCATTTTGGGGCTTCGCTCAAAGATTTGGGAAAAAAGTGGTTTGCGTTTTCTAAGTTGGAAGGCATAACGGGAACTGTTTTAAGTAATCTACTAAAAACCAAGTTGCACAATGAATAGCAAAAACGAAATCATTCTTTATCAGTCAAACGATTTGCCCGAGCATATCGAAGTTAGGCTTGATGGTGATACTGTTTGGTTAAGCCAAGACCAATTGACACTGCTTTTTCAAAGAGACCAGTCAGTTATTTCCAGACATATTAGGAATGTTTTTAATGAAGGAGAATTAGAAGAAAAAAGCAATATGCAAAAAATGCATATTCCTAATTCGGATAAACCTGTTACCTTTTACAATTTCCATGAAATCAAATCTTTTAGTCTTATGGCACAATTTGCTCCGGAATATGTGGCATAATTACCCCGGAATGCATGGCACCATTTGGAGCGGTTTATCTAACTGTCAAGGAAACCTTGATAGCTCAAAATGAAGGTTCAAGAAATGTGCATAGGAAGATAGAATTCTAAAACCTCGGTGTAATCAAATCTTTTAGTCTTTTTGCACAATTTGCTCTGCAATATATGGCATAATTCCCCCGGAATATATGGCACAATTTGGAGCGGAATATTCACTCAATCAAAATTGACATTCCACCAATTAGTATAGACATTAATTGAATCGTCTAAATCACTGAAAATTGTGAACTTTGCATCTTTGCTAAATCTTAATTCTAAATCAAATAAAACCTCTGTGTATGCACATTGTCTTAAACCTTCGAAGTCAAGATATTCAAATTTGTCAGGAATGGGTATTTGCTTGATTAATTTCTGTTCTTTATTTAAATCAATTAGAGCAGCATAAAGATTTAAGGATGGACATATTTGTTCTACATCTTTTTGCTCCATTATAAAGGGTTTTGGTAATGGTTTAGAAAACAAATACGGTAAATATTCCTTTTTAATCACAACCAGTGATTCAAAAATCAATTTAAAACGAGAAGTATACATAATTGAAATATCGATGTTTTCAATTCTGGGAAATACATGTGATTTAAATTCTCTTTTGTACCACTCTTTACTGTGCGGAACAAAATACAATACTTTGTAAAGATGTTTGTTTTCTAATTTCTTTTCTATTGCTTCACAAGCATGATTAAAGGACATGCGATATGACCTTGTTTTTGAAAAATAAAAAGCCTTTGAAATTATCTTGTTTAAGTCAGACCAGTCATAGAAGTTGACCATTGGCTGGTGGAATACATCATCAAAGTTTATAAATTTAGGTTCAGGAAGTTCATATTTCCAATATAAATCCCAGAATCCATTGGCAACCCAACTATTATAATTTTCAACAATAGGATTATTAAATAGGGATATAAATGGTTCTATTTTAGACATCATTTTATCTTTAATATACTGATAATAACCGTTAGTTACCTTGGTTGGAATTACCCTATTTATTTCTATAATTTCATAGCTGTCAATAATACTATCGATATGAGAGTTTATCATATCTATTGGGTTAGGCTTTTTCTCAACTGCAATCCAATTGATATTTGAACTCCATATTCCAAACTGATCTAGCAAAGAATTATTATTCATTATTTCAATAATATGTTGCTTAAAATCAATAAGACTTTCCTTCAATTCAACATTGTTTATCATATTGGAGTACCGAAAGTTGAATTTAAATATATCAGCCTTATTATCTATTCTATATGAATCGTATAACCTTAAAAATAAAACTGAAAAAAATAGTTTTAGTGGCCTATCTGTGCCATAAGAGTGAATTCGTAAAATTGAATCATCTCTCTCTCGTTTATAACGAATATCAGCTGAGATTTGGTAATCTATTGCAATATACCATTTATATAATTCTTCAATTGATTCTGGAAACACAATGTATTTCAGAATGTTATTGTTAGCTAAATCTAGGATTTCTTTTAATAGATTTATTCTGTTATTCTCAAATGCGATTCCTGTAAAGCTAAATATAAATCCAAGATAATCTCTTCCTTTCTCATCTTTGTACTTTTCCTGATATTGATCATTTAAAATCTTCCAATATTTTAATAAATAGTTATCATTTTCGAATTTTGCATTATTCTCAATTATTGACCAAAAGATTAATTTTGAATAAGATGAATGTATAGAATCGCTACCATAAATGGATATACTATACAATTTATTTGCTATTTGCAAATATTCAGGTCCTTTGGAAAAATAGCAATTAAGTATTTTATATATTGATGTATAATATGCTGAATTATAATTATCTTTACCTAACCATTCTACTTTTGAATTATCAATGTTTTTTATATCGTAAAAATTCATAATTAAATTCGTGGTATTTTTTTTTGAATGTATTATACAATATTCCCAAATTTCGGTAAAGTGAGAGAAGTATTTACTATTATCATTAAATCTATTCTTCTTGAAGTACTTTGATGTTAGAAGAATTAATGATTTTATATTTCTTAACAAGACTATTTTTATAAGAAGTAGTATGAAAGAAAACAATAATAAAGCTGTTATGTATAATAAAATCTTACTAATAAAGGCCATGAAATTTTCTTGCATATTCAAGCTTAGAGAAAGGAAATTTATAATCAAATTGAAGACGACTAGTCCAATTGAAAGGCCCATCACAGACCGAAATAAAATTTTTTGCCAACTTTCTTGAATTACCTCATTTAAAATTACATGAAGATATTGAGAATGTTTATTATAAAAAATCTCCAGTTTATGGATTAAAAATCTTTGGATGATAGAAAAGGAAATTACCAAAATAATTAAATAGTAAAGAATGTCATTTAACATAGCATTTAATTTTAACATTAGTATAATATAATTATATCAAATTAAGCTTTTTAATAATATCACTTTTAAATTTACTCAAAGGCTTTTTATGGAATTCCGATTCCATCATTTCTGTGCAAAATAGGGTTCTATACATCTCTTCTTTTGAAAAATGACTTTCAAACATGCGCTCTATACTTTGTAAATAAAAATCTGGATGATAGGCTTTGATTCTTATAAGATCATTTAATTCAGAATTATGTGCCTTATATATTTCTTTTAAGGAAAATTCCCAGATAATTTTCTTTGATTTATCATCTTCTCCTTTCAAATCAACTTCATACTCACCACTTGCTACTGCTTTATAACCAAACCTAACCTTTTTATTTGATTCGGATTTAATATATGGATGAATATGACTATTTAAATCAAATATTTTTTCACCCTTTATTGATGAATTACAATAACTACAAGATGGAATTAAATTATAAAATGATATACCAAATAGAGGAAAATATTTTTGGGGAAACCAATGATCAAATTGAGGTCTAATTTTCCCAATACCATTATCAGTATATACTGTATTTGTATAGATTCGATTACAATAAACACAAGTCCTAATCGACAAGTTACTTGACAAATCATATGTATTATAGTAAGGATTATTCTTTCTGGAAAACCAGCTATAACTAAAAATATTTTTTAAAATCTTTATTTCAGATATTGAACTTAAGTAAAGCAAATTATCTTTTGAATTGATAGTATCTTCAAAAATCCCCGCTATAAATTCTTTGTCAAATCTTTTAACAGAATATAAAAACAACACATAAAGGTTTAAAAGATCTTCTGGAGAGCCAGTTAATAAAACTTCTAAAAATTTATCTACAAATTCCACGATATTTGGTTGAAGATCATCAACCACTTCAATTTGACTATTACAAATTTCACATTCATTTCCATTCTGACAATTAAGGTTTTTATTACGCCCAAGTTTTTTACTTACATAACAGGAAAGCTTATCAAAATGAAATTTTTTTGCTTTTTGTATGCGTTCTGATTCTGGATTAATGTAAAGCATAATTTAAATTTAATTCTCCTTAAAACTAATTTCAAATCCAGACTCAATTGCTAATCTTTGAATCTCATCTTTAGAGTATTTATGATTACTTTCAGGAAATGCTTCTTCATACATTTCTAAAAGTTTATTCTTAATTATTGGTTCTCCAATTATCTGGATGAACTCTTTGTATTTTTCCCTTTTACCATCTTCATTATTAATTATTTTGTCGTCAATTAAATCATACACTTTTTTTAGTTCTTTAATATCATCATTCAATTTCTTTGTCTCACTTTTTGATAACAAATTTGCGTTATTATTTAGGTCTTTTTCAGCAATTCTTATCCTTAGAAACAAAATAACTTCATTTATTCTCGATTTTGCCCATTCACCAATAAATCCATTAGACATAAAAAACTTATCTTGTAATAACTCGTAAATATTTGCACCAAAGGTTAATGAATCTCCTGTTACTATCTGTTTACCATCTTTTAATTTAACAATATTTTGATTTGGTATATCTGATAGAATAAATGGAGAATGAGTAGCAAATATTAGATTTATTCCCGAAATATGGTTGAATCTCACTTTCTTTAAAGAAAATAAAGTATCCGAAATCAGTTTTCTTTGCATCTCAGGATGGTAATAAAGTTCAACCTCGTCGAATATTACATTTACGTATCTATACTTAATAATATTTTCTTTTTGTATAACAGAATCTATATTAAATAAATGATATAGTAAAAGGCTTTGACTATAAATCCTCTGCTTTTCACCTGAGCTTAAAAGATTAAATTCACTATCATCTGTAAATATGAAGTCAATATCAAATATTGCCGGAGGTAATAACTTTCCTGTACCAATCGATTCGTAAGATTGAACAAATTCAATATGAGTTATTAATATATTAATTGGAAGACTAAAAACATATCTTTCATCCATCATAGACTGACTTGGAATCCTTTTAGCATTTTTCAAATTTAATTGGTTATGATTTAAATAATTGACCGTCTGATGAATTTTTAACTCAATATGACTTGGATTAAGAATGTCTAAAACAAAATTCTCATTAGACAATAATGATTTAAACCAATTCAAATTAAATTCTGCTTTTTCATTCTCATTGATTAAATAATCTTGATACTTTTTATATTTTTTACAAATTTTATAAATCTTGTATATCAAATACTTATAACATTCATCAACAAACAAGGTATCTGCTTTGACTTCAATATTAAAGACCCTATTTAATTCCTTTTTTACTTCTTCAAAGTCTATTGTAGAAATAGCCAATTCTTGCTGGATTGCTTCTGTTTTTTCATATAAAGGTTTGATTATAACATCTTTTATTATCCTTCCATTTGAAACTTCTAATATGTTACTACTATTTTGACCTTGATTCTCAGGATCTAACACTGTATACAACAGCCTAAATTTACTAAGATACTCTTCACTATTAATATCAATCAGACCCGCTTTTCTCATTGGAGTAATTGCGACAGGCATCTGATAACCATCATTCTTAATTGAAAGGCTATCAACCCATTGGGTGTTATTTGAGTTTAAACCATATTGAGAATAATTTACACAAACAGAATAAAAAAAACTTTCTAATTCGAATTTACTCAAGGGTATTCTTTTTGGATTTAGGAAACTTGATGACGACAAATCGAATTGATATTGATAAATCCTAATATAATCTACAAATGGATTTTCATTTGGTTTATGATCATCTTTAATAAATGAAGAAACTTTATATAAAAAATCAGTCTTGATATACATATCAATAGAAACTGGTTCATATGAAACGTTTTTTGCAGCATCAGAGTTTAAATTTGATGCTTTTAAACTTATTAAATTATTTATTAAAACTAATATAAGTTCGTATAAAGAGCTTTTGCCAGATCCATTTTCTCCAACAATTGACGAAATCGATACTCTTAGGTTACTTAGTCTAAATAGGTACTCATTAATATTTGAAGAATATTTTATTACATTTTTTTCGAATTTATAGTTTTTATAAAAAACAAACATTCCTTCTTTTAAAACTTTCGAATACTTCTGTTTATCACCTAAATTTGTATTTCTAACATTTATTGCGATAATTTTAAAATTCTGTTGTTTTGTATCACTTTCTGATAAATCAACTTTTCCAAGTTTTTTACCAAGATATTTTTCAAGACATTTAGTTAAATCATTTCTACGTGAAATTTCCACAACAGATTTACCTAGGGAAAAATTAACTGCGTTTTTATATAATTCTTTTGTAAAATTCCTTTTTGTAATACAATCATTAAGTTTTTTGTAATTATCTCTAGATTTGGATATATCCGTTGGGAAACCTTTGTAGATAAGATAATCATACACTACTGAATCTAACGGAAAAAATGATTTATAATCAATACAAAACAGAAAGAAAGTGAAAGATTGAATATCTAATCTCCATGTATTCAATTCAATAATCGATTTATTTGTAAAGGATTTAAAGCCATCCCTTCGTATTTTATAGAATAAACTCCATATATCATTTACATGCTTTTTTGATCTAGTTAATGTGTAATTTTTATATCTTGATATTGGGAAAGAATTAAAAAAACTGTCATCATTAATAATTTGTATTTCACTTCCAAAAAAAATTATTATTTCATCTATAAGAGACTTTCTTTTATCATCTCTCATCTCAGATAACAATGCTCCATACAAGAAAATTGGATCAATTACAGCATCTTTCCTTCTTTCTAAGAATAAATTCAACTTAAAATCATTTTTAGTGTTCAATAAAAAATTGAACAGTAGACTTCCTGAATTATTCTCATTTTCTTCATAAAACTGAGCTAATAAATCGCCAATGTGTTTAAATAAATCAAACCAATTTGATATGCTATTTCTCTCTTCCATGCAAATGCTTTAGTTCTAAATGAATTGTTTTAAATCTAATTTAATGATCAAAATACTTAATGTATATCTCTGACAGTTTTTCATTTTTATTCTTTAGTAAGGAATTCTTCAGTCGCTTCTTCACAACAATATTTTCACCTAATGTCCTCAAGACAATCTCAGATTGATTCTCCAGAATCCACAATGGATCAAACTCATCCTTCTCTGTAAATTGATCAATTTTCAAAATGAAATTATAATATGGAAAAAGATCAATAATGTTTTTTACAACAGGGTTGTAGATCAGTGTATCGTTATCAATTACGATCAGAACTTTGACTAGATTATTCAAGTTCTTTCTCAATGGTTCCCCAATTCCTGTATATGGGCTCCTTGCTCTAAAAACACTGTTATACTTTTTATCATCAGACACTGTGTTGAAAAATGCGAGATATTGGTTTAAATATAAACTTGGATCTTCTAGTATTTCAGAGATTACTGATTGATAAAATAATTTATGATTGTAATTATTATCAAGTTCTTTATAAATCTCATTTTTAAGGAAATCGATATCATGTTGGTTAAGAATTTTTGGTAAGACTTTAAGTGAACCATAATCTGGGTTGCTAATTGCATTATGAACTATTTTACTGACCAATAAATCATCAATCAATTTATGGTTTTTTTCTTTTAGGGCAAGTAGAACATTTGTAATTAAATAACCATTTCGATGATTTTCTTTTTCAAACAAAACATACAATAAACTTTCAAATTTGATTGAGCTGAATAGGTCCGGTTTAGATAATAATAAATGTGCTAGATAGGAGAGATCAAAAAAATCTAAATCTAACTTTATAATAAAGTATATTATTCTGTCCAATATATCTGTGATTTCGAATTCAAAATCAACATATGCAAGAAGAGTACAAAGATTTTTGAATATTTGGACAGTCTTTTTTCTTAAATCATTATTTCTGCTTTCATTCTGATCGAATACAATTTCTTTAAATAAATATTCAACATTCTCAATAGAGAAAAAATTATAAAGGGCATTTCTAAAATATTCATTATTTGATTTGTAAGGAAGATTCCACACTTGATTTCTCTGAAAATAGGATAATAAGTTAGCTGATTCACAATGATGCAATGCTAATTCAACTAAAGCATCATTGAATGAATCTAAGTGTTCCGAAAATGGGGTTCTCATAGAATATGAGATTATACAACTTTCTATAACTTTCTCAAACAATAACTCGGCATCCTTAAAACTATTCAGCAATAAGAAATTTCCATCAATAAAGTTTATAAACTCAAATACTTTTGCATACAGCTTATTTATCTGATTTCTTGTGTCATTTACATTGATCCTTTGTTTAAAATCTTTTATATTTAAATACAGATCATCAATTGCTTTTGCATAATCATTTAACAACGTATTATTTTCTAGTGATGATAGTATGTCCTTTTTCTCTTCAGATATATTAAGGTTTTGAAGTACTTTTTTTAAATCAGGATAATTGCTTTCAAAAGTTTTAAATGCAAGCAATCTTTGATTATACTTGGCGAAAAAAAACAGAATATCTTCTTTATTTTCTTTCGATTTTTCGGCTATTGTTTTATATATTTCATTAGCTAAATCATGTTTACCTAATTTAAAATATCCATAAGCTTGTTTCATTAAGCCCCAGCACTCATTAAAATCTTCACTTGTTATGGAATAATAGGATTGGGAAAATAATAATTGATCAAAATTACAATCAGAACAATTACATTTACTAATATTATTTAAATATATTATATATTCTTTATTATCTTTATTATCAACAAGATTGTGGATTAAGTTATCATTCAGCTTTTGAACTATGTAGTTTAATTTGAATTCCAGGTCATTAACATTTTTAAAGACTAATTTGTCCTTAATTTTAATTCCAGTAGTTATTTCAATTGCTTTAAACATATTCAAAATTTCACTATTGTTTGTCAATAAAGAAAAATGACTATAATACGTTGCTGTATTATTATTTTCTTGAAATGAAATTTTAGCAATTAATCGCCAAGATGTAACTCGTCTAAAACTATCAAATTCACCTAATGCAATAAAAAGCTTATCAACAATATTTTCCCCTATTAGTTTATTAAATAAACCTTGATTTGAGTTATCAAAAATGTGCTGTGTAGGATTATTAAATCCTTCTTGTATTAACCTTATGTTTTTTTGATTTTGATACTCTTCAGTCTGCCGAATTCCATGTTCAATTCTACTGTTAATTTCTGATTTTGAATGTCCTTTAAATTTTTCAAATTTTACAAAATCTCGTTTATTTAGTTTGAAAACATAATAATCAATTTGTTTTTTTTGCTTTTTCCTTTTAGAAAGCATCCAATTGTCTTTGATTTCTTGAGCTGAAAAAAAATATCTAATCTCTTCACCATTAGAATCAGTGTGAAGTAATGCGAAAAATTCCTTTTTTATCCCATCTTCATCCCAAATATATTCTTTTCGTATGATTACTTCGTTATTGCTTTGAAAATACTTTGCTTGAATTATTGCATTAACTGGAGAAATATTGTTAGGTAACTCAGCCATAAAATCTCGTCCTTCTACATCAGGAATAATTTTATGGAGAATGAAATGGTCTAACAAGATATTACTTGTTCGATTTTCTCCTTTCTCACCATTTCTTTCTTGTTTATCTGACATTAACTCCCCTCCACAATTTTAATCTCCTCCTCAGTCAAACCATACAACTCATAAACCATTTGGTCTATTTCATTGTCGGTTTTTTCTATTTCGGATTGGAGTTTGTTTATTTCAGATTTTGATATTTCAAAAAAATCCTTCCATTGTGATTGGTTAGATAGTGAAAGTGTAATATTTAATTTTTTTAGCTCAGATAGGAAAATTTTAAAATCATAGTTGTAAAAAGTATCAACCTTTTTTGAAATTGAAGTTATTGACAAATTATCCTGCGCCAATCCAATATACTTCTCTTTGCTTTTTTGAAATTCCAAGATACTTGAAATGATTGTATCAATCTTGAATTCAATTTGCTCTTGAATTTGTGAAGAAATTTCTGGAACTGGAAAAGATTCCAAGGT
>CAXYYJ010000076.1:0-13769 GCA_964293475.1 uncultured Draconibacterium sp.
ATTTTGTTCCAGACTCACCTTTAAGTTGCACCAAATAAGCTCCAAACGACTCGTTGAGCTCGAAACTCTGAAGGCTCGATTTTGCTAATGGTTTGGCTAAAATCAATCTCCCCGAAAGGTCATAAACCATCATTTCGGAGTAAGAATCCAGCTCGTTCATACGAATATAAACGCTATTTCCAGTTGCATAAACCTGGGCAGCTTGTGCTTCCATATCATCTGTTCCGGTGGCTTTCAGGTGGAGAATAAATCTTTCCTCAGAATCGGTGGTATTCCAGTCGAAGGAGTAGGCACCGTTAGCAAGGTTGTGGAAGATATTTAGTTTGGTGTCTTCGAGTTCTGCCTGGGCTATTCCATTCAATTGGCTCACAGCGATGCTATAGTTTCCATTTTGGTTGTTGGAAAAACCCAGCTGAATGGTTTCGGTTTCAGGACGTACGTCGATGCTCAGGTTTCCATCGGGGCTTACTGACCAGAGTTGTGAAAGTCCTTCGGTACTGGTTGGGAATTTCCACGCATCGCGATCCAGTTCCATGTTTTCGCTTGCTTCGTCGTTCAGTCGAATGAGCAGTTTGTCCTGATAGCTTCCATTGTCGGCATAAAGCATAATACCATCGGGCAGCGATTTGGTGCTTTTATAGTAAACTGTTGCTCCGCTATGGGTACGCATGTCATTGGTAAAAGTGAAGCTATTTGGGTCGCCATCAGGTACTACGATAAAGAATCCCTGCATAGGAGGAACATATTGAGAACCAGTGCCATAAGTTCCCCCGCCGGGCATCGATTGGCCAGCCGGATATGCCAAATAGGCTGCTCCATTCCAGTAATAAACAGCTCCGTAGTCGTTACTTACCATTTCCCAATCGATGCTCGATGGATAAGGATTTCCCAGCAGGTTGGCACCGTCTCTGTTTAAGCCACCAATATTGTTGAAGGTAATACCAATGGGAACATTGCCTATATTTGGCGTTCCTGAAAAAGAAAAAGTGGTTTTAGAATCAGGAGTGTCGAAGAAACTATATCCTTTTCCGCGAGACATAGGAACATCTAATTCTGTTATTTCCTGCCATGTAGCAGTTGGCTCGTCCCACTCCTGAAGATAGTATCCTGCAAAACTGGTTGTGGTGGTATTACCATTGGGCATCGAAATCAAATGCCATTTGGAGCTTGCCGCAATGTCTTTTTCAACTGTAAATGTTCCAGAATTGGTTACAGTTCCATTTGTTATTATCGAAGCCCCTGATTTAATTGTAAGTGCCCCTCCTTCCGCAACAATAAGATCGTTCACAGTTTTCCCCTCTCCATTGTTCAGAGTAACAGCATCGTTAATTTTCACGGAGGCCCAGTCGTTGGTGGGTGCATTTTGACCCGAAGCCCAGGTGGCATTGGTTGTCCAATTGCCATCATTCTCGGTGAAGTAGGGCAGTGGTGCGGTTGATGCTTCCCAGGTTGCTGAAGAATTCGTTCCGGTATTTGCGTTGCCAGTTGCATCAGCAGCTATGGTTCCTGTTCCTTCGTCAAATTTGTAATAAGCTGTCAAGCCTGCACTATTTTCCGGAATTACTGAATACATATTATCCCGAATTTGTGCCTCTGTCCTACCAACCGACCAGATACGAACCTCGTCAATGG
This sequence comes from uncultured Draconibacterium sp., assembly GCA_964293475.1. Lineage (GTDB taxonomy): Bacteria > Bacteroidota > Bacteroidia > Bacteroidales > UBA12170 > UBA12170. The sequence goes on from CAXYYJ010000076.1 coordinate 1,633, forward strand.
CTCCGTCAAAATACTCAAAGTTGTTTGTTGCAGCAATGTTCATATTAGTTGATGTTGTAACATTGTGACCAGCACGATTATCAGATCCTTTTAATTCACCATCCCAGTAAATGGAGCGGGTTGTTCCATCGTAAGTGGCTACAACATGGTGCCATTTCCCATCAAGTGCATTAGGAATGTTTACAATAAGGTCATTACCCCACCAATAATTATGCAATTGAGTAGGGCCATTGAATCTTAATGCATTTACCTGATTGGATGATCCCCAATTCCCCCATCCTACAATTCCGTTTGCACCAGAAACTGTGTTTGGCTTTACCCAGGCCTCAATGGTGTATTGACTATTGCCTACTGGAATTGTTGGCGTAGATGCAAAAGTAATTTTGTTGCTGCCATTAAATACAATACAATTTCCGCCTCCAATTGCAGATAATTTTCCCGAAGATCCGTTGGAGATTGATGTAGACGTATCGCTTATTATTGTTTTTAAAGTATTGTTATTCACTACCTTTTTCGGTATATTGAATGGCGCATTGGAGGTAATTGTAACTCCGGCATCTAATGGCGAGCGGGAATTGGAATCAATTTGTTCGGATTGAGCAATCTTTGTAAGGGATGATAGATAATTCTGATCGGTATTATTGGCAATCTGGTTTGGAGCGCCCGATGTAACTGAGCCAACACCATAGGTTTGAGAAAACCCGGATGTGACCAAAACCATGCAAAATATGAGAATGGAGATTTTTGCTTTCATAATTCAATGTTTTTAATATTTGTCCCTTTTATATTAATCCTGATTCTATAGATGCTAAGGTCGCTTACATTTTTGCTCTTTCCCCAGAAAGCACAGGCTAAAAAATTAGCCTGTGCACAATTAGGACAATTATGAAAACGTAACAACGTGCGATAATTATAATTTATGTGTTTTCCAATAATTCCGGCCTCCGTAAGCGGCTGCAAATACTGTTAAAATAAGCAGTCCGCCCCCAAGTGGGGCACCTCCGCCTACCACAGTGGTTCCTCCTCCTGCAAGTCCATTATTCGGTGGGGGTGGGGTTTGGCCCAAAACTGCTGAAAGCGTCAAAACCAAGAGAAGCGTTCCAAGGTATTTGATTATTTTTTTCATAGCTTTTGCTTTTTAATTGCTTTTCGATTATACGAAGTCACGGGGCCACTCCATGTGACCCCGTGAATTTCTCACAAAAACTAAAGCACTATTTTAAACGATTCTGTTCCATTTGCTCCCTGAAGCTGCACCAAATAAGCTCCCGAAGGCTGATTGAGCTCAAAGCTCTGAAGGCTGTTGGAAGAAAGTATTTTCTTGACAATCATCCTTCCCCGCAAATCATAAACTGCCATTTCTGAGTAAGAATTTAACTCACTCAAGCGCACATAAACCCGTTTGTTGGCTGCATAAACCTTTGCGGCTTGTGCTTCCAAATCATCGGTTCCAGTGGCTTTCAGGTGGAGGATAAAACGATTTTCCGAATCAGCGGTATTCCAATCAAACGTGTAGGCACCGTTGGACAAGTTGTGGAAGATATTGAGTTTGGTGTCTTCGAGCTCGGCAATGCTGATATTGGCAATCTGGCTGACGCCAATGGAATAGGTTCCATTCTGATTGTTGGCAAAACCCAGCTGTATGATTTCCGTTTCTGGACGCACATCAACAGCCAGTTTACCACTGCTGCTAACCGACCACAATTGCGAAATTCCTTCTGATGAGGAAAGCAGTTTCCAGGCATCGTTTTGAAGTTCGAAAGCTTCGGATGCTTCTTCATCCATTACCAGCCACAGTTGGTCTTCGTAGTCGTTGCCAAAAGCTGAAAGCACAAGGCCATTTTGCAGGGCTTTTTCATCACCTGATTTTTTGGAAGGTGCGTGAGTACGCATATCGTAGGTAAAGCTAAAGAGTCCATTAGCTTCAGTTACAATAAAAAAGCCCTGCATAGGTTCCACATACCTTGAGCCTGCTCCATATCCCTTTGATTCTGTATATACATCATAACCAGACCCATTGTAGGTGTATTTAGGGCCATAGCCGTTCACCTCATTCCAGTCAAGATATGATGTATAGGGATTTCCAACCAGATTGGCTCCGTCGTTTGATGAAGTGTCATTATTGGTATAGGTGATACTATAATCGACTTCATCAGTGTTGGGATTACCAATAAAAGAATAGGTGGTTTCGCCGGCTTTATTATTACCCCACAAGCTAAATCCTTTTCCGGGAGTTAGTGGGGTGTTGGTTGTTGTTATCTGCGACCAAATATCGTTTGGTTCACTCCACTGTTGCAAATACTCGCCAGCAAACACATTGGAAAATGCATTTTCAACAGGCGATGACACCAATTGCCACATGCCATCGGTTATAGTTTTTTCTACAGTTGTTGTTCCGCTATTAATGACATTGCCATTGGTAATGAGTGTAGCGCCATCTTTGACAGTGAGTGCCCCCCCAGACGCCACATTAAGATCGTTCACAGTTTTTCCATCGCCGCTATTAAGCGATACTACATTGTTAATTTTCACGGAGGCCCAGTCGTTGGTGGGTGCATTTTGACCCGACGCCCAGGTGGAACTGGTTGTCCAATTGCCATCATCCACGGTGAAGTAGGGCAGGGGCGCGGTAGAAGAAGTCCAGGTTGCCGATGAAATTGTTCCGGCATTGCTGTTTCCGCTATTATCGGTCAATGTGGTTCCCGAGCCATTGCTCATTTGGTAATAGGCCTTCAGATTGGCATGTGTACCAATTTCCTTGTACATATTATCTCTGATTTCTTGTTGTGTACGTGCAATATTCCAAATACGAACTTCGTCTATTTTTCCAATAAATGGCCTGGTAAGAAAATTTATATCTCCATGATTTCCAATGATTAGTGGTAAGTTTTGTGAAGGAATAGAGGCAGTATATGGGGTGGTAACAGTCAAAACTCCGTTAATATAAAGTTTAACATTCGCTCCATCATAAGTACCTGCCAAATGGGTCCACTTATTGAGTTCTATAGCACCCGTTCCACTGGTCGCAAATCCTGTATTTGAAAAATTGTAGGAGACATAAAACTCTACGATTCCATTTCCTCCACAGCGCAGATTATAGCCATGGGTTGTGCTGGCGAGTTTATTTACAATAACATTCTCATAAACATAGGTTGAGAAAGCTGTAGGATACACCCAGGCTTCCAGTGTTAGGGCAGTTCCTGATATGCAAACAGAGGCATCGTTCCCACAGTTCACATATTTAGTTCCGTTAAATTCTAATGCATATCCTCCCTGTTGTGCCTGTAATCCAACAGTGAGCAGAATGAATAAAATTCCAAAATAAAGTCTGTTTGCTTTCATAATTCTAAGTTTTTAATATTTATCCTTTCTTTTTATTTTATGCTATTCTTGATGTGTTTGCCAACATTTTCACACTTTCTCCAGAAAGCACAGGCTAAAAAATTAGCCTGTGCACAATTTGGACAATTATGAAAACGTAACAATCTGCGTTAATTAAAACTTAAGTGATTTCCAATATTTTCGGCCTCCGTAAGCAGCTGCAAATGCTGTTAAAATAAGCAGTCCGCCCCCAAGGGGAGCACCACCGCCTACAACTGTGCTTCCTCCTCCTGCTAATCCATTATTCGGTGGGGGTGGGGTTTGGCTATAAGCTAAAGAAGTTGCCACTACAAAAACTAAAATTCCAAGGTATTTACCGATGCTTTTCATAGGTTATTTATTTAATAAATTGTTCATTTTTTCTTGTCAAGAAATTCTACAATCTTCTCTTTATAGGCCACAATGCCATAAAATAATCCTCCACTGATGAGCATGATGAGCCCGTCGGCCAAAGGTGCTCCTCCGCCCACAACTGTTGTTCCGCCTCCTGCCAGGCCATTATTAGGGGGCGGGGGCGTTTGTGCCAGAAGGTCAGGGGTAAGAAAAATGAATAGAATCAGAATTGCCAGTGAGATTATAGCCGGCTGAACCCAAAATCGGTTCATTGTCAATGCGCCCAGGGAAAAAGCGACACCGGGCTTTTTTAATTTTTTAAATTGTTTAGATGGTTGGTTCATGGGTTTATTCTTTAATAATTGTCATCCTGTTATTCAAACTGTCTGCTTCTTCGAAATTCCTGAACCGACTCAAGTGACTTTTTCTGTCTCATCAAATCGCAGTTTAGGGCTTTCTTCTTGTAAATTTAATGAGAATTCTCCCCTGGCAAATGTTAAAATTGGTTCTGATTCGTACAATTGTACGATTCAGAACAAAGTTTTAAAGATCATAAAATCAGATATATAGAAGGATTTTGTGGGCTTTTTGGCTTTTACTGATGTTTAAAGCGAGCTCCCATGTATTTTTTGAAAGGTACTCGGGCTCATGCCGGTTTCCTTTTTAAATGCTCCGTAAAAGGCGCTTTTTGAGTTAAAACCACACATATCGGCAATACCATCGATAGTGAAATTCTGAGGATTTGAGTACATGAGCAGTCTGCACGCCTCGTCAATGCGCAGTTTATTTATGTAGTCGCTGAACGATTTTTGATGAAAATGATTGATATGCGTCGACAAATAGGTGCGGTTGGTATTGAGTTGGGTGGCTAAATGATGAAGACTGATGTCCTTTTGCAGATAGGTCTTTTCTTTTTGCATGAGCTCCCTCAACTGAATTTCTAATTTTTCAGCCATCTCGTCACCATTTTTTTTCTTCTCCTCGGTGGTTTCTTTTGGAATAGGATTCGGATGGTTTTGTTGAATCTGCTTTACCACAGCAAGATAAGCTTTGTTAAGCCGGATTTTTTGCAGTTGGATAACGAGCAAAGCCAACAAAATAACAATCGCTATAGTAATCGTGAGCTGAATAATTCTTCGCTGCAGTACGATGGTGGCGGTTTTGGCTTTATGTTGGTCTTCTAAATTATGTACAGCCTCCTCGGTAGCTAATGTGGACATCTGTAAAACACTCTCTATAAACTCCTTATTCCCCTTGATTTTTAACAATGAATCGCCCAATTTCTCCGACAAGCTGAGGTATTTTTGCTCATAGTTTTTCTGGTCGGTACGGCGGAAGAGTGCTGAAAGTGAATCGCTAAAGGTTTTCTGGATTTCCAGATCATTTATTTTCGATACCACCTCATAGGCCGAATCTGCCAGTTGCTCCAGCTGTTTCGGGCTGATTCCTTTTGCATAATGGGTGGTTTTTACTACAAGCAACTCAGCCAGCAACCGCATGGAATGCGACTTTTGGGCAAAATATAAAGCCTTATTCAAATGGGCTAAACTCGAATCGGGCTCATGATTAAAATAGTAATAGCAGCAAAGGTTTTTATGGGTTTTGGCCATCAATTCTTCCCAATAAACATGGTATCGATTCCCCTGAATTTTATAATTTTCTGGGAATTGTTTTTTATCATCCGCCAAGAGAATAAAATTCTGCTGCAATAGGGGCATGGATTCAGCAAATTTACCTTCATGTATCAGGATTCCTGCTATCAGATTGTTGTTTTGGGCTCTCATGGTCAGCTCTTTAGCGGTGAGCATCTGGTCAACTTCATTAAAATAGGATAAGGCCGAGTCGGGTAATTGCCGACGCTGAAAAGTGATGCCCAGATTCTGCAATGCTAAAGCCTTCGCATGGTTTATGGCGGTTTTGTTGGCAATGTTTTCAGCTATTTTATAGTAGATAGCGGCCTGATTATAGAGTTTTATCTGAAGAAATACATTTCCAATATCGATAAACAAATAGGGGTTGTCCATGAAATATTCGGGTTGCTCGGCAATAATCTTGGTGGCCTGCCCCAGATAAACCACTGCTTTATAAGAATCGGGTTTGCGGTACTGATAAAACTCTATAAGCTGCAGATAGATATTCATCAATTTTTGCGACTTCCGCAGGTCAGTTTGGTTTTGCGTTTTCAGAGTCAATAGCTTTTCCATAGAATCGGCATCCAAATCGAAATTGTTCCAAATAAACAAATCCAAAGAATCAATTTCGCAGGCATATTCCGGGCTTGGTGTGCCATTGGAGTGTTTTTCAAATTGTCCGCAGCCTCCCCCCAAAAAAATTAAAGGTAAAAATAGGATTGGAATCAGTATGTTCGTATGAAAAACGCTGGTTCTCATGGAATCATTTATTTAGGTTATTCTAAATTTAATATAATTGTTCGTTCCACCGACTTGTCTGCCGAAAAAAACATCACCAAAAAAAGAAAAAACATGAAAGCTCTGATTTAAAGCTACCTAATGCCAATATCTGGAATATCAATCAAATAAAATAAGTAGAATATTTGGTAAGAATAAAATCTTAACGAAAACTATTTCCAGCTCAATTCACTCAACCGGGCTTTTACCGTCATGGTATCTGGCTCCAAATCAAAAACCAACTCCGGCTTCAAATAATAAAGTTCATGGTCGCGTTTAAACCGTTCTTCGCCGCCTCCGGTAATATTGAGCATTATTAGACTTTCAGGGTTTAAATCTCCCATTTTTACACGCTGTACCAGCGAAGCCACCGCCACTGCTGCTGCCGGATGTATATCAATCCCCTCGGTTTCTAAAAATAAGGCCGCCGCTGCGCGAGCTTCCTCATTGGTCACCAAAAGCACTTCGCCATCGGTGTCTTTCAATGCATCGAACAGTCCGCCGGCAGGGCCATAGGGTGGCTTACGGTTGCTTAAAACCTTGGCATCCATAATTTCTACCTGCTTACGGGCTTCGTTGTCGTTCATGGGCAGCAACGCTCTCGAATCTGCTTTCCAGGCATCGTAAATGGGGTGGAAGGGGACATTTTGCGAAACCATCAACCGGGCCTTGTTCTGGCCAAACCTTCCATCTTCGAGCAATCGCAAATTGGCTTCCCAGGCTGCTATGGCGCCTGTTCCGCTTCCCACGGCCTGAAAATAATACTCAGGAATTTGTCCTATGGTGGTAACAGCCGAAAGCATGGTGGTTCCCATTCCATCGCGGCGGGCCACATTTTTAGCACCTCCTTCGGCAAAAAATCCTTCCATTTCGCAGGCTATATTCGACAAATGGATGGCATCGTAATAATCGCCTCCCTTTTTGGAGCAAATCAGCTTTACGCAGTCGTTGAGTGGAGCCTTAAACCACAATGCATTTAAGTTATCTTCGGGAACGCTGAGCAAAAGCGGAATTTGGTTGTCGGAACAAACCTGAGCAAAAGCCCTTGCCGTATTTCCTGCCGAAGCAACAACCAGCACCCGTTTTTCGGCGTCTGGAATCCGGGCACAAACCGAGTAGGCTTCTGTCTCCTTAAAGGAACAAGTGGGCATATAAATATTTCTCTCTGGCCAGTAGCCCGAAAAGGTAATGTACAAGTTGTTTATTCCCAGGTATTTTGCCAACCCCATGCTGGCAAAGGTAACTGGCGCCCAGGAGCCTTTGAGCATTTTGCCTATAGGAAGCCAGTCGGCAAACTGGTACAAACCATAACTTTCATCTTTCAGTACTAATTGTTTCTTTTCGTAAATGGCTCTTACCAAGTGTGGCTGGGTTTCTCCGGGGGCTTCCAAAGTCCAGCCCTTATCGCTTATGATTGCGCCCGTTGCCACACTCTGAAGTTGATAGATTGTTTTGTTTAGTGATAATTCCATGTCATGGTTGTTTTTTACCTGGCCGCAAATATAAAAAAATAGAGAGGAATCAGGAAAGCTTGTCCAGCATCCCTGTTCTCATCAACTATATTTAATCTATTTTTCATCCTATAAGAGAAGGACAAAAAATAAAGCCCCCCAAAAAGGCTCAAATTAATGATTTGTTTATATGAATAATGGAGATAAATATCACGTAATGAGTATGATGGTTATATAAAACATAAATTTAACCTAATGATTTATTAAATGCTTATTAACGTTCTCTTAATAATGCACCAGTAGTTTTGCCGCAAAACAAAAACAATTTAAAACAAACAATAATCGTATGAAATCAAATTTATTTGCAATCTTATTTATGGCTTCAATTATCGTTTTAGCTTCTTGTTCCAAGAACAGCGATGATGATACCACAACTCCAACAGACGAAACTGTAGTAGTTGTTAATTCAAACATCACTGCCAACACATCCTGGACAAGTGATAAAGTTTACCAATTAGGCGGTAGAATCACCGTTACTTCTGGTGCTACTTTAACCATCCAACCTGGAACCATCATTAAAGGTGAAGCCGGAACCGGTGCCAATGCAACTGCTCTTTTGATTGCCAGAGGTGGTAAATTAATGGCCGAAGGTACTGCAACCAAACCAATTATCTTTACTTCTGTTGCCGATGAAATTATGCCCGAAAATATTACTGCTGGTAATTTCGCCAGCCCCAACCTTACTCCTGATGTGAATGGATACTGGGGTGGTGTTTTAGTTTTAGGTAAAGCTAGAATTTCTGCTTCGAACGATGCTGGCGATGTTACTGAAGTTCAAATTGAAGGTATTCCTACTTCCGATCCTAACGGTCTTTATGGTGGTTCTGACGATGCCGATAATTCTGGTGTTATCAAATATATCTCAATCCGTCACGGTGGAACCAATATCGGTTCTGGTAACGAAATCAACGGTTTAACCCTTGGTGGTGTTGGTTCTGGAACAGTTATCGAAAACGTAGAAATTGTTGCCAATCAAGATGACGGAATCGAGTTCTTCGGCGGAAAAGTAAGTGTTAAAAACGTAATTTCCTGGAATGTTGGCGACGACGCTTTGGATACTGACCAATCATGGAGCGGAACACTCGACAATTTCGTTGTTGTTACTCCTGGTAACCATTGTTTGGAACTTGACGGTCCAGAAGGCTCTTATGCAGCTGGCCACACCATGAAAAATGGTTCTTTCATCACTTCCAGCGACGTAGTTACTTCTACTGACCTTATCAATGTTGACGCCAACTCTATGGTTGCTCTTGATAATTTCTTCTTTACCAATGTTGTTGACGGTCAAAAAATTAACCGCGTAACCGCTGCAGCAGTTTCTTTCAACGAAATTTATATCAATGTTCCAGCCGATTCTTTGGCAAACCATGTGAATGGTGACATTCCTGCAGGCGTTCATGCTGGCGGAACTTCAAAAGCCGATGTATCTGTGTTCGCATGGACCTGGGCTCACGCAGCTGGAATCTTAAGCGAGTTATAATAAAGTTTTGATAGAGATAGTTCAAAGTTTTTAAAATAATTAAAACAGGCCTGATTATAGAAAATATAGTGAGGTCTGTTTTTACATTTTGTAAATATAAAGTATGAGGCAGTTAATTGTTGTTATTCTTGCTCTTTTAAGTTTCTTCTCGTTTGCTCAAAATGGGAAAATCAGGGGAATTGTTATTGATGAATCTACCAACGAAACGCTGGTAGGGGTTGCGGTTATAGTAGGTGGCACAACCACCGGAACTTCCACCGACCTCGATGGTGCTTTTAGTCTCGATTTGTCTCCTGGCACTTATTCCCTGCAAATATCCTATATCTCTTTCCAAACCCTTGTGATGGAAGGTATAGTGGTCAAGGCTGGCGAAGTTGCCAATTTCCCCGACATCAGGCTCAAAGGTGCCGATTTCGAATTGCAGGAAGTGGTGGTAAAAGCCGAAATAGTTAAAACTTCGGAGTTGTCGCTCATGTCCATGAAGCGCCAAAGCTCCATTATGCTCGATGGTATCTCATCTTCAAAAATGCAGCTAACCGGCGATGCCACTGCGGTTGATGCCGTAAAACGCGTAACCGGAGTATCCATAGAAGGGGGTAAATATGTGTATGTGAGAGGCCTCGGCGATCGCTACTCTAAAACAACCCTCAACGGACTCGACCTCCCTGGTCTTGATCCAGACAGAAATACGCTGCAAATGGACATTTTCCCCAGCAACCTCATCGACAATATGATGGTGAGCAAGAATTTCTCCGCCGAATTACCCGCCGACTTCACCGGTGGTATGCTCAATGTAGAAACCAAAGGATTCCCCGAAGAAAAAACCACTAATTTCTCCATCAGCGGAGGTTATAATCCATCCATGCACTTCAATGGCGATTATATCACCTATAATGGCGGAAAGCTTGATTTCCTTGGTTTTGACGATGGAACAAGAGCCCTGCCCGATAAAGCCAGAAATAAAACAATACCAAACCCCGTGAGTGGTGCTTCAGCAACCGAAATCACCGATTTTGTTCAAAGTTTTGATCCAAATCTAGGCGTAATTCAAAAAAATAGCTTAGGTGATTTCAGCGCTTCTCTCACTCTGGGAAATCAAATCGACCTCAAGAAGAAGGATTCAGAAACCGAAGGAAAAAAATTGGGATACATTGTTTCACTCAGCTATAAAAATGAAACCAATTTCTTTGAAGATGTTACCTATGGCGAATACCAGAAATGGCTCGACCCCGATAAGTATGAGTTGCGATATGCAACCATTCAAAAAGGAAAAATGGGCGAGAACAATGTATTGATGGGTGCTCTCGCTGGAATAGCCCTCAAAGGAAAGCTTAACAAATTCCGCTTTGTGGCCATGCACCTTCAAAATGGCGAGAGCAAAGCTGGTTTATTCGATATTATTAATGATGGTGAAGCGGTTGGACAATCGGGTTATCATGCCATCAGCCACAACCTGGAATATGGTCAGCGATCATTGAGCAATATTTTATTTCATGGCGAACATGTATTGGAAAAATCGAATATCGATATCGACTGGAAATTATCGCCTACCTATTCCACTTCATCCGATCCCGATATCCGCCGAACTGCATTTACCCTGGAAACCAACGATACCACTTTTATGGCAGGTGCCGGGGGTAATCCTTCACGCATTTGGCGTAGCCTCAACGAGTTAAATGTTACTGCAAAAATAGATGCGGTAAAGAAATACGATTTTCTGGGCGAAAATGCCCGCTTTAAAATGGGGCTTATCCACGTATTTAAATATCGGAATTACGAGATTCTTAAATTCGATATGCAGTTTACCGGAGCTCAAAACTGGACCTCCTACGACCCCAACGATGTGTTGGACGCCGATAATATTTATCCAAACCGCCCCAATGGTGTTTATTATCAATCTGGTAACAGCGACCCAAATCCAAATGAATATCAGTCGAATGTGAACAATACGGGTTTCTATGCATCCAACGAAATGCTACTTTTTGATGGATTTAAAGCCATTCTGGGTCTTAGAGTTGAAAATTTTGTTCTTCGCCATACTGGCCGCGACCAAACCTATGCCAGCGGTGATGAAATCAATGGTAAAAATCTGAAAAATGAAGTCGTTTTATCATCATTCGATTTTTTCCCGGCGGTGAATTTTATCTATCAACTCACCGACGCTCAAAACCTCAGAGCCTCCTACTCCAGAACCATAGCACGCCCATCGTTCAAGGAAGTTTCATATGCCCAGATTATCGACCCGCTTACCAACAGGATTTTCAACGGTAGTTTGTTTGTTTACTCCGATTGGGATGGAAAACTTACCGAAACCCGCATCGATAATATCGACCTGCGATGGGAGTATTTTGGCGAGAAAGGCCAGTTGGTTTCGTTGAGTGGGTTCTATAAAAAGTTCGACCGTCCCATTGAGCTTGTTCGTATCCCCGAACAGCAAACCAGCACCGAATACCAACCCCGCAATGTGGGAGATGGAACTTTGTATGGACTTGAATTCGAGTTCAGAAAGAATTTCGGTTTCATTTCGCCCTTCATGAGCTATTTTAATGTGGGTGGTAACCTGACTTTGGCAAATTCAATCATCGCCATGACCGATGCCGAATTCCGCTCACGTAAAACATACCAAAAAACCGGAGAAACCATCGAAGATACTCGTGCTATGGCTGGCCAGTCGCCCTATGTGGTGAATGCCTCATTGACCTATGAAAATTTAGAGCTTGGACTCGAAACCGGATTCTTCTACAATGTAAAAGGGCCAACCCTCTATGTAGTTGGGCTTGGAATCTATCCCGACGTTTATGTGGAGCCTTTTCATAGCTTGAACTTTGGGTTCAATAAAAAACTTGGCAAAAGCCAAAAAGCATCCATCAATCTGAAGGTTAGCAATATTCTCGGAAGCAAAATCGAAAGTGTTTATACCTCGTATAATGCAGAAAACCAGATTTATAGCAGCATAAACCCCGGAATGTCCTTCGGACTTGGTTTCAGTATGCGCCTTTAACAGGAAATTGCAAAAATATAAAA
>CAXYYJ010000077.1:0-13385 GCA_964293475.1 uncultured Draconibacterium sp.
TTCGCAGCGGCGATTTTGTGTTGAACAGGAAAATTTTGGTGAGAAGGTAAAATTACATTTCTTTCAAGGTAGATATCTTGTAGCCATTGGAATGTCTTTTTTTAACAATCAAAATATGTATCTTCGCGCCGCGTTAAACAAGGGTTCAAGTTTAATAAATTGCCTCCAAAAATATATTGATAGAATGATGAATATTACCATAAACAAGCTTTCCATTGTAATTCCCGCCTATAACGAAGGCCGAACTGTCCATCTTATTTTAAATAAAATCAAGGAAGTAACTCTCAACGGTAATATCCGGAAAGAAATCATTCTTATTAATGACTGCTCCACCGACAATACCAAAGAAGCCATAGAAACCTATCGCAAGCAAAACCCCGACATGGAAATCATGTATCTGGAACACGAAGTGAACAAAGGGAAAGGTGCTGCGTTACATACTGGAATTCAACATGCTACCGGCGATTATATCGTGATTCAGGATGCCGATTTGGAATATGACCCCGAGGAATACAATTTATTGCTGAAGCCGGTGCTCAACGGAAATGCCGACGTGGTCTACGGATCACGGTTTATGGGACACCATCCCCATAGAATTCTATTTTTCTGGCATTCCATAGGAAATAAATTGCTCACATTTCTGTCGAACATGTTTACCAATCAGAACCTCACAGATATGGAAACCTGTTATAAATTGTTCCGCTCCGATATTATCAAGGGGTTGAAACTGCGCGAGAAACGTTTTGGTTTTGAACCCGAAGTGACCGCCAAAATTGCACGTGTTCCCAATATTCGCCTGTACGAGGTGGGAATTTCCTATTATGGAAGGACTTATAAGGAAGGCAAGAAAATCAACTGGCGCGATGGATTCCGGGCTATTTACAGCATTTTGAAATACAATCTGTTTTTCCGCGACTAATCACATTCCAATTCACATGATTCCATAAAAAAAGCCCCCGGTTTACCGAGAGCTTTGTGCCCAGAACAGGGATCGAACCTGCACAGCCGTAAGGCCACTGGTCCCTGAAACCAGCGCGTCTACCAATTCCGCCATCTGGGCAAATATTTCTAAATAGAAAATCTACTTTATGTTGAACTTTCAGGTGGGCAAAATTAATTTTTTTTTCGCTCCGCCGAGTATCTGCTTTCAATTTTCTTTAATCAAAAAAACTTTGATTCCTTTCCCACTGATTTTCAAATCATCATCCCCAAAAATTTATTAATCTTTTCTAAATCTCTTGTCCGAAAAAAATATTATGCATACATTTGATTTTTAAATTTTAAGTCCTTATAAAACCATTGAATAACAAGATATTAACCTAAATAAATCTGATTATTTTCAGCGGGTTTTTTAAAGAAAAAGTCAACCAAAACCTCATATAAAAATGGATTACGAAATATTACAAATTACTAAGCACGACGAAATTGCTTTGGTAACCATCTCCCGCCCCAAAGCCATGAATGCCCTGAATACCCGTTTTTTCGACGAAATGGATCAAGCCGTTCTTGGCTTTAAAGCCGATAAAAATCTCAGGGCTGTGATTATAACAGGCGATGGAAAAGCCTTTGTTGCCGGTGCCGACATAGCCGAAATGCAACACAAAACAGCAGCCGAAGCATCTGCATTTTCGCGCAAAGGACAAAATACATTTGCCAGTTTCGCAACGCTTCAGGTTCCCGTTATTGCTGCCATTAATGGCTTTGCACTGGGAGGCGGACTGGAACTGGCCATGGGAGTCGATTTTCGTATTGCCAGCACCAAAGCTAAATTTGGTCAGCCGGAAGTGAATCTGGGTCTAATCCCCGGTTTTGCCGGCACTCAACGCCTGAGTCGACTGGTGGGAATGGCCGATGCTCTCTACCTCCTCATGACTGCCGATATGATTGGCGCCGAAGATGCTCTGAGAATCGGATTGGTTCAAAAAATGGTGGAGCCCGAAGCACTTATTGATACCTGCATGGAAATTGCCCGAAACATTGCATCGAAAGGACCCGAAGCCATTGCCTTAGTCAAGAGCGTGACGCATCAGGGCTACAATAAAACTCTGGCACAGGGTAGCGAACTCGAAGCTGAATCGTTCGGAAAGCTCTTTGGGCCACAATCGGAAGGGCTCGAAGGAATGACGGCTTTCTTAGAAAAAAGAAAAGCAAACTGGTAGTTCATCTGAATTAAAAAGAAAAACTAAAAAACATTAAACGATATGACATACGATGAAAGATTGCAAAATGTAACAGTGTTGGGAGCTGCCGGAAAAATGGGCAGCGGCATCCTGTTGCTCACTGCGGTTGAAATGACCAATCTGAGTCTGAAACCGGAAAATAAAGGAAAAACATTTGTTCTCAACGCCATGGACCTGTCCGATGCCGGATTGCATGGCCTGGTTCAATACATTAAAGCCCAGGTTCTTAAAGTAGCCGAAAAACAAGTTGTTTGGTTGCGTTCGGCCTATGCCGACCGGGCCGACCTTATTGAAAATGGCGAAATCATTGAGCAATACATTTTCGATGTGCTCAATATTATCCGCCCCACCACCGCCATCGAAGTGGCCTATAAATCGAATCTTATCTTCGAAGCTGTGAGCGAAAACCCCGATTTAAAGGTGAAGATTCTCTCTCAAATTGACTCCAACAACCCCAATAAACCATTCTACCTCACCAATACCAGCTCGGTGCCCATTGGTCTCATCGACCAAAAAGCCAATCTGGGCGGACGTGTCCTGGGTTTCCATTTCTACAATCCCCCCGCTGTTCAGAAATTGGTGGAGCTTATCACCACTTCTGCCACTCAGGCCGAAACCAGACAATTCGCTCTGGATTATGCCAAAGCATTGAAAAAAGTGGTGGTTCCGGCCAACGATATTGCAGGATTTATTGGCAATGGTCATTTTATGCGCGATGGTTTGTATGGTCTTGGCGAAGCTGAAAAATTAGCCAAAGATTTTAGCTTCCCCGAAGCAGTTTACATGGTTAACAAGGTGACTCAGGAATACTTAGTACGACCCATGGGCATTTTCCAATTGATGGATTATGTGGGCATCGATGTGATGCAATTCATTATGAATGTGATGAATCCATATATGGCTACCGAAAATCTCCACAGCCCCATCATCGACCAGTTTATTGCTCTTGGAGTTAAAGGCGGTCAAATGAGCAGTGGCGCCCAAAAAGATGGTTTCCTGAAATATGAAAAAGGAAAACCAGTGGCTGCCTACGATCCGCAAGCTAAAGAGTACATCATGTTCGATAGCTTCTCGGCAAAATGCGATGCCGCTTTGGGTGCTATGCCCGAAGGCGCAGTTGCCTGGAAAAATGCCGTTAAAATGAAGAATATCAACGAAGTGATGGCCGCATTCTACAACCACATGAAAACCTTGGATACCCTTGGCGCTCAGCTGGCTCTGAAATATGGTGCCAGAAGCAACGAAATTGGAGCTGCTTTGGTATCGGATGGTGTAGCCGCCAACAAGGAAGATGTTAACACTGTGATGCTTACCGGATTTTTCCACGCTTATGGACCCGTTAACGAGTTCTTCAAATAGCAAAACCAGATTTTGAAATTTTAAAGACAAGAAAAATGAGAAGAAAAGTATATATGACAGCCGGCTATAATACCATCAGCATGGGAACCGGACGAAAAGAATTCAACCCCAAAAAAGAAAGAGCCGGACTTGAGGAACATCTCAAGGAAGCCGGACAAGGCGTTCTGGGGAAAATAAAAGGTGGAGCCGACAGCGTTGACGAGGGTGTGATTGGTAATTTTATGGCAGCCCGGTTCAACAAGCAGGCCAACTTACCAGGATTTTTCCCCATGATAGACAAGGGTATGGAATACAAACCCGCCACCAGTGTCGAAGGAGCTTGTGGTTCGGGGGGATTGTCGCTCATGGCTGGAATCAGAAGTGTTTTGGGCGAAACCGCCGAAGTGGTTTTGAGCATGGGTGTGGAAGTTCAAAATACCGTGAAAGCCATTTATGGTGCCGACATTTTAGCCGGAGCTGGCTGGTTTAAGGAACGCAAAAATGGCCATGCCTATTTCTTCCCCGGACAATTCAGCGACAGAGCAGGCGCCTATTTTGCCAAATACGACCGCGACAGAGCCCGCAAAGGAATGGCTCAATGGTATGCCAATGCCATAGAAAATGCCCGTTTAGACCCTACCGCTCAGGAATTTCACAATACCCATCCGGACCCCTACGGACTTTCGCTCAAATCGGAGCCCAACGGAAAAGTGTTTGTGGATAACCTGAATTATATGGATTGCTCCAAGGTTTCTGACGGCGCCAGCGGAATTATTATCGCTTCGGATGAAGGCTTGAAAAGGATTGGTGTTGACAAGAAAGATGCAGTGGAAGTGGTTGCGTTTGCCCAAACTATCAGAAATATTACCGAGCAACCGGCAGACAGAACCGAGCTAACAGCCATTAAAAAAGCCATTGCGCTGGCCTTAGCCAAAGCAGAAATCACAGTGAAACAGGTTGGAACCATTGAACTTCACGATTGTTTCTCCATTGCCGGAATTCTCACCATCGAAGCTCTCGGGTTGGCCAAACCTGGCGAAGGCTGCGATTATGTGGCTGCAGGAAAAACCAAACGCGATGGCGAAATGCCTGTAAACACTACCGGTGGACTCATTGGCTGGGGACATCCCACAGGAGCCACAGGAGTGCATCAGGCAGTAACCATTTGGCAACAGCTCACCGGAAAAGCCGGAGCCGCTCAAATAGAAATTCACCCCGACCGCCCCTATGGCATGACCATCAATATGGGTGGCGACGATGTTACCGTTTCGTGCATCATCTATAAACGCGGCGAATAGTTCCCCCGGAAACAGAAGCCAAAAAAACTGATAACAAAAAAGTGGATAACCCGCAAAGGTTTCCACTTTTTTGCTTTCGATAAATAAAATTGGCCTGAAAACGATATGATTTGCACACTTTTAGATATTCGCTATAAAAGAATATTCTCAGCTGAGGGTTTCACAAATTCTAATTGATTCTTGTGGTTTTTAACAGATTTATAATTGATTATTAAGCCGTTGCAGCAATAAAAAAGCTTAGAAAATATCATCCTGAGTTAAATTATCGGACAATATTTCGCAAAAAGCCTATCATTTACACCATCAGCTTAGCAACTATAAACAGATATTTTAGATTCCATTAAAGAACCAATTAAAGCAGACACATCAAGGTTTGATTGAGCAGATAAAAGCGAAGGATGTCCCCCAATGCTGAAATGACATTAAATGTAAAGGAGCGGCATTAGGGCAATGACAATTAAGACCCAAATAAAAAGACCAACTTTAGAAAAAATCGCATGAATTATTAAAGTTTATAACTTCAAAAACTCAACTGTTGCATGTTCTGGTATAGAAAATACATAAACTCCTTTTTGCAAATCATGCAAATCTATCTGATTAAATTTACCTTCAATTTCTATTGATTTTATTTTGTTTCCTTTGGCGTTGTAAATGATAAGTATTCGACCTTTTTTAGAATTCTCGAATTCTATGGTAGTTTTAGTAGAAGAAGGGTTTGGATAAACGGTTGTATTAGAATTAATTGTATTTTTTTGAATACCTACAGTGCATTCTCCATATATACTTTCGAAGAATGCAAGCTTGTTGGGGATGTATGTTAATACCCAATTTTCAATGGTAGACGAAAGCCTTCCAGGATGCATAATCATAGTATAGGCAAAAAGAGCTGTTTCGGGCATATCCTCCAAATGAGGATTTTGCTGAGCGTAAACGGTAATAAAATTGTTGTCGGCATCTTGTGCATTGATCCAGGCCGTATCATTTTCATATAAATCTTGAATAGATGCATGAACAGATTCATGAAAAACAGTTTCTTCCAAATCGTGTGTTCCGATTCGAGCATCTATATTTTCGGAATAGAGAACAAAAAAATGACCTTGTGTTTCAGCAAATGCTGTGTGATTTCCGGTATTTATACATACATGATCTAACATATCTCTCTGAATAAACGGAAGTTTACCAAGCCTATAGCAAACTTTAGAAGCATATTGATAAGCAGAATCCATTGTTTCAAAAGAGCTATGACACCAGATTCCAATTACCTTATTGTTAGAAAATGTGGCTTCAAATACAAAGGTATCTTCATCGAAAAGAATTTCACCATTTCCAGGCATTTCCATATCTTGCAAGCCTATAAATACCAGAGTATCAAAATGATCGTCATCTGTATCTAAAATAAAATCTATATCATTAGAAACGATGGAGTTTGGAAATAATGGATTAACACTTTGTCCAATAATTTGTTTGTTTTGACCAAGCATAATCATCACACTGATGAAGATTATGATTTTTGAAATTGATTTGTTGACCATAATAATTATTATTTTGAGAATTAAAAAACAGCTGCAATTAAAGATATTTCCACACAAGCATTATCTGGCAATGATTCCACACCGACCGATATTCTGCTACCAATGGCATCTTCTCCTAATTGCTTTATGAGTTCATCAGATGCAAAATTTGCAAGCTTTGCATGGTCTTTAAATCCTGATTCTGCATTTAAAAATACACAAAGCTGAGGAATGAATTTTATTCTTTCATTGTCTTGTAAGCAGGCTTTTGCTGCAAAAAGAGCATTTTTAGTGGCCAATTCTATAGCATCACGATAGGTTTCTAATGGAAGACTAGCTTGGATAACTCCGGAATACTTTAATACACCTTTGATTCTTGGTGTCATTCCCGATGTATAAATCAAATCCTTATGTCGCACAGCGGCCTTATATTTTCCCTGAGGTATGGGATTATTTAACTGAGCATTCATTTTTTATAAATATTAGTCATTTTTACTATTCTTTTTGCCGCATCGACCGCTGCTTTATGATCTTGCGAAAAGTTAAGCCTGATAGAGTCAGTACAATTTTGATCAAATTCTGTACCTGGAGTAACTACTACATTTGCCTGAAATCGAAGCAAACGAACAAAAGTATACAAATCAACTGTTAGAACTGGTAATTGCGGAAACAGATAGCTGCCGGCCTGAGGACATGTTGTTATAAGATTTGCAGTATTGAATATATGCAGCAGCTCATCCCGGATTGACTCGTGTTCCCGAATCCGCCTTTCCAACCAACCTTCAGGCTCCCGAAACCAGGTATTCAGTGCTGCCTGGTTGTATCCGGCGGCACGAAGAGACACAATGGCCTGGAGACGCTCCATCCGCTCTATTATTTTCGGTGAGCCAAATGCCACTCCAAGACGAAAACCACTGAGCGACTCCGTTTTTGAAGGCCCAAAAATTGTTATGAGATTTGGCGGAACAACCGAACAACCACATAAATGGACATAGTCTTCTCCGCTGTATAACATGCGGGAATAGAGCTCATCAACAATGAGAGTAACATGATACTTTGCTGCAAGTTGAGCAATGCTATTTATGGCAACACCCGAAAAAACATAACCAGTTGGATTGTTTGGTGTAGAAAAAACAAAGACCTCTGTA
Source organism: uncultured Draconibacterium sp. (assembly GCA_964293475.1). Taxonomy (GTDB): domain Bacteria; phylum Bacteroidota; class Bacteroidia; order Bacteroidales; family UBA12170; genus UBA12170. The sequence goes on from CAXYYJ010000077.1 coordinate 7,476, forward strand.
CCACTCTGAAATACTTTTTCCAGATGCTCAAGGTCAATTCCATGAACTGCCAGTGGATCTCTATAATTCAATGGAATGGGAACAACTTCACCGCCAAAAAAGACCACCAGCTTCCGATTTGCAAAATAATCTGGAGTTACTACAGCAACTTTTGTCCCAACACTTACAGTTGAGCCCAATGCCAAAAACAATGCGCCTTGAGTGCCGGGGGTGATTATCAACTCATTTTTGGCTGAAATTGGCTTGCCAGTATAAGTACCAAGCCGTTCAGCTAAGCCTTGGCGAATTTCGGAATCTCCACGATATTCGGTATAAGCTTGCTTCCCTCCTTTGCCAAACCCGTTTAACCAAAAAGTTTCAGAATCAGGGGTAGGGACAAAGGCATCGACATCGCCATGCGAAAAATCAACAAAAACACCATTAAGCATGTCTCCTACCATCACAGAACTCAAATCATCCAAATCTTGTCGAACTTCCTGACCGGGAGCATGTTTTGCATCAAGCAATTTAAATTTCTCTTCAAGTGTCATAGAACTATAATTCATCAATTTATCGCAAAGGTATCGGCTGGATAAATATAAAAAAAATTGATTTCGTGTATTTTTTGTATTTTTACCATTGAATTATGGTATTTACGAAACATTAAAAATTAATTCAATGGTAGATTCAATCGACATGCAATTATTAAACTTATTAAAAGAAAATTCACGTCAGTCTTTTGCTGATTTAGGAAGAAAAATTAGCCTGTCACCTTCATCAGTTAGAGAAAGAATTCAGAAAATGGAAGACACGGGTCTCATTAAGAGATACGATATACAGATAGATTATAAAAAATTGGGATATGAATTGGAAGCTTTTATTTTATTGAAAGTTTTTCCCGGTCAGCTAAAAGATGTTTTAAAAAAAATTAAAGATTTCCCGGAAATCAAGGAAGCACATCGTATAACAGGAAATCAGAATTTGCATTTAAGAGTTATATTTAAAAATCAAATTGATTTACAAAATCTCTTAGATAAATTAATGCTTTTTGGCGATACTAATACATTTCTTATATTGTCAGAAATTTAGTATACAGAGATGTAGGGCCTCCCTCATATTGCAGGGAAAATATTAAAACAACCAACCCTTTCTGCTCTATTCCCGCTTTTTTTAGAATTTCTTACACATCAGATTCAGTGTATTTATTAAGATTGTAATTCAATAATTTTTTTCTTGTCAAAAATTCAAATAATCTATTAATGCTTCTAAATCATTATTATTAAGCATTTTAGCTAAAATGTTCAAACCGAATTTGAAAAAACTTTACCCATTTCAATCAAGTAAAGGAATGGGTATGGATTTCAATAAATATAAACCTTTACCAACTTTGCAGGTTTTCAGAAAAAAAATTCATTTTATCGTCTTGTTTTTCAGTCGTATAACCTTATCTTAGCGGAGTTAATTATAAATCACATGAAACGCATTCTAACTGGTTTCCTAATGCTTTTGGTCATATCGGCCTTCTCTCAATCGGAAATTTGGGGAGTAAAATACCATGCCGGTGCGAAAAATGGAGGTGTTTTGTTTAGTATTGACAGTGCCACGAGCCAAATTATTACGCATCACCGTTTCGAAAATCCTAACTATCAAACAAATGAAGCATTGATGCCACCCTTTTATGATGAGGAAGAAGAATTATGGCTCATTGCCGAGAGCGACCGGATTTTAATTTATCACCCAACCATCGACCTCATTGAAAGCATAGACTACGGCGCGAATAAATCTGAATATGCCCACATCAGGGGTAGAATTCATAAAGGAAATAGTCAAAAATATTATATTCTCAACCAATACGGAATTTTACAAATTGATCTTTTCACTAAAGAAATAAAATTAATTGAAAATCAATACTATAACAGCTATCCACCTCGTGAAGCTGATCTTTGTCAGGTTGGCCAAAAATTGTATTGGATGTCACAGAGCTATAATTCCATGGAACTCTTAATTCTATCTTTGGATCTGGGGAACGACAGCATTGAATTACACTTCCACAGGGAACAGGAAATTGATTTATATGGCAAACTCAACTATCTGAATGGGAAGCTCTATGGGACCTATGAATCTGATGTAACCACCATCTTTTCATTTAATCCAACCAGCCGATCATTTGTTGTTGAAAAGGAAATTCCGCGGGAGGTGTTTAGATGCACCACTGGTTTGCAATTAGCCAACAATCAAAAGCTATATTTTGGCGGCCTTGATGGTTCATATGTTTTCAACAAACAGCTGGCCAGTTATAATCCTGCAAACGACAATTTCGCCATTTGCGCAAATTATTTGGATTATTTCGGCCAAAATATGTCATCCAGTTTTTTTGCTTTTGATGATGAAGGCTTTTATTTGCAATTTTCGGGAACATTGCAGGTTAATGCAAACATTCTGCGTTATACCTTCGACTCCGATACACTTATTGAAGTAATACCCAATAATATATATGGCAATTTTACCTCTCATCTACCCAATAAAGTCTTTACTATTCAAACCAAAAGAACACATCCCACAGGACAATATTTATTTGACTATAATTTATTGACTGGAGAAGTGGATACCTTGAAAAAATTAATAACCCCCAAGTTTGAAGACGGCATGTATCCTGGAAAAATCATACAAATTGAAAACGGATTCATCATTGGAAAAACAGATAGAGGAGGTATCTTTTCGGGCAGTTATTACGATTATGTCAACAACAGTAAAGGCGTAATATTTCAATTTGACCCTGAATTAAAAAAATATAAGGTTCTGATTGACATCCATTCAATTTTTCGAAAGTACGAGAGTCCTGATATTTTTAAAGATGTCGGAAATCATTTTCTGTTACAATTGAGAAATATTTATAATAACAAAGATTATCATTTGTTTCGGGTTAATGCCGAAACACTGCAGATTGACTCGATTGGCGTTATGCCCAAAGGCACTTGTTATCAGGAGTCTGCCACCGAATTTTATATTTTCGATAAAGATTTTCTTATTAAATACCATACATCTGGCGAATACGATACCCTGTTTCATTTTGATGAATTTGAATTGCTACAAATCCTTAAATCCAATAGCGAATACCTGGTTCTTGAAACCTGGCACAGAGAAGATTATGATCACTATGAATTTCAAATTCAAAAGTTTTATCTGGATGGCAACAGATTGGTGCTTGATAAAATTTTAAATATGCCTAAGGAATATGATGATGGTGATCCCTGCAGAATTGATAGAGTTATGATGACAGCCGATTCTAATTTGGTGGGAATTATAGGGGAATATACTGGTGAGACGAGACACTCAAGGTTAGTGAAATATAATATGAATAATGATGAAATTCAAACTCTTAGAAGAATTTCAACTCAAGGCCCAGGCGATTATAATTATACACTCGATTTAATTTTTCATGACGACTACTACCAAACCGGGAATGTATTTTCATTAAACTTTCGTAGTCCAGGGAATAACGGTCGGTTAGATTTGCTCGATTTTGAGAATGACACCATCCTGTTTTGCGATGTGATGGAGGAGATGACCATTGGTTATGATTGTGAAGAAAATAGCTGTGGTTATAAATATATGACTCTTTTTCGACCAACTGCGAAATCGTTTATGTGGACAGGAAAAGTGAGCACCGATTGGTTTACCGCCGACAACTGGCAATTCAGTCAAGTGCCCGACACAAATTCAAGCGTTTATATAAAAGGATTAACCCCTTATGACCCAGTAATTGACACTGTTGTAAAGACGAACAGGTTAATTATTAATGAAGATGCAAAACTGATTATTAACGAAAACGGAAGTCTTAGTTGTAAAAACCTGATTAACAGCGGAAAAATATTAATGCAAGGCAATGAAAATTCCCGGGCTTCTCTCATTCTATCACAGGCATCGGATACCTCAGGAACGGAAATTTATACATATCAGCAACATCAATTCATCAATCAGGTCTTCTCCGTTCCTTCGAAAATGAATGCTATATATGAAAATGACCAATTTCAATTGCTCAATTACTCTGACGGGGGCTGGAATACCGTTTCAGATTTTCCATATTCACATCCACCATCTTCAGCTTTAGATATTTTTTCGAATGATAGTTCGTTTGTGTTTTATGGCCCTTTTAATTTTGAGAACAAAAGTCTTCAAATCCCCCAACTCAACCAACCAAGGCTCTATCCGCTGCCCAATCCCTATCCCAGCTCTATCAACTGGAACAAAGTCAATATCAGCTCGTTAACTCATAAGGCCTTTTACTATTACAACGAAAAGGACAGCAGCTTTTCTGCTTATGTGGATGGTTTGGGAACACATTCTTCGCTTATTCGTCCGCTGGATGCTTTCTGGGTTTGGAGTTCTGGAGTGGAAGGCGTTCAATTAGATCAGACTGCCAAAGTGCACGAAGCAGAATTTAACTATGAATCCACTAATAAGACATTTGTGAGCTTACAAGTTGTTGGAGCCAAAGGACAAGATGAAACAATAATCGGGTTCAACGAGCAGGCCAGCTTCGAATTCGATCCGGAGTTTGATGCATTCAAATTCGTGAAAACCACCCAACAGGCTCCTCATATTTTTACAAAGGCGGACGAAAACTTACTCTCTGTTAACCAGCTTCCTGATACCGCCGCATTGGATCTTTTTGTACTTGCTGGCTACAATGGCAGATTTAACATCCTTCTTGATGAGAAAAACAATATCGATTTTTTAGTTTTGGAGGATTTAATCTGGAACACCAGAACAGATTTGCTCCAGGATGATTATTCTTTCGATTATTTCGAATCAGATGGCCAATATCCTTTTAAACTCTATTTCGAACCCTGGGCTTTGAAACCGTTGGAAGATGTTGATATATATATGTATTACTATCCTGAATTTTTGGTGGTAAACAGCCGAAAACAAGTGGACTATGCCGAAATCACTTTTTACGATTTGGCCGGACGAGCAGTTCTGGAATTTCAGGAGTCTCATTTCATTCATCTCCAAAAAGCTATAAATCTTCCTGTAGGACATTATATTGTTCAATTCAGAAGTGGCGAAGTGGTTTTGAACAGGAAGGTTTTGGTTAGGTAAAAATGGGTGGTTTATAGCTACTTATATAGCTTGTTAGAAGTTGACTTTTACAAGAATGAAAAAACTAAAATATTGCAGTTAAACAATTTGCAATATTCCTTCAAAATGCAATACTTTAACAGAGCGCCCATTATGAATTGACTTCATGCTGCGGCATACAAACCGCTCAAAGCCCTACATGTTAACTGCTTTGCTTTTTCCTTTCAATTCAGTTAATTGTCTTTTAATGAAGTCTTTTTCTTGCTCCAAAGTCATGTCCATAATATCATTGCTGAATTTATCTCTAATTTCACGCATTTTTTTCACAACCCCTGTTTTAACTAATTTAGTTTTCATAATCAAAAATTTCTTTTGGTGTTCTAATCTCCGTCATTTGGTAACCTTTTCTAAAATTAATCGAGTTATATCCTCTAATCCGCTCAAGATTAACGATATGTTTGAAATTCCAACTAACAAGAACATCTGCTTTATTGACTGTTGCTAAAGCGATATGTTGACAATCTGCTCTACTTGTTTTGCCAACAACTTTCTCATTTATATATGTATCAGCCAAATTTCGAACCTCATCAGTTAACTCCACTCTTTCAATTAATCCGACTGGTAAGGCTTCATAGAATTCCTGAATAAAGTCAGGTGCTCGATAGATTTCCAATTCCAATACCTCTGAAATTAGTATTTTAATTTTGTCCTTAATAATTTTATCAAAGAAAGGCTTTGTCTGCTTTTCAAATTCTATGTCGAAATATCCGCCAAAAACTGATGTGTCAATGTAAATTCTTTTTATCATATTACAAAGTTACGTATTTTAAAGAGATTTTATTTTCGTGG
>CAXYYJ010000078.1:0-13331 GCA_964293475.1 uncultured Draconibacterium sp.
CAACGAACAAAACAACAAAGAACAACGAACAAAACAACAAAGAACAACGAACAAATAAACAACGAACAAATAAACAACGTATCTAATTAAATCACAACATTTTAACAACCCAAATAAAGATTTTATAAAGGTCGGTTTTATTGTTTTTGCTTGACAAATAGTTTTCGGATGGTCTACTTTTGACCCACGAAAAAATATTAAAAAAATGTTAACCACAACTACAAGGACTTTGCTTTATGCCATGAAAGAGGATTCCATGGACAGCAATATGCCCCACTATCCAACCACCGACTTCCTCCAAATACTATCTGCCCAAAAGAGCGATGATGTTTTGAATGTCTTCACCCATCATCCGGAAATAGACCTTGTGTTTATCGACTTAGACATGGATGGCAACAATACCTCAGATACCATAAGAAAACTGAAATCCCTTCGCCGCAAGATTCCTGTAATACTTTTATCGTCCTATGTTACCTTTTTCTCCATGCGCTTAGCCTATGATTTGGGCTGCGAAGAAATATTACAAACCCCGCTGAACGAATCCATCTTCGAGAATATCATTCATAAATATTTATAAATCTTAAAATTAGAAAAAATGAAAAAGCTTTATTTTTTGGTTTTAGCATCATTGTTTGTTGCAACCAGCCTTATGGCTCAAAATGTGGGCATCAATGCCGACGGCTCAACCCCCAACGCCTCTGCCATGCTCGATGTAAAATCAACCAACAGCGGAATTCTTATTCCCCGAATGACAGAAACCGAGAAGGGTGATATAAATTCACCGGCAACTGGTCTGTTGGTGTATCAAACCGATGGTACTCCAGGGTTTTATTATTACAATGGCTCGGCCTGGACAATGATTGGAGCTGGCTCGGGAGATGGTACTGTAACCAGTGTAAATGCATCTGGGGGCTCTACCGGATTAGACTTTAGTGGTGGTCCTATAACAAACAGCGGAACATTAAACATGAGTGGAACCCTGGGCTTGGGATATGGAGGCACGGGAGCAACCTCGGCATCAACCGCACGAACAAGTTTAGGTGCCACAACCGTGGGAAATAGTATGTTCACATTATCCAACCCATCAGCCATAACCTTTCTAAGGGTAAATGCCGATAATACAGTAACGGCATTAAATGCTTCGGATTTTAGAACTGCCATAGGAGCAGGAACAGGAAGCAGCAGCGGAACCGTAACTAACGTATCGGCTGGCAATGGAATGGATTTCACGGCTATAACAGGCTCAGGATCTGTTACTATGGGAACGCCCACAACACTTACCAGCGCTACAACGAATGCAGTAACAACTACCTCACATACCCATGCCATTACCACTCAATTACCTTCGGGCACAACTGCTGGCGTAATGAAACAAAGCGGCACAAAAACTGCCGGTGGTTTTTATGGTGGTACAACCGCTCCTTCGAACACTACCCGCGCCAATTACGATGGGTATTTGTATGCCACCCGTTTTTATGGTGATGGTTCTCAGCTGACAGGAATTACCGCCTCCGGATATACAGGAACATTGCCCGTAACCAACGGAGGAACAGGAACCACCAGCGCACCCTCCCAAGGGGGAGTGATATATGCTTCCAGCACATCGGCCTATGCATCAACAGCAGCAGGAACAGCGGGCTACCTTTTAAAATCGAACGGAACCTCGGCTCCAAGCTGGCTATCAACAGTGCCCGTTGCCAACGGCGGAACTGGAGCAACCACTGTGGCGGCTGCTCGTACCGGCTTAGGAGCTACTACTTTGGGTGGAAATATATTCACATTAACAAATCCTTCTGCTATTACATTTCCGCGCTTTAATGCAGATAATACGGTTACCTCATTAAATGCTGCCGACTTCCGCACTGCCATAGGAGCAGGCACAGGTGGGGGCACCGTGACTTCGGTAACAGGCACATCGCCTATATCGGTTGCATCAGGAACCACAACTCCGGTTATTAGTCTAAATACAGTTCCGGTAACCAGTGGCGGAACAGGCTCAACTGCTGCAACTGTTCAAGGCGGAGTAGTTTATGGATCAAGCACAAGTTCAATGGCTTCAACCTCTGCCGGAACATCAGGTCAGGTACTTACAAGCAATGGGACCAGTGCACCCAGCTGGAGTTCAACCGCATCCATAGGTGTTGCACCAGTTGGTTCCATAATGATTTGGGCCGGTAGCACAGCTCCTTCTGGCTGGTTATTGTGCGATGGAACTGCCTACAGCACCACCACTTATGCTGCACTCTATGCAGTTATCGGAACTGCATATGGCTCTGGATCGGGAACCTTTTTAGTACCCAATCTAAAAGGAAAAATTCCTGTGGGTTTGGATGCATCGCATACACAATTCGATACCCGTGGCGAAACCGGTGGAGAGAAAACGCACACGATTACGACAGCTGAAATGCCTGCACATACTCATTCTGTGGATCCTCCTAGTACAACAACTTCATCAAACGGTGATCACTCTCATTCATTCTCCGACACATTTAACAGTTCAGAATGGAGTGATGATGCCAGCGACAGAATAGTGGGAAGTGACTCAAAAACATCAGAAACCGATTATACCAGTACAACCGGTTCTCATGCCCATACTCTTGATGTAGCTTCATTTACCTCTGGCTCTGCCGGATCAGGCACCGCCATGAATGTTTTGCAGCCTTATATTGTGCTTTACTATATTATCAAGTATTAAACACATTTTTTAATTTTCACTTAATGAACCCTTAAAATCTTATCAAAATGAGAACAATTAAACACCTTTTAGTAGCCTTAGCTTTGATGTTTTCTGCAACTATAATTGCCCAAAACGTAGGCATTAACTCCGACGGATCAACCCCCAACGCATCGGCCATGCTCGATGTGAAATCAACCAACAGCGGAATTCTTATTCCCCGAATGACGGCAGCCCAGAAGGGTGACATAAATTCTCCGGCAACTGGTCTGTTGGTGTATCAAACCGATAGTACTCCAGGGTTTTATTATTACAATGGCTCGGCCTGGACAATGATTGGAGCTGGCTCGGGAGATGGTACTGTAACCAGTGTAAATGCATCTGGGGGCTCTACCGGATTAGACTTTAGTGGTGGTCCTATAACAAACAGCGGAACATTAAACATGAGTGGAACCCTGGGCTTGGGATATGGAGGCACGGGAGCAACCTCGGCATCAACCGCACGAACAAGTTTAGGTGCCACAACCGTGGGAAATAGTATGTTCACATTATCCAACCCATCAGCCATAACCTTTCTAAGGGTAAATGCCGATAATACAGTAACGGCATTAAATGCTTCGGATTTTAGAACAGCCATAGGAGCAGGAACAGGAAGCAGCAGCGGAACCGTAACCAACGTATCGGCTGGCAATGGAATGGATTTCACGGCTATAACAGGCTCAGGTACTGTAACATTGGGAATTCCATCAACACTGACAAGCGCAACAACCAACAGTGTATCCGGAACCACTCATGCCCACGCAATAACCACTCAATTGCCTTCCAGCGCTACAGCTGGGGTAATGTTACATAGTGGAGCAAAAACTGCTGGTGGTTTTTATGGTGGAACCACAACACCTTCGAGCACAACCCGCGCCAATTACGATGGGTATTTGTATGCAACTAAATTTTATGGTGATGGGTCTGCTTTAACAGGCATTACTGCAACAGGGTATAGTGGCACATTGCCCGTGGCCAATGGCGGAACCGGAACAACAACAGGTTCCATTACCGGCACCGGTGCGCTTACTTTTGCGGCTGGTGGAACCAACACCAACGTAACCCTCACCCCGAACGGAACAGGATTTGTGGACATTACGGGCGGTAATGGAACAACAAAAAAGCTGAACATTACCGATGCCAGCACATTGGATGCCTCGGCTTCCTTGCTAATAAATAAAACGGGTGCGATAACCGGCAATGGCTACGGGGTAAACGCGATCGTTAGTGGTGGATCTAACTTTAATGGTGCCTTGAGGGGTCAGGCTAATGGAACGGGAGCTAATAATATGGGTGTGATAGGATATGGTATAGGCGCAGCGACTAACAATTATGGTGTATATAGCATTGCTAATAGTGGTACATCAAAAAACTATGGCGTGTTTGGCGCAGCTCAGGGAACTACTGGTACTAATTATGGCGGCTATTTTGAAAATACTTCAACCGCCAACGCCTACAAATATGGTATATACAGCGGAACATCCGGAGCTATGGCGAATTACAATTATGCTGTTTTTGGCTCAGCCAGCGGTAGCACTCTCCAAAATATCGGCGTTTACGGATTAGCAAATGGTGCAACCACAGGTACCAATACTGGAGGTATTTTTAATGCATCCGGTGGAGGAGCCAATTATGCACTGATTACAACTGGTGGTAATGTAGGCATAGGAACAACAACACCTGCTTACCAATTGGATGTAGCCGGCGATGTAAACCTCACAGGTGTTTTGCGGATAAATGGAGCAGCCGGAACTGCAGGCCAGTACCTCAAGAGCAACGGCGCAAGCGACCCTACCTGGGCTGATGTTGCTGCCACTACAGCCACTACAGCAACCAACCTTGCTGGTGGCTCAGCCGGAACCATACCTTACCAAAGCGCTGCCGGAACTACTGTTCAACTTGCTGCAGGAACATCAGGCTATATTTTAAAATCTAATGGAGCAGCTGCCCCAGCATGGTTATCAACACTGCCAGTTGCCAATGGCGGAACAGGCTCAACTACTGCTGCCGCAGCCCGCACTGCTCTCGGTGCAGCTGCTTCGGGTGCTAACAGCGATATTACAAGTTTAACAGGGCTTACAACAGATCTTTCAATAGCACAAGGAGGAACAGGAGCTTCTACAGCAGCAGCTGCCCGCACTGCCCTCGGTGCAGCCGCTTCGGGTGCTAACAGCGATATTACCAGCCTTACAGGACTTACAACGGACCTTTCGGTAGCTCAGGGCGGAACGGGCACATCTACCGGCTCTATTACCGGCACTACAGCACTCACTTTTACAGCCGGTGGAACAGATCAGGATGTGACCTTATCGCCCAGTACAACTGGTGAATTGGTCATGAACGGCTATACACGCCTTGGTGGCGCAACAGCACCGGCCATTAAGATCAAAAAATTGACCGGTACGACCGGAGCTCAATACAGTTGGAATCATGTTGCTCATGGTCTGGATGCAACCAAAATTATTAGTATAACTGGAATAATAATATATAACGGAATATACGTTCCATTAGGACAATCTGATTCAGCTGTTTCTTTGGTTACATCTTTTTATGCTACGGCTACCAACATTAATGTCAAGCCAAATACATCAGAAGCCACGTACGCACCATTTATCGTGACGATTATGTATGAGGAGTAGCCGCAATCCCTTCAAAATTTACAGGTTACCATCGTGGCACAGCATAAACAAATTGATGATATAAAAGCAATGATTAAAAAAAAATACTAACGATTATGAAAACACTAAAAACACTTCTTGCAGCCCTGCTGATTACAACAGGAGCTTTTGCCCAAAACGTAGGTATCAATTCCGACGGATCAACCCCCAACGCATCGGCCATGCTCGATGTAAAATCAACCAACAGCGGAATTCTTATTCCCCGAATGACGGCAACCCAGAAGGGTGATATAGATTCTCCGGCAACCGGTCTGTTGGTGTATCAAACCGATGGCACTCCCGGGTTTTATTATTACACCGGCTCGGCCTGGACTTTGCTCGGAACCGGCAGCGGTAACGGAACCGTTACCAGCGTAGCCACAGGCACCGGACTTACCGGCGGACCTGTTACCACCACGGGCACTATTGCGTTAGCCAATACCAGTGTTACCGCCGGATCGTACACCCGTGCCACCATTACTGTGGATGCACAGGGTCGTATCACCGCAGCAGGCGATGGCGCAGCGGTAAATCTCACTTCGGGGGTTACCGGCACATTGCCCATTGCCAATGGCGGAACCGGACAAACTACAGCTGCTACAGCCATTAATGCCCTGCTGCCTGCGCAAACCGGCAATACTGGCAAATACCTCACTACCAATGGCACTGCTGCCAGCTGGGGAGCGCTTAACAGCTCTCAATGGACAACCACCGGTAGCGATATTTATTATAATACCGGCGACGTTGGCATCGGCACATCATCCCCTACCTCAAAACTCCACATAGTTGATGCAACTACAAATGCCGATGCAATAACTATTTCAAAAACCGGTGCAGTTACAAACAGCTACGGAATGGATATAACCGTGAGCGGAGGGACAAGCTGGAACGAAGGAATCATAGCAAGGGCTCAAGGTACCGGGTCGGTGGGTAATGTTGGTGTGTATACCATAGTAGATGGTGCTGCTCCGGATAATTACGGTTTCAGAACGCAAGTATCCGGTGGAAGCAGCGAAAATCACGGAATATATACAGACGTATCAGGCAGTACCGGAAGTACTTATGGCGGATATTTTAAAAATACATCCACATCTCCTTCTGCTAAATACGGTGTCTATGGCACTACCACCGGAGTTTCATCAGCAAGTAGTACCGGCGGCTACTTTTATGGTTCCGGTAGCACGAATTATAATTATGGAGTGTATGGCTCTACTTCAGGGGCTACCGGAACTACTTATGGTGGATATTTTACAAATACATCCACATCCACTTCCCATAAAACCGGCGTTTATGCTCTTACCAGCGGAAGTTCATCAGGAACTAATTACGGCGGCATTTTTTCTGCTTCCGGTAGTACGGGTGATAATTTTGGTTGCTATGGAGTATCTGATGGAAGTACCGGTACCAATAATTATGGCGGTTATTTTCTGGCTTTTAAAACAGGTGGAACTTCAAATTATGGTGTTTATGGAAAATCGAATGGCACTACCACAGGCACTAATATTGGCGGGTATTTTACGGCATCAGGTTCTTCAACTAATAATTATGGGCTTCTTGTAGCTGATGGCCTCGTCGGCCTCGGAACATTGACACCGTCCTATAAACTTACAGTCGAGACATCTAACCTTAGTTACATAGCAAATTTCAAACATACGACAAACTCAACAAGTAGCAATGGAATTATAATACAGGCTGGGTCAAATTCTTCTGCCGGGGCAGAAATGATACAGTTTAAAAGAAATGATGGCACAGACATCGGTAACATCAGCCAAAATTCTTCAACCACCGTTGCATACAATACCACTTCCGACCGCCGTTTGAAAGACAATATTGTAAATACCCATTTTGGCATCAACGATTTAATGAAAATACAGGTGCGCGATTATTTTTACAAAGCTGATTCAAGCAAAACTCCTGTAACCGGTTTTATAGCTCAGGAGCTGTACGAGATTTTCCCCAATGCCGTGAGCAAACCGGCAAATGAAGAAGAAATGTGGAGCGTGGATTATGGCAAAGTAACGCCATTGCTGGTAAAAGCCATACAGGAGCAGCAGGCTCTTATTGAAAAACTTCAAGCCGAAAACGCTGCCATGAAAGCCGAAAACGCCAACTTAAAAGCAGATAATGCCTCCATCAAATCCGATGTAGAAGCCCTGAAATCTGCAGTATTTGGCACCGCTAAAAATCAATAAAACTGAACAATAACCACAAAAAACGATAAAAATGAAAAAGATTCTAACACTGCTGATAACGCTGATTTTGGGTACAAACCTGATTTTTGCCCAAAGCGTAGGTATCAATTCCGACGGATCAACCCCCAACGCATCGGCCATGCTCGATGTTAGCTCCACCGCCAAAGGCTTTTTAGCCCCACGAATGACGGCAGCACAAATAGCTGCCATCACCTCTCCCGCCACCGGATTATTGGTTTACCAAACCGATGCTCCCGCAGGCTATTACTACAACAGCGGCCCACCGGCATCGCCCTCATGGATTCAGCTGGGTGCGGCTTCGGGCAGCTCGCAATGGACAACCACCGGAAGCAATATTTATTATAATACCGGCGACGTGGGTATTGGAACAACAAGTCCACAGGCGAAGTTGCAAGTAGATGGAAGAGTAATTATCAATTATGCTGCCGCTCCTGGGTTTTACGGACAATCAGCTGGCGCAAATAAGGTCTATTTAGGGTATGATGGTGCAGGAACAGGATTGGAATTATACAACTTCACTTCTGGAAGATCACTAATGGTAAGAGACAATGGAGATTTAACCTATCTTGGCAATGTCGGTATTGGAACAACTTCACCGGATGTTAAATTAAAAGTTGTGACTAATGTTGCAGATTACACAGCGGCACTCAGTAATACGTTAAACTCAACAGGTAGTATGGGTCTTTTTATTTCTAACGGCTCAAATAGTACCGGTGGTGCTACTATGGTTGGTTTTTACAGACCAGATGGCACAATGCTTGGTTCAATCGGCCAAAGTGGTGCAACTTCTGTTGCTTATAACACCACTTCCGACCGCCGCTTGAAAGACAACATCGTAAACACCCATTTTGGCATCAGCGATTTAATGAAAATACAGGTGCGCGATTATTTTTACAAAGCCGATCCAAACAAAACTCAAACAACCGGTTTTATAGCTCAGGAGCTGTACGATATTTTTCCCAATGCCGTGAGCAAACCGGCAAATGAAGAAGAAATGTGGAGCGTGGATTATGGTAAAGTAACGCCATTGCTCACCAAAGCCATTCAGGAGCAGCAGGCACTTATTGAAAAACTTCAAGCCGAAAACGCTGCTATGAAAGCCGAAAACGCTGCCATAAAAGTAAAAGTAGAAATCGTTGACAATCTGAAAGCCGAAAATGCAGCTATGAAAACAGACCTGGAAGCCCTGAAATCTGCAGTATTTGGAACTGCTAAAAATCAATAAAACAGAACAATAATTTAAAAAAATATAAAAATGAAAAAGATTCTTACAACTCTGTTAACGCTGATTCTGGGCTCAAACCTGATTTTCGCCCAAAGCGTAGGTATAAATTCCGACGGATCAACCCCCAACGCATCGGCCATGCTCGATGTTAGCTCCACCGCCAAAGGCTTTTTAGCCCCACGAATGACAGCAGAACAAAAAGCCGCCATCACCTCTCCCGCCACCGGATTATTGGTTTACCAAACCGATGCTCCTGTAGGCTATTACTACAACAGCGGCACACCGGAATCGCCCGCATGGATTCAGTTGGGTGCGGCTTCGGGCAGCTCGCAATGGACCACCACAGGCAGCAATATTTATTATAATACGGGGAATGTTGGCATAGGAACAACAGCCCCTACCGGAAAACTCCATATAGTTGATGCTACTACCACTCCCAAAGCAATAACTATTGAAAAAACAGGTGCTGTTACCGGCAATAGCATTGGAATATATGCAACAGTAAGCGGAGCGACAATTTGGAGCGAAGGTATCTATGCAAAGGCTAATGGTACGGGAACTTATAACGTTGGTGTAGTTGCAGGGGCAGACGGTGCTGCAACTAATAATTATGGGATTAAATCAGAAGTATCTAATGGAACTTCATACAATTACGGAATTCATACAATAGTATCAGGCAGTACCGGAACTACTTATGGTGGATATTTTACAAATACATCCACTTCCACTTCCAGTAAATCCGGCGTTTATGCTCTTACCACCGGAAGTTCATCAGGAACTAATTACGGCGGCATTTTTTCTGCTTCCGGTAGTACGGGTGATAATTTTGGTTGCTATGGAGTAACTGATGGAAGTACCGGTACCAATAATTATGGCGGTTATTTTCTGGCTAGTAAAACAGGAGGAACTTCAAATTATGGTGTTTATGGAAAATCGAATGGCACTACATCAGGAACCAATATTGGTGGGTATTTCTCAGCATCAGGTTCTTCAACTGGCAATTATGGGCTTCTTGTGGAAAGTGGCCTCGTCGGCATCGGAACAACTACACCTTATACCACTTTAACTGTAGGTTCGACGGATGCAACTGCAAAAATTACGGCGGGCGGACCAAATACAACCTTAACGATTGCTGCCGCTGGGTCAGATGGTCGTATTTATTTTAATGCAGGAGGTGTGGCAAATGGCAATTATTCAACATCGACAAGACTAACTATCTTGCCTGAAGGCAGAGTAGGTATCGGAACAACTACGCCAGGTGATTTATTGCAGGTAGGGAATTTGATGTTTGGTGGAAATTCAGGCAGGGAAATATCTTCTACTTCTGGTTATGACATTAATTATAAAGCCACTGGTGCGTCATCACACCATTTTTACGCTAATGGAACAGAAATATTTACGATTGATAAAACTGGCAATATTGGCATTGGAGTAAATTCACCGAGTCAGCCACTTCATATGAGTTCCGGTGCACATGTAACAACAGCCGGTGTTTGGACAAATGCTTCGGATGCCCGCCTGAAAACCAATGTTGTAAATACAACCTACGGCTTACAAACAGTGATGCAGCTTCGCCCGGTAAATTACAATATGATAAAAGGCGGAGAAGCTCAGGTTGGTTTCATTGCTCAGGAAGTACAAAAAATTGTACCCGAAGTAGTTAGCGGCACCGAAGGCGATATCACCAAAGGCGAAACACTGGGTTTGAGTTATGGAAACTTAGTTCCGGTGCTCACCAAAGCCATACAGGATCAGCAGGCTGAAATAGACGATCTGAAAACTCAGGTTGAAGAGCTTAAAAACATAGTAAATCAATTAAGAAATAAAAAATAAACTGATATGAAAAAATTAATTCTAATATCATTGATGGCTGCAATATTGCAAATAACTCTGGCACAGAGTATTTACAATAATGGCGCCCGAATTGTAAGCACCACAGGCAGCTATTGGGTGGTTGATAACGATGGATTTGCTCTTAACAGCACAAGTCCTTCCAACCTTGCTCAATTCCACAATCTCACCATCGGCAGCGATGCTTCCCTCACTCTGGGAACATCGTCCACTCCCTCCTATTTAACCGTCAGCGGAACCCTCGATAATAATTCGGGAACCGATGGCCTTATCATCAACAAGGGCAGCTCGCTCATAGAAAACAGCGGAGCAGAAGCCACGGTAAATGTCGAAATAACCAACGATGCCTGGCATTTTATTGCATCTCCCGTGGCTTCGGCCTATAGCGGTATGTTCGAAGGCGAATATCTTCAAACTTTCAACGAAACCACAGGATCTTATGTGGAAATCACCACCCTGGAGTATCTTTTAAACCCAGTTCAGGGATTTGGATTTTGGTCAGAAGATGGTGGCACGGATTATACTTTTAGCGGAAGTCTGAATACCGGTGCTCCATCAAGAAGCATAACCTGTACCCCAGTGGTAGGCGACGACAACGATGGCGCCAATCTCTTAGGCAACCCCTATCCTTCCTATATCGACTGGGCGGAAGTTGATATATCCTATGGCTATGGTGCTGTTTATTACTGGAATGGAGCTGCTTTTGTGGCTTACCCAGCGAGTGGATTTGGTTTAGGCTCACAGTATATTCCACCTATGCAGGGTTTCTTTATTGTGGTGGGTGCAGGGGGGACTTTTAATCTGGAATATGCCGACAGAACCCATGCCACAGCAGGTTTTTACAAATCGGAACAAGATTTGAAAGACTATCAGGCCATGATTCTTTATGCCGATAATGGCAGCCTAAAAGATCGGCTTATCCTTCGCTTTGATGTGGAAGCTACCGAAAATTTTGAGCAGGTGCGCGACGCCTGGAAAATGACCAGCAATACCCCAGGTCTTTCGCAGCTTTGGACACAGTGCTCCAGCGGCAATCTTTGCATCGATGTACGTCCCGAAACCGACGTGGTTCAGCTGGGCTTCGACAACGACCAAAACGGCCATTACAGCATTGGAATCAGCCAAAGCAATGGATTTAGCCAGGCCATACTCGAAGATACCCAGCTCAATGTTTTCCACAACCTCGATTTGGGCGTTTATTCCTTCGACTGGACAACCAGCGACTCCAAAAACAGGTTCAAACTTCACCTTCAAGCAACAGGTACCGAAGATTTGGAAGCCCAGGAAGCACAAGTTTATGTGTCGCAGGGGTTGGTTTATGTGAATTGTCCCGAAAATCTTTTCGACGAGATCACTTTCTTCGATTTGGCAGGACGCACCATTTACAAAAGCCCATTAAACGGCCCGGGTATGCAAACCTTCGATTTGAAAGAGCCCACAGGCGCTTATTTGGTCAATTTATCAGGCAATAAAGCCACCGAAACCCATAAAATCATTGTAAAACGCTAAAAACCTAATCATATGAAAAATTCAAGAAAATTCTTTGGAACAGTTGTAATTCTATTTACCCTGGTGCTATTTTTTGCGCCTCAGGCCAACAGCCAAACCCCTCCTCCGCCCAATAATAATGGCGCAGGGTCAGGCAGCCCTGGCAATACTGTAGTTGGCGGTGGTGCTCCCGTTGGGAGTGGCTTACTCATACTTTCACTCATGGCTGCGGCTTATGGCGGTCTAAAACTACGAAATCAAAAACTCTTTTAACTAAAAGCCTGAGAGAGGTAAATATTTTTTATTGTTCGATTGGATGCACAGACTCCTATGGGGGTCTGTGTTTTTTTTGGGTTTTTTCTATCAATCCGTGAATCTTAAACACCGCAGGCTTCTGGCTGATGGGAATGGGTTTTAACTGTTGCAGGATCAGGGTCAGTCTTGGAAAGCCCCCACTTTGTGCGACCCCGCTGGGGTCGGGTTTCCTGTTTGGGATTATCTTTTATAAACATTTGACCACGCTGTGGTCAGGGTTTGCGGGTGGAGTCTTAGGATCAACAGCGGAGCAGGAAGTGGCTTGCCTAAGACGGTTCGATTGAACGAGATCACTAAAAACTGAAGCACAGATTTTCCATCTGAAACACCGTGGGTTGGCCTTGGTACGGCAGGCAGCGGCTCGGGCGGTGAAGTCCAAAATGTTAGATTTTTCAGCGAAGGGGTTTACCTTTTAAAATAATGACATAGCATGAGTTTGGTGTGATGAAACAAGCCTATGAGTTTATAAAATCCCAGACCAGAGTTTCGTCATTATTTTTCTACTTCGCTAGAAAAATCAACATTTTGGCCGAGGCGGGTTGGCAATTGCCGGGCCTTGATGTTTTGTTACTTTTCCATCAAGGGAAAAGTAAAGAAAAGGCATTGTGCGACTCCGCTGGAGTCGGGGTTCCTGTTTGGTATTATCTTTTATAAACATTTGACCACGCTGTGGTCAGGGTTTGTGTGGAGAAAAAGGAAATCTTTTTCTTTTCTCCTTTTTTAGAAAAAGGAGAGCAAAAATCACCGCTGCATCAAAAAGGCTACTACGGGACATTGTGGAACGGGAAAAGAAAAACTCCTCCTTTTAGCTATTGCTAACGTCGTCAAACAGTTTCTTTTCCTGATCGTTCCACAATATCCCTCCGTTT
>CAXYYJ010000079.1:0-11723 GCA_964293475.1 uncultured Draconibacterium sp.
GTCAGATGGAATCGCATGATTAAAATAATCATTACAGTGGGTGTTTAATAATTATATTAATCATGCTTATTTCAGGATTTTTTCGCGGTTCAAAAACTGGCGGTACTCGTTGGCGTAGCGGTTGTGTTGGGCATTGGTCGACGAGAAATTGTGGAGACCCGAATAGTCGGGTTTGGCACAAAAGTAGAAATAGTCGTGGTTTTCGGAGTCCAAAACGTCGTTTAGCGATGCAATGGAAGGAATGCAGATGGGGCCGGGGGGAAGTCCCAGATTTTTATAGGTATTGTAAGGCGAATCGATTTCTTTATGCTTGTTCAAAACACGTTTTATGGTGAAATCGCCGGATGCAAAAACCAAGGTTGGATCGGCTTGCAAAGGCCAGTCGTTTTTTAGCCGGTTTATGTAAACTCCCGCCATTCGCGGTTTTTCAGTGTTTTGCTGGGTTTCTTTTTCCACTATGCTGGCTAAAATACTTACCTGAATGGGGCTCATTCCACGAGTCTGTGCTTTTTGCTGTTTTTCCTCCGACCAAAACTTGTCGTACTCGGTTTTCATTCGGTTTAAAAACTCATGAACATCGGTATTCCAGTAAATATAATAGGTATTGGGGATGAACATGCACAGGAAATTTTCGGTATTAAAACCAAAAGCCTGAGCTTTTTGCGGGTCGTTGAGTGCCTGTAACAATTCGGCGCCCGACAAGTCAATCTGTTCGCTGATGCGGGCTGCAAAGTCTTCCTTCAGCCTGATATTGTTGAAAATGAGTTTCACTGGTTCCTGCTTTCCGCTGCGCAAAAGGTTCATAAGATCGCGGTTTGTCATGCCATTCTTTAATAAATAGCGCCCGGGTTTAATGGCTTTTTTGTAATCCATCATTTGAGCAACCCACTCAAAACCTGCTTTATCTATGATTACCTGATCGGAATAGAGTTTGCTTTTAATCTGCTCAAAATCATCATTTTTCGAGATGAAAAGATAGTGTTTGTCACTGGATTTCAGGCTCACATTGGCCGCGTAAATTCTTTGATAAACGCCATAAGCCATCATTCCCACCACAATCAACAAAACCAGCAAAATCAATCCGCCGAAAATGAATAGTTTCTTTCGGGGGACTGAAAGAATCTTCGATTTGAGTTGTATCAGTTTTTCCCGCATACTTAGCTTTTTCTGATGTGTTGAAGCAAAATTTCGTCGTGAAACTGGTTATCATTGAAAATCCAGTCTTTTTTCACCCCGACAATGACAAAGTTTTTATTTCGGAAAAGTTTCAGGCTTTCGGTGTTGGTATTCAATATATTGCAATAGAGCTGATGAAGTTTGAGTTTGGAAAAGCAGTATTCGATAATTAAATCCAAAGCCATGCTGGCAAAGCCCTGACGGCGGTATTTGGAGTCGACTAAAATACCAATTCCGGCCCGCTCGTTGTAGGCATCGAAATCGAATAAGTCGATGGCACCCAGCAAATTCCCCGTTTCTTTTTCTTCTATCATAAACCGGAATTGCTTTTCTGCAAAAATATCGTGATTCCCCTGTAAGATAAACTGCTCCAGGTCGAAATGCGAAAAGGGCACCAGCGTTTGGCTCAGATACCAAACTTTAGCATCATTTTCCCATTGGTAAAGAGTCTCAATATCCTGTAGTTCAGGTGCTCTGAGTAAAATTGTTTCGTTTTGCAACATCAGCTTGTGGGTTTATATTTCAATTTGTCCCTGAAAAACAAAAGCAGCGGGTCCGGTTAAAAAAACCTGGGTAAAATGAATGCCATCGTCGGTATCGAATCTTACGTTCAACTGACCGCCTAAGGTTTTGATGTCGAAACTTGTAAACTGAAGCGATTGGCGGATGGAAGAAGCTATGGCCGAAGCAGTTACCCCTGTTCCACAAGCCAAGGTCTCGTTTTCCACACCCCGCTCGTAGGTTCTAACGAAGAGCTGATTCCCTTTTTCAACCACAAAATTCACGTTGATGCCTTTTTCGTGAAATTCACGGGAATATCTTATTTTTCGACCTTCACTTACCATATCCACTTGTTCAATCTGATTGAAAAACGAAACAAAATGCGGGGAGCCGGTATCTATTTGAAAATTGATTTGGTTTTTTTGTGGAACGAGAACATCGGACATTTTGAGTTCAATGGTTTTTTCAGAACCGCTGTGAGCCAGAATCTTACCGGAATGTAACCCATCAACAGCAATAAACTCGTAGTGATTTTTAACAATGCCCATATCGTGGGCAAAGCTGATGATGCATCTGCCACCATTTCCGCACATGCTACCTTCGTTGCCATCGCTGTTAAAATATCTCATTTCGAAATCGTGATTTTGCGATGGGAGCAGCATCATCAAGCCGTCGGCCCCAATGCCCTTTTGGCGGTGACAAAGCTGAGCTATTTGCTGTTGCGAAAGTTCAACTGGCGTCTCCATGCAATTGAGCACGATAAAATCGTTTCCGGCTCCATGATATTTAAAGAAAGTCATCATGCCACAAAATTAAAAAGATTCTGGTATCAGAAATAAACACAGAGTTAGGAAGTCAACAATTGAAAATTGCTCAAAAAGTTCATATTTTATTTTTCAATCTACTCCTTTACAATTATTTTTATGGATTTAGTAGTCTGATTATTAGATACTTTGGCCAGATAAATTCCATTAGAAACCCGTGTTCCGCTTTCGTTTTTCAAATTCCAGATGGCTGAGCTTAGCCCATTGAGATGAACGAATTCGGGAATTTCAATAATTTTTTCTCCCTGAATATTGAAAATTGCCACATTGGTGGGATGGTTATCATGGGAGGAAAAATTAATTTGAACCGATTGGTTTGTTGGGTTGGGAGTGGCAGAGACAAAGAAGTCGTCAGTTGGATTCATCTTTTCTTCCACAGTTACAGTATTTGTAATGACTTTAAGCACAGCAATTCCGCGGCCCTGACAACTCATCCAAAGCTCGTATCCTCCATCAATTTCTTTTACTTCCAAATCTTTGATATTACTATTTGGCAGGCCGCCCCACTGTGGTTCACCTCCGGGTGCAGAAGGAAATATGCCCACATTGGTGCCATCGAACCAGCAAATTCCCGCAATATCTGTAGGATATTCTGAGTCGTATTGAAGCCAGATGAGCCCATCGGGGGAACAGGCAAAAGGTCTGACATGTTCTCCAGGAAAAGGCCAGCCTTCGTCGTAGCTCCAGGTAGTTATTTCACCGGTATTGGGATTAATTTTATGTAGAGTACTACCACCTGTGCTGAATGGCAGGAAAGTTCCGATCCAGGCATTGCTATTTTCGTCAATGGCTAAACCAGTGAACAATTCTGAACTTCCGGGTATATTTTCTCTTAGAATTCGATATTCATTATTACCATCTGTTCTGATTAATTCGTAATCAGTTGAAGCCCAAATAGTGCCGGGAGCATTGGGATCTGTTGTTATTTTTCCTGCAGAGGCTGTCAGCGGAAAGGAAATCCATTGATTATTGGGTTCATCAAAATATCTAATTCCGCCATATTCATCAAGGGTCCAAATTCTGCCCTGGGAATCTTCTGCAAAGCCTTTGGAAGTGGATAAAATATTTTCTATGGAATAGTAATTAACTCCGTTCCACACATGAATGCCATTAAAGGTGGGATTAAAAACAATTTCACCATTGGAAGGCCTGCTCAATATAGCCTGAGTGTTGTCGGCCTGATAAGGAAATGGAAAACCTAAACCGTAGGTGTATTCATTGAAACCTGTCCACCGGGTTCCATCATATTTTTGAAAACCACCATATCCACTGCCAGCATTGCCAGTAAACCAAATATTGCCATCGGTTCCCACCGAAATATCCTGAACGAAATAATCGATTTGGGAAGTATTGGTGATACGATATCGTTGCCATAGCCCGGTATTCACATCTCTTTTAGCAGCACCTTCGGAGCCACATACCCAAACATTGCCCAATTCATCCATATCCACAGACTGATTGAGATCGCCAGGTCGCCAGGTTCCATAATTATTCCAATCCAATCCGTCATAATACCAGGTTTCTCCGGCAGAAGTTACAAGAATTGCTTTTCCATTGCCAAAGGCTTTAAAGGAATCGATATAGAAGGAGAGGTTTGAATAGGGGTGGACCGGATGAACCCACGATCGATCGGGCTTTTGATATTCTAGAGTTTCAAAATCCCCGTCGGAAGCCATTCTCAAAGCCCAAAAATTTCCAGAATCGTCAACACAGTCTTTTCCGGGCAATCCGGCTATATCGCCAACTTCAGAAGGAAAATTGGTAACATATTCATTGGTAGCACTGTTGTAGGTAAAAACGTATCCATAATAGGATTCAGCAGACCAAACTAAATAGTTTCCATCAGTGGTGGGTTGAATGGCTATGAAGGTGCTGGTACTTTCCCACGAATTCCAAGCATTGGTTTTAGGATTGTATTGCACCAAATGACCACTGGTAAACCAAATTGAACTGTCGGGAGCCAAATCAACATCGGTGGTGTATCCTTGCAATGGTGAATTTGACGGGTCGAATCGCTCCAAAGAGGAAGAGCCCTCCGCCGGGTTGAACCTTATGGCACCCAAAAAACTTCCAAACCATAGGTTATTGTCAAAGTCTTCAATAATGTCTAAAATTTGTATGTCGGCATTGTCAAAAGATCCTAAAACCGGGTAGTCGACATTGGAGTAGTTTATCCATCTGTTTTCCGATTGACTGAATTTTGCAAAACCACCTTCTCCCCAATTGCCAGTTGAAGCTGCAATATAAGGATCCCCATTTTCGTCAATCCAAAGAGCTGAGGCCATATCTCCTTGAATTCCAGTGTTTCCAGGTCTGTAATATTGCCAGCTAAAATCGTAGTTGGTTTGAGAAAATGTGTAAAAAGGAATCACAAAAATGATTGAAAAAAGGAATAGTTTAAATAACGAAAAATTATTTTGTGATGGCTGGATTGAATCTAATTCATTGGTTATTAAAGCTTTTTGAACCGAAACAACTGATTTAGTTTCATATGGTTCGTTCGCGTTAATTTTCTTAAAGGTTGGTCTCATAGTTTAGAATTATGGGTTGTTGGGTTTCCATGCGAAAATTCGATTACTGAATTTTTGCAGGATTTTTTTTGGTAAAGCAAAAATACCTTTGTTTCAGTTTGTACAATCCCTGGATGGTTTTTTGGATTAATTTTAACAAAACACCTTCCGTTTAATTAGAGAAAATGTGACCTGAGCCTCATTTTCCTTTGAATTTTTTTGAGTGGAAAAACATCGATTGATGAAGCTTTGCAACATTTTCCGGTAACAAGCGATAGTATTTGAGAAGTATGGAATTTAATAAATTCCACGCTATGGTTCAGGCTGTTGTTATGTCGCCTATGCCTAAAAGTTGTGTTTTGCAAATGCCTTTTTCCTGCAATCAGGAAGTTTCGATTCTAAATGTAAGTTATAGATTATCGGAAGAATTAGTCCCACACATATTTCCAGCTTCCATCGGGTTGTCTTTTCCAAATGGTTTGATAGATTCCGCTAAAGGTCGATTTTTGGTCATTCTTCCATACAACCCAGGTATATTTTCCATAGGACCATCCCATGTTTCCATCGCCCGAAACATCGATAAAATCGGGCGTCCAATAGGCAACTGATTTCTCTGGGAAACCTGTGGAGTAATAATGTCGGATAGCTTCTTTTCCAAAAATCAGACTGTCGTTCCCCCTTTTTATCACCGCGTTTTCATCGGCAAAGAAATAGAAAGCCTCGGCGGGCCCTAGCTCACTCACCATTTTCTCGAAGGCTTTTTCTGTTTCGCGAATTTCGTTTTTTATGGCGTCCTGATCCATTGATGGCTTGCATGCGCTGACTATCAGTAGAATAAATAGAAATCCTATCCAGCCTGCCATTTTTACACGGGGCAATGCTGAATATTTCTGGTGCGGAGTTAAATTCTTTAATAACAACATTTTAATGGAATTTTGCGCATAAAATTAATGATTTTACGTTTAGATTCCATCGAGGAAAAAAGATATGGAAAGTTGGTTGAATAATTCACGAGCTGCATTTTTCCCGAATTAACATCTTTTAACCGCCAACGGCAGTGTTCTGCATTATTTTTGTAAAAGGTCTGATGAAATTTTAAACCCTTTAATTATGCAAAGAAATAGTTTAATTTATGTTGTTTTGGGTGTGATTATAGGAGCTTTAGCCCTAATGGTTTATCAAAAAGACAAATCACAAACCGATTATAAAACCGATATTCAACTTCAGCCTGTAAGCCAGACTGTTCCCCAAAACCTTCCTAATTTTGTGGATGCCGCCGAAAAAACAGTGAATGCAGTGGTTCACATCAACACCAAGATGTTGAAAAAAAGCAATGTCTACGACTTCTTCTACGATTTTTTCGGTCATCAGCAACCTCATGGTTTTCAAGAGCCTGTGTATGTGGCCACCGGAAGCGGTGTGGTCATTAGCCGCGATGGATATATTGTCACCAACAACCACGTGGTTGAAGGCGCCAACGAGATAGAAGTGGTGCTCAACGATAAGCGCTCCTACACTGCCAAACTCATTGGCAACGACCCGTCGACCGATTTAGCGGTGATAAAAATAGACGAAGAAGAACTTCCTTATCTCCAGTTTGGCAATAGCGACGATGTGCGCGTGGGCGAATGGGTTTTGGCAGTTGGTAATCCATTTAATTTAACATCCACAGTAACAGCGGGAATAGTGAGCGCCAAAGCCCGAAACATCAATATTCTGGGCGACGGCAACAGCTCGGCCATTGAAAGTTTCATTCAAACCGATGCGGCTGTAAACCGTGGAAACAGCGGTGGCGCTCTTGTGAACACCGAAGGATTGCTCATTGGTATCAACGCAGCCATTGCCAGCAATACGGGTTCCTACACAGGCTACGCCTTTGCCATCCCCAGCAATCTGGCTCAGAAAGTGGTGGGCGATTTAATTCAGTTTGGTGAGCCCCAAAGAGGTTATCTGGGGGTGAGCATTGCCGAGATGAATGCGGATTTGGCCAATGAAGTGGGTCTCGATAAAATAAAAGGCGTCTATTTGGCTTCGGTGATGGAAGATGGTGCAGCCCATAAAGCGGGCATCAGGGCTGGGGCTGTTGTGCTCAATATCGATGGAAAAGACATCAACAGCACCGCCGAGCTCATGAGCAAGGTGGCGCAACACAGGCCCGGTGAAATCATCGACCTGACAGTTTTTCAGGACGGGCGCCAACGCGAAATCTCGTTAACACTTCAAAATGCTTATGGAAGCACCCAGGTTATTTCATCATCCAACGATTTTTATGTGAAGGAGCTGGGAGCTACCTTTATCAAGCCCGAGGCCAATGTCATGCGCAAACTGGGCATCAATAACGGGATGCAGATTGCCGAAATTAAAAACGGCGTGTTGAAATCGAAAGGCATAGAAAAAGGATTGATAGTCACCCATTTAAACAAAGAGCGAATTCAATCGGTGAGCGATATTAAACGTGTGGTTCAGCAGGTTCGCGGCGGGCTACTTATCGAAGGCGTTTATCCCAACGGAGTTCAGGTTTATTATGGAATAGGCTTGTAGACAAGCACGGCGAAAGTCAATAAAATATTGGTGTCCCCTGGCAGGATGGCGAAAAGAATTGTCAACTCATTATTTTTTCCAAAACCCGGGACACCATTTTTTTTGCAGAAAATAAATCAAGTATTTTACTGAGTTTGTGGGCGACAAACATTTCTTAATTTTGCGCCGCAATTAAATAAATATCAACAAAATCGTAGAAAATATGGCTCAAGGAATTTATCATGTACCCAGTGTACCCGTAGCAACCAACGAACCTGTATTGGAATACAGACCAGGTTCTCCTGAAAGAGCAGCGCTGAAAGCTGCAATTAAAGAAATGAAAGCGGTAGAAATGGACATCCCCATGTTTATTGGGGGAAAAGAAATCCGTACAGGAAAAACAAAAGCCATACGTCCGCCCCACGAATTAAAACATATTCTGGGTTACTTTCATGCAGGTGGTGATGAAGAAACCAAAATGGCTATTGAAGCTGCTTTAGCCGCCAAAAAAGACTGGGCCGATTTGAGTTGGGACAGCCGTGCTGCCATCTTCCTCAAAGCTGCCGAGTTGATTTCTGGTCCGTACCGCGCCAAAATAAACGCTGCAACCATGCTTTGTCAGTCGAAAAATGCTTTCCAGGCCGAGATTGATTCCGCCTGCGAATTGGCCGATTTCCTGAGATTCAATGTTCAGTTTATGACCGAAATCTACATGGATCAGCCCAAAAGCTCCAAAGGCGTTTGGAATAAAACCCAATACAGACCTCTGGAAGGCTTTGTGTATGCGCTCACTCCTTTCAACTTCACAGCCATTGCCGGCAATTTACCTTCAAGCCCAGCGCTCATGGGAAATACCGTGGTTTGGAAATGCTCCAATTCACAAGTTTATTCTGCCAATGTAATCATGGAGATTTTCCGCAAAGCAGGTTTGCCCGATGGCGTTATAAACCTTGTTTTCACCCCCGGAGCTTCCACTTTTAAAGTAATTTCCGACCATCCGGAGTTTGCAGGAATTCACTATACAGGCTCATCCGCTGTTTTTCACAATGTGTGGAAATCGGTGGCCAACAATGTGGCCAATTACCGCTCATTCCCCCGCATAGTGGGCGAAACAGGTGGTAAAGACTTCGTAATGGTTCATAAATCTGCTTGTTCAAAAGAAGTAGCCACCGCTTTATCGCGTGGAGCTTTTGAGTATCAGGGTCAAAAATGTTCGGCAGCCTCCAGAGCCTATATCCCCAGCAACTTGTGGGACAAAGTGAAAGCCTATTTGGTAGAAGATATCAGCTCTTTTAAAATGGGAACCGTGGAAGATTTCAGCAATTTTGTAAATGCTGTAATCGACGAAGCATCTTTCGACAAATTAGCATCCTTTATCGATCGCGCCAAAGAAGATGCCGATGCCGAAATTATCATTGGAGGTGGTTATGATAAAACCGAAGGCTATTTTATTCAGCCTACAGTGATTCTCACCACCAATCCGAAATACATCACCATGGAAGAGGAATTGTTTGGCCCCGTATTGACCATCTACGTTTACGATGCAGAGAAATACGAAGAAACCATGGAGATTCTCGACCAGACATCGCCCTATGCTTTAACAGGTTCCATTTTTGCCAAAGACCGGAAAGCCATTGAGTTGGCGCTGGAAAAACTTGTAAATGCTGCCGGAAACTTCTACATCAACGATAAACCCACCGGAGCAGTGGTAGGACAGCAGCCTTTTGGCGGTGCCCGTGCTTCGGGAACCAACGACAAAGCCGGTTCGGCTCTCAATCTATTGCGCTGGGTATCTGCAAGAACCATTAAGGAAACTCTGCTAACACCCACCGACTATCGCTACCCATTCCTGGCCGAATAGTGCTCAGGATCAAAATATGATGAATGGCAGGGATTTTTTCTCTGCCTTTCTTTTTTATATTTGCCACTAGAAAATAAATCAATAAATACTTAATAATATGAGCGCAAAAGTTGAATTAAAATGGACGAATGACATGTCGTTCGAAGCTAGTGTAAATGGGCACACCATTATTTTAGATGCCGAACCCCATGTGGGAGGACAAGATCGCGGACCAAGACCTAAACCATTGATTTTGGTTGCTTTGGCGGGTTGTACAGGCATGGATGTAGTTTCAATCCTGAATAAAATGCGTGTTCAGGTAGATGGTTTTAAAGTAGATGTAGACGCCAGCCTGACCGAAGAGCATCCCCGCTATTACGATCATTTTAACATCAAATATATTTTTAAGGGAAAAGACCTGCCCATGGATAAATTGGAAAAAGCTGTGAACCTAAGTCAGGAAAAATATTGCGGAGTGAGCAAGATGTTGAGAAAATCATCGACCATATCGCACGAAATCATCATTGAGGAATAATAGACCTTTTAGAGAAACAATTGAAACCCGGCTTCTTTTTGATGCTGGGTTTTTTTTTGGGGGGGGAAGGGGAACGCTGATTACACGGATTTCATGGATTATCGCTGATTGTTTTTTATTGCCATTAAGGCTCAAAGGGCACAAAGATGATTAGGGGGAAGGATTGGGTTTGGTTTCTCGATTAGGTTCTTTGAGTGAAAAAATTCTTATCCACGGATTTCTCTGATTTTTATGGATTTTATTGGTGTCAAATTCACGAATTTCCTTTGCGACCTTTGCGTGAAAAAATTCTTATCCACGGATTTCGCTGATTTACACGGATTAATATGGTCACAAATTCACGAGCGACCTAATTCTGTTATTTGAAAAGTAGAAATTTGCTTATTTTTTTGGGTTTTGAGTTATATGGGATTAATCTGTAACTGCAGTTGGACAGCATTTCCCTGTCTGACGCAGGCAGGCACGTTAGCTGGATTCAGATATTGGTTCGGCAGATGATGTTTAACTTAATTTAAAATGAAAAAATTGTTTATAATTGAATAAAAAAGACTAATTTTGAATGTCCCTAAAATAAGGGAATCTGACATAATAAATAATATATGTATGGATTTTCCTAGAAATTAACGTCTTAATCCAATCAAATGAAAAAACAAAATTATTTACTCTTAGTGTTTTTTATCATCCCTTTAATTTTCTCATCTTGCAAGAAAAATGATGATAGTGAAGGTAATATTCCCGAACCAGAAGTTCCAGAAAAAATCTATCAAGCAAGTTTAATTAGCCCATCAATGGAAGAGCTTCAGGCTTTTTATGAGGCGGGTTATAATGTGATAAATGGAAATGTTGAGTTTTCAGAAATGGAAGGTCTATTAAATATGTTGACCTTATCTAATGTGATTACAATTAAAGGGTATTTAAAAATACATCATAACCCAGAATTAATATCATTTGAAGGATTAGAAAAACTTAAAAGTATTGGTGAAGAATTTATTGTTACATATAATAGTAAGCTTAACAACTGTAACAACATTGATAATTTATCATCACTCGGTGGAGATTTATTTATTGATGGAAACCCTAATCTTGAATTACTAATGAACTTAATTAGTATTCAATCAATAAATGGAAATCTTACAATCTATAACAATGCTTCACTTAGAAATTTTGAAGGCTTAAATAACCTTCAAACTATTGCTGGTGATTTAACAATTATTGGTAATTTATCTATTGAAAATATTGAAGGATTTAATTCTTTGCAAACCATAGGAGGGACTTTGAAAATAGGAGGAAGTGTTATGGAAAATACAAAGTTATTAAACCTTCAAGGATTAAACAATCTCCAAAGTATAGGTGGAGATTTAACAATTGACGGAAATGAATCTCTTGAAAGTCTCGAAGGATTAAATACTCTTAAATCCATAGGAGGGTCTTTACTAATAGGAGGAGATTATGGCGGAAATGAATCTCTTGAAAGTTTTGAAGGATTAAATTCTTTGCAATCCATTGGAGGAGATCTACTCATTTCGTATAATCCAGTTCTTGAACGTCTTGCGGGATTAAATTCTTTGCAATCCATTGGAGGGACTTTATGGATAGGATGTGAATATTATCAGGAAAGTACAATGTTCTTAAACCTTGAAGGTTTAAATAATCTTAAAACTATAGGGGCAAATTTAATAATTTCCAATAATAATAATTTTCTTGAAAGTCTTGATGGAATAAATTCTCTTCAATTAATTGGAGGGGATTTGCAAATTGGAAATAATGAATCTCTTGAAAGTATTGAGGGATTAAGTTCACTGAATACTATTGGAGGA
>CAXYYJ010000080.1:0-11420 GCA_964293475.1 uncultured Draconibacterium sp.
ACCACCATTTATTCCGATAAAATTTTGAATCACGCTTTGGCTTCGGCTTTGGAACCCATAGAGCTTCTGAGAAACGCAAATTGTGGGGGTGGAAAAATTCTCCCTCTGTCCAAAGACATTAAAAACATAGCCATTATTGGTCCCATGGGTAAAAATAAGCTCGATATGCTCGGCTGCTGGCATGCTGCTGGGGACGAAAGAAAGGTGACCAATCTGTTCGAAGGTATTCAGGAGGTAGTCCCCGATGCAAACATTCTGTATTCTTTAGGTTGTGATTTCGAAGGTGATGATATCTCGGGGTTTTCTCACGCTGTTAAAACAGCTCAACAGGCCGATGTGGTGGTTTTGGCCATGGGAGAGAATGACGCCCAAAATGGTGAAGCAGCAAGTCGCTCACAAATTGGGTTTCCCGGAGTTCAAAGCCGTTTGATAGCCGAAATCCGGAAAACAGGAAAACCCATTGTATTGCTCATTATGGCTGGCCGACCCATTATCATTAATAACGAAGAGCAGCAAATTCCAGCCATCATCAATACCTGGCATTTGGGAACACAGGGTGGGCGCGCCATAGCTCAGGTGCTTTTTGGCGGCTACAATCCATCTGGAAAACTCACCATGACAGTCCCCCGAAACGAAGGGCAAATACCTGTTTTTTACAGACAGAAAAATACCGGAAGACCCTATAATCCACAGGACAGATTTACCACAAAATATCTCGATATACCCAACGAGCCCTTATTCCCGTTTGGCTTTGGACTCAGCTATACTCAATTCGACTATTCCAGCCTTCAGCTGTCAGACAGTATTATTTCTCAGCAGGAAGAGCTGGTGGTGAAGGTGATGGTTCGAAATTCAGGAAAAATCGGTGGGGAGGAAGTGGTTCAGTTGTACGTGAGAGATTTGGTGGGAAGTGTAACCCGACCCATTAAAGAATTGAAGGGATTTCAGAAAATACATCTGGAACCAGGCGAGAGTCAGTGGGTTAGTTTTACTTTGAAGTCGGACGACCTGCGGTTTTACAACAAAGAAATGAAATTTGTGGCTGAGCCAGGGGCTTTTATGGTTTTTGCCGGAACCAACTCCGCCGAATGCTTGTCGGCAAAATTCAATCTCATTCCATAAAAAAAAGCCGACTCAAAGCCGGCTTTTCCTTAGGTTTAGGCAATATTGGTATACACTGCCTGAATATCGTCGTCGTCTTCTAACTTGTCGAGAAGTTTTTCAATTTCTTCCAGTTGCTCATCCGAAAATTCAGCGGGTGAAGTGGGAATCCTTTTCAAAGTGGCTTTGGTAACTTCGATTTTGAGATTTTCCAAAGCGTTGCTTAAATTTCCAAAATTGGTATAGTCGCCATAGATAAAAACCTTGTCTTCCACTTCTTCAATTTGTTCCAAACCAGCATCAATCAGCTCAAGCTCCAAATCGTCATTGGCATAGTTGGCAGGTTTCGGAAGCTCAAAGACAGCCTTACGGTTAAACATGAACTCCAGTGAACCATTGGGAACCATAGTTCCGCCAAGTTTATTGAAATACGATTTCACATTGGCAACTGTTCGGGTGGTATTGTCGGTGGCGCCTTCCACAAAAACCAGCACTCCATGAGGGCCTTTGCCTTCATAGGTAACTTCGACAAAAGTATCGGCGTCTTTGCCGGCGGCACGTTTAATAGCGGCGTCAATATTGTCCTTAGGCATATTTTCGCCTTTGGCGTTTTGAATGGCGGTACGCAAACGAGGATTCATCAGAGGATCCATTCCACCTTCTTTGGCAGCCATTGTTATGTTTTTGGCCAGCTTTGGAAACACTTTCGACATCTTATCCCAGCGTTTTTCCTTGGCAGCTCTTCGGTATTCAAATGCTCTTCCCATTTTGGTTAAATTTAATTTGAGTGCAAAATTAAATTATTTTGTTAAATAGAAAGGATAAGAGTTTTACTTATTAAATAATAGGTCAAACTCATTACCTTTGATTTCTTAAAAAT
This sequence comes from uncultured Draconibacterium sp., assembly GCA_964293475.1. Lineage (GTDB taxonomy): Bacteria > Bacteroidota > Bacteroidia > Bacteroidales > UBA12170 > UBA12170. The sequence continues at coordinate 1,982 of CAXYYJ010000080.1, forward strand.
AAGACCTTAAAAATTTGTAAACAAATGATAACCAACAACTTTACTAAAAGACATTTGGGAGTTCGCGAAGAGGATATAGCCGCTATGCTCGAAAAAACCGGCTATTCAAGTGTTGATGAATTAATTGACAATACCGTGCCCGAACAAGTTAAGCTTAAGAATCCATTAAACTTGTCCGAGGGTATCAACGAGTATGAGTATATCAACCATTTAAAACAGTTGGGACAGAAGAACAAGCAATTCCGTAGTTTTACCGGAATGGGTTATTATCCCGCTATTTTGCCCCCGGTAATTCAACGCAATGTATTGGAAAATCCAGGATGGTATACTGCCTACACTCCCTATCAGGCGGAGATTTCGCAGGGTAGGCTGGAGGCTTTGCTCAATTTTCAAACCATGGTTTCCGACCTTACCGCAATGCCACTTTCCAACTGTTCTCTCCTCGACGAAGGAACAGCAGCTGCCGAAGCCATGTTCATGAGCTTCAATTCACGCAGCCGCCAGAAAGTAAAGAATGGTGCTCATAAATTCTTTGCCGATAACGAAATTTTCCCCCAGACCCTGGCACTTTTACAAACAAGAGCAAAACCACTGGGAATAGTAATCGTTCAGGGCGATTTTAACCTGGTAGAGCTCGATGATACTTATTTCGGAGCCATGGTTCAATACCCCAATAATAAAGGCGCTGTTATTGACTATGCCGCCTTGGTGGAACAAGCACATCAGCACGAAATATTGGTGAGCGTGGTGGCCGATTTAATGAGCTTAACCCTGCTCAAAGCTCCCGGAGAATGGGGTGCCGATATTGTAGTAGGCTCATCTCAGCGATTTGGAATTCCCATGGGATTTGGTGGTCCACATGCCGGATTTTTAGCCACCACCGACGATTTCAAACGCAGCATGCCCGGTAGGATTATCGGCATTAGCAAAGACAGTCAGGGAAATCCTGCACTTCGCATGGCGCTTCAAACCCGCGAGCAACATATCAAACGCGAAAAAGCAACTTCGAATATTTGTACCGCACAGGCGCTTTTGGCTACTATGGCTGCCATGTATGCTGTTTACCATGGTCCCGATGGATTGTTGGAAATTGCCGAGGATATTCACCAGAATGCCATTGCACTTTCCGAAGGGTTGCAGGCTCTTGGTTATAACCAGGAAAACGAAATATTTTTCGACACACTCCATGTAACTGGCATTGAGAATATTGGAAAAATTGCTCAGGCCGCTATAGAACGCGAAATCAACTTCAGATATTTCGAAAATGCCATTGGCATTTCTATTAACGAGGTAACAACCCTTGACGATCTCAACGATATTTTGGAAATTTTTGCCCAAACCAATGATGAAGAATCTGTGGCCATGGACGATTTGGTGCCCGAAACCATTATTCCGGAAGCTTTTCAGCGTACATCAGCCTTTCTCACCCATCCAACTTTCAATTCCTATCATTCGGAAACTGAAATGATGAGATATCTGAAAAAGCTCGAAATTAAAGACTTATCGCTAAATCGTGCCATGATTCCCCTGGGAAGCTGCACCATGAAACTCAATCCTGCCGCCACACTTTTCTCACTCAGCTGGCCCGAATTTGGCAATATCCATCCCTTTGTTCCCCGCGATCAGGTGGAAGGTTATTTGGAAATGATTGGTGAATTGGAAAGCGATTTATGCGAAATAACCGGTTTTTCCGGGGTTTCCTTCCAGCCAAACAGTGGTGCCAACGGCGAATACTCGGGTTTGATGGTCATCAGAGCTTATCATGAACATCGTGGTAACGGACACAGAAATATTTGCCTTATTCCATCGTCGGCCCACGGAACAAATCCCGCAAGCGCCGTTGTTGCTGGTTTCGATGTAATAGTGGTTAAAGCTACAGATAAAGGTGAAATAGATTTGGTTGATTTGCAAGAAAAAGCAGAATTTCATAAAGACAATCTGGGAGCCTTGATGGTGACTTACCCCAGCACTCATGGAGTTTACGAGAAAGGAATTACCGAAGTCATCAGAATTATTCACGAAAACGGCGGACAGGTTTATATGGACGGAGCCAATATGAATGCACAGGTTGGCTTGACCAATCCCGGCTTTATTGGTGCCGATGTTTGCCATTTGAATCTGCATAAAACCTTTGCCATACCCCATGGCGGCGGCGGACCTGGAGTAGGCCCCATCGGAGTGGCTGAGCATCTCGTGGAATTCCTACCTGGCCATCCTGTATTTGAAACCGGTGGTAAAAACGGTATCACTCCGGTAGCTTCTGCACCTTTTGGAAGCGCTATGGTTTTGCCCATTTCCTATGGATATATCAAACTCCTTGGCGGTGAAGGTCTTTTGGAAGCAACAAAAATTGCCATTCTCAACGCCAACTACCTCAAGGAATCATTAAAAGACGATTATCCCATTCTTTATACCGGAAATAAGGGAACAGTGGCCCACGAAATGATTCTTGATTGCAATAAATTTGCGCAAACAGCAGGAGTTCAGGTTATTGACATTGCCAAACGTCTGATGGACTATGGCTTTCATGCGCCAACTGTAGCTTTTCCTGTTCATGGAACTTTGATGGTAGAGCCCACAGAAAGCGAGCCTTTGTACGAACTCGATCGTTTTATCGATGCCATGAAGAGTATCAGACAGGAAATTCGTGACATTGAAGAAGGCCGTGCCGACAAGCTGAATAACCTGATTAAAAATGCGCCCCATACTGCCAACATGGTAGTTTCCGATGCCTGGGATAAGCCTTATGGCAGAAATCAGGCTGCTTTTCCACGCAACTGGAGCAACGAAGATAAATACTGGCCCACCGTGGGTCGTGTTGACGATGCCTATGGCGACAGAAACCTTTATTGTACCTGCGCTCCTGTGGAATCATACGATAATTAGAGAAATAATTTTAAATAGATAAAGCCACTTTAAAGTGGCTTTTTTTAGGTCTGTTTGTGAGTAATATTGCTTTTTGGGTTGTGGAGAAAGGGAAGACCCGCCAGGCGTTGATGAAATGAATAATACTTTCACGATTGTTTCGCAGTTGCAGAAAAACGTTATCGCTAAATGTCCTTCGATAGTTAAAAAGAAGCAACTTGCAGGGCGTAAGGACTATGCGCAAACACTAAAATAGCTGATTTTTTGACCAGCGAATCAGAAATCATTGCTCAAAATCTATATCTCAAAACCACAGGTGGAGCAAACTCACAGTTGGAGAAATATTTAAAGGCGGATTGGTGATGATTCAATTTGGAATTAGGAATGGAAAATTAGGAATTTGGGTGGCAGAAGTTGTCGCAAATTTCGACAAGATATGCGACAGATTACTATTATTTTTTGTAACAATTATTGCCTATTATTGTTACAAATGGAATAATTGTTGTAATTTTGTATGTGCTTATTAAATAATGTATTAGGGTTTATTGTGTAACAAATATTTACTATATTTGTTACAAATTTTAAAAACATGGAAAGTATAGAGACGCAAATATTGAATCAGGTTAGGAGTTTACCAAAAGGTGAATTGATATTCCCTGCCGATTTCGGTAATTTGGGATCTTCCGAAGCTGTCCGCTTGGCCCTGCACCGCCTGGAAAAAGACCATATCATCAAACGGGTTGCTAAAGGAATTTATGTTAGACCCAAAGAAAGCAAGTATATTGGTAAAGTTTTGCCAACGGCAGAAGAAATTGCGGAAGCAATTATCGTAAGAGATAGGCTGAGAGCTATCCCCACAGGTTCTTATGCCTTAAACGCTTTGGGTTTAAGCACACAAGTGCCAATGAATATTGTTTTATTGACGGATGGCTCACCAAGAGAAATAAAAGTAGGTAAGCGAAAGATTAAGTTCAAAAAGACCACACCAAAAAACCTTTTGGCAAAAGGCAAGATTAGTCGCCTGGTTATTCAGGCATTGAAGGAAATTGGAAATGGTAAGGTGAGCAATATAGAAGAGCAAAAGATATTGAAATTATTGAAAAAGGAAGAAGTGAAAGTCCTGAAGCACGACATAGCCTTAGCTCCTGTTTGGATTCAAAAAATAATGAAAAAACCATTGACCGATGGCAAAGATTGATTTTTATACCATAGATGACGCTGAGTGAAGCTGCCTTGATTTATGAAGAATATAAACCTATTTTGAAGATTTGATAAATACTTTAACGGATTTATCGAAATAGCTCCAAGCGGTTGATTGGACATTTGACATCGTATTTCCTATTCCTAATTCCTAAATGAAAATTCCTAATTGAAATGACAGATAACTGGATCTACAAGATATTGAAAGGCGTATTTCCATAATATCGACCGTTTTTGCAGCCAAAACCTTTGTTTTAATTTGAAAAGTTATACGATAGAAATTATTTCTGTTAGTCTTTTGGCACAACTTGCTCCGGATTAGGTGGCATAATTACTACGGAATAGGTGGCACGATTTGGGGCGGATTATCCGCTAATTGACTTCTCGCTGGGCACTGCCCCGATAATGAATCGGGACCGCTCAAAGTCCTACTTATTAGGGCAAGATATTTTTGAAAGATAGGTCAAAATGGTTTCCATTCCCCAATTATCATTATTCCTTTCTGTTTCCATTCATCCAGAAATATTTTAAGCTTTTCTCGTTTCAAATTGTCATCAATTACGAATTTCGTTTTATGTTTTGAATTATCTTTAAGAGTAATCTCAATACTATTTCCAGCTCCATCGCTTAATCCAGAGCGTCCACTTGGCTGTCCCTTACAAAACATAGCGATGATTCTTATTCTTTTAATTTCATTTAAGTCAAATTTTCTGTCTTTGGTAACAATAAAAGCATCAATAAATTCAATTTCACCTGTCCGTTGTACTGGTTTGAAACTTTTCATTCTACCAATAAATAATCTTAAGATTATCCATATAAATCCGAATATAAATAAACCTACAAAAATTGGTGAGTTTCGCTCAATGAATTGACTGTTTGTTTTCTGTCCGATAGCAAGTATAAAAATAGAGAGAAAACCTAATCCGCCCAAAAGGTCAATTAGCTCATATTTTAATTTTCTTTTCGAGTAGGTTATAAAGGTTATGCTATCCAATTTCTTAATTCTTTAATTTCTTAATTTCTCGCAAGTCTTATCAATTTTCTTGTCGGTTTTCTTATAATTTGCCCTAACGTTGGCGGTATGGCCAGTAAGGGATTGCGGGCGATTTCCTATCAAGATACACGAAAAGTTGAAGCGGACTACAAACCTTGGCATACCACTGAAACCCTTATTGGCTATATTGTGTGTTGAATCTACCTGGCTACGCAGTTAGACAGGCTAAATCCCTTCGAGATAGCCCGTTTCCACATGTAAAGATAGTTTTTTTATTTATCTTCTGAAAGTCGATTTTCGACATCCATGTTCTCATGTAGAATCCTGATGATTTCAATGAAATCACCAACTTTTCGTAAGAATATCAGGTGAGATTTAACCTTTGTCATTCTGTAGCCAGTTCTGATATAGTCTACTTTTCTGCTCAGATTGAAATTATCGGCAATAAAGTCAATTTCCTGAATAATAAGTGTATGATATCTGTCTGCTTGTTCTTTGGACCATTTATTGAGAGTATAAAACCAAATTTTTTCCAAATCAGAAATGGCTTTTTCACTTATTCGATATTTCATACTCTTAAGTGACGTTTATGTAAGTCAGCCAAGTGTTTTTCTGAATTGAAGTTTTCAACCATCTGACTGTTTTCTCCTTCAATTAAAGCGTTTCTCAATTCGTTCAATTTTCTTTCCTGTGATTCTAGCAGTCTTAAAGCAGAACGAATAACTTCACTTGCTGAATTATATTTTCCAGAGGTAACTTCTGAAGCTATAAAATTCTCAAAGTGAGAACCTAATGATATTGAGGTATTCTTTCCCATATGATTTTCATTTTTCTTCAAAGTTACCAAAGTTTGGTAATCAAATCAAATATGCAACGAAATTTCATCTGTTATTTTCTTTTAAATTATGGTCACATAGCTTGCTCCGATTCTTTCGGGGGAATACGCCATGAAAAAAAATATCATTCCAATGTGTGATTTAATAATCATGGCTATTTCTTCATTATATACTGAATCTTAGTTTTTTCATTCGTAAATACACTTTGATAAGTAGAAAAAACCGATTTTTTAAACACTCATAAACAAAAATAATGCATGGTAAATCAGAAAAAACGAAATCCTTCAGCACCCCATAATAAAAACAACCACTCAAAATGCCGCTAGTTTTCCCCTAAGGCATCAGTGGGTTTCGCCGAAAACCGAATAAACTAAAAAGCCCCGTAACTTCTTGCTGTTACGGGGCTTTTTGCTAGGATTTTCAGTTATTCGGATGAATGTTAGAGCCAGTGGTTCTTGGTTTATAAATTATCAATTTCATTGCAGACAGTATTTATATGGTCTAAACCATAAAGCAAAGCCGCTTCATCAATTTGCATCCATTGAAATAATTGCGAAATTAAATTATAGTGTTGCCTTGCATAGGTGGTATCTTTTATTGGTTGTCCTGGTAAAAAGCATATGGGCTCGTGGTGAGCCATACGGTTTCTAATATCATTGAGTTGAGCCAACTGGTTAAAGATATAAATGTTGTTGTATTGTATAGCTGGTGTTGATGTTGGTTTTGACGGAAATACCCTTAATAATATTCGTCCTGTGGCATTAAATTGGTTCTGAGCAAACATAAAACGCCAAAACCCAAAGCCTAATTCTGCAACCAACTTATAATGACTGTAAATATGTAGTTTATTTACGGCATCAGTAATATTATCTCTTGTTAAGCGGCATTTTGGCGTATCAAATACTCCACCGATAGTAGCAGCATTTCTTAACCAGTCGTTACCTAATGAGGGTGATACAGTAGCGTCAATAGCATTTCTTAGTGCTACTTCAAAGCAACTGATTACAGTAAACAGCTCCTGAGTGAGTTGTAAATTCTTTCTATAAAGCGTCATTGCCTTACGAGTATTGCCACCGCAAGCTAATAAATAGCGGTTCATTCGGGCATTGGTCATTACACGGGCAAAGTCGCTATATCTCATTATTTTTTTGAATTTGTTTGCATTTTAAAAATTTCGCTTTATCTTTGTGTCATCTTATTCCCATTAGTCCCTGAAGCAATTCAAACTAGTGGGTTTCGTTTTTTATAGGGTTGTCATTTTAAAGCAATCCATTTCTACGTTAACAGCAAAGGGCTCCAAAATATAGGAAAATCCAATTTCCCATTTCAATATTGTTTGGTTACTTTTCAAAATAGTTTATCTCCGTTTTAGTTTTACTGTTTAAATTTTCAGTCTGTCGTTTGTTGTTTGAACGGTCGTCCTATGATTGGCTACAACGGACGGGTATATGAAAAGTTGGGCAATACGGAGCGATTCACTGTCAAACCGAGCAAAGTTATATGCGAGCTAAGTACTTGAAATTCTGCACTATCTGCCCAATTTTTTATATACCGTGTTACCAACTGGGCGTTCTTGTCTGTCAATGGTTTGAGATATATTATTAATTCTGTCATTCCTTATTTTTCTGCGTTAAAAGATTTAGTTTTTTTTGTCGGCAAAGTCAGCGTTGGGGAATAGACTAGCTCTATGGCAGGTTTTAGCTTTAGCGAGGGCTTGTGCGACCTGCCATTGTGCTTGGCTATGGGCGATGCTATTCATACTAATATTTGATTAAATACAACATTTCTTATATCATTAACCGTTATTGCAAATTCAACAAAGCCACCGACATTTCTTAACTCAGAATACTTATTTACAGCATTTTTATTATCCATTAAGAATAAAAACACATCATTATCCAGATTACAAAGTTCAGTTAGGATGTTAAGTGTTTTTTGCCAGTTCTGAATGTCACCATCTGTAATAATAACCGCAACAGTACCTTCTTTTTTTCTTTCTGTCAACCTTTCAATCGAATGAATTGGAAAATTGGTAGAATTGCCTTGATTTATTAAAAGTGTATCTTTTATTTTATCATAATCTTTTGTCCAGTCACATACTATTGGACTTGAAGAGAAATTAATTAATGCTATTTTACCTTTTCTTTCTTCAAAGAATTTGATAAAACCAAAACTTGCTAAAATAGTCTGATGTAGCCGAGATTTAATATCCATGTAATTCCCCATACTTCCTGATGTATCAATTACTAAAAGCAAATCTGAGTTTGTTTTTTCATCCAGTGGTTCTGGCGAATATTGTTGTTCCCATTTTTTAGTGGTTATCCCAGGTAATATTTTAGTAGAAGTTTGTAATGAAAGAAGCAAATCTAAATCCGCAATAGGGTCACCTATTTTCCAGATTGATGGATAAGATAAACTATTCCTTGAGCCTTCTGATTTTTTTGAAATAATTGGAATTGCATCAACATTGTTTTGTTCAAACCAAATTTTTCTTTTTTCTTTTTCATCTTTGAGTTTGATTCCCGATATATCCAATATTAGTTCAAATTCTTCTATTGATGTTTCCTGAGCTAATTGATTTATTGCACTTTCAATTTTATCAGGGTCTTGAAAAATTAATTGGCCTGCATCATTTGAATCATCCTTACTTGGAATGGAATTACTAGGTACTTGCTGTTGAGAATTATTTTCATTACCATTTTCAATTAATGAATTAGTGTTTTGACCTTGTGAATTCTCTGCATTTTGACCTTGCTGCTTTTGAGTTTGTTGTTTTGAATCATTTCGGTCTAATTCTATCAATTCGAGTAAAAGACTAGTGTAGCTCTCTGTTTTTTCTAAAAATGATTTGGAATCAGTGATACTACTTTCCTCAAACTTATCAGCTAATTTCTTTACTTTTTCAAGTAATTCAAAATCTGATTCATTAAGTTCCAAATCTTTATCCCAGATTGTCTCTTTTAACAAAAACATTAGTTTCCCATTCCTTGAAGCACTCTGAAAGTAATCGTTACTGCCTTTTTTTATCCAATTTATTTCACTCTTTAGAGTTTCTAACGGAAATTTATAATAATTCTTTGTGTCAATTATTACATCTGCAATTTGATTTGCAATACTACCAGCTAATTGAGAAATCGTATTAATAGGTAAGGCATTGTTGTGATAGTTATTGGTTTCTAATATCCTTTTAATCATCCTAAATTGACCAATTACATCATAAGGACAAGTTTGATAGTGTTCTATCTCGTGACGAGTTAAAACCTTTACTTCTTCTTTGAAATCTTTTAAGTTTTTGGGAAGTTCACCAAAATTTAAATGAATTTGCCAATTATTACCAACACTTATATAATATTCTCCACTTCTATAGTTTTCTTCATCTTTCGTCAAGAATTTTACTTCTGGCATAGGAAGTGCAAGTAATCCAAAATAGTCTTTTTGAAATACTTCCAATATTGCCTTCTCTGCAATTTTTTGATATTTAAACTGTGTCTGTTCCAACTTTTAGAAGCTCCATCTTTATTTCATTATCTGGGCCTTGTTTAGT
>CAXYYJ010000081.1:0-10808 GCA_964293475.1 uncultured Draconibacterium sp.
AAAAATAGCGATAATCTGCTAATCTTCAATACATAAACTCTTTTTCAGCAGACTCGAATTAAGGGGTTTTATTGCTATTGTACAGGTAACGCAATTGACTACCTTTGACATTTAACAAAGCCATTAAAATGAAAAAGGCAAAACATAAAATTGAAAATATTTTCGGGCCAATAGGAAATTTTTCGGGTATTATAGTGTTCATTGCGGGTGTAATCATGCTTTTTTCATCATTGGCCGGTTTCATGTTGATTATGATTGGTGCATTTGTTGGTTTTTCATTTTCCGGCACCACCATTGATTTCGATAACAAGCGCATTAAATATTCCAATCATATTTTTGGCATTATAGAGATTGGCAAATGGGTTGATATTAAATCGAATATGCAAATTGGGATGATCCGAAAAAGCACCAACTGGAGAGCTTACAGTCAGAGTAACAGGTCCATTTCTGTTGATGAAAACGATTTAAGATTGGTGCTTTATGATGAGTATAAAAACCAAATAATGCCCATTCAAAAATTGAAATCGCTTGAAAAGGCAGAAACAGAGCTTGAAAAACTATGCTTAGAGCTTGGTTTGAAGCGGATTACCAAATTGAAGTAAAAATAGAATAAGACAGCCTATATTAAACGACAATTAAATTCTCTTCTCATCCCCCACTTTCACCCAAAGAATGCAATCATCGTGAAGTTCCCGAATTTTATCTGCGGGTTCGCGGTAATGCTTAAAAGTGCCGTAATGCACCGGAATCACCCATTTGGGCTGGAGCTTTTGAATCAATTTACGGAGCATATTGGCATTTAGGGTCAAAGTCATAATCCAGCTTCCCTGTTTTGCTGCCCCCATATTGGCAATCATGTAATCTATTTTTCTGTCTTTCAAGGCATTAACAATGCTTTTCTTGTACACAGTATCGCTGGTGATGTAAAAATTCAATGTTTCTTCCTGATGTCTGATGGTGAGATAATATCCGTTTACTTGTCCGGCGAAAAAGGCACTCAGCGGATTAATTCCATGAATGGCTGGAATGGCAACCACTTCAATATCATAGGCTTTTAGTTGAAAAGATGTTGTTTGCTTCCAATTTAAAATAGTGAGATTGGTATTTCCGTTTCGCTTTAAAATGGGAGCCGAATTGGGGTTGCAAACCACCTTTGTATTGGGCTTAATCTGCTCCAAACCCTTATCGTCCAAATGATCCAAATGATTGTGGGTAATCAGCCACAAATCAACATTGCGAAAAGTTTCTTCGGAGTATACGGGTTGTTCGAGCCTTTCCGATTTAAACCAAAAGAAATCCTGAACTGTTCCCTTGCTACAAAGCACCGGATCGCAGGCAATCTTTAAATTGCCAATGGCAAGAACAAAGGTAGCCCCGCCCGGCCAGTTGAATTGGGTTTGCATTTTCTATTTTGCGTTCTAAATAAACTTCAAAGTACCGCCCTTCAGGAATTTTTGGTCCAACAAGCGGGCTATGCGCTTCACCACGGTTCGTCTGATTTCCAGCTCCACGGGCAAGGTCGGATCCTGATGGGCAATATTGATTTTGGTTCCAACCAGAATATGAATTTCGTCGCTGCGGATAAAAAGCTTCACCATTTTATCAGCAGGGCCATCGCCCAAATTCTGGTCGCTGGTATAGTTTCGCATAATATTGGCCACCTTGCTCAGGGTTAAAATTCCTTCGGTAACCAAATCGATGCCTTCCATTTGCGATTCGGGTGGCAGATCCGGGTCTCCAAATTCCAATGAGTCTTTTATTTTAAGTCCCAATTCGCGGGCAACAATATCGGCAGTGGTTCCTCCGGCAATCACTTTACGACCCGGGAAGTTTTTCACTGTCTCCGCCAATTCCTTGTCGAACGATTTGCGTATTGGTGGGCCTGTGCAAAGCAGCAGTTTCCGGGGTTCTCTGAAATAAATGGTGGCGCAGCTGGTATCGTCTTTCGATACATAGTTATCGTTTTGAAAAGCCTTGTTCACCGTGAGAAACGACAGTTTTCGCGCCGAAATATTGGGGGTGAGGGATATTTTTTCCTGAACAAACAGAATGGCTTCGTCCACAGTCCACCCAAAGGGAAATTTATCGCTACCCAAACCCGATTGGGCTATTCCGTCGCTCCAGAAAACAATTCTGTCTTCCTTTTGGGGCAAAAAGGAGGTGTAGAGAAGCTCTTTTTTATTTCTTCCTTCTTCGAGCAACAGGCATTGCCAACCCGGATCGAAGGGTTTGCTGCCTCTGAAAATGGTACATTGCGGGTTGTCGTATTCTAAAATTGAAACCCGTCCGCCAATTTCAATATCGACGATGGTAAAGGTAGAATAGCTGATTTGCCTCACACTACAAACCGGCAGGGTTTTCATAATGATTTCGGCAATTTTGGTGGGCTCCTTGTGCTCTTTGGTAAAATTTACGGCCATGGTAGCGGTTAAAATGGCCAGCATATTGGCTTTTACTCCATGCCCCATGCCATCACTGAGCACACAAACAATGCGGTTTTCCTCCTGAATTTTTTTGCTGATAAACACATCGCCACAAATCCGCTCACCGCTGTGGTTGATTTGCTGACAATTAACATCAATATGAATATTGTTCCTATCCATTATTTTGTTAGTTTATTGATGGTAAATTTGTCGTCGGACGAAGAATTGTTTTGCTGATACGATTGCAGAATGGAGTTGAGCATTTGTTCGGTTTCGGCAGCTCCTTCGCCCAGCAGATACCCTATTTTTTGCACCATCTCTAAGTTTTTATCGATCACTTCGGTAATCCGCTTAATGGCTTGTTCTTTCTGAATTTCAGGACTTTGCATGTTGCGGAACACAGCTCCTACGATTTCTTCGCTTTTTATAACGAAGAGCGAAGTGGTGTAAATCTGTCCGTTGAGATGTATGTCGCGGTTGAGAATATTCTCGCCCGAATCGAAAACAAAGGAGAAGAGTTTTTGAATATTATAGGGGATGAAATTCTTGATATCGGCACCAATGAGTCCGGGAATTACCTGTGCTATTTCGGTGGCTTCTTCACCCAGCAAGCTGATGAGCCCCTTGTTGGCCTGAATAATCTTGAGTTTTCTATCCACAATAACCACGGGGGATGGCAACTCCTGAAGCATGGTATTGGTAATTTTGTGGGCCTCTTCCATGGCAAGTTTATCGGTCAATGCCTGCTTTTTGCTTTCTTCGAGTTCGGCGCGGGTTTCGAGCATTTTTTGGTTGGCTTTGCTAAGCTCCATAATGGTCTCTTTGCTCTTGCGGAAATTATAGGTGAAGCACATATCGGGCTCGGCCAGACCTTTATTCACGGCAATGGAAAATTCGGTGCAGTTTCTGTAACCACAGGCCTGGCATCCGGCATGGCTGTGGCTGTTGTCTTTGCCAATGATATTGAGCACTTTGTCAATTTCTTCGCGCGATGGGGTGGCTATTCGCTGATCGTTATTGGAGAAAGTGGTTGAAAGGTCGATTTTCGAATACTCGTTCATCACCTTTTCGTAGTTGATGGGATCGAAGTCTTTTTTACGTTTTTTGGCAAACTGAATTACTTTCGACTGTCGCACAAACCGGCTCAGATTGCTTTTGGTACCTGGTCCGCTGATACAGCCATTGCAGTAAAAGATGTTTAAATGGCTTTTAAACTCATTCACATCCTGGTTAAAGTTCTTAAGAGAGTTCACAAAGTCCACATGGCCTTCGCAGGTAATAATTTTCGAATCGAGCAAATCTTCCGACTCTCCCATGATTTGAAGGAAACCATTGCTGATGGGGAAAAGAAACCCTTTATCGGCCACGGGGCTGTCGAACTCGGCAAAGCTTAGATTTTTTTCCACCAATCCAAACTCGGTAAATAGCGACCTAAGCTCCTCGAAGGTGAGAACGGCATCTATTTTTATTTCATTTTCATAGCGACGGGCTTCCTCTTTGGCCGCTATACAAGGGCCAATATAGACTATCCGGGTAGACTCGCCATATTCCTTTTTTACCACTTTAGCAGCGGCAATCCAGGGCGAAACGATTGGTGCCAGATTGTCGATAAGGTCAGGTTGGAATTTCTCAACATTGCTCACGACCACCGGGCAATTGGTGGTTAGATAATATTTTCCGCGCGATTGTGAAAAGAGTTTTTTATACTGTTTGGCCACCAAATCGGCACCCAAAGCCACTTCATAAACTTTGTTGAAGCCCATTTGGCGCAGCATCTGCGAGAATTTGCGGTAATCGGTAATATCAACAAACTCACCGGCCACACTGGGGGCCAGCAATGCCACCACCATTTCCTTGCTTTGAAGCACTTGTTTGGTGAGCTCTTTGTGTGAGAGAAAATCCACTGCATCGTAAGGACACACTTCGTAGCAGGCGCCGCAACCCACGCAGCGGTCGTTGATAATTCTAATTTGTGGGTCGTGAGAAGAGTTTACGGCGATAGCCTTTACCGGGCAAATTCTTACACAGGCATAGCAAAGCACGCATTTATGAGTATTTATAGACATTAAAGCATTTTCCATGATGGGTAACATTAGTAGATTCTAAAAATACTGAAAAACTGATCGAGAATGGTTTCCACATTGTCCTCCGATACCTGATGAAACATTTTATCGTCTATCATCAGATTGGGGCCTTTGCCACATTTATCGAAGCATCGGTTGCCTTTAAAAACCACTTTTTCCTCCAGGTTATTCCGTTTCAGGTAGTCTTTAATTTTCTGCAAAGTGGCTTTATTTCCGCGCGCAAAGCAGGAGCTACCCATGCAAACAATGATTTCGTGCTTTTTCATTACTAAAAATTTTTAAACCAAAATCGAACAATCAAAATCACCATCACTATGGCAACATCTGCTGGGAAGTGACGGTTATTTTTCGAACTGTTAATTAGCTAACAAAAATATTACAAATTTCTCCAAACTTGATTTTCATATGCCTTTGAAACCAAATATTTCAACTAAATAGAAATAATCTTGATAAAATTGATTCCGCGGTTTTTTTAATTTGCCACTTGTATCTAAAATTACTTAATTTTGTTTTCCGAATAACAGATGATAGGGAATTAATAAGATTAATAATTTCATAAAAAGTTTATTATGAATATGTTACCAGATAAAACAGTTGAACGGCTCAGTCAATACAGACGTAATTTACTGATTTGCATGAACAGGGGTAAAACCCATATTTTTTCGCACGAAATAGCTAATATTCATCATATTACTCCCGTTCAGGTACGCAGAGATATTATGCTCATAGGCTATACAGGCACCCTTAGAAAAGGCTATGGTGTTCAGGAGTTGGTAGCATTGATAGGCGATATTCTCGACAAGCATGAAGGTCAAAATGTGGCCATTGTGGGTGCTGGAAATCTGGGGGAAGCCATTATAAAGTATTTTCACAACCGTCGCGATAAGTTAAGAATTGTAGCAGCTTTTGACAACGATCCGGCCAAAATAAACCATGATTTTGATGGTGTTAACATTTATCCTGTTAGCGAAATAAAGCGGGTAGTTCAGGAGAAAAAAATAACCATTGGCATAGTTTCGGTTCCGGTGAGCGCCGCCGAAGAAACCGCCGAAGCATTGGTAGAAGCTGGAATTCAGGGCATTTTGAATTATACTCCCCGCCCTATGAATGTTCCGGAGCATGTTTTTCTCGAAGAGTACGACATGATTACCTCGCTGGAGAAAGTGGCCTATTTTGCTAAAAATCTGAATCCAATCCGATAAGCTGTTTTCCCTTTTCACTAAATCACTATTTTTGCCGCAAACCGATAAAAAATTGATATGGCAAGAATACTAACCGGAATTCAAAGTACTCGTGTTCCTCATCTGGGAAATCTTTTAGGCGCAATTATACCCGCTATTGAAATGGCCAACAGCGAAAACAACGATTCGTTTTTGTTTATAGCCGATATGCACTCCATCACTCAGATAAAAGATGCAGCTGAATTGAGAGAGAATACCTACGGAGTGGCTGCTGCCTGGCTGGCTATGGGTCTCGATGCCCAAAAAACAGTTTTCTACCGCCAAAGCGATGTGCCCGAAACCAGTGAATTATCGTGGTATCTGAGTTGCTATTTCCCCTATCAGCGGCTCACTCTGGCCCATTCGTTTAAAGATAAAGCCGACAGACTTCAGGACGTGAATGCCGGGTTATTTACCTATCCCATGCTTATGGCTGCCGACATACTTCTCTACGATGCCAACTTTGTGCCCGTGGGCAAAGACCAGTTGCAACATTTGGAAATGACCCGCGATGTGGCCAGCAGGTTTAACCACCAAATGGGCGAAACCTTTGTGATTCCCGAAGCCAAAATCGACGACCAAACCATGTATGTGCCCGGCACCGATGGCAATAAAATGAGCAAATCGAGAGAAAATACCATCAATATATTTCTTCCGCTCAAACAGCTGAAAAAGCAAATTATGAGCATTGAAACCGACAGCACACCGCTCGAAGACCCCAAAAATCCCGAAACCTGCAAAATTTTTGCCCTCTATGCTATTCTTGCTACTACTGAACAAACCGAGGAGCTCAGACAGAAATATCTGGCGGGGAATTTTGGTTATGGCCATGCCAAAACCGAGCTGCTCAACCTGATTGTTGAGAAATTTGGCCACGCCCGCGAAAAATTCGATTACTATATGAATCACAAGGACGAGCTCGATCACATACTTCTCGAAGGTGCCTCCAAAGCCCGGAAAGTAAGCTCGGAAGTATTGAAGAAAGTGCGGAAAAACCTGGGGTTTCAATAAAAAACAGTTTTGTTTGGGAAGGTGATCGTAATTGGGAATGAGCTAACTACATAGCAAACCTTCATATATACAGACTGTTATTGAATTTTGAAAATAACACAACTTGCTTTTCCAATCCGAAGAGTAACTTTTTATTGCTCTACTATTAAAACACAACCTGTCAGTATTTGGCACCTTGTCAAGCCACACTAGCTCTTCTAACAAAGCTTTCAAAAAAGCTATATTTTTATATCCCACAGAATTACAATTAAAAAACATATTGTACCTTTGACAAAATTGTCCAAAAAACAAGGTCAAATGAGAGAAGAATCTTTTGGTGGGTAAGTAAGACGATTAAGAGAATTAAAAAAATTTACCTCTTAGAAATGCAATAAGAAAATAATGACGTCAAAATTTTTTACAAACAATAACGACCGTAACCTATTCGATAAATTTACCGGGATTATCGAACACATGAAAGATTTATATGCTTTTCATGCTGCTGTGGGG
Organism: uncultured Draconibacterium sp.; assembly: GCA_964293475.1. Lineage (GTDB taxonomy): Bacteria > Bacteroidota > Bacteroidia > Bacteroidales > UBA12170 > UBA12170. The sequence continues at coordinate 7,228 of CAXYYJ010000081.1, forward strand.
TATTTTAGATCATCCGGTTATTTTGCTCTCCAGCCATACCTTAGCAAAGTAAATGAAATAAAAATTTTGGTTGGTATCAATGTTGATCAAATGTTTGCCGAAGCCCAACGAAAAGGACTTCTTTATTTTGGTGACGAAATAAAAACGAAAGAAGAATTTTTAAAATGGTTTATCCAGGATATTAAAGAAGCTAAATATTCTGAAGACGTTGAAAAAGGAGTTTTGAAATTTATTGATGACTTAATCGAAGGTCGAATTGAAGTCCGTGCGCATAACTCCAAAGCAATTCATGCAAAATTTTATCTGTTTTTACCAGAAATACATAGTGAACATTCTGATGGTTGGGTAATAATGGGGTCTAGTAATTTGACAGAGGCCGGACTCGGAATAAAAAAATCTCCTAACTACGAATTAAACATTGCACTAAAAGACTATGATGATGTTGAGTTTACAAAGAATGAATTTAAGGAACTTTGGGAAATGTCAACACCTATACTACCGGCTGACATTCAACTCTTCAAACAAAAAACACATATTGGACAATCTTTTACCCCTTACGAGCTCTATATTAAATTCTTAATTGAGTATTTCGGTAAAAATATTGACTATGATCCTGATACTGTTGGGGATTTGCCAAAATCGTTCAAAAAACTTTCATATCAAATCGATGCAGTAAATCAGGGTTTTCAAATGCTTATTGAACACAATGGTTTCTTCCTTGCCGATGTTGTTGGGCTTGGGAAAACTGTTGTTGCAGCAATGATTGCAAAAAGGTTTTTAATTGCCAATGGTTCATTAAACACAAAAATTCTGGTAGTTTACCCGCCTGCATTGGAGAAAAACTGGAAAAATACATTCCGCCAATTTGGAATTGACAGACATACAAAGTTTATAACAAACGGCCGACTTGAAAAAATAGTAAACGGAGATGACCTAAATTATTGGGCGAAAGACGATTATGATTTAGTACTTGTAGATGAAGCGCATCGATACAGAAACCATACTTCAACTATGTTTGGTCATCTGCAACGAATTTGTAAAGCACCAAGAAACGGCGAAGGATTAGTAACTGGTACAAAGAAAAAGGTAATGCTTATTTCTGCGACCCCTTTAAATAATCGACCACAAGATTTGTATTATCAATTATTGCTTTTCCAGGATGCAAGACGAAGCACTTTACCTGTAACTAATCTACAAAGTTTCTTTGGTCCAATTATCAGAGAGTACAGGGAAATAATGCAGGACGAAAAACCTAATCTTGACCGGATTCGTGAGCTTTACGGGGTTATTAGAGAAAAAATTATTTCAGTTATTACCGTTCGAAGAACCAGGCGTGACCTAAAAAATTATCCTAAATATATTGATGATATAAAAGAGCAAGGAATTGAATTTCCGGAAATTGCAGCACCTAAGCCGAAATTATATGAACTAAATACTAAATTGAGCAAACTTTTCTATCATACGATTTTCTATCTTACTGATAAAGACAAAATTAACTATTATCGCTATCAGGCCATTGCATTTTTAAAACCTGAGCTCAGAGAAAATTATTATGAGCAAGCGGTTTTGGTTTCACAATCTTTGGCAGGTATTATGAAAACCCTCATGGTAACACGCCTTGAAAGTAGTTTTACTGCCTACAAAAAGTCATTGCAAAACCTTTCCAATGCAACAAGTAGAATGATTGACATGTTTGAAAAGGGAAAAGTATTAATTGCCCCTGATTTAAAGGTGAATGACTTAATGGAAAAAGGGTTTAGTATTGACGAATTAGAAACTTTGATTCTTGAATTAAGCACAGAAAACCCGCGAAACAACGTTTTCAAACCCGAAGACTTTGACAGCGCTTTCATAGAAGGTTTGCGAAAAGACAGTGCTTTATTGCAAGAATTAATTAAAGAATGGAGCAAGATTGATGAGGATCCAAAACTTGATTCATTCTTTAAGGCTTTGGATGAAGAATTATTGAGAAAAGATATAAATCCAACCGGACAACTCATTGTTTTTACCGAAAGCACAGATACTGCCGATTATCTGCAAATAAAAGTTGAAGAGCATTTAAAAACAAAAGTTTTAAATGTATCATCGGAAAACCGGGGAAGAATCTTTGAAACTATTCAAGAGAATTTTGATGCCAATTATATTGGCGACAAGAAAAACGATTATAAAATTCTTATCACAACCGATGTATTGGCGGAGGGCGTAAATCTCCATAGGGCTAACGTAATCGTAAACTATGACACACCTTGGAATGCAACGCGTTTGATGCAGCGTATTGGTCGTGTTAACCGAATTGGAAGTGTTGCCGGAGTAGTTTATAATTATAATTTTTACCCTTCGCAACAAGGTGATGAAGAAATAAAACTATACAGCAATGCATTAGTAAAACTTCAAGGTTTTCATACCGCATTTGGAGAGGATGCCCAAATCTACACCCATGAAGAATTGATTGAGCAATTTGAACTTTTTAAAGAGGGTGTAAAAGATGATGAAGACAAAAGACTGCTTTATTTGAGATATATTAGGGAATTTAAAGACAGCAACCCCAGGGAATTTAAGCGAATTAAGGCTTTTCCTTTAAAAGCAAGAACTACCCGAAGTGTAACAGAAAGCGATAAAAAGGAGTTTGAAAACAGTACCGTTGTTTTTCTTAAATCGCCTTATAAAATGGAGTTTTATCGGGTTGATAAAGACACCAAAGTTAGCTCGTTAACTTTTCTGGAGGCGGCTCAATACTTCGAAGCAACTGCAAACGAACAAGGACATGATATGCCAGAGTTTCACTACAAACAAGTGCAATCTGCATTAAATTCCTTTGAACAGGATTTTCTGGGTTCAACCACTGAAACCGTGACCACCACCGATAAAGCAGATGCCATTTCGGCTCAGGCAAAGAAGTTTCTCCGTGATATGAAAGGGATTACGAAACGTGATGATGTAAAAAAAGCTTGTTTTAACCTTTCCGATTTAGTTGATAAAGGAACTTTTACGCCTTTGCCCAACGAAGTTAGAAAACTAAGGCAAAAATTAGATAAGAAACAAATTACCTATGGACAGGTTGATAATCTTATTATTTTGATTGCAAAGAAATACGACGTTTTTAAAACTGAAGAGGAAGAATCTGCCGAAATACAAACCGAAATAGACGCAAACATTTCGCCTGAAATAGTTTTATCCGAAACATTTATACCATGAAGCCCGATAATGTGAAAAATTTTTCTGATTTTAATCAAATCGCAGAACTAATTGAACAGTCGAGAAATAGGGCTTTTCAAAAGGTAAATGAAGAATTGATTTTGCTGTATTTCAGGGTTGGAAAAATTGTTTCCACCAAAGTTTTGGAAGGAAAATGGGGAGAAAATACTGTAAATCAACTGGCCGAATTCCTGTCAGCAAGAATAATGGGTGTAGGTGGCTTCAACCGGAGGGGCTTATATCGAATGAAACAATTTTACGAAACCTATAATTCCAAATCAGAGTGTTTTACCCTTTGGTTTGACATTCAAACAAAGCCCACAGAAATTGTGCCGCCAGTGGCGACACTTTTAGTAGTTCCAAGAAATGGCGCCTCGCAAATTGTG
>CAXYYJ010000082.1:0-10717 GCA_964293475.1 uncultured Draconibacterium sp.
TTAGATGGTTAATAATAGAAAATTACAAATATTCCGGTTTACCGGACAACAATGAATTTATATATTTGATTGATCATAAAGTTTAAGTATTTATTTCTTTTTAATTTGATCTCTAAAAATCTGTAATGATAAAATAATAGTGTTTCTACTGATCACGATTTATTTTTATTTTACTTCTACAGAAGAAATTTCCCATGTACTCGAAGAAGCTACAGTTGACAAATATTTGAAGGCGACATGTATTACTTCACCATCCCAATCACTCAAATCAATATCTCCACTATCAACAAAAATAAAGTCTGATCCAGTAGGCATATTTGGGGCAATAACTTCAACCCAAGTGGCCAAAGTAGGATCGCCGGAACCTGCATAATTTGCAGAAATTAAGATTTTTATTTGACTCCAATCATCATTAATATAACCTGCTGTTTGGCGAACGTTCATTACTGTGTTTAGGTTATTTGATAAATCATAGTTTGGAGAAATCAACCAATCCTCATTTGCAAAAGAACTTCCTGAATATCCATCCATTTTAGCGCAACCACCGTCATAAAAAGACCATTCCCAAACTTGATCTCCAATTTTGCTATAACCAGTGTATGATCCTAAGGATGTTGTGAAAGGCTCTGAATAAGTGGCACTACCGCCGCCTATACCAGAGAAACCAATTAAAACATCATCTATCATTATAGACGTAGATTCTGCATTTGAACCAATGTATTTGAAAGCAATAACTGCATTACCTGAATAGGAAGATAAATCTACTTCTCCTGATTCAATGAAAGCATATTCATCATCACTTATGGTAGGAAGATTGCATGAAAGCTCTTCCCATGTTGCTGTTTCAAAGTTATTACCCATAAAATCAGTTGAAATAAGAATTGTCATAGGTGTATTGGAAGTATGCTCCCAATATGCCATTGCTGATTTAAAGCTTAATACTTTTTCAGAGATATTGGTTACAATAGGGGTAATTAACCAGGTTTCCATATAATCTAATCCAGAATTATAAGCTTGTGCTGTTGCCCATTTTTCTTCATTAAATGTCTTGCCCCACCATTTTCTATTGCCTTGAACAGTTATATTAGTCCACCCTTCTATTTCTACATCTTGGTAATCACTTACCATATCAAAATGTTCATTAATTGAATCTACAATTACCAAATTCCCCATGCAGGTTGTGAAAGATGATAAGGAACTATAAGTAGTATCATTTTCTAGTTGCACAAAAGCTTTAAAATAATAGGTGACAACAGATTCTAAACCTGTGATCTCATAGTTGATATTTTCAGTAAAACTGTTTGTATTATAAACGCCACTATTGTTGATCAAGTCTACATTATAATTGGTATTCCAACAGAATCCTGAAGAAATAATATTGAAATTACCAATGGTATCAACTTCAGCTTTTAAAATGGCACTGTTGCATGTTACATCCTCAGTATAAATACTGGTGAAGTTGGTTGCATTCGCTTTTTTTGTTGTAAAACTTACTACACTGCCATAGGAAACCCCTTTACTATTTTGAGCATAAGCAGCTGCATAATAAGTTGTTTCTGCTAATAGATCATTAATTTGACTTGAAAACGCTCCACTACCTGAGCCTTCATTTGAAAAATCAATAGAATTTTCAATTGTAGGAGCATCATCCAAACTCCAGCAAACACCTTTGGAAATGATTTCGCTAATTCCTGCAGAAATAATATCACCTCCTACTATAGCACTATTCATTGTAATATCTGAGGGATCTAATGTTGTAATAACGGGAAAGTCAATACTGGTGGTATTAAACTCGACTTGTGCACCATAGGCTGTTCCTACCTCGTTTGTGGCATAGGCTTTAACATAATAATGAGTACCTTCCAATAAATTTTCCAATTCACTTGTAAACTCACCAACACCTTCACCATTTAATGTAAATAGATTTTCTAAACTGGGATTAGAAATTGTATCATAACAGACTCCTCTAGTCAAAATTAGTGAATTACCATCTAAAATAATTTTGCAATTAATTGTCGCTGAGTTTATAGTAATATTTTCAATTATCCCTGTTTCAACTGTAGGTAGTATTTTCTTATTTGTATTTTCTGCTATTTCAGGAGCCTTTTTGCAAGAAACTAAGAGTAAGGTTGATACTATTAATGCTGAGACTAATTGAAGCTGTTGTTTCATTGTTATATTTTTAGCTAGTATGTTTTACTAATCAATAATTTGTACCTTTTTTGTTTTATTTGTGACAGGATAATTTAATTAATATCAATCTAGAATTTTATCCCCAAACTAGCAGTCCATCCAAAACTCCTAAAATCGAGAGCAGTCCCTCCGGCTCCTATTAGAAATTTTTTAAAGTTTACTATCATTCCACCATCAATCTCAATCCCTGTTGTACTAAATTCCTTATAATCCGCCCAACTATTAGATATAATATTCTGACTGTCATAGGAATAATTATTTAATTCAATCACATATTTTTCAACACCATATCCAACTCCTGCATAAAAGAAAATATGTCGGGAAACTTGCTGCGTAATACCCGCTACCAATGAATATGCCTGCCAACCTTTCGTTCCCGAAAGCTCATAATAACCAATCTGGTCATAATCAGTAATTTCTCCATCACTAAACGAATAAGAAGGTTTTTCAAGAGCCAATAAAGAGGCTCTTGCCTCCACATACCACGAAGTTTTACCAAGCTGCCCAATTCTTAAACCTATAGGTGTCACATCATTGCCCGACAGCATAATCATGATTTTTCGGGATCTATCTTCCTCTTCCACTAAAATCCTGACATCAAAAATGAGATTGCTATTGCTGATACTCATCTCTTTTAATGCATCCCATGTTATTGAATAGGAGCCATTATGTAATCCGCTCTTAACATCACCTGTTACAAATTCCATGGGGCCTTCAAAATCAGCAGCACCTTCCTCTTTCACAAAAAGATCGATATTGCTAATATTCTGATAATACTTTAGTCCGCTTATTTGATAGTTGATTATTATTTTATTACCAACTGCTTCAGCGGTAATATTTTTCACCGACTGCCCAAAAGACAATAAAGAAATAAGCAAAAATATTCCGATAAATAATGTGTTCTTCATTTGAAATTTTTTAATACTCACTTAGAATATAGTTAGGGTTCCCATAAAACACAGGTGTTTGTCTGCCCATGATTTTTATTGACGTTTCTCCTACTCCTTTAATCACATAGTCTTTTAATTCGCCAATGCTAATTTTATGGTCTTCGTTTATATCAGCCTTTCCCTGCAATCCAGCGCACACAAAATAAGTGAACAGGCCAGTTCTGGAAGGATCAAAACCCAAAGAAGTTTCTTCAAATGATGAAGATGTAAATACATGAAAATCTTTATTGATTTCCCATGGATGTTCAATTTTCGGCTTGATGGATACCCCTTTCATGGCCACTAAATTTTGAGCATCAACATTTTCGCTGGCTCTGGTAACACCACTAAAACAAGCATCTAAAAAAATTGTTGTTGTTTTAGCTCCCAAAGCGTTTATATTTTTATAAAACGCATTGATATCGTATCCCTGGCTTTCCAACGCCTCTTTTCGTCCATCCCAGGGAAACAGATATACCTTTTCACCATCTTTCGATGGCATTCCATGACCCGAATAAAAAACAAACAGTTCGGTATTGCCTTTTACAATGGCTCTTTGCAATTCTCCAAATGTTGGATTAAAAGTATTCTCGAAAAAGAACCCAGAAACTTCATCATTGGTATAGATAAAAATCTTTTCCACACCCAGGCTGTTTTTAAAATATTCTCTCATGATTTTTGCATCGTTGACTGCATAAGGAGCAGGAACAAAATTTTTGTAATTTTCAATGCCCATGATTATGGCTACAGAATTTGGTCTTTTTGTTTTGGATGGTGCTATTAGACGAATATCAATAATATTTGAGATATTGGCTGTAATTTTATTGGAAGTATATTCGAAACGAGCTACCTGTTTTTGGTATTTTTCCAGGTCGGCCTTTACCTCAACTATTTCAGGAGCCGGTGGTTTTTGATTTAAAGCTATTGGCAATTGTTTGCTGATGATTCCTCCTGCTTTATACTTATTATTAACTTTCAAATAAATGGGCAAATCTCCAACCTTGGTTACTCTTTTATTGGGGCTGATTGTCACCCAAATCTCTTTAACTTCACCTACGGCAATATCACCTAAATCACCACTGCCATTCAAAATATAGATATTGTTATCCGTTGATGAAATTGAAAAATTAGTATTCTCTGATATGTTTTTACCCACATTTTGAAGAATTACTTTTACCTTAACCTGCTCTCCTGCCTGCAATTGGCCGTCTTCCATAATAGCTCCTGTACCCTCTCCCATGTCAACAATATCAAGTCCTGAAAAAACAATTTCCGGTGAAAGGTACTCCATAGTATTGAGTACCAGATAGGCATCATCCATATCATATCCAAAATGCTCCTTAACACTGATTTTCAGCTTATGTTCTGCGCTTTTAACTTCGAAATTGGCTATGATCGGAATATCCACTTCCACGCTTTTATTGGGGTAGATAAAAGGGATTTTTTTTCCATCATTTATCACCAAACCCTGATCTTTAATATTATCCTCAACCATAACTATCAGACCTTGTGCCGCACCTTTTCCTTTATTGGAAATGGTCAATTTTAAAACAGCCTTTTCGTTTGGTTCAAGAATACCATTATTATTAGAGTCTTCAAAACCTAGTTCTACATAAAGATTTGGCGGCAAACCTCTTTCGTATTTAGGCTCCATTTTAATATTTGTGGCTTTACTTTTCCCACTGATAACTTTTTGAGAGTAACCTATTCCGGAAAATAAAGCTAAGCATAGAATGAGTAGCGCTAATTTTTTCATTTGTTTAAGTTTCGATATGTTGCCCAAAAATAGAAATAATTTATAGAAATTACACCATATAACGGATAGGAATATCTTAGTAAAGTATTATTTATAGTCAATCCAATATTGGTACATCAAATATTTTTCATGCACATTTATCAAATAAGCTCTTGCTTCCTGATATTGCAAATTCTGTGAAAGAAAATCGAATGTGTATTCGGGTTCCATTTTATTCAGCTCTTCCACCGCTGGATTGATGAAAGTTGTATTTGTAACTGCATAGCAAAGATTACCTACACCAGTATTATACGAGGCAATAATGCAGTATAATTTGTTTTCTGAGTCAACAAGGTCTTTAAAATACACATCTTTCATTTTTTGAAGATAGGCTGTTCCCAATTGAATATTATTTTCTGGGTTAAAAAGATATTCCTGGCTTGGTTCCGCACACTCACCAAAAATGTATTCATAAGCATCGAGCCCCCCGGAAGATGGAACTAACTGCATCAAACCAACAGCATTTGCATGAGAAATAGCTTTAGGATTAAAATAGGATTCAACATGAATAATACCCAGAATTAATTCAGGCTCAATACCATAAATATTGGCATATTTTGTTACAATTGGCAATAATTTCTCAGCACGAACTTTCAAATAATCAGGAGCTAAAGGGATGCTAAGCGAAAGTATTACTCTCTTTTCGCCATCGGTTCCATCTGCTTCCCATGTCTTTATTCTATTCTCATGTACTACTTCTTTAGCGAACTCTTCAATATTGCTTTCATCAATTTTATTTCCATTTTCGTCAATAAGTTGATTTTCCAGGATAGGTTCATTGAAAAGTTCATTCCCATCATCAGTTTCAAAATTAAAATCATCAACTTTGCCTTTGCTTGTGGCCAGAATCTCAATGGCTGCCATCAATTTATCATCTATTACTTCTTTATTTTGAGCATCCCTGGCATCCAAAATAACTTCTACCGTTGCAGTTCCTTCCTTAAAGTTCACAGAACTTCTCGTCTCGTTACCTTCCTGATATTCTACCCAGGTAACCGAATCGGAACTTAGAAAATTTTGTTCGCCCCATTTTCTTTGTATTTCCTTTTTAAAATCATCGAAAGCCTTTTGCTGATTGATTTTAAAGTCTTTAAAATTTTGTTGTTGGGAGTTTTTGAAAGAAGAAAACGAGTTATTCACCTTTTCCTGAAGTTTTAGTTGACTTGTGTCCTGGGAATAGATATCTATAGTCCCCACAAGAATTATTAAAACAGTGATAAAACGAAAATAAATCCTGGTGATAATCATAATGGTGAAGTTTTGTTAGTAGGTACCGTTTTTTGTCCTTTTGTGACAAAAATCAATATAAAACATTTGCGGAAGAATCTTTTTAAAAAACAATACTGCTTTGATAACAACATGATAATCATGAAATTTCAGAATGATTATTTTTTACCAATACTAATTTTTTCTTTTATAACCTGAAAACTCTCACTGCTCACTCTATTGTTCGACAACCAATCCTCAAATTCAGATTTGGTCAATGAACCTGGGATAATTCTTCCCTGGTCTTGATAACTATCTTTTAAAGTAGGTTTGATATATTGGTCTTGAGAAAAAACGATATAAACATAATTGTATTCAGTTCTATCTTTGGTTAAATTCATGATTATTTCATCAACCTCTGATAAAGGAAAGGAATTGAATGATGGAGAAAAAAATAAATAGTCTTTGTCGCCCAGAACAAGAGCCCCATTTTTATATTCCGACGCCATTTCTGCATAAGGTAATAATCTGTAGACGCCATTATCGTCTTCTAAGAAAATTGAAAGATAACCATCAACGGGACTTTTAAAATAGACATATAATTGTTCTCCATCTAAAAAACTGCTGGTTCTGGATTGCGGATTTGGAGTGTTTAGAATTTCATAATTTAGGATAGCTCTTGGTAATACCATTCTCACTTTCCCCTTTATTTCGCAACTTACCCAGGTAATATCTCGTTTTCCGCCCTCTGTATTTATTTGCTGAATTCGCGTTGTTATCCGGGGTTCATCTATGGTTTCTATCCACTCGCCTCTCACTTTGGTTGATCCTATAATATTATAAAAAGTCATTCCTTCTTCAATAGTCATATCTGTTTGTTGTTCCACATAGGTTCCAAACACTTTTTCAATAGCTGCTATTTTGGCTTGTTCAATGGCCAAATTACTGGCCTCAATAAAAGTCATGTGACTTTCTTGTTTTACCTGAGCACTTCCTTCGGTTCTCACTATTTTTTGAGCGTGAGAAAGACTCATCATCCCAATGACAACAAAGAAAATGCCGAGAAATTTATACAGGTTTTTCATTTTTTTATGGTTATCTATTAAGTCAATATGCTAATATTTTAGGACTTATATCTTCGTACTCCTTCATGAGCATTCCAAAACCAGCCCCTAAATAAGTTGGATCAGCAATATAATAATTATTTCCTTTGTACTCTACAAAGGCTGCATCTTTGATATTTTCATTTTCAATTCCTAACACTACATGATCGGGATACAGCAAAACAATAGTTTTTAAACTTGTGAATTCCTTTACCAACTTATCCAACAGTATCACTCTATCTTCACAATCGGTATATGGGAAGCTAAGGGTTTCCTCTGCAAACATATATTTCTCCTTAGAGAATTGATCCAAATCATTTTGATAAGGAAATGAATATTGAATAAAATGGAGGAGGAAATTGATTTTAGAAATATCAGACATGTTTTGCATCAGTGGTTCAATATATTCTCCCAGCTTTTGTTTGGCGATTTCTGATAACGGGCTTTTTAAATAAACTGAGAGGTCTGTCAACGGGTAGTTTTTGTAAAACTCAGTTAAAGTATAGTCATAAGAAACAGCTATTGTTTTTTGGCCAATCATAAAATCTCTCGTGACAGCTTTCGAAGGAAATTTAGGTAATCTTGAGAATTCTAAATTTAATGCTTTATGTTGACATGGGTGATTTATCGCATAGGTTTGCATTTTTGTTAAATCGATTTTCTCATTTTCTTCAATAAATACGTAATACTTATTCTGTTCAATCCATAAATAAGGTCTATAATAAATAGGGGTGGAAAAGTTTAAAAGCAGATATAAATCCGACTCAAAATACCCCAGTTTAACTTCGTATTCTTGTCGGACAAGAATGAACCAAATAAATAAGATACGGTCATTTTTTTTGCTAAAATTTACCTCTGCAGTGTGATTTAACAGTTCAAGAAATGCCCAGTCGTTTAAGTTATAATCTGACTTTATTTTTGACAGTTCCTGGATCAAAAAATCAATATCCTCTTTTGCGGAAAAATCCTTATAAAATTGAGCGGCGCTTTGTTCTGTGGTATTTGATAAAGTTTTCGCCGAATTAACGAGCTTAGGAATTTGAAAAGGCAGACCATGAAAATTAACTTCATTGGTTTCCAAGCTTTTCATTTTCAAATATTTTCCCGGATCATCTTTTATAATTTCATTGGTTTCTATTTCACTTTTATCAATGATATGGTCATAAATTATTTTTATTTCATTAGGTACTTCTTGTTTATTTATAGGCTGTTGCTTTGGTTTAGGATTGATATCCGGCTTATCGAGAAATAGCGAATATTCTTGCCAGGTCTGTTTTAAAAACCCATAAAACGCGGAATCGTTTTTCGACTTAAATCCATTAAAATCATTCCTTATTAGAATTTTAAAATCATTAAATGCTTTTTGATTATCGACAATTCCGGTATCGGCTTGACCAAACAATATTGATTGATTCAGAAAAGCAATCAAAATAAATATCAATTTTCTCATATGAATTTTGCTTTTTCTCATTGGAATTAATTGATGATAAATTCACCTTTTTCGCTACTTGATTTTATTTTCCAATAGTAGTTTCCATTTTCAAAGGTTGATGCAGGAATCTTTACTATTGAATCGGATAATTGTATTGGAATTAGGAGGCAGAGACTATCATTTCTGATTTCATAAACATAGAGAGTATCTAAAAGTGAGCTTCTCGAACTCCATTTAAAAACAATTTCTGATTCATTTTTTATCATTTGCTTTTTAATGGGAAAAATAAGCTTTACCATTGATAGACTATCTATTGCAGCGTAACCCGGAGGCTGATCTTCATGTGTATTCTGATAATCTTGTCTTTCTTTCGCAAATTGTTTTTGTCTTTCTATCTCTTTGATACTATGATTGTGGCTGTTTAAAAAATATATTCCCAATAAAATAATGATAGATGCGGCAACGGAAACGGCAATCCATAATTGACGCGTTTTGCTACTTTTTGTTTGCTGTGCGAGGACAGATTTAATGGTTGCTTTGGTTTCCTGATATTCTAAAGAATCTATCCATAGTTTTCTCAAATAAATCCTTTTTTGATGCTCTGCTTTTAACTCGGCATTATTTGTTAATTGATTTTCAAACACTTTCTTTTCCTCGGCATTTAATCCGTCTTCGAGATACCTCTCCAGCATCTCCATATCTTTTTCTTGTATCGCCATTGCTAAGTATTTTAGAAATTCTGCATTAACTTCGTTTGATTCACCAATTCGAGTAATTTACTCATACACCTTTTGAATTTTTGTCTGGCATTGTCTGGCAAAATATTCATCTTTTCAGCAATGGCTTCATATCTTAATTCTTCCTTATTCATTTCAATGGAGCCAATTCCAAACCTTAAGTCAATAATTTTTCTACACTCTTCATGGAGTTTATTTTTGAGCTCTAAAACAATCTTAATATTATCAAAATAATCATCATCAGTCTCATCCTCACTATCTTGTATAGGCACACAATAAATTCCCTTTTGCTTATTGTATTCTTTCAGGCAAATATTTCGGCAAATTCCAAAAAGGTAGGTCGAAAACAAACTATCTCCATTAAATTTTCCATTTTTAACATTGATAACAGCTTGTGTTAATCCATCTTGAAATATATCGTCGGCATCTAAGTAAACATTATGAAAATTATGTACCATATTAGCAATTTTTTGAAAATTCTCTTTATATATTGCCCTGAGTATTTTTGGATCATTTTGATTGATTCCTATAATCAGCTTTAATTGATCTTCATTTGCTTTTTGTACCATTAATCATGATTTTGTGACGTCCCGCCAAGAATATTTTAAATTTAAATGAACCGAATTACAAATATGAAAAATATTCATCAATTTTTAATGTCATTTTTTTGGTATATGAGTATTTTTTGGTGTCATTAAGAATACAAATTCATTATTGTGATATGAAAATTATCGGTCTCATTTGTATATTACATTATTCAATATAAGATACTATAAGAACCATAGAAAATTCAGCATCAAACTGCTATTTACTTTAGGGAATTTACAAGGAATTTGGTAAAAAGACTTTTTTCGGAAAATAAATCAACTGGGAGTTACTCTATAAAATTGAATTAGAAAAAACCGAAAGAATAATTTTTCTTCAAAGGCTAAAACAAATACTGAAAGTTTTTAATTCTAAGAAAATTGTTGGAAAGTATTTTTGGTTCAAAATACGGTTCAAAAAATTTTAACTAATTGATTATCAGTGTAGTTTAGTCGGGGTGAGAGGATTCGAACCTCCGGCCTCGTCGTCCCGAACGACGCGCGCTACCGGGCTGCGCTACACCCCGAATAAAAAAAAGATGGCCTGATTTAGAACCACCTTTTTCACTGTCGGGGTAGCAAGATTCGAACTTGCGACCTCCTGCTCCCAAAGCAGGCGCGATAACCGGACTACGCTATACCCCGTTTGTTTTTTTAGGTTTCGTTTCCCAGCGACCTTCCCGACGTTTCCGTCGGGACGCGATAACCGGACTACGCTATACCCCGTTTGTTTTATTT
>CAXYYJ010000083.1:0-10087 GCA_964293475.1 uncultured Draconibacterium sp.
TGACTTCATAATCCCCGGCCAACAAGTTCTCAAACAAATTGGTTGTTTGGAAGTTCGCTCCATTATTGATAGAGTAATCGTAATCGGGTGTTCCGCCTGATACTATGATTTCGATGCTTCCTGTGGCATTTCCAAAACAGAGAACATCCACGATATTTTCTGTGAAAGTCAAGCCCGCTTCAGGTTCTGCGATGGTAACCGTGGCTGTATCTGCACAATCATTGGCATCTCTTACGATGACTTCATAATCTCCGGCCAACAAGTTTTCAAACAAGTTGGTTGTTTGGAAATTCGCTCCGTTGTTGATAGAGTAATCGTAATCGGGGGTTCCGCCTGATGCTATTATTTCAATGCTTCCGGTGGCATTGCCAAAACAGAGGACATCAACAATGTTTTCTGTGAAAGTCAAGCCCGCTGCGGGTTCTGTGATGGCAACTGTGGCTGTATCGGCGCAATCATTGGCATCTCTTACGATGACTTCATAATCACCAGCCAGCAGGTTTTCAAATAAATTGGTTGTTTGGAAGTTAGCTCCATTGTTGATGGAGTAATCGTAATCGGGGGTTCCGCCTGATGCTATTATTTCAATGCTTCCTGTGGCATTTCCAAAACAGAGGACATCCACGATATTTTCTGTGAAAGACAAGCCCGCTGCTGGTTCTGCGATGGCAACTGTGGCTGTATCGGCGCATTCATTGGCATCTCTTACGATGACTTCATAATCACCAGCCAACAGGTTCTCAAACAAATTGGTTGTTTGGAAGTTGGCTCCATTGTTGATAGAGTAATCGTAATCGGGAGTTCCACCTGACGCTATGATTTCAATGCTTCCTGTGGCATCTCCAAAACAGAGAACATCAATGATATTTTCTGTGAAAGACAAGCCCGCTGCGGGTTCTGCAATGGTAAGTGTAGCTGTATCGGCACAATTATTGGCATCTCTCACAATCACATCATATTCTCCGGCTAACAGGTTTTCAAAAAGATTGCTGTTTTGAAAATTGATTCCGCTGTCAATGCTATATTCGTAAGCTGGAGTTCCACCTGTGGCAGAGATTTCGATGCTTCCTGGATTGCTGCCAAAGCAAAGAATCTGGGTCACCACTTGTGTAAAAGTCAGTTCAGCTGCTGGTTGGGTTATGGTTAGGGTGGTTGTATCTGTACAACCATTTGCATCTCTCACAATAATATCATAATCCCCTGCTTGTAGGTTTTGGAAATGATTAGTTGTTAAGAAGTTGATTCCATTGTCGATAGAATATTCGTATGATGGGGTTCCTCCAGTGGCAGATATTTCAATACTACCAGTGGCATATCCGAAACAAAGAACATTAACAATGTTTTCTGTGAAAGTCAAGCCTGCTGCTGGCTCTGTGATGGTAACTGTGGCTGTATCTGCACAATCATTGGCATCTCTTACAATGACTTCATAATCGCCAGCCAACAGGTTTTCAAACAAGTTGGTTGTTTGGAAGTTAGCTCCATTATTGATAGAGTAATCGTAATCGGGGCTTCCGCCTGATGCTATGATTTCTATGCTTCCGGTGGCATTGCCAAAGCAAAGAACATCCACAATGTTTTCCGTGAAAGTTAAGCCCGCTGCGGGTTCTGTGATGGTAACTGTGGCTGTATCGGCGCAATCATTGGCATCTCTTACGATGACTTCATAATCTCCTGCTAACAGGTTCTCAAACAAATTGTTTGTCTGAAAGTTTGCTCCATTGTTGATAGAGTAATCGTAATCGGGAGTTCCGCCTGAAGCTATGATTTCGATGCTTCCAGTGGCATTTCCAAAACAGAGAATATCAACGACAGTGGTTTCCAAATCTAAATTACATTCAGTGCCTTCAAATTCGTAAGGGCCCATATCCACAATATAATCACTATCTCCATTTCCATCCTGAACCCGAAGTAATCCTTCAAAATCAAAATTATCAATTACAGAAAGATTATCCCCTGCATCAATACAGGGACTGCCATTGGCTAAATGATAATCACCATTTTCTGGGTTATTAAGCATAGGATTGACGAAAACATTTCCATATATATCTATATTATCTCCATTCAGATTTACTCCTACAATATCTTCGAAATTTGGATAATTTCCAGTCGAGTTAACGCCATTATTATAAAATAAAGATGATTGAATGTCCCAATTACCATCTATAACTGTGGAATTTAGATTGTTTACAAATATACTGTTTCTAACTTTAACGGATTTGCTCAGACTGCTATTAAAAATTGTTTGGTTATTAATATTGGTGAATATGCAATTATAGAAATTGTGTTTTGGATTGTTCACTGTTCCCTGCCAAATACAACTATTCTTAAAAATACAATTGATATAAGTCCCGGAGCTATGAGTGTAGTTTCGAACTCCATCAAGAAAAGTACACCTTTTAAAAATAATATTAGAATGTGGATCAGAAGTGCTGTAATCAACCTGGTTCGTGAAGAAACAATTTTCGAATTCCATAGAACTATATGTACTATTGCCATAAAATGTAGAGTTTCCTAGGAATTTGGAATTATTAACCGAAATATTAATGTAACCATAATATCCGTCTCGTGAAATACTTGGCCCATTGAAAGAGCAAAATGAAAAATTTGAGTGCTTTGAAATTTGATCTATAAACTGGATGTTTCCAGAATTGGAATTGGGGTATTTTAGGAAATACACACTATCATTAGTATTGCCTAAAGCATTAATCACTCCATAATTGATGATATTCGCAGCATCTAAAAAGTAAAACCTTGCACCTGCCTGAATATTGATTGTATCATCAACCAGAATGGTGGCATTAACTCCTGGATAATAATTTCCCGCTGGAACTGTCCCATTTACAGGATACATAAATACATCATCCAGGGTTTGACTGCTATAACAATTGCGCTGATATTGATAATCTGTCGGAAACGGGAATCTTGCATCGTGGAATTTAATATTATAAATGCCAAAAGGAATTCGACCTGAATAAAAACCTGTTGCGTCGGTAACTATAGTATCATTATAAGGATATGGGATAGTTCTGGATAAAATAACTTGGATTCCATCATGAATTGTTTCACCAACTTTAAATGCATAACCTTGTATAAAATAGCCATTCACTGAGGAGTCAGATTCAATTATATCACCTAAGAATTCATAGGGGCCGAAATCTACTATGGCCAATCCATCATTATTGGCATCCATAACCCTTACATTTCCTTCAAAATCCATAGTTTCTGTCTCCGATAAGTTATCTCCTGCATCAATACAGGGACTGCCATTGGTTAAATGATAATCACCATTTTCTGGGTTATTAAGCATAGGATTGACGAAAACATTTCCATATATATCTATATTATCTCCATTCAGATTTACTCCTACAATATCTTCGAAATTTGGATAATTTCCAGTCGAGTTAACGCCATTATTATAAAATAAAGATGATTGAATGTCCCAATTACCATCTATAACTGTGGAATTTAGATTGTTTACAAATATACTGTTTCTAACTTTAACGGATTTGCTCAGACTGCTATTAAAAATTGTTTGGTTATTAATATTGGTGAATATGCAATTATAGAAATTGTGTTTTGGATTGTTTCTTATCCCCTGATAAATACAATTATTCTTGAAAATACAATTGATATATGTCCCGGAGCCATGAGTGGAATTTTTAACTCCAGCAAGAAAAGTACAACTTTTAAAAATAGTATTTGTTGGAATATGAATCGTACTGAAATCAACCTGGTTAGCGAAGAAACAATTTTCAAATTCCATATCAGAATTACCAAGATCATTGCCATCTAATGTAGAGTTTCCAAGGAATTTTGATTCCTTAATCGTCAGATACATATAACAATCATGATTAACACTCAATGTTGATATGCTTGGCCCATTGAAAGAGCAAAATGAAAAATTTGAATACTTTGAATTTTTATCTGAAAACTGGATGTTTCCAGAATTGGAATTGGGATATTTTAAGAAATACACACTATCATTAATATCACCCAAAGCATCAATCACTCCATAATTGATGATATTCGCAGCATCTAAAAAGTAAAACCTTGCACCTGCCTGAATATTGATTGTATCATCAACCAGAATGGTGGCATTAACTCCTGGATAATAATTTCCCGCTGGAACTGTCCCATTTACAGGATACATAAATACATCATCCAGGGTTTGGTTGCTATAACAATTTCGCTGATATTGATAATCTGTCGGAAACGGGAAATTGTCTTCATAAAACTTAATATTATAAATGCCATAGGGCACCACCTTGGAATAATGTCCCGTATTGTCGGTAAGAATGGTGTCGTTATAGGCCGAAGGTACTATTCTGGTCAAAATCACTTTGATGCCCGAATGATTAGTCCCTGTAGAAAAGTATGCATTTCCACTGATTCTTGCTCCATTTTCCTGAATGGTAAGCTGAGCAAATTTGCTGGTATCTGCGCCAAAATTATTGGAAACAATACAGCGATAGCTGGCTTCATCTGCCAAAGAAACCTGGGCTAAAAATAGGGTATCATTTTGGCTACCAATGATATTAACTCCATTTTTCTGCCAAACATAATTTAATTGTGTGCCTGTTGCCAACACAAAGAAATATACATTTTCATCTGGTAATGCAATGAAAGAAACCGGGTCTGTAATAATAATTGGAGGTTCATTAAATTGATACTCACAAGCCCCAATATCCACAATATCGTCAACTATCCGGGGATTATTATTCAAATCCAGACCTTGAATTTGATAATCAGCTGGGCCATTGTTTATACAATCTGAAATAGATGAAATACTGAAATCTGCGTTTAAGAGCTTATTAAATTGTACCGGGTTTTGTGACCTTCCATAAAAGCTTATGGGATTTAATAATCCGGCATATAGTTTTGCAGGATCATTTCCCATATTTAAGGAATCGATAAAAATATTGCTGCTCTGATTTGCATTCCCTTCAAATTGCTTTTGAATGGCATTGTTATACAAATAAGGAACTCCGCCCGACACATTGAATGCATTCAGTTGTGATGATACTAAGTTACCGGAGTTTAAATTGTTCCATATCAAATTATTTCCAAAAACTCCCTGTGTAAATATGACTGCCCCAGCACCAGATTCAGAGCTAGTATTGTTTACAATGGTACTGTTGGTAACATGACCGTTGGCCATTGACATAAAACCGCCTCCATAAAGAGCTTCGTTATTGTAAATAGCACAACCACTAAAGAAATTCATATAACCTGAATATGCCCCACCACCATTTCTAGATTTGTTATTATATATTTTACAATTTAGTGCATTTCCATTACTAAACAAGTATATTCCTCCGCCAGAACTGCTTCCGTCTATACTGGTTTGGTTATCATGAATGCTACAAGAATTGAAATATCCTTGAGAGT
This sequence comes from uncultured Draconibacterium sp., assembly GCA_964293475.1. GTDB lineage: Bacteria > Bacteroidota > Bacteroidia > Bacteroidales > UBA12170 > UBA12170. The sequence continues at coordinate 5,392 of CAXYYJ010000083.1, forward strand.
GAGCTATGACTCCTCCACCGGCACAATTTCCAGTAGGTGCCGTTTTATTGAACGCTATCTCGCAATTATAAAAATCACCGCCACCATTGACACAGATTCCAGCTCCCTGTCCGCCTTCGCCAACTCTGTTGTATAAAAACTCACAATGGTCGAATCTTCCGCCAGTTCCATACAATCCCCCACCATAACTGGGTGATTTATTACTGCTAATCAAACAGTTGTCAAATTCTCCGCCGCGGCTGTAGAGCCCTGCTCCATATCCGTCAACAGGGTTCATCTCGCTTTCTATTCTGAAGCTGGCATTGTTTCTAAATTGGCAATTTAAAAACTTTCCATCGAAAACATAGGCACCGCCGCCATCCGCAGCGGCATTGCCCACAAAAACGCAGGATTCGACCTTGGGCACCGATGTTTCGCTGCTAAACAAACCACCACCATTGATATCCTGAGTTCCAAGTCTGGCATAGCCATTGGCAAAGATGAGACCGTTGAGCACACAAGTGGTATCGGTTCCGGGAGGAATAAAGCCCACATGGAAGGCATTTTCCGACATAAGTAAAGTATCGGGCAAAAGGGCTGTATCGGGAAGTGTCAATTGCAAGGCATTCAGCAGGTTTCCCTGGCTTGTCCCGGCTCCCCAATTACTGAGCCATTGGTCGTTTTCAGCAAAATCACCGCTAAAAATGGTTCGGTTGTTTTCCAGATTCCGCTGCTCAATGGCCGTTTCGTTACCTGCAAACCCACCATAAACCTCCACATTATTATGGAAGGTAAACCCACGCATTCTCAGACTGTCGTAGCCCGACAACCCGGAAGCAGCTGTTCCTATAATGGTATCGGTGGGATGATAAATCCCCTGTGCAATCCAAACTTGACCCCCATCGCCATTATGCTGCAGATCGATGGCCTGCTGAACCTGCGACGAATCCATGGCATTTTGCCAAGAGGAACCGTCTTTTGTTCCGGAACCTGATTGGGTGATATACTTGATAATACTTGATTTATACAAACTATCGATTGTTTCAGAATCTAAAGCACAATTGTAGATTCTTAACTCATCCACTTCTCCATTATATCTTGATGCAGATCCACCACCACACCACCATTTTGAGTAGGCGACAAAAGCAGGTAAATTGACAAAGTTATGATTGTTGTCAATATTGAGAGTGTCAATTAAAGAACCGTTTAAATAATAACTTAAAACATCATTATCCATTACAGCGGTAATATGATACCAGATGTTTTTTTGAATAGAATCCACTTGCTTATTATATGATGTTAAATTATCAGATGTTTTTAGAAAAAGCAATACTTTTCCATCACTTTCTATTTGTATATTGAACCATCCTCCACAACCTCCATCTCCTAAAGAAAAGGCCGAACATCCATGATCTAAATATCCTGCGTTAGAATGGAAATTCAACCAAAATGAAACACTTAGTTTATTTAAGGAGAAATTTGGCAATTCTATATAATCATCCACATCATACCATGATGTATGATTCTCATTATTAAATTGAACAGATTGATTTTCTTTTCCGTCTACAAATTGTGTGGTACTGCCATGTACAACACCATCATTCCCATTCTCACTCTCATCATTGGCATTTCCGTTAAAAGGGTAATAAGCTACTAAGCAAGATGAATTATTATTCTCCTCCACAATCACAATCACCGAATCCACTTCCAATGTAAAACCAGGAAACGCTGTATTGGTGATTTCCAGATTATAATAATAGGTGCCGGCAAGGTTTTCGGTTATGGCAATGCTGTTTTGGGTGGTTGTTCCCACTAAGCTACCTTCCTTAAACCAATTATAGGTGCTGTTTACCACATCGTTATCGAAGTCCAATTGTATGGTGCCTTCGGTTCCGGCGGTGAGATAGGTAGTATCGTAGGCGTGGATGGTGTTTTGGGGGTTGTGGAACAGTCCGTATGGGAAATTGAGTAAATCTTCAAAGGTGAAGTTATTGTTTGAAGCATTACTAGGTGTATCCAGATTTAAAGTATTTAACCCGGTTGGGAAAATATCGAAGCTGTTATTTTGTATTTGAAGACTCGTCAGATTTACGAGGTTAACATACTCCTGAGGAATACCTCCACTTAAAAGATTTTCCCCTATATTCAGATGTTGCAGGTTTGATAGGTTTCCTAAGGATGATGGTATGTTTCCTGATAATTCGTTATCGTGCATATCGAGTATCAAGATATTTGTAAGGTTTCCTAATTCATATGGAATAATTCCTGAAAGTTGATTATCATATAAAATAAGTTCAGTCAAATTGGAAAGATTGCTAAGCTCAATTGGTATTGTGCCAGATAATTGATTTTGGCACAAACCCAAAATATTAAGATTTGTAAGCCCTCCTATCTCATTAGGGATACTTCCTGTTAATTGGTTATGAATTAAAAGTAATTGAGTTAAATTTGTAAGATTACCAATTTCGGATGGAATGCTTCCTGTTAATTGGTTGTCGCTTAAACCAAGCCCTTGAAGATTAATCAGATTAAATATTTCTATTGGTATGCTTCCACTAAATTGATTGGTTGTTAAAGAAAGATCAATTAAATTGGTCAAATTCCCTATCTCAATCGGAATAACGCCACTAAATTGATTTCTATGTATCCTAAGAGATTGTAGATTTGCGAGATTACATATCTCCGACGGAATAGTTCCGGTCAATTGATTACTTTCTAAAAGCAGATAGTTTAGATTGGATAGATTCCCAAACTCGATTGGGATACCACCAGTAAGCTGATTTACGCTCAATTGTAAAATCTCCAAATAAGATAAATTACCAATCTCTGCTGGAATGTTACCTGCTAATTGGTTATGGCCTAAATATAACTTCGTAAGATATGTAAGATTCCCAAGTTCAGTAGGTATGCTCCCAGACAAGTTATTATTATAAAATGAAAGATTTTGCAAGTTAGTCAAATCCCCAATTTCTGCGGGAATATTTCCAGAAAGATTATTTTCATCTAAATAAATATATTGCACATTCCCATCCCCATCAGTATCAACTCCATACCAATCTCCCAGGGGTGCATCTGTCAACCAATTTTCATTATTGGTCCAATGATCCCCGTCTGTAGCGTTGTAGAGGGCTATTAGGGCGTTGCGCTGGGTATCGACAGGATTTTCTTCCATTCCACCATCGGTAATAGTCCAGCCATCATTATTAATTAATGAGTTTCTTGAAGCAAGTGCCGATGGAAAATATTTGCTATTTCCTCCATGGAAATTCAGGTTGGGTTGTACATTCTGCGTTGACCACCCATTGAGGATTGCACTATAATTATCTGTGCTGAGTGTTACTGCTCCAAACATATTTGCCATGTTTGTAACACTACTCACATCCCAACTACTTATATCTTGATTGAAGCTCCATGCATTTGAAAACATATTCCACATGACTGTGACATTCCCCACAACCCAGTTTCCAATATCCTGATTGAAACTAAGAGCATCTCCAAACATATTTTGCATATTTATAACATTACTCACATCCCAGCTGCCAATGTCTTGATTGAAATTATATGCAGCATAAAACATACTATACATATTTGTTGTACTACTTACATCCCAACTGCCAATGTCTTGATTGAAATTCTCAGCTTTTTTAAACATAGATGCCATATTTGAAACACTACCAACATCCCAATTCACAATATCTTTATTAAAACTAGTAGCATATTGAAACATTTCGTTCATTGCTGTAACGGAACCAACATTCCAGCTTCCAATATCCTGATTAAAGCTATTTGATCCAGAAAACATCCAACTCATATCTGTAACATTGCTCACATCCCAATTCCCAATATCTTGGTTAAAATCATGAGCAGCAGCGAACATTTCACTTAAATTTGTGACATTACTCACATCCCAACTCCCAATGTCTTGATTAAAATCATGAGCAGCAGCGAACATGCTACTTAAATTTGTGACCTTACTCACATCCCAACTTCCTATATCCTGATTAAAGTTTACTGCCTGCTTAAACATGCTAGACATGTCAGTAACACTGCTAACATCCCAATCGCCAATATCACTGTTAAAAGAACTTGCGTCATAAAACATATAACTCATATTAGTAATAGCCTTCACATCCCAGCTATTAATATCTTGATTAAAGCTATTTGCACTTTGAAACATATAGCTTAAATTCGTTACACTATTGGGAATTAATAATGGAACGGATTCTAAATTCAACGCATGATTAAATGCTCCCATTAATGAAACTAAACCTAGGGACCCAAAGCTACTTACACTATCAATCCTATCCGCACCTGAATACAAATTCTGACCATTCCCAAATTGTGTTAAACTGCCATTAATCCAAATGGTATATTCTCCTGCCTCTGCATAAGTGTGAGGTGCATTACCAGGAGTTGTAATATTATCACTTGTACCATCCCCCCAGTTTACAGTAACATCAACATTGCCATAAAGCGGCAACTCCATGGTCGTCCCAGCAGAGTGATTGGTATTGATATGAATTATCATATCTGTTGCTGGGTTTTGCCCAAACAAATTAGAAATTGCGAAAAAGTTAAGTAATGTAAAAATAACAAGGAACCCTGCGCTGAATGAATTGTTCTTTAACATATCGGATGCATTAAATATTTATAAATAAGAGTAATAAGTAATAGCTAAAATATAATGTCGTATTCGATGCCAAAATTATTCAATACA
>CAXYYJ010000084.1:0-9182 GCA_964293475.1 uncultured Draconibacterium sp.
CGATAAACTGCACGATAAACTGCACGATAAACTGCACGATAAACTGCACGATAAAAAGACTATAAAATGAACGAAGCAGAAACCAGAGCGGAATTAATAGACCCTAAGCTAAAGGCTTGTGGTTGGGGCGTTGTGGAAGGCTCTAAAGTCCTTCGTGAATACCACATAACCCAAGGTAGAATTCAAACAGGTGCTGGTCGTGGCAAAAAGGAAATTGCCGATTATGTGCTGGTTTACAAAGGCATAAAGCTGGCAGTTATTGAAGCCAAAAGCGTCGAATTGCCTGTTGGCGAAGGCGTGATGCAAGCCAGGAAATATGCGGAGAAGTTAAAGTTAGAAACCACCTACAGCACCAACGGTAAAGAAATTTATCAAATCTGCATGAAAACTGGCGACGAAGGTTTGGTGCCCGATTTTCTAAACCCCGAACAACTTTGGAATAAAACATTTCCTAAAAGTGCGGACACTGAGCTTGTCGAAGTGTGGAGAGAAAAATTTGCCTCAGTTCCATTTGAAGACAAAAGCGGAAGCTGGCAGTTAAGATATTATCAGGAAATAGCCGTTCAAAGAACCGTTGAAGCCATTGCACAAGGCAAAGACAGAATTTTACTTACCCTTGCCACAGGAACAGGAAAAACGGCCATTGCTTTCCAAATTGCCTGGAAACTGTTTCAAACTCGTTGGACAGTTCAACAAGCTCACCGACCACCGGGGGCTGAGCCTGTCGAAGCCCCGGCCAGACGACCGAGAATTTTATTTTTAGCCGATAGAAACATATTGGCCGACCAGGCCTACAACTCATTTTCATCATTTCCCGAAGATGCTTTGGTGCGGATAAAACCCAATGAAATAAAGAAAAGCGGGAAAGTACCCATGAACGGCAGCATTTTCTTTACCATTTTTCAAACCTTTATGACGAATGGAATTGATAATGGCGAATTGGAAAATAATATAGCCGCAGAACCAATTGTCAATTATCTATTGTCCACAGCCAATTCTCCATTGTCCACAGCCAATTCTCCATTGTCCACAGTCAATTATCGATTATATCCAGCTGATTTTTTCGATTTCATTATTATTGACGAGTGCCACCGTGGCGGAGCCAATGACGAAAGCAATTGGCGGGGAATTTTGGAGCATTTCAGTCCGGCAGTGCAATTGGGATTAACTGCCACACCCAAGCGAAAAGACAATGTGGACACTTACCGCTATTTTGGAGAACCTGTTTACATCTATTCACTAAAAGAAGGCATCAATGACGGTTTTTTAACACCCTTCAAAGTAAAACGCATCAAAACCACTTTGGACGATTACAGGTACACTTCGGACGATACCATTGTGGAAGGCGAAATTGAAGAAGGAAAGCTGTACGAAGAAAAAGATTTTAACCGCACCATTGAAATCGTGGCACGAGAAGCCAAGCGGGTAAACATATTTTTAGATGAAGCCAATCAAAATGAGAAGGCCATTATATTTTGTGCAAATCAGGCACACGCTGCATTGATAAGGGATTTGGTAAATCAAGAAAGATTTAAAAAACTTGGAAAAGGCATAGATGGGCAGCGTCACCCTGAGCTTGTCGAAGGGTATTGTGTACGGGTAACAGCAAACGACGGAGAAGAAGGCGAACGATTGCTGAGAGAGTTTCAGGACAACGAAAAAACTATACCAACCATTCTGACAACTTCGCAAAAACTATCCACAGGAGTTGATGCACGGAACATCAGAAATATCGTTTTGCTTCGCCCGGTCAACTCAATGATTGAGTTTAAACAAATCGTTGGACGTGGCACTCGATTATTTGATGGCAAAGAGTTTTTTACCATTTACGATTTTGTGGACGCATTCAAACACTTTTCCGATCCTGAATGGGACGGAGAGCCCATAGAAGAAGAACTTTGTAAAAATTGTGGTCAGAATCCATGCATTTGCGAGAAACTGCCACCACAACCCTGTTCTGTTTGTGGTCAAAGTCCCTGTATTTGCGAGAAACCAGGTCCGGAACCTTGTCAAAAATGCGGACAGCTGCCCTGTGTTTGCAAGAAAAAAGTAAAAATAAAACTGCGAAACGGCAAAGAACGAGAAATACAGCATATGGTTTCCACTTCGTTTTGGAGTGCAGAAGGCAAGCCCATTTCGGCAGAAGAATTTTTAAGCAATTTGTTTGGCGAATTGCCCCGACTTTTCAAGGACGAGGAAGAATTGCGGAAGCTTTGGAGCAATCCAATCACCCGAAGGATTTTATTAGAGAATTTAGATAGTGCGGGTTTCCCTAAAGACGATTTACTGACTTTGCAAAAGTTGGTGGATATGGAAAAAAGCGACTTGTACGATGTGCTGGAATACGTTTTCAATGGCGACTATATCGCCATGACAAGAGAAGCCAGAGCAAAAGCAGCCGAAGCAACTATCTTTACTTTGCTTAACGACAAGCAGAAAGAGTTTATCAGTTTCGTTTTGAGTAAATACATAGAAACAGGTGTAGAGGAACTCGACCAGGAGAAACTCCCCATTTTACTTACAAACAAATACCAATCTCTGGAAGATGCCAAAGAAATTCTGGGAGACGTTGCCAACATAAGCAGACTCTTTATAGAAATCCAGGAACATCTTTACAAACAGAAAGTTGCATAAAGGTTGGTATTATGTATTCATCTGTTTTACAGCAATATACCACTAAAACAATATTTTTGATAAAATTTGCGGATTTTTGGTTGGGTTTCCCAAACTTTATGTTTGTCAAAGCGGGGGATTGCCATTATGAGTGATTATAACACTCACTAGTTGACAGCTTTTTATAAATTGATTACCTTTGCCTAAAAGATAGAATTATACCTAAACTGTATGAATATTTTGGACCGCTGAGCTTTATCGCGACGATATTGTGAGAAAATGGATTGATTATTTTGTGTATAATATTGAGATTTCATCGGAAAAAATAACAAAAAAAATCTAAGGATATGGTCATCTCTATTAACAAAGCAGATTATGTAGGAGAATATAAAATTATGTTTTTATTCTCTGATGGTGTTGAGAGATTGATTGATTTCTCTGATTTTTTGAACAATGCCAGAAATCCTATGGCAAGAAAATACCTTGATAAAACAATGTTCATGAATTTTTCAATTGAGTACGGCGATATCATTTGGAATGATTATGAAATGTGTTTTCCTATTTGGGATTTGTATGAAGGGAAGATTTAACCCCAGCTATAAAGCAGGACTTTGAGCACTAGAAACGATGCCATATGAATTATTCACGAATAAAATACTAAATTTGAACTTTCAAAGGAAAACTATAAATTTGTAACCAATTAAATATCAATGATAAAAATTGTATTTAATCAGATTATTAAAACGGAAAAAATGAAAAGTATTCTTTTAATACTAATGATAATTTCGACAGTTTCTTGCAATTCTCAAGAGAAAAAAGCGGAAACTGTTAAAATTGAAGATCCAATAGAAAAACTGAGCATTTCTCAAATTGCAGAATATGTAGTCGAAATATTCCAGGACTCAAAAGGAAACCTTTGGTTTGGAACTTTAGAAGAAGGTGTTGCAAAATTTGATGGTAGCAAGTTGGTTTACTTAACAATGGAAGATGGCCTTCCAGGCAACAGAGTTGTAAATATTATTGAAGATGATTCAGGCAATCTGTGGTTTGGTACTGGCGCTGGACTATCTAAATATGATGGAAAGATTTTTACAAATTTTTTGGAAAAAGACGGACTTTGTAGTGATATGATTAGCAATTTGTTTATCGACAGCAAAGGAATTTTTTGGATTGGAACTTGGGGCGGAGTATGCAAATTTGATGGTACACAATTTGAAAATTTCCCGATTCCCTATCCAGTAGTAGAAACCAATATTAATCATGACACAAAAGACTGGACAACTGATATTGCAGAAGATAAAAAAGGTAATATTTGGTTTGGCCGCGATGGCTATGGAGCGAGTAAATTTGATGGAAATTCATTTGTTCATTTCACAACAAAGGATGGATTAAACTCAAATAATGTTCAATCGATTGTCGAAGATTATGAAGGAAGCATTTGGATTGGAACAAGGGTGGCAGAAAAGGACAATGCAGACCCCAACAAACGATTTGGAAAAGGGGGCTTAAATAAATATAAGGACGAAAAATTCATTACCTTTCCTGAAATAAAAGGGGTTTACGAGAGTGATGTTTTCGAAATTTATAAAGACAAATCAAACGATTTATGGTTTAGCACCACAAGCAATGGGGTATACAAACGTGAAAACAATGTGTTTGTAAATTATGCTGTTCCCAAATCGACAATGAGTTTTTTTAAAGATAAGACGGGAAATATTTGGTTAGGCTGTGCTGGAGGCTTATACAGAATAAATCCCAGTGGCGAAATCTTAAACATTACTAAAAGCGGACCTTGGAATTAAAAATACGAACTAAGGGCATTGCTGCATACCACTGAAAGCCAAATCCCCATCAATAAATCCTCCAAAACCGGATGATGCGCGTGGCTTTTTAGTTTATTCGGTGTTCAGTCAAATACGGTGGAATATCCAGATTGGGATGTCGCTCCGAAATTCCCTACGTTTCTTACTGCAACGCATTGGCATACATCTAACGAAGACAAATTGCAAATAAACCAGCAGCAATACATCCCTTTTCAATAAAGAAAGGAGCTTTTAGTGATTTTGATAATTCAGTGATTAATATTGAAAGTAACTAAACCCATTTGTTCCCCAAAAAACCAATAAAAAACCAGAGCATTTTGCGGTTTGCTCTGGCTAAAAAAAGGATTTTTATTTGGTGTTTATTCTGTGGCATTGCTGGGTTTCCCCACATGTCCTGCTTCGGTGGTGTAACCGTACATTCGGTCGAATTTAATCCGGTATTTTTCTTTGATATATTTTCTCTTGAGTTTGAGAGTGGGGGAGAGTTCGCCTGTTTCGGGCAACCATTCCTGGCAAGTAAGCTCAAAAGTCTTTATTTGTCGATGACTTCCCAGGGTAGCATTAATTTTTTCAACTTCCTCCTGATAACGCTGTTTTACCGCAGGAATTTGAATAAGATCGCGGTTATCCCTAAAAGTGATTTTGTGCTTGGTGCACCATCCGTGTAGAAATTCAAAAGCCGGACAAATAATGGCAGCGGCGTATTTCTCACCTTCACCAACAATCATAAGCTGCTCAATAAATGCACTTTCCTTAAAGATGTTTTCTATAAGCTGTGGAGCCACATATTTTCCGGTGCTGAGCTTGAAGATTTCTTTCTTCCTATCTGTGATTTTCAGGATATTGTGTTGGTGAAGCTCACCAATATCTCCTGTGTGGAACCAGCCTTCCTCGTCAATGACTTCGGCAGTTTTTTCAGGATCTTTATAATAACCCAGCATTTGACTTGGGCCACGCATTAAGATTTCGCCATCCTCGGCAATTTTTACTTCTACATTTTTAAGAACTGGTCCAACGGTTCCAAATTCCATGTAGGGATAGTCTTTTTGGTTCACTGCAATAACCGGCGATGTTTCGGTGAGACCGTAACCTTCCATTAGCGGGATGCCTGCTGCATTAAAAACTCTGGCCAATCGGGGTTGTAAAGCAGCTCCACCCGAAATAATCACATTGATATTTCCCCCCAAAGCAGCCTGCCATTTAGAGAAAATGAGTTTACGGGCCAATTTGAGCTGAAACTCGTACCACCAACCATTGGCTCCATTGAGCTCATAGCGGTTGGCCAAAGCCAATGCCCAGAAAAAAAGATTTCGTTTAATCCCTTTTAAGTCTTTTCCCTTATTTACGATTTTGTCGTAAACTTTCTCTATAACTCTGGGGACAGAAGCAAACCCGTTGGGCTTGATTTCGAGAATATTAGCTCCGACAGTATCAATACTTTCGGCATAATATACTGTGCAGCCTTTGTATTGTACCAGATAATTCACCATCCGCTCAAACACGTGGCAAAGCGGCAGGAAGCTAATGACATCGCTCACCTTACTCAGGGGGAGAATATCGGTGGTGGCTTCTACATTGGCAATGAGATTCCTGTGCGAAAGCATCACGCCTTTGCTAAGCCCTGTGGTTCCAGATGTATAAATAATGGTGAGCAAATCGTCGGGTTCGATGGAGGCTTTCAGGGTGACCAGCTGGTCTTTAAACTTTGCTTCGTTGGCTTTTCCCAGCTCAATGATTTCCATCCAGCTTTTACAGCTTTTCAATGGGTCGAAGCTGTATATCCCCTGAACCATAGGAGCTTTCTTTGCGGCCCCTTCGAGCTTTTCAAAGTATTCCTGCGACGAAACCACAATGATTTTTGCATCGGAATGAGTAACAATATAATCGTACTCACGGTAACCCTGATTGGGGTAGATGGGCACGTGAACGGCACCAATCTGCGACATCCCCATGTCGAGAAAATTCCATTCGGGCCGGTTGTTAGAAACCGTGATAATTTTATCGCCTTTCGTTATTCCCAGAGCCAGAAGACCATAACTCACCCAATCGGTCATGTTCTTATATTCCTGAGTGCTAAAGGTATCCCATTTTCCGTTTCTTTTAACCCCCAATGCCACTGGCTTGGAGTGTTTTTCTATTAATTGATCTACAATATCAAAGGTTCTCGTTACTTTCATGGCTTTTTCGTTTTTGTTTTAAAGGTCCAGGTAAATTCAAATTCCGATATTATTTCTTGGGCACTATTCCTTCCGGTGGAATGAATGGTAATGGTTTGGCCTTGGTTGGTTTCGATGGCTTTTTCAATGGCTTGACTAATTTCATGCCCATTGCTGCATGTGAAATAGATTTTGGAGGTGCCTTTTTTAATAAAAGAAGATTTCATATTCAAAACGAGCATGCTCACGGGGACATCCTGGTCTTTCACCGCCGCCATAGCCATGATTCCCGAAGATAATTCGGCAGCCATGCTTTGAGCAGCAAAATAGATGCTTTGAAAAGGATTCTTGTTCACAAACCGGAAGGGGATACTCACCACTGCCTGTTCTTTGGTGAGTTGAACCACTTTCAAGCCTGCAATAAACCCCATGGGCAAATGTTGTAGCATGAAAAGATTTAATTTCCAGCTTTTTAGCGCCATTTTTCGTATGAAATCTCCTTTTGGCATTTGTTGTTATATTAGAATTTATATGCGTTATCTTCAATGAGCTTATCGGCAAGACGACGACGGGCTTCTTTTACATTCACTGCGGGCATTTTTGTGAAACGCTTCATTCCCATGAGCATGGCCTGATGTTCATCGCTGTCGGCGAAAGAATTTACGGCATCAACGCCACATTTATTGATTCTGAAGGCGGTATCGGACATAAATACGTCGAGCATGTCTTTGTATAAGGAAACTTTGTCTTTGCCATTCATTTGCTCTAATTTTTCTACTCTGAGCATGGCAGATTCTGCTGCGTAGGTATGCATGAGCATATCGGCCACATTCATCAGAATTTCCTGCTCGTCGGCAAAATTTTGCATGTATTTTTGAACGGCCGCTCCTGAAACCATGAGAATGGCTTTTTTAAAGTTCACCAAAGCTTTCTTTTTGATTTCGTAATAATCGGACGAAAGACTGCCAAAATCTGGAATGCCCATGAGCTCTTTGGCAACTTCTTTGGCAGGAGTGAGGAGGTCGAATTCGCCTTTCATGGCTCTTTTCATGAGCTCGCCCACAATGACCATGCGGTTGATTTCGTTGGTGCCTTCGAAAATCCGATTGATGCGGCTGTCGCGGTAGGCTCGTTCAACGGGAGTTTCGGCCGAATAGCCCATTCCGCCATAAATTTGAACGCCTTCATCCACCACAAAGTCCAGAGCTTCGGAGCCAAATATTTTGGCAATGGAAGCTTCTATGGCAAACTGACGCATACCTTCAACAGTGGCAAGTCCTTTATCCATGCCTTCGTCCATATAACTTTTGATGGCATCTTCTATATTCTGGCTGGCGCGATAGGTCAATGATTCCGATGCAAAAGTTCTGATAATCATTTCGCCCATTTTCGATTTTAAAGCGGGGAAAGAAGAAATGGCTTTGCCGAATTGCTTGCGCTCGTTGGCATATTTCACGGTAACATCTATGGTGCCTTTGCAAGCTCCTACGGTGGCGCCTGAAAGTTTGATACGACCTAAGTTCAGGATGTTCAAGGCGATTTTAAAACCGCCATCGCGCTCGCCCAACAGGTTTTCTACGGGAACTTTTACATTCTCCAGATAAACCTGAACTGTGGACGATCCTTTAATCCCCATTTTTTCCTCATCAGGACCGGCAGTAACACCATCATAAGCGGCTTCCACAATAAAAGCACTCAGGTTTTTATCGTCGTCTATTTTGGCAAAAACGATGAACAAATCGGCCACGCCACCATTGGTAATCCAGATTTTTACGCCATTGAGGACATAATGGGTTCCATCGGCAGAAAGTTTGGCACGGGCTTTTCCGGAGTTTGCATCGGAACCGGCATCGGCTTCGGTAAGGCAATAGGCACCGATTAATTCGCCGCTTGCCAATTTGGGCAGGTATTTCGATTTTTGTTCTTCGTTACCATAATACAGAATGGGAAGGGTTCCAATTCCGGTGTGGGCCGAGAAAGCCACTGCAAAACTGTAGCCTTTACCCATTTCTTCGGTGGTGAGCATGGATGTAACAAAATTCTGTCCAAAGCCCTCGTATTCTTCAGGAACTGAAATGCCCAGAAGGCCCAATTCACCGGCTTCTTTCATGAGCTTTGTCAACAACGCGCGGTCATGTTTTTCCAATTGATCCATTTGTGGATTCACCACAGTTTCGGTGAATTCGCGGCAGCTTTGTGCCATGAGTCTTTGTTCTTCGTTGAATTCTTCAGGAATGAAAATATCCTGTGCCTGAGTTTCCTTAATGAGAAATTCTCCGCCTTTTAATATTTGTTTAGTTGCCATTTTTTTTAGCTTTTTTAATTTTTTAATTTCTTTTTCAAGGCATTAAGAAACACGATTCAATTTATTTTATTTCTGAAATCCGAGTTTCTTAATGTCCAGGTTTTCATTGTTTTAAAACTGATTTTATAACATCTCAAAAATTCCCGCTGCGCCTTGTCCGGTTCCAATACACATGGTGACCATGCCGTATTTTTTATTCTGCCGTTTCAGCTCATTCAGAATCTGAACAGTGAGTTTGGCACCGGTAGCTCCCAGTGGGTGACCCAAAGCAATGGCACCGCCATT
>CAXYYJ010000085.1:0-8663 GCA_964293475.1 uncultured Draconibacterium sp.
AGCCTTTTTGATGCAGCGGTGATTTTTGCTCTCCTTTTTCTAAAAAAGGAGAAAGGAAAAAGATTTCCTTTTTTTTACTTTTTCTCCTCACAAACCCTGACCACAGCGTGGTCAAATGTTTATAAAAGATAAGATAGAACATGAATCCCGACTCCTGCGGAGTCGCACAAAGCAGGGGAGGTGAAGCCAGTTGTACAGCTGAGGAATGTACCCCCCCCGATAAGCCTAAATCTTTCCTGGCCGATGAGTCAGGGTCTCATAGAAAACCAAGCAAAAAAAGCACAGACCCCAAAAGGAGCCTGTGCTATCATTCAAAACATTTTAAGAATTTACCCATCCCGGGTTTTTAGTCGTTTGAGTTTTTGTAGCGTAGTTTGAGTCCACCATAGGCCGAAGCCATGGCTGTTAGAATGATAAGTCCGCTTCCTACCGGTGCGCCACCGCCCACAGGATTATTGCTGCTGCCTGGCCCTGATCCATTATTGTTGGGTGGTGGAGGCGTTTGGGCAAAAGCTGCCGAAACTTCCAAAATGAAAACCAGTATTCCGATACATTTTTTTATATTTTTCATAATCGTTAATATTTAATTAAAAATTGTTTTCTATTTAGTTATCTGATTTCTTGATATTTGAATTCGATTTACCGAGCATCTGGCTTACAATGGTTCGTCTGGTTTTTCCCCTGTCAATCAAATTTTCAATTTCCTTTTCTAAGGGGGTCTCTTCCGGTTTCTGTAGAAGTGGTTTGTCTTTTTTAATATCGTTCTTTGTGGTCATGGTATCTGAATTACTCATGCGAAATTACAGGCTACCTCAGCTTAAATGCAAAAAAACGACCTTAGCAAAAATCCACCACCACCTTAACTACACCTTAATCGGAAAGTTAACGGGCAGAAAATGAGTGGGATATGATGGTGATTTTTTTGGCTATTTGGGGGCTCGATTCCTTGTTTTTCCGGATTTGCAGGTTCCAATGACCAGATTTCGGCAAAAAACAAGCAAAAACTGCCGTGATTTCGGGTTAGTAGCTCTGGAAAAGTGGCCTAAACCTCACGTGTTCGGGACTAAATATCCTGAAGGCTGTAAAAAAACCAGCTTAGGCAATGGTTGGGCAAGGCTGCCCCCGATGTTGCAAATACCTTGCTGAAATGCAGTTTCAACAACTTTTTGCTGTTATTCTGCAATGATATTGCTTGTTACTGAATTTGCGAAGCAAAGGCAGTTAGAAGCAGTTAATACTGCGACGCCTGGCAAATATATAAGGCACAACTAGCGAAGCGATCTCATGCACACCCGTAGCAATTATTTTGTGCATAAACCCAAACAGATTCGGTATAATAATTTGATGAAGCCTATTTTCATATCTCAATTATTATCGAATGTATTCGACAAAAGCATGGTATTTTTATCAAATAGGAAAGATTACGATGGGTTAGTTTTTTAAACAGGCAAGCGGCACAACGAGAACACCGTCACGGCGTTTGTAGGCATACTGTCCGCCTGTAATCACCATTAAAAAGGAAGGTTCGCCCATTTTATCGTTGTCAATTCGGTTTTTAAGTGCCAAAAGATTTTCAGCAGCAAGATCAATTTGTTTATTACCCAATTTTATTTCAATGGCAGCCCATCGCCCATCGTGCAGGCGTACAATCAAATCGGCTTCGAGGCCGCTTTTATCCCGATAATGAAAAACATCGCCATCGTTCGATTGTGCATACACCCTGATGTCGCGCGTACACAAGGATTCAAACAGGAAACCGAAGTATTGAAAATCGTTTAATATGCCTTCAGGATTTGATCGTAAGATTGCGGTAGCGATGGAAGGATCAACAAAATGATGTTTTGCAGAGGTTCGAATGGCGGACTTTGAGCGCAACGATGGTGCCCATGCAGGCAAATCTTCCACTAAAAAAATACGGCGCAACGCATTCATATAAGAACCGATGGTTTTGTCGGATATTGTGGTGTCGGTAGCTTCCAAATCGTTCATGATGGTTTGATAGGTGGCGGTAGTAGCTATGTTACGTGCCAATGATCGTAACAACAAGCGAACCCTTTCCGGGTTTTTTTCTACATTATCAACCCTCGAAACATCATGATTAATCACTGCTTCTACATAATCCACCGCCATGCGCAAAGCAGCTGCTCCTTTTTGCCTGACGCTTGCCGGCCATCCGCCTCTGCACAACGCGAAAGCAATTTTTTCGATAGTTAAATCTGAAACGGCTTCTATATCAAGTTCCCCATTAAACAAAGCTCGCAGGGATATTAATCCATTTGATTCCTGAGACTCAAAGAGGCTCATAGGGCGTAATAACAAACGTGAGATTCTGCCGGTGCCCGTATGGGCGGTCACATTGTCGGTTGGAACGGCTGATCCGGTTAAAATAAACTGGCCGGTTTCTGCTCTTTTATCCACTTCAAACCTAACAGCATCCCACAAAACCGGAGCCATTTGCCATTCATCTATTAACCTTGGCGTGTCTCCCTTTAGCAATAGGGAAGGTAAGGTGTCAGCCATAGCCAAATATGAGCCGGTTTTATCGGGGTCTTGCATATAAATCACACTACGCGAAGCATTACTTGCTGTACTGGTTTTGCCACACCATTTAGCTCCTTCTATTAGCACGGCTCCTGATGATTGTAATGCAAGCTGCAAATCAGCATCACATATTCGCGGCATATAGGGTTCTTTGTTCATGATAATAACTATTTTTTAGTTTGCAAATATACTACTACTTCCGCATTTGGCAAGTTTTTACTTCCAATGTTGGCAGGTTTTTACTTCCGCTGTTGGCAAGTGCGCAAAGATACTGTAATTGATTGAGGAGAATAGACCCGCGAATATTTTCCTGGTTTGAGTTTTCCTTTGCCAGCCAAAAAAATGATCAGAATAATTACCGGAAATTAATTGAAAATAGCATGCGTGGTAGGCATTTTCGCTTCAACTACCCGTAAAATTTACTTCTGGAAAGCGTAAAATCAAATCCCGGCAATATATCCACTAAGGCTTTCATGGTGTTCGATGTTGAACTTTTTGCGTATCCGTGAGCGGGTTACTTCAACAGAAGCGGGCGTGGAAAGCAGCAGCAGGGCGATTTCTTTGGTATTCATATTCATTTTTAGAAAGGTACAAATCTTTTTCTCGGTGGGGGTAAGTTCGGGATGCTTCTCATCGAGCCGTTCATAAAAATCGGCATGCACATCTTTGAATTGGGTTTCGAAAATATACAGAAAATCATTTTCGTAATTGGTTTTATTGTCGCTGATGATTTTCCTTACGATTTCCATGCCATCTTTGTTGATGTAAGGAATAAGCCTTTTAATTTCAACCAGCATTTCTTCGTTTCTTTTCTGGTAGTTGGCCAGGTGCAATGCAGCCACAGCAAGTTCTTTTTTGTGGTAGTCGAGCTCTGCATTCAGGCGGTCTTCTTCCTGTCGGCGAATGGTTTTGTTGGCTGATGAAATTCGTAGCATGGATTTGGTGCGGGCCAGCAATTCTATTTTATCGATGGGTTTACGTATGTAGTCAACGGCACCCACCGACATGGCAGTGCGCAGGTCGTAAGCCGACAGCATAAAACCTGTCATCATCACCACTGGGATATCGCTGAATGCTTTGGTGGCCTTCATTTTTGCTATCAATTGCAGGCCGTCCATCACAGGCATCTCCCAATCGGTAATCACCAGGTCGGGAACTACTTCTTTTACCACATAAAGCGCAGTTTCTCCATTCAGAGCCTGATACAATTCGTAAGGCTCCTGCGATTCGATGTAATAGTTTACGATGCCTTCGAGGAGGGCAGGCTCGTCATCAACGATCAGTATTTTTTGTTTCTTCATCTTCCACAAGGTTTATTAATCGGTTGTATTCTTCTATATTTTGAATGTTAATGGCGCTAAAGAGCATTGAAATCCATTCGTTTATATTGCTTTCGGCACTTGCTTTTATAGGGTCGAGCACCTCATGGAATCGAGAAATTTCAAAGATTCTGAACTCCTTCATTTTGTTCACCACTCGTTTCAAATCATCTTTTTCGGCTTGGGTGAGTATCAATTTCGATTTAAGATTGGGCAGGTTGGTTTCGTTTTCCTCCAGTATAGCGTTTTGCGAAATGGCTTGCATCGTGAACCAAAAACTACAGCCCTGGTCAGCGTTGTTGCGTGCTCCAATCTCTCCGCCGTGCGCTTCAACGGCCATTTTGCAGAATGTGAGCCCCAAACCTGTTGAGCGGTGAGCGCTGCCTTCGCTTTTCCCGAAGTGGCGGTATTTGTCGAAGATTAAGGGCAATGCTTCCGGGGGAATAGGGTCGCCGTAATTTTTCATGGAAATTTGCAACATGCCATGGCCGGATGGCTCAGCTTTAATGTCAATGCTTTGGTTGAGGGGCGAATAACGGACAGCATTCGAAAGCAGGTTGTCGAATACGCGCACCATCACTTCTTTGTCGGCCATAATTAAAAAGTCGGTAAACTGCAGGTGCACTTCTAAGTTTTTCTCTTTCAGTCCGGCTTCCTGCCCGTTGATGACTTCCGTAATGAGGTTGCGCAGCGAAAGTGTTTCTTTGTTGATGATAAAGCCGGCCTTTTCGTATTTTTCTACATCCAGCATATTCATAATGAGCCGCAACATTTTACCGGCAGCCGTTCGTACATTTTCGTTATTTGTATTGACCAAAACCTCACTCAAAGGATTTTTTAAATCGTGCACCAGCGCATGGGTAAGGTTTTCTTTAAATTGGTCTAATTTTTCGAGACGCTCGTATTGCTGGAGAATTTCGTCGGCTTGCATTTGAATTTCTTCCGACTGCATCTGAATTTCTTCATTTTTCAACACCAGTTCATCATTTTTCACCACCAGTTCGGCCGTACGATCAAATACAATTTCTTCGAGATGCCGTTTTTCCTTTTTCAGGCGCCTGGCATTTAACCGCAGCAGGCCCACTAAAATTCCTGACCAGAATAGAAATATCAGGATATAAAACGGGTACTTCAGTATGGCCAATTCATTTTTTTCATAACTGAACAAATAGTAAAACAACCGGGTATTAAACAAAAAACAGGATTTACCATCTTTTTTCAGGATTTCGATATTGCTGTTTTCGGGATAAGGTGCGAATTCCTGAGCGATGTTAAAGGCAGTTTTCTGGCTGAAGTTTTCGGAAAATACAATGAGTTGGTTATTTTTAAATGCAATAAACTCTTTCCAGGTATTTGATGTTAGATGATAATAACCCGAAGTAAAAGTAAGCCCAACTATTCTTTTTTCAAATTTGAGATTGGCGGAGAAAACATCGAGGCTTTGATTAAAATGAAGTGCAAATGAATTGCTGTCGGCATACAGATAATCATAGTTTTCTGTTGCAGGAAGCTGCTGCACAATATCTCCCAAAAGGGTGCATTGGGTAATCTTTCGCTTTGTTTTATCATCTAATTTATTGTTGGTAAGGGAGATGATAAGAGGGATTGTGTCGTTCCACAAAATTGCAGAAAGGGTCTTGTTGGTCCAGCCATAAAATTCAACAGGATCAAAGGCAAAATCAAGGTTATTGTCATAAAGCAACGTGTATGAAGAATGGTCACCGTATTCATAAACAATGCCTTTTGTATGTTCATACAGGGCTATAGAATCTTTGTTTGAAGATTGTCTCATCTTTTC
Source organism: uncultured Draconibacterium sp. (assembly GCA_964293475.1). Taxonomy (GTDB): domain Bacteria; phylum Bacteroidota; class Bacteroidia; order Bacteroidales; family UBA12170; genus UBA12170. Next base: position 5,659 of record CAXYYJ010000085.1, read on the forward strand.
CCAATCAGCCGGAGAAAAAGTATTGCCGGCAACCATCACATTTTTAGCAAGTAAGTATTCCTTATCCTGATACGACAATAGCTCCAGACTTTTGTTAACGATGCTGTTTTTGTTCGTTTTCAGGAGTGCTTTGCTCTGGAAATTGTATTTATAAATGTTTCGGGGTTGAATGGTGTAACCTGCCTGAAGATCAAAATAAATATCAGATTTGGAGGTAATTATATTATAATTTTTCACATCGGGGGTGCCATTATAATAGCCAACAGAATCAATATCAACCTGAATAATTTTTAGTTTGGGCGATTGTTCAGGAACCGAGAAATCAAATTCGAAAATTATCAGGGAGGCAATGCTATTATACACGACTATCATCATCATCTCTTTAATTCCATCCTGATTGACATCGGCAAATTTTATTTTCTGACTCACAAAATAGTCGTCATTACTAAAAATTCCAGCCACAGTTAAAAAACCCTTGTGGTTTAATTCCAGTGAATGACCCGATTTGTTAATATTTTTATGGCGTATGGCCTCATAATGTAGGTCATTGTTTAAATCGACAAGATAATCCTGTATGGCAGGTTCTTTGGCCCACGTGGAGTCAAGTTCAAGGCGGTAGGGAGCGAATTGATTTTTCGGTACAGTCCAACTGATGAGAATTGTAATAACCGACGCAATCAGCGCCAGAATGATATTGGCTATTAATTTTGAAACATTCATATGGTCGATTCAAATTCAAGGATAAAATTGTACAACGAAATATCGCTTGTGATATGAAGCGCCTTTTTCAGCCGTTGACGCGATTTTATAAGCCTATTATTGTTTTTATTAGTAGCAGCCAATTTTCTCTTGTTGGTCATATTCTGCCTAATAAAAGCGCATAGTTGCCTTTCGCTGCTCGTCAGGTTGGATAAACGTGCGTGCAGATTGCTGAAAAAGGAAGGATGAACTTTTTCGAAATGGATTTCAAATTCTTTCCAGTTTATGCATGAGGTGTTGGCTAAGATTCCAGAGGTTAGTTTTTTCAGAACAAGTTGAGCTTCTTTATCCACCATCGTTTCGAGCGATTGGAGTTCTTTAAGTAACGACTCGTTGTTTTTGCTGTTGTAAATCAATCTCAACTTCGATGCTGTTAAGGCTTGCTGTCTGAATTCTATTTCACAGGTTGCCTTGTCCAGTTTCTCCTGATAAAGTTCGTGTTGTAGCCTGACTATTTTTTGTTGGTCGAGTTTTAACCGCACCATAGAATTTAATCGGGCTTCTATTTCGATGGGGTCGTAAGGTTTTCGGATATAATCGATGGCACCTGATTCTATGGCCGTACGCAGGTTTTCCAGATGGGTCATTTTTCCGGTTGCTACTATAATAGGAATATTTTTGATTTTGTCAGTAGCTCTAATAATGAGGATAGCATCAATACCATTCATTTCGGGCTTGTCCCAGTCCATAATAATAGCATCGGGCTGGTGTTTTAAGGCTTGTTCAACAGCTGCTTTGCCATTGGCTGCCACAAAAACTCTGTAAATTTCAGGTTTCAGCGCATCGAACAGATTTTTAATGTTCTGTGGTTCGTCATCAGCTAATAAAACCTTATAATTTGACATTGTAAAAAAACTTCTGACACAAATGTAAAAAAAATACATGAGTTATTTGCAGAAAGAGTTGTTATTGGCCAGGGCAAACGCATACTTTTATTTTGTCCACAGATTTTCGCAAATTAACATAGATGACAACCAGTGTTTAGCTTTGCTAAACATTGGTTATAAAAAAATCTGTGTAAATTACTTTCAGTGAGCTCGCTTTGCTTCGGTTCTTGAAATCAGTGGATTGATTTTCGTTATACTAATTTGCGCGTCGATTTTTTAGCGTAATTATAAAGTGTGCGTCTGCTCTGTGTTATTGTCCTGCAAAGTGTAAAGATGTCTTTCAATGACATCAAGTTTTATTACAACCACCTAATCAGGTCATTTTTAAGCTGTGCTTGCGATGCGACTGAGGAATCTTTTCCAGAATTAGTGCCCGGCTGTTTTTCATTTTACACCCCATTCCGCAGTTCATCACAATACTTCCACCGTAAAACCTGACCACAGCGTGGTCAAATGTTTATAAAAAATGAAGAAGAGAAGGGAACTCCGACCCCAGCGGGGTCGCACAAACCGGGGGTTTTTAAGTGCAGGCTCCAATCGAACGACTGAGAAATCCTTATCTTCTTCCCTTACTTTTCCCTTGATGGAAAAGTAACAAACCTGCCTGCCTGCGCAGCAAGGCAGGACATCAAGGCCCGGCAATCTCCAGCCCGCTCTGTCCAAATGATGACTTTTCAGGCGAAGTAGAAAAATAATGACGAAGCTTTGACATTTGGCTGATACGAATCATAGTCTTTATTTTATGCACAGGATTATCCAATGTCATTATTTTAAAAGGCAAGCCCCTTCGCCGAAAAGTCTATCATTTGGCCATTTTTATCTTTAGACATAGCCTGAGCCGCTCCGTGCCGTACCAGGGCCAGCCCACGGTGTTTCAGCTTGAAAATCTGTGTTTCAGGGTTTCATGATATCGTACAATTGAATAGTGGTTAGAAAGTCGCTCCGCACTCAGCTGTTCTTCCTAATACTTGCAACGAAAATCCTGACCACAGCGTGGTCAAATGTTTATAAAAGATAAGACAAAACAGGAAAACCGACTCCAGCGGAGTCGCATAAAGCAGGGGAGGTGCAGCCAGTTGTACGGCTGAGGAATCTCTCTCCCCCGATAAGCCTAAATCCTGACTGGCCGAATAGACAGGGGCTGAAGCCAAAATCAACCACAAAAAAAAAGCACAAACCCAACCGGATTTGTGCCAATGAAAAAACTATTAATTTCTAACCTATAACGATAGAATCGTTATTTTCCTTTATTCAACAATGGTATAAACAGGCCTGTTCTTGTACCACCGCGCAAAGCCGTAACCTCCAGCCATGGCTGTTAGAATGATAAGTCCGCTTCCTACCGGTGCGCCACCGCCC
>CAXYYJ010000086.1:0-8561 GCA_964293475.1 uncultured Draconibacterium sp.
TTCACATTGTCGGGACCACAGGGGAAACCAATGGAAAACTGATATTTTCCATAAGGATATTTGCTCATGCTGCCTCGGGCACCAACTCCATAAACCCCTGATTTTTCTTCTCTAAGGTTTTCGATGAGTTTAATGGACAGCACTTCGCCCAACGACTCGAGCAGATACTTATCTTCGGTACTAAAAGCACATTCTGATGTAAAAAACAAGCTCACCATACTTTTCTGATCCTGACCCTTATTTACTATTTGTTCCATAGGTCCTTTGGGTGCGCGGATGCCTAAATCCACAAAATTTTCGGGGGATTTTTGACCTGGTAAACTACCTAAATATTTCTGAATAAGCTCAATATCTGTGGTGTTATTGATATTTCCAACAAAGAAAAAGGTGAAATCGCCCGGATTGGCAAATCTTTCCAAATAGGATTTTTTAGCGGTTTCGAAATTCAATGCTTCCAAATCGGCCACCGAAGGAATATAGCTGCCTCTGATATGATTGCTGCTCATGATCCGGTTCACCTGATCGCGGAAATAGTTGTTAGGGTCTTGTAAGAGATTGGGCAGAATCATCTTTTGTTTATTGATGGTAGATTGAAAAGCAATGGCATCGAAATTGGGCGCTGTGAAGTACAAATTGATGAGCTGAAGAAGCGTTTCAAAGTCTTTGGGAGTGGTGTTACCACTAAATCCTTCCTGAATGGTTGAAATATATGGCTCTATTCTCAAATTTTTCCCCGCTAAAAGTTTTTCCAATTCTACTTTGGTAAATTGATTTACACCACTTTCTGAAACCAAATCGGTACACATTTCGGCCGATTTAAAATCGTTGTCGTTAGATAGCGATGAACCACCCAGGCTAAAAGCTGAAACTAAGATTTCATCATTCTTAAAATCGGTGGGCTTTATGACTACTTTCATTCCGTTGGCAAATTCAATGGTTCTGATACCCAAATCCTTAATCTCTTCCGATTTAACGATGGGAGCGGGGGTTGGAATATTCTCCATGAGCGGGCGGTTGCTGGTAGCATCAACATAGGCTTCTACAGGTGCTTGCGTGGCTTCGGCCAGCCAATTTATTACATCGGCTTCGGCAGGCAGCACAATACCCTCTTTCTCGGGAGCCATAATAACCACCACGCGGTTATAATCTTTAATCCAATCCTTGGCCAATCCATTCACTTCTTCCAAAGTGAGGGTGGGTAAAATTTGCAGGGTATAATCATATTCCAGTTCAATACCTGGAGATGGAACATCTTCGAGAAAATTATCAACGTATTCATTTACATAACGTTCCGATTCGGTTTTATCCTTTTCCTTGAATTGTTCTTCAAGGCCGGTGAGATATTCAATTTTATATCTTTCGAACTCAGTTTGGGTAAATCCATGTTGTTTAACCCGCTCGTTTTCAGTTAAAAGCGTTTTCAGACCTTGTTCAATACCATCGGGACCAACCACTGCAAACGACGAATAGGCATTTTTCGAACGAACCATGCCACCGTAGCTGGTGCTTGCAAACATAAAAGGAGGTTGTGCAGATTTGGTAAGCTCATCTAAGCGGGCTCTCAGCATTCCATTGTACATATTTTGGGTCAAATCGCGGCGATAATCAGCCCAGGTTTCTGTGTTTTGGGTATCGTCTTTATACATGAGCTGAATGAGGGTGTAGGGAGCTTCTTTGTCGCTTACCACTGAAACATAGGTTTCTTTATGGTCGGGCACTTCGAACTCTTTGCGCTCTCTGTACTCTTTTGGCATTTTAATTCCCCCGAATTTCTCTTCAATCTTTTTCTTCATTTCGTCGGGATTCAAATCACCAATGGCGATAACAGCCATTAAATCGGGGCGATACCACTCTCTGTAAAAGCTGCGGATGGTTTCGTGCTCAAAGGTTTCGAGAATGTCTTTTTTACCAATGGGCAATCTTTCGGCATACATGGAGTTTTTAAACATCACAGGGAAATACTCGTCGCGCATACGTTGCTGAGCGCCCTGACCAATGCGAAGTTCTTCGAGAATTACACCGCGTTCCTTGTCAATTTCTTCGCCGGTAAACAAAACGCCGGAAGCCCAATCGCTCAATACCAACAGGCCTTTGTCCACAGTTTCGGGATTTTCGGTGGGAACGGGCAGCATATAAACCGTTTCGTCGAAGCTGGTATAGGCATTCAGGTCGCCACCAAATTCAATACCAAGGCTTTGCAGATAGCTCACCAACTCGTTTTTCTCGAAATGCTCAGTTCCGTTGAAGCACATATGTTCTACAAAATGCGCCAATCCTTGCTGATTTTCGTTTTCTAAAATACTCCCCGCATTGATAACCAATCGGAGTTCTATTTTGTTCTCGGGTTTGGCATTCTGGCGGATGTAGTAGGTGAGGCCGTTATCGAGCTTGCCTTTTACCACCTTACCATCGAATGGAATTTTTTGGTGTAATTGTACAGATAAATCCTGCGCAAATAATTGTATGGAAGATGCTATAAATAGAAACAGCACCCCAAAAGTGAAAATGAATTTTTTCATGTTTTTTGTCTTAATTTCTTATGGCTCAAAAGTAAATAATGATTTGCGATTTCGAGGAAAAATGGGAAATAATATGTGTTTCTCTGAACTTTTTGATCCAAAAAGTATAGTTAGAAAGCGGGAATGGAATTAATAATCGTTGATTTTTAGATAAATAAAAAAAATAAAAGATTTAAAGTATGTATTTTTAACGATTTGAATAATGAAATTGCTGGTCAATATGAAAACTTGATCACTTCTTTTGTTACTAAAATTATTGATGATCTGATATACTTACTACAACAAAGATGTCGTCGATGAAATGACCTATGGCACGATATTTTTTAGTAATTCGAAAATAATATACGCCTTCAGATTTTGGCTTCCTTAATTTAAAATCAACAATTTTATAATTGCCATCCGTTAAAAAATGTTTAGCTTTTAAGTATGGTGCTACGATTTGCCTCGTTTTCAAGTAATCAATAACATCAGGCCGTTCTCTGATTTTCATCCTTGAAAGTCAACTAAATAATTGTTTCCAAGCTCCTTTGATTTTCGGATAGCTTCCTGTGTTGAATATGGTAAATCATTTATATCAAGTTCCTGAATCAGAACCTGACCTTTTAAACTAAAATATTCATCAATTAAATCTTCGAATGATTTGAAGACATTTTTTGATAACTGTTCTCCGTTTTCAATTGTTATAGTGGTCATACCATTTTTTTTAGCAAAAATAACGAAATTAGTTTTCTTCACAGATTTTTAATTTTTCGGAAACGATTGAAATTTATATCTTTGCCTTATCTATAAAGAATCTAAATAACATTCAAATTCATGGCTCTATACCATAAACTTGGTCAGATACCAAACAAGCGTCATATCGTTTTCAGTAAACCCAATGGCGGCATATTTGCCGAGCAACTCATTAGCAGTGAAGGCTTTTCGGCGGAATATACTTTAACCTATCATCATCATCCACCCACGTTGGTCACCCATATTGGTGAGATTTTTTCGGTGGCTCCTCAGTTTATAGAAAACGACCTGATGGTGAAAAGAAGCTTTAATGGATTCGACATAAAACCCGCCGGCGATTTTTTAAGCTCCCGAAAAATTGTTTTGGGAAACAACGATGTTTATATTGCTTTGGCGGCTCCGGTTGAAAAATCATCGGACATTTTCTATAAAAACAGTCAGGCTCACGAGATGATATTCGTTCACAAGGGGAGTGGTATCCTGAGAACCATGTTGGGGCAAATTGCTTTTACTCCAGGCGATCATCTGATGATACCTAAAGGGATTACCTATCAAATGACCTTCGATGATACGGATAACAGGCTGTTTATTGTGGAGTCGTTCACGCCTTTCCGTTTTCCAAAAAAATATGTGAGCAACAGCGGTCAGCTGCTCGAAAACTCACCTTTCTGCGAGCGCGATATCCGCGTGCCCAATCAATTGGAAACCTATGAAGAATTGGGCGATTATAAACTGCTTATTAAACGCGACGACAAGCTCTATACCTATCATTATCAGTCACATCCATTCGATGTGGTAGGGTGGGACGGTTGCTATTATCCTTATGCCCTGTCGATTCACGATTTCGAACCCATCACCGGACGGATTCATCAGCCGCCGCCAGTGCATCAAACCTGGGAGACCAACAGCTTTGTTACCTGTGCTTTTGTCCCCCGACTCTACGATTACCATCCCCAATCCATTCCAGCGCCCTATAATCATGCAAATCTTGATTCGGACGAGGTGCTTTATTATGTCGATGGCGATTTTATGAGCCGTAACAATATTCAAAAAGGACAAATCACCTTGCATCCTATGGGTGTAGCTCATGGCCCGCATCCCGGAGCTGTGGAGCGAAGTATTGGCAAAAAGGAAACTCAGGAATTGGCCGTAATGGTCGATACCTTTAAACCGCTGAAAATGACTCGGGAAGCCTTGAATATTGAAGTTCCGGATTATTTTAAAAGCTGGATGTAGCTTGTGTAAAAGTACTTCAAGTACTAAAATAGAAAAGAAAATTATAAAATAAAAAGATATGAACAATTCATGCCTTCCATTAAATGGAACCGATTATGTGGAGTTTTATGTGGGTAATGCCAAGCAGGCTGCTCATTTTTATCAATCTGCCTTTGGTTTTCAGCCTGTGGCTTATGCGGGTCTTGAAACCGGTTTGCGCGACAAAACATCCTATGTGCTTCGTCAGGGGAAATTGACTTTGGTATTAACCGCTGCATTAACTAAAGATGGCGAAATTGCTGACCATCATAAACTTCATGGCGATGGCGTAAAAGTAATTGCTCTTGCGGTTGACGATGCTAAATCTGTTTATGAAGAAACCATAAAACGCGGCGCTGTATCGGAATTCGAACCTCGCGAAGAAACTGATGAACATGGAAAAGTGGTGCTCTCGGCCATTAAAACTTTTGGCGAAACCATTCATATTTTTGTGGAAAGAAAAAATTATAATGGCCCGTTTTTACCTGGCTTTATCGCCTGGAATCCAGCCTATAAACCAAAAGATACCGGTCTGCTCTATGTGGATCATATTGTAGGAAATGTAAACTGGAACGAAATGGACAAAACCGCCCGTTTCTATCAGGATGTTTTTGGCTTTACCCAACTCATTTCGTTCGACGATAACGATATCAGCACCGAATTTACAGCCCTCAAATCGAAGGTAATGAGTAACGATAACTTCAAGGTTAAATTCCCCATCAACGAGCCGGCCAAAGGTTTAATGAAATCGCAGATTGAAGAGTATCTCGATTTTTATTACGGTCCCGGTCCGCAACACGTGGCCATGGCAACCGAAAATATCATTGAAACCATTGCCGATTTAAGAGCCCGCGGGGTTGAATTTCTGCATGTGCCCGATAGCTATTACAATTCCATTCTCGACAGAGTGGGCGTGATAGAAGAAGATATTGAAGTGCTGAAAAAGCACAGAATTTTGGTCGACCGCGACGATCAGGGCTATTTGCTTCAATTGTTCACAAAACCCGTTCAGGACAGGCCCACCTTCTTTTTCGAAATTATTCAACGTAAAGGGGCACGTTCTTTTGGAAAAGGGAATTTTAAAGCCTTATTCGAATCCATTGAATTAGAACAACGTAGCCGCGGAACACTATAAAAAAACCAAAATGAGCATATTTAACACAAAAGGCTTGTCATCCTGGGTACCAGTTCCCGCCGACAGCGATTTTCCTATTCATAATATTCCCTTTGGGGTGGTGAGTTATCAGGGACAAACCCATTGCGCCAGCCGGATTGGTGATTTTGTAATCGATTTGGCATTGCTGGGCGAAGATGGATGGTTCGACGATTTACCCTTGGGAAACGGTGCTGTTTTTCATAAACCAACCCTCAATGCCTTTCTGGAATTGGACAAAAAAGCCTGGACCAGCGTGAGAAACCGGTTGATTGAGCTTTTTCAGTCGGCCAATTCCGAAATTCGTGACCACGACGATTGGGTGAATAAATACCTGATTCCCATCTCTGATGTGGAAATGCAAATGCCTGTTCAGGTGGGCGATTACACCGATTTTTACAGCTCCATAGAACATGCCACCAATGTGGGCATCATGTTCCGCGATCCTGCCAATGCCCTAATGCCCAATTGGAAACATCTTCCGGTGGGTTACCACGGACGTGCCAGCAGCATTGTAGTTAGTGGAGCAGAAATTCATCGTCCCTACGGACAAACCCTGCCAAAGGATGCCACAACCCCTGTTTTTGGGCCATCGCGACTCGTTGACTTTGAGCTCGAAATGGCTTTTATTACCGGAAAAGCCAATAAATTGGGCGATTCTATCCCCGCAGAAAAGGCAGACGATTATATTTTTGGAATGGTCATTTTCAACGATTTATCGGCCCGCGACATTCAAAAATGGGAGTATGTGCCACTGGGGCCTTTCCTTTCAAAGAATTTTGGGTCGGTGATTAGTCCCTGGATAGTTACTTTAGATGCTCTGGAATATTATCGGGTAGCCGGACCTATTCAGGATCCCCAGGTTTTTCCTTATCTGGAAACCTCAGGCGATAAAAACATCGATATTCATCTTTCGGTGGCACTAAAACCAGCAGATAGCGAAGAAACCCTGGTTTCCAAAAGCAACTATAAACACCTTTACTGGAACATGAACCAACAGTTGGCCCATCATACCATCAACGGTTGTAATATCAAGGCGGGTGATATGTATGCCAGTGGGACCATCAGCGGACCAACGCCCGATTCTTATGGAAGTATGCTCGAGCTGTGCTGGCAGGGAACCAAACCCCTGAAGCTGAACGATGGTACCGAGCGCAGATTTGTGAATGATAATGATTCTATTATCATGCGCGCCTGGTGCGAGAAAGATGGCCGAAAAATTGGTTTCGGCGAAAGTGTTTGTAAAATCCTACCTGCTAAATAAATATGACTATGTTAACTATAAATCCGAAAGAAGCTAGTAATCAGGAAGTTCATCAGGCCATTCTGGGCGGAATTGCTCCGCGTCCCATAGCTTTTGTAAGCACCATTGATAAAGATGGGAAACCCAATTTGTCGCCATTTAGCTATTTCAACGCTTTTGGAGCCAATCCCCCCATTGTTATATTTTCTCCCGCACGACGCGGCCGCGATAATACCCACAAACACACCTATTTTAATGTTAAAGATGTGCCCGAAGCCGTTATCAATATGGTAACCTTCGATATGGTTCAACAAGTAAGTTTGGCAAGCTCCGATTTTGCAAAAGGCGAAAACGAGTTTGAAAAGGCAGGATTTACCATGCTCGAATCGGAAACTGTGGCGCCTTTTCGCGTAAAGGAATCGCCGGTGCAGCTGGAATGTAAAGTGATTCAGGTGATTGAAACAGGCGATCAGGGCGGGGCAGGTAATTTGGTGATTTGCGAAGTTACCCGAATTCATATTGATGAAGATATTCTGGATTATAAAGGACAAATAGACCCCAATCTGGCCGATTTCGTTGGAAGAATGGGAGGGAACTACTATGTGAGAACCATGGGCGATGCGCTTTTCGAAATACCCAAACCGCTTTCGGTGGTTGGAATTGGTTTCGACAAGTTGCCTGAGTTCATCAGAATCATGCGTGAGCTGAGTCAGGCCGAAAAAGCCCAATTGGCTGGCGTGGAAAGGTTACCAAACGATGATGACTTTAAGGAAGAGAATCTATCTGTTTATGTTCAGAACGGGCTCAAGCAGAAAGGATTAAACCCCACTTGTTATTCCAAAGATTTAATTGCCAACGGAAAAGTTTGGGATGCGCTCATCTTTCTAATCATTCAGCACAATCTTAAAAAGTAGATGGTAGCTCCCGTCTAATTATTCACGATAAGCCTGTAACCGCTGCCATGGATATTGAGGATTTGTATTCTCGAATCGTCCTTCAGATACTTTCGTAATTTGGTGATATACACATCCATACTTCGGGTGGTGAAATAGTTGTCGTCGCCCCATATTTTGTTTAATGCCTCGGCTCGCGGCAAAACTTCGCCTTTAGAATCTAAGAGCATTTGCAACAACTCCGACTCCTTGGGACTCAAAACCACTGAAGCGGCTTGTTCCACATGTTTCAGCTCCCTTATTTTTGCGGAAAAACTAAAATTCCCCAATTCATATTCCCCATTGTTTTCATCGCCCCCGTTGCTGTGTCGGCGGGCAATGGCTTTTATTTTATAAATCAGCACTTCCGAGTCGAAAGGTTTCTTAATATAATCGTCGGCACCCGTTTTATAACCTTTGAGCTCGTCATCCTTTAATGTTTTGGCAGTGAGAAAGATAAAGGGTATGGCCGGAGCAATCTCTTTAATTGTTTTTGCCACTGTGAATCCATCCACATGGGGAAGCATGACATCGAAAACGCAAAAGTCGAATTTGGTCTTGTCAAATTGTTCCAGCGCTTTTCGTCCATCCTGAACCCAATGAACCGAAAATCCGTTGATTTCGAGATATGCCTTAAGCACTTCGCCAAAGCTGCTGTCGTCTTCCACTAAAAAAATTCTGGTCATGTTGTCATTGTTTTAAGGGGATTTTAACTTCAAAAACACTGC
>CAXYYJ010000087.1:0-8270 GCA_964293475.1 uncultured Draconibacterium sp.
ATAAAACTTCCAATGCAATTTTATCACCTTTTAAGGCTGCTTCACAAATATTTTTTGCAGTTAGTTCATTGAATGAATAACCTGCCAACAAACTTTTGGTATCATTATATTGTGCAAGCAACTCAAATGCAGTTCGTGTCATCCCTGTAGCAGAGCAATAAGCTTCGAGATGACCTCTCACTCCACAGCCACATAAACGTCCATTTGGAACAAGCATGGTATGTCCACATTCTCCAGCAAAACCATCCTGCCCATAAACCAAGTTTCCATTGATGACGAGTCCACTTCCCACACCCGTTCCTAAGGTGTACATTACAAAATTTCTCATGCCTATAGCCCCTCCAAAAATCATTTCTCCAATTGCAGTAGCGTGTGCATCGTTTGTTAAGGTTATAGTTGGTATGTAAGGGAATTTTTCTTTCAATAGAGAAACAAATGGTATTACTCCTTTAAACGAAAGATTAGGAGCGTGTTCAATTGTGCCAGAATAATAATTTGCATTCGGCGCTCCTATTCCGATTCCAATAATATGAAGATTCACCTCATCTGTTTGAAGCAAATTATTGATATTGCCTGATAGCTTATTTGTATACTCTGTAATATCGTTATATTTTGCTGTGGAGAAATAATCTTTAGCTAATACATTGCCATTTTGATCTACTAGTCCTAAAACTGTATTTGTACCTCCAATATCAATTCCAATTGCAACCTGTTTCATAAATAATCAAAAAATATCTACAGCAGACTGTTTTTCTGCAATCTGCTGTAGATGTCGACTAAAACAACCAATAACTATTTTACCCTGTATATAATCATGGCATCTATTAATGCCTGATTTATTTCTGTATTCATGTTTTCATTTTCTGTTTCCAAATTTATCTCAAACAGGTGTTTGCCTTTCGATAGTTTAATTTGAATACTGTTGGTATAACCCCAATTAGACCATTCGTTAGCTCCCCGTTGAGGAAATACTGTCGTTCCAGCTGTACTGCCATCCACTTTCAAAGACCTAATCGCACATTTATTTTCGGTATTAACCGGGCCGTTACCGTTTGCATATCTAAATTTCAAAGTATATACGCCTGATTTGTTTGCACTAAAAGGTAAAGTGATATTCGTATTAACAGAATTGTTTGTTTCAACATACCCCTTTCCCTGATAGTTGTTGTATTTGTTATCAGACTGCTGAAAATAATCTTCTAATTCAATAGTCTTTTCATTTCTTTTATCATAAACGATTATAGGTTCGGAAGCAAAAGATGGAACTTTATTTTTATCTATTGCGATAATCTGATATTCTGAATACCCATTATTTGGAACCTTTAATTTTGTTTTTGCAGTTTTCTTCCACAATTTGCCATTTCTTAAGATTGTGTATGAAACCGCATTCTCAATTTGTGACCATGTTAGTGATTTGTTAGAGTAACTTCCTAAAGGAGTTTCTACCGAAGTATAATTGCTTGTCTTGTTTATAGGCTCAGCATTCAGGTCTTTATTATCCAATACAATTTTCACTGAATGTATGCCTGATAATAAGTATGAAATGGCTGCGGTTGTCGATTTTTTTCCATCTATCTCAAAATCAACAATTCGGTTACCATAGCCGCTTAGTTCAATATTCAAGATAGAATTACGAACTTTAAAATTGGTGAGTGTTCGAGTTCCTGAAAGCACTTTTGGTACTAATGGTTGAAATCGTAGACTGTCATCATCAAATTTTACTCCAAAAAGAATTTTATGAACTAAAGCCAGATTACCGGAAAGACTCCACAGCATATTACTGGAGTTGATTTGCGTTCCGGCAAAATCACCTGTTTCCGCTACAAAATTTTCTTTATTTGTGAGAAATAATGCGGCAGGACGATAAATAGCTGCTATACTTTCCAAAACAGATTGTTCGTTACCTACTTGTGCAGATGCTAATGCCCAATAGGCTTGTACAAACGGCCATACTCCATTATTGTGGTAGGGTGGTATATTCGGGATTTGTGGATAAATACAAGAGATTCCATAATCAGTAACAGGAACACTGGAAACTATTTTTTTGCTTCTTTCAGCGTTGGAAATACCAAATATAACACATAAAGCTTCTCCTAAAGCTTCAGATCGTGACGAGACAGATTTATAATTTCTTCCATACAGATATTGAGCATAATACCCTTTATCTTCTAACCAAAGGTACTTGTTAATGCCCTCTTTGATGTGCTCAGCAATTTTGGAATGCCTAACAGCTACTTCTTCATCATTGAGTATCTGAGCCATCTTTGAAAGAATTATATTGGCCTGATAGTGAACAGCATTTGTTCCAAGACATTCAGACTCGTATATGTCTGCAGGTTGCATCCAACGAGGATAAGTTTGTTCGCGCCAATCAAGAAAAGAGGATTCACCTTTTACCAGGCCCGTTTCTGTATCGTAAGCATTTACGATATCTGCTTCAATAGATTTTTTGATAATTCCATAGGCCTGTCGCAACCAATCCATGTTTCCGGTTGCTTTGTATAATTCCCATGCAGCTACGGCCCATATCATACGATCAGTGGATACAGGGTAAGCACCACCTGTCCCGGTGTCCTGAATAATAAGATTATTTTTTACTTTGCGCAACAGACTATATTCTGCAACTTTCGGTTGTAAATATGCCATTGAGAGTATTATACTATAACTTATATCACGTGTCCAAACGCCAGCCCATTCCTTGCCTGTGCGAAAAGTACTGTCAGGTTCTACTGCCTTAATCATTTCTTCAGTGGTAAGATTATAAATGGCATCAGAAATTGGAAAGTCTGATTTATATTGCGGAAAAGCAGATATATCTTTTGTCAGATTCCAACGATCTTCAGTAGACTTTATGTCCTGTTTTTTATTCATTATCAGGGTTGTTTCATAAATACCATCGCCATCGGGATCATTGAGCTGCAACCCATGTTTGTTATACAGATTGCTAAAATCCCATGATAGTGGAGCAGCATTTCCTGCTATATACACGCCTCTGAAATCAGCTTTTGCTAATTTATCACCGTTATAGAAAGTATAAAATCCTGTTTTCTCGAACGAGTTGAGCATCTTACGCATATCCAGCCGGATGGTCCAAATCGTATTTTCTGGTAGATTTATACCTGCAGGAATTACTTTAGTTTCAGTCAACTGCTCTCCAAACACAACGGTAGTAATGCATTTTCCATTTATTGGATTCAACGTCACATGATGGTCTTTTCCTGAAGGCATTTCATTGTCTCGGGAATTGATACTAAATTTAAATTGTATATTCGGACTATATTTATCAAATTCCGGATTGCGATAATTAGACATAAGTTCTATCGACGAAACTACTTTTGCAGTAAAAGTATCTTGGACTACCTTGTCCGGAAAAATAGTGAATGCTTTCGATTTGTATATATGATTGTTTTGCGCTAAAGTAAGGTTAAGAGCAAAAATGGATATTACAAAACCTAATTTTATTTTCATGGATTTTTCTGATTTAATTTAAAACTTATTTCTAATTTAACATTTTATATTCAAAGAAGTATTTTTTCAAAACGTGTCTCAACTGAAGATTTCACCTTAACTATTAAGAATTTATCATTTCTGTCATCACATTTAATAATAAATCACGGACAAAGACACTACCTGAAATTCCAAGGTCATTCATAAAATCAATGCTACGAGTTTCAGTGGTTATTTCCCGATTAAAAAAACCTACAATCCAATCACCATTTGTCATTTGTCCTTTCCACACCTGTCTACGATCATCTGAAGGATTGTTCGTAAGAGGTTTACCAATAAGTCCATTAACATTTGAAGCTAATAGTTTACAAATAAGCATTATTATTCAATTATGACCTTGAAAGTTTGTGATGTCGTTGCTGTTGTCACTTTTACAAGATATTCACCTTGCTTTATCCGTTTTTTGATACTAACGGTGTTATGTCTATTTTTAAGGGAAGATTCAAAAAGCATTACCCCCGTCAAGCTATAAATACCAACCATTGCATCGGAAGTATCATCAATATCAATATTTAATGTCCCTGTTATAGGGTTAGGATAAACTTTGATATTTTGAATGAAGTTGCTTTCTATGCCGGTTTCAGATGATTTGAGAAAAAGAATTCTATTATTTGCGAGATCTATTGTTATATTATAATATCCTTCATTAGAACTGTCAATCACCCATTTATTGTCATAGCCAATCCCAAGATTTTGAATTTCGAAATTAGGTAATGCCAAATCCTGACCTGATGTTTTCGGGTGAATCCATGGCCAACCATTGCCCCATGTTTTTGTTGTTCCTATTTTAAATTCGCCAGGACTTAACTTTCCTGCCCAACTGAAATTTGCAGGATTTAATGGGTTGGCATTCATATCAGAAGTGTATCTTAAATCCCAACCGCCAGTTGTAGCACTCCCTGTCAAAAAAAGGTTTGGAAAATAGTCTAACGATTTAATTGATATGGTACGAGCCTCAAGATTTATCGTAATATTATAACTCCCAGCTGTTGATACTTTCCATTTTAAATCCTGAATATCAGATGGGCAACCTGTGAATACTGTATACTCCGTAGATGTAAGTGTCTGATCTTGCGATGTTGCTAACAACCAATCTCCATCGCACCAATCTCCATTTACGGCATGGAACTTAAAATTACCTTCTTTTAATTGCCCCTTATAACTAAATATATTCAAATTAGTTGAATCCTGAATTAATGCAATACCGGACGGAGTCCAATCAGCTGGAGTTGCATCGCCAACAATCGATAAATAATCATATTTTGGAGCTTTTAGTATGGAGTAATTTAATGTTGACTCATTGAAACTAATTATATATTCCCCGTTTTCGGATAATGTAAAATTGATTCCTATAGTGTCGTTTGAGATAATACCAGCAGTCCCCATTGTTCCGGCGGCATTTCCCCATTCCACTCCTGTACGATTTTTCAAAGAAATAAATTTAAATTCGTGCTGTCCTGCTAAAAGATTAACTCTCGTAGATTTCCATTTACCATTTCCCTGATATTGCATAGGCATCGAAGCGGGATTCCATTTATTGAAACTTCCTCCAATAAACATTGATGGAAATAATGAATGATCCACTGTCATTAAATTATCAGGAATATATTTAATGTATTGAGTTGTATTTGACGACCAATCAGAATATACAACATCATTACCGGTTACATAACCAATACGAAACAGTCGAGTTGACTTTCTGCTTCCTTCGATTTTGTTGATTGTTATTTTTAAAGAATCTTCCTTGTATTTCGATGCTGAAAACTGCTGGATATCATAATCTCCACTTTTGTATCCGTAACCATTTGATGCATCGTCATACATAATACCTGCTGCTGTGCCGTCTGATGCCGGATTAATAAGTAATGTAACTGAATCTGTGTTATAATCCTCTGTGCTTTGTATCAGCGTTCCCATTGGCACAATAGCCCCTTCGCGTAATAAAACAATAGCTTGATAGCCATCATCAAAATTCTCAAACTTAATTTTATCCCAATCACCTTTCGGGAAGTTTATATTAGATGCCCAACGAGGAACAACTAATAAATCTTTTCCTAACAAGAATATTTGTTCTTCACTTCGTAAAGTAGTATCCTGAAAGTCGGCAAAAAATGCCGGTTGCATAATAGGGGTTCCATCTACTGATGCTTCTCTGAAAAGAGTATATAAATAAGGCAAAAGCAAGTAACGCCGATTAATTGCGGTGCGACTAACAGATTCTATTTTCGTTCCAAATGCCCAAGGCTCCTGATTAACTGTGTTTGAAGAACTATGATTTCGATAAAATGGGAAATAGGCTCCTAACGCCATCCATTTCCCCAATAAATCGGCATTTCCATCTCCATCAAATCCACCAACATCGGGACCACTGAAAGGTTGTCCAGATAAACTAAGGTTCAAGGACATTGGGATAGATAATTTCATGTGTTCTTCGGTCGAACGATTGTCGCCAGTCCAGGTTGCGGCATATCTTTGTCCACCCAGAAAGTTTGAACGCGACAAAATAAACGGACGTTTATCCGGATTCGCAGCCATTATTCCTTCGCGGCTTGATTTTACCATCAACATACCATACACATTGTGGTATCGGCAATGAATATCCTGTGGAAGTCCACTGCCTCCCCTATGAATATTATCTTCAGGCATAGTTCCGTCCGGACCATCGAATACTGACGGCTCGTTCATATCGTTCCAAACTCCATCAACACCCTTATCCATAAAATCTTTATATAATCCTGCCCACCAACTTTGTGTCACCGGATTTGTATAATCAGGGAAAGCACAAGCTCCCGGCCAAACACTGCCATTAAACTCTTTTCCATTTTTATCGATTACCCAATGATTTCCGAATTTTCCATCATCGTAAACAGAATAGCCTGTCTCCTTTTTTACACCGGGATCAATCATATAAACTGATTTGATTTTTTTGCTGTGTAAATAATCGTTCAGACCTTTGGGATCAGGAAATTTTGCAGGGTCGAAAGTAAATATCTTATAATTATCCATGTAGTCTATATCCATCCAGATAACATCACAGGGAATTTTCCGGTTACGAAATTCATCCGCAACTTCTTTTACTCTTGAGGCAGGATAATAGGAGAATCTACATTGTTGATATCCCAATGCCCAAAGAGGAGGCAGGTTCATTTTCCCGGTCAGATCCGATAAGGTTTTTATTACCTCCATTGGATTCTCTTTCTCTATGATAATAACCCTAAATCCTGGTCCTTCAGAAGTAATGGTAATCGGATTTGATAGGTCAAAATATTGTTTCCATGAATTATCGGCAATGATACCGAACGAAGACCCATCTTTTCGAACTCCAAGTACCCAGGGGTGTGACTGGTAAAGCCTGGTTCCATTATCTTTGGCCGAATAAGTATAATTATCGGTATTCCATAGAGTAACCTTCGTATTGTTCCTTTTCAAAGTACCTGTCACTTCTCCATTACCATATAAGTCGACATGTTCATCGAAAGTTATGGTTACGGCAGATTTTCCGTTGATTTTGGAAAAAACAGGGCGAGTTTTCCAATTGTCTGGCACAAAACCTTGAGGTTGCAGGTTTTTTACTAATGCCAATGAAGGTAATGTACGAACCGAGTCCATATCTGCCGGACAAAAAACGGCAACTCCCTGTTCGGCAAGAAATGAGGATTGGGCTTTTGTTAGAAAAGTAATTAAAAGGAAAGATAATAATATATTTAAAATTTTATTCATTTTGAAAAGTTTAATAATAAGGGGCAAATTTGAGATTTTTAGTAAGTGGCTTTTATGCGAGCCACTTACTAAAAATACAATTATTGTTTAATGAATTTAAACACCTGATTATTGACATTTAAGAGATAAATTCCTTTTCCTAAAGAAAACACATTAATATTTTCTCCTTCAGAGATTCCATCATTAACCAGAAGACCTGACAAATTATAGATTTTATAGCTAACTGAATTTAGATTATTCACTTTTAATGTTGAACTTACTATGGTTGATTTTAATGTAATGGATTCGTCGTTAGGGAATCGACTTGTTGTTGTGGTTTGTTTCTGAATGGAAATAGCTAATGTCTGTGTATTGATATCTATAGTGTAATTTCCAGTTTCAGTTATGTTCCATTTAGAATCAGGTGACTTTTGAAGTGCCATTTGAGTATCTGAAAATTTCATGAAAAAATCCTGACCCCATCCAGAATTTCTATTAACAGGTAATTTAAATTCACCAATGCTCATTGCCCCAGAATAACTAAATTCATAAGGATTGGTTGAACTTTTAGTCAATTCTGTTGCATTAGCGATATCCCAACCATTGGGCGTTGCATCTCCTACCATAAATACAGTATTAAAGCTAATTTCTGCTGTTTCTGTCATTGGTACAATTGAAATAGTAAGAGTAGTAGTATCTACAGTAATTGAATAATTTCCCGCCGTTGTGATATTAAATTGATTATCGGGATCGCTTCCTGAATTACGTTTTACAATATGCGTATCATCCGCCTTATTCCATGTTGGTAACCATGAGTCATCGGTATTTTCCAGTATAAACTTAAAATCACCTGTATTAAGCCAGGCATTGTAGTAAAATACTGATGGATTGGTCGGGTCCTGAATCATTGGCGACGCATTACCTTTATCCCAACCGTAACGGGTTGCATCACCAATTAAACACAATTTCCGACTTGCAGAAAGTGAAGTTGTCATCACAAGAGTCATTATAATGACTGCCATTTTAAGTAAATTAGTTTTCATAATAATAATTTTTAAAGAGTT
>CAXYYJ010000088.1:0-7831 GCA_964293475.1 uncultured Draconibacterium sp.
TGGGTGGGTTCGGGAAATACTTCTATAAACTATTCTGTTGCAATGGAAGGGTTGTTTTGTTTTGAAGGGAACGAAAGTTATGAGATTAAGAAAACCTTTACCCCCATTACAAATCAGGCACTTAGTATTGATTTTTCAATGCGCGCAGGTCAAACCAATACCAACGCAGTTGAGTTTCATGTTAAAGATCAAACAGATAAATTGATTTTAACACTCTTCTTTCAGTATACAGGTTTTCTAATGGCATATGACGGAAGTACAGCCGTGGAACTAACTGGTTATGAGCAAGAAACATGGTACAATATCCATATTTCCTTGAATCAAAACTCAAGAACCTACAGTGTGAATATTGACGACATACAATTGGCGCAGGGATTAAGCTATCAGGATGATGCAGCTGACCTGCCAACTTCGGTGAGTTTTCGGAGCACCTCCGCACAAAGCACTGGATATGTTGATAATTTTACTCTTGATGTTGACAAGGAAAAGGATGCGCTTATGGCTTTTTACACCTCCATGGGAGGCGAAAGCTGGACAACTGCTACCAATTGGAATTCGGATGAGCCTTTCAATAATTGGTTTGGCGTTACCACAGATATCGATGGTCATGTAATAGGTATTTACATGAATAACAATAATTTAGTTGGTTCGTTTCCCACAGAAATGGGCAATCTGACTTATTTACAGGAACTTGATTTAAGTTTTAATGCAATCTCTGGAACTCTACCAGCTTCTTTCAGCCAATTGGCCAATCTCTCCAAATTATATCTCAATCATAATCAATTATCGGGCGAAATTCTTCCTGAATTTGGAAGTTTGTCAAATCTGTCGATTTTAGACTTAGGCTCGAATAATTTAACAGGAACCATCCCTGCTGAATTGGGGAATTTGGCAGGGTTAACCCAATTGTTGTTGTGGAGTAACCAACTAACTGGCGGTATTCCATTGCAATTAGGTAATTGTTATCTTCTGGAAAAGATGGGTTTAAGCTCCAATAGTTTATCGGGCCAAATACCAGATATCTTTAGCGAGTTGACCAATTTAAATGAATTAATAATAGGTTGGAATAATTTTTCGGGAGGAATTCCGCCAACCATTCCTAGTTTGGCAAATCTTATTAAACTGGAATTGGCAGGAAATCAGCTCACCGGAACCATTCCATCGAATATTGGCGATTTGTATAGCTTGAACGAACTCTTTTTGCAAAATAACAAACTAGAAGGGGCAGTACCTTCATCAATTCAATATCTTACAGCCTTAACAGCTCTCGATTTGAGCGACAACAATCTTACTGTTTTGCCTCAAGAGTTTAGTATGCTTAGTTTAACAAATTATAATATCGGCAATAATTTCTTTACTTTCGAAGACCTTCTGAACGCTTCGCCAACATCAGCTTACGACCCGCAAAAAACCATTCACGCCAACGATACCACCTATTTATCAACCAGTGTTACTGGCCAGGTTAAGCTTGATTTTGACAACGATGTGGTAGGAAGTAGCTATGCATGGTATTTGGGGGGAGATTATCAATCAACCACTTCGGGAAACAGTATCCTTGCCACTTTAACTCCCGCCGGAACCTATTATATGACCGTGGAAGTGACCAATCCAGACTATTTTAATTTTACGCTACACGTTGTTGCGGTGGTTGTAATAGTTCAGGACGCCGTGAGCCAGACTCAAACTTTCGATGGATATTCACAAGGGGAATATTTAACGGTGGTAAACAATGCCTGGACTACTTTTACCAATAGTCCGGGATCGAACGAAGATGCTTTAATATCTGATGTACATGCTCAATCGACTCCCAACTCGGTTAAAATTGATGGCCTGAGCAATGTGTTTTATTCCTTTGGAAATCAGACATCGGGCAGACATCGCATTAATTTCTTAGCATTTATACCCACAGGAAAAAATGGATATTTTCTGCTTCAGCATAACGATACCCACGGCGAAGAGCTGGCTCTTAAAATCAATTTATTGGATGGGGCTCTGGGTCAGCTGGATAATGGTGCAGAAATTGTGGATTTTACATTTTGGCACGATGGATGGAACAATATGGAAGTGATTGTGGATTTGGATAACGATTGGGCCACCTTCCGTAATAATGGAAACGAGATTCACAGTTGGTACTGGAGCAATCTGACCGATGGTACTCAAGGACTAAATCAATTGGGTTGTATCAACTTTTTTGCCAGTCAGCTGGCCGGAAATAATGAAATGTATTTCGATGATTTCTTAGTTGAACAACTCAATCCGGTGTATTGCAGTAATATCGGTTTGGTTGGAACCTTTAATGACTGGGGAAATGCAGGTCCGGACCATTCTCTTGAGATAGATGAATATAACCCATATCACGGGTATACTGACTTTTCCAATTTGGGCACCAATGAGATTAAATTCCGGTCCAACAATGAATGGGCTTACAATTGGGGAAGCAATACATTTCCCACAGGAACAGCCATTCAGGATGGAGCCAATATTCCCATAACCACTGGTGATTACAAAGTCCATTTTTATTGCAACACTGGTAATTATAATTTTGAGAACTCAACGGAAAGAACATACCTGGAAGCCTTGTATAACGCCACTGATGGCGATAACTGGACCAATAATTCCAATTGGTTGTCTGACAATCCAATAGATACATGGTTTGGAGTAACCGTAAATGCAGAAGGCATGGTTACGGCCATTAATCTCGAAAACAACAATCTAAGTGGTACGCTTCCTCCTGAAGTAGGTGGTTTGACATCATTATCAAATCTTATTCTGAGTAATAATCAAATAGGTGGTGATATACCTGCTGAAATAGGAACATTATCTAATCTTACATCTTTAAACTTGTCCTATAATCAGTTTTTAGGAAATATTCCAACTGTGTTGGGAGACTTAATCAATCTTCAATATTTGTATTTGCCAAATAATCAATTAACTGGAGAGATTCCATCATCACTTGGTAATTTATCCAGCCTAATGCATTTGGTTTTGAATAATAATGAGCTTTCCGGAAGCATTCCATCGGAATTAAGTAGTCTTTCAAGCCTTTATGGCCTTTATTTGGATTTTAATCAACTGTCTGGAAGTATTCCTTCCGAGTTGGGGAATTTGACAAATCTTAGTTCTCTAAGGATATCAAATAATCTACTTACAGGAAATATCCCTTCAAATTTGGGGAATCTATCGAATCTTGATGGTTTGGATTTAAGTGTAAATTCTTTAAATGGAAGTATCCCTTCGGAATTGGGAAATCTATCAATGCTTAGCTTTTTATATCTTAATTCTAATCAACTTTCAGGTAGCATACCCCCAGCATTGGGCAATCTCTCCAGTCTTCAATATTTGAATTTAAATAACAATCAACTTTCAGGAAGTATACCCTCTGAGTTAATCAATCTCACCAACCTTTCCGAATTAAATCTTGAAAATAACAAATTTGATAACATACCATCGACATTAGCAGGAGCCAGTTTCCCAATCATTTTGAGCAATAATTATTTTACTTTCGAAGATTTAAACAACAAACCTACTGGCTCAAGCTATTCTCCCCAAAAAACAATTCCACTTTACGACACCACCTATCTGGAAACCAATATCACCGGATTGATTCAGCTCGATATTGACAATGCAATTTATACCAGTTCCTATGAATGGTATCGCGAAGGAATGTATGCAGCAACAACAACAGGGAATGGCATCAACGCCACCGAATCCAGTCCCGGAACCACTGTTTTTCAGGTAAAGATTAGCAATCCCGATTATCCAGGGTTGGAAATTAATATAGATTCCGTTATCGTTATCACTACTGGCGAAGGTGCCTATTCGCAGGATTTCGACGCCATTGGAGCAAACGAATATTTAACAGTGGTTGATTCCAGATGGAAAACCCCAAATAATATTCCAGGTTCAACCGAAGATGCGCTTATTACTAGCGCGGTATACAACAGTTTTCCACATTCTGCCAAAATAGATGGGGTGAACAATGTGTTTTTCCCGTTAGGCTCCAAAACATCCGGTAGGCATCAGGTTAAATTTAATGTATTTGTTCCGGATGGAAAGGTGGGGGGATTTAAGCTATTTCAGGAAGAATCTACCATAGGCCAACCCTCTGTTTTCTGTCAGTTTAATTTGGATAATGGCGGGCTAATCAATGCCAATGGGACAGAAAAACCATTTACCTACAACAACAATCAGTGGAATTATATTGAAATTGAAATAGACCTTGACAACGATTGGGCTATTTTAACCATCAACAGCAAAGTAGAACGCGAGTGGAAATGGAGTCAACTGGTCGATGGTACTACCGGGATGAATACAGCGGGAAGCGTAAACTTTGTTACAAACAGCGGCAGCGGAACTCCACTACTATATTTCGACGATTTTTATTACACCAACCTTAACCCATACCATTGCAGCAATATTGGTTTAACAGGAACCTTTAACAATTGGGGTTTTGGAGACAATGATATTCCACTTGTTATTGAAGCTGAAAGCCCCTATCAGTTGAAAGCCAATTATAGCTATTTCGAAGCGGGAGAAGTTAAATTCAGACAAAATCAGGATTGGGTAATCAACTGGGGTAATAGTTATTTTCCCAGTGGAATTGCAGTTCAAAATGGATCCAATATTCCTGTACCTTCAGGTACCTTTACGGTATCTTTTAATTGTGCCACTGGAGATTATAACTTCAATGTCAATTCAGAAAAAGCAGCACTTCAGGCTCTTTATGTAGCCACCAATGGCGATTATTGGCTAAACAATACCAATTGGAATTCAACCCTCGAATTAAGCAATTGGTATGGAATAGTAACAGATGCCTCGGGAAATGTAATAGAAATAAACCTGGATAATAACAATCTCAATGGAATTATACCCGCAGAAATTGATGATTTTCAATATTTAACCAAGCTTCATTTAAGCAATAACAGTCTTCAAGGCAATCTTCCAGGTAATGTCGGAAATTTAATCAGCCTGACTGAGCTAATTATTGAGAATAATAACCTTGACGGTGATATCCCCTCCGAAATAGATTTGCTAAGCAATTTAACTAAATTAAAACTGAGTGGGAATAGTTTAACTGGAAATATTCCATCGGGTCTTGGTAGTTTAGATCAACTGGTTACTTTGGAACTTTATCAAAACCAGCTTATTGGTAGTATTCCATCAACTTTGGGAGATTTGTCGCACCTGGAGGAACTTAATCTTAACTCAAATAACCTTAGTGGAGCAATTCCATTCGAAATATTCAATCTCACTTCGCTCAAAGACTTGATATTGAATGAGAACAATCTCTCAGGAACCATTCCTATGGCCATTGGGGCATTGTCATCCTTAAATAATCTAATGCTTTCGGGAAATGATTTTACTGGAAGTTTACCAACACAATTAGGTAACCTGAATCAGCTCAATGTTTTATGGATTCAAAACAACAATTTTGAAGGCGAAATGATGGCCGAAATTGCAGCGATACCCTCGTTAATGAGTCTCAATTTCGATCACAACAAGTTATCTTCAATCGATAACAGTTATTTTTACCTGTCACTCGATTCGTTGAACGCTCATATGAACAATTTTACATTTGAAGATGTTGCTCGACTACCATATAATGCACAATATGCACCACAAAATACCTACATTATTGACGATACCCTACATTTGGCAGTTGGTGAATCCCAGGAATTTCAGTTACCCTTCGATCAGTCAGTATCCACAAATTTATATACATGGTACCGCGATGGGGAGCTCTTTAATGATAATTTCACCAGCCTAATTTCAATAAGCGAAGAACCCACCGGCGAAACACATTACTATTATGCAATAGTTACAAACCCAAATTTCGACCAACTCACCCTTTATACCGATTCTTTGGTTGTAGAAACAGAAAGCTGTTTATTATCAATGACTGTTGCTGCTGAAGATGCGGTTTGTTTCGGTGAAGAAAATGGCATAATTAACATCTCAGCATCTAATGGTACAGAACCTTATGAATACAGCATTAGTGAAGGCGAAGGATACCAAATGAGCAATACGTTCAATGTGGGAGCCGGAACATATATGGTAATGGTTAGAGATGCTTTGGGCTGTCAGACAGTTGCTGAAGAATATATCATCAATGATCCATTTGAATTGGATTTTATGACAAATGGTGTTCCTGTTCAGTGTTTTGGAGGTTCGGATGGTATAATGAATATAACAGTAACTGGCGGAGTTTCGCCCTATTGGTATAGTATCGATGGAGGGCTTAACTATGAACCAATTAGTTACTTTTCCGGATTATCAGCTGGAGAATACAATGTTTTTGTAAAAGATGAAAATGGCTGTACTGCAAGCAAATATGAGATGGTTACCCAACCTGATTCTGAAGTTTCTTTCACAACAACAATCACCGATGTTTCATGTATTGGTGAGGCCAATGGCGCCATAGATATCACCGCATCTGGCGGTTCATTTCCGCCGTACCAATACAGCATCGACAATGGAACCACCTGGCAAACAACTGGATTATTCACTGGCTTATTTTCTGGAACCTATCAGATAGTAGTAAAAGATGCCAATGATTGTACTGCCAGCGATGTGGCTACCATCTCCGAGCCAGGTGAACCACTTGGTTTTACCGCGATGGTTACAAATGTTCTATGCAGCGGAGGAACCGATGGTATTATTGATGTTACAGCCACAGGCGGTGTTGCGCCGTATTTCTATAGTATTGATGGAGGGCTCAACTATCAAACAATGTCAACCTTCACCGGATTAATAGCCGTACAATATGAAGTATTTGTGACTGATATAAACGGTTGTGTTTTTAGCGATTTTGTCACCATCACTCAGCCTGATTATTCACTCTACTTCACCACCACTATCACCGATATTACTTGCAGTGGCGAGACTACTGGAGCCATAGAGTTCAATGCCAGTGGAGGAACGGCTCCTTATCAATACAGCATCGACAATGGAACCACCTGGCAAACAGCAGGACTTTTTAATGGATTGGATGCAGGTAGTTATCAGGTAATAGTAAAAGATGCCAATGGCTGCACATCGAATGATATTGCTACCCTCTCCGGGCCATCCGAACCAATTGCCTTTACAACAACTGTTACCAATGTTTTGTGTAATGGAGGAACCGATGGCTCCATAGAATTTGCAGCCAGTGGTGGAACGGCACCTTATCAGTACAGCATAGATGAAGGGACAACCTGGCAGACAAGTCCTATTTTTAACGGTTTGTCCACAGGGGTTTATTACCTTTATGTAAAAGATATTAATGAATGTACCACAACCGATGTGGCTACCATCACCCAACCAATAGGCCCAATTGAATTATACATTTTCATTACAGATTTGGTTTGTAATGGAAACCCGACGGGAATCATTGACCTCTCGGCCATTGGCGGAACCGCCCCATATCAATTTAGCATTGATAATGGCTCTACCTTTCAGACAGTAGGAATGTATACTGGTTTGGACGTAGGAACCTATCAGCTTGTGGTGAAAGATGCCAATGAATGTATTAAAAACGGTGTTGCTTCAATTTCTCAACCCGCAGATGCTCTGACTTTCACCACCACCATCACCAACGTTTTGTGTAATGGCGGAACTGATGGCTCCATAGTATTTGCAGCTAATGGTGGAACTGCACCATATGAATACAGCATCGACAATGGAACCACCTGGCAAACTACCACCACTTTCAGTGGATTGACTGCCGGAACTTACCAGGTTGCAACAAAAGATGCAAACGGATGTACAACTACTGATGTTGCTACAATCACCAGCCCGATAGGCCCAATTGAATTATACATTTTCATTACAGATTTGGTTTGTAATGGAAACC
>CAXYYJ010000089.1:0-7479 GCA_964293475.1 uncultured Draconibacterium sp.
TCGCGATAA
This sequence comes from uncultured Draconibacterium sp., assembly GCA_964293475.1. GTDB lineage: Bacteria > Bacteroidota > Bacteroidia > Bacteroidales > UBA12170 > UBA12170. Next base: position 10 of record CAXYYJ010000089.1, read on the forward strand.
AATTTAATCAAATGTAAGAATTTTTGTAAATGGGTTTTGAGTTGTAGAGGATTAATATGCAACTTGGTGGGGAAAGCATTTTCGCGCCAGCGGGGGGAATAAATCAATAGAATTCAATGCGGAAATCGTCCAACAGGATTCTCGCGGTGGAATTTGGGGTGGGCAGCCAAACGTTAATCTCAATTTTTGCGTCTGAATCCTGAATGGTTGGAAGCTCTTTTTTGAGTTGAAACCTGTTCCACTCGTTTGCTGAAAAACCAGGATTCCAGATTTTTTCCCCACTCCAATAAAGCGATTTCTCTTTATTGTAAATGGATATAGTGGCCTGACAATCATTGGCTTCGGAGTGCTTGTGATTGATGGAAATGGAAATATTTTGGGGGTAATTCAAATCTTTTAGTGGAAGAATAAAGCTCATACTGAAATTGTTTACAGAATCAACCTGGCATGCAAATGGGGGGCTTACAAAGCTGCTGGAAACCACAGATTCCGGAAGTATTTCAGGCGCATATTCATCGAAGGAGTTGGAGAAAGTCAGCAGCGTGTCGTTGTTTACAATCGAAATCTCTTTCCGCCAGTTTTGCTGCCGTGCGAAATTTTCCCATTGAGCTACCCTTCTGTAGGCAAACAAGCGGGAATCTTTCATTTTCAGGGCTTCATCTATCATGTTGGCTTTGGTAAATAGCGAGCGTTTTGGAGCATATTCCAGGGCTAAAGCCACATGAAACACAAGTCCCGAAAGCAGAAATGCCAACGCCACTTTTCGCCATATAGCCTTATGAAACAAGGGTTCCAACGCATAAAAGCCAAACCAGAACGACAGCGGGATGAGTAAATAAAATGTGTAGGTGGCCACTTCGCGCACTGCAAACAAATAGCTGAAGTAGGTGAGGAGGATGGTTCCCAGAGTCAGATATTTAACAAAACGAGCTTCGGGTTGGGGCGATTTTCGGAATAGGAAAACGAGATAAACAAGCATTTGAGCCAATCCGGCCAAAAAAAGAAAAACCACAACAGGCGAAGCCCAGATTTGATTCCCCAGAAAAGCCCCTTCTTCGGTAAGGTTTCCTGTTATAAACTGTCGCACATCGGCAGTGCTCATGGACAAAAACCGCAGGAAAATATCAATATTTTTCAGATTCTGAGGGTTAAACATGATGGTGGATTCAGCATTTCCGGTTGATAAACCAAACTTCAGCAATGTGGGAATCAGGGTAGCGATTCCGGCTAAAAATCCAAATCCCAAAAATGTCACTCCGGTCAGAACTCCGCGGTAATCCTTGCTTTTGAGCATAAAAACCAGCACCAGCAAAAGGTAGAAAGGCAAAAGCACCCACGACATATGAATTTGCAGAATCCAGCCAATGGCCAATCCAGCCGCAAAAAATGCGGTCTTTTTACCTATGAGCTTTTTCTTGTAAACCGGCAAAAGCTCCAGAATGCTCACAAAGAACACAATGGCCGGAGCCAGCACATAGGACGGGTTGATGATGGTGGTGCTGAAGTTCATGGTCCAGGGAGCGGTAAGCAGCCATCCAAAAACAAACCAGCGTGGAATTGTGGAGATTCGTTGAGAAATATACCAGCCAAAAAATACCAGCGAAGCAGCCGAAAGCAGATTCAGGAGAACAAATGGTGCTTCTTTACTTTCCCAGACATAAAAGGGCAATCCCACCAGCAGTGCCTGCAATGCACCCGGAATCTGCGAAGCCGTATAGGTGATGTCGGGTCCCCAGAAAGGCCACACGCCCGAAGTATAGAACTTGATGCCAAGCAAATAGATTTGAGTATAATCCTGAAGATAGAGGGTATTCACTTCGTCGAAATTGACCGAAATTCCATAAAAAGTTCTGAACACCAGAGCCACAACCACCAAAACCAGCAGTCCGGGAAAACGAAAGCATCTCGAAATAAGTTTGTTCATCATGAAATAAAGTTCCTAAAGGAAACGGGCCGAAAATAGAGATTTTTTTTGTTGCCGTATGTTTTTTTTACGCCCCCAGCTGAGAAGAATTAACTTCGTTGAGTCTGTCTGCCGACAGGCTCCTTGTAGTCAATGGTAAACCTGTCTGACTGCGCAGCCAGGTAGATCCGCGACAGCGGGAGTTGGCAGCCTAAAAACGAAGAGCATAAAGGATAGTTGGGTTTTATTTTGTCCATAGATTACGCTGATTTCCGCGGATTGATTTTTTTGCCACTGGGGCACTATGGGCGCAAAGGTTGGTTGGATAGAATGCATTAGGTTTGGTTTTTCGGTGGCGTTTTTAAAATTGAAATAATTTGGAAGGGAAATCTTCGGAACGCTGCTAATTGGGAAATCCGCGCTAGCAGGGGGACAAGTCCATTATTTTTGGTATGATAGAAACTATGCTTACAAAAAAGAAGTTTAAAGACTCCTTTAATAAAAATGCGGCTATGCTGTAAAAATAAAGCCCCGATTGGGGCTTTTTGTTACGGTATCTTAATTAGTTTTCCATTTATTAATCTATAATTCCATTGCGTGTAAGAATCATCTTCATAAATATCAATCACAATACCTTCAGAATCATCTTCGGTTTGTTCTAATGGCTCATAAAAATCATATCTCTTTTTACATCCGGTCTTTTTGAAAAAATTTGTTTCATAATTACTTGATACAATAAAAATATGATTTTTAATCGTTAAACATCCTATTTCATTCCCTGACTTCAATATTTTATGAAAAGAGCCTACGGATAAAAGTGTAATGTCTTTTCTGTGTTGTACATCAATGTAGAATACTAGACTTGAATCATAGTAATCCATGCCTTTTTCATGTATCAAAAGACTATCTACAATTGTTTGCAGCTCTGTATTAACTATTTTTAAAACAGTCAAAGTATCTTTTGCTTCAACATCTTCAGATTTTGCAATCATAACATTAAGACAAACTAAACACATTAATACATAATTCTTATATAACATAAATTCTATTTTTTCTTAGTTCCGATTTTTTCAATTGCAGGTCCAAAATCACTAAAATCAAGAGTACCCTTTTCATCATATTCACTATATCTATTTGGATGTGTATAGATGTGAAGTTTGATATTGCTATTTCCCTTTTTATATAGGACTGTTCCATTCTTACCCCGCTAGCGCGGATTTAACTTCGTTGAGCTCGTCCTTCGTCCTCGGTTGTAATCCGTGCGAAGTATATCCCTGAATATCATACATTTAAATCCATTTTTTAGCCTAACTTTTTAAACGAATGTAATCAAACCGCTTTCGCGATAAAATTTAATCAAATGTAAGAATTTTTGTAAATGGGTTTTGAGTTGTATTGGATTAATATGCAATTGGGCTTGGAAAGAATTTCATTAACTGATGCAAGCAGGTGCGGGAGCCGGAACGGAGGGCAGGAGTTAGTTGGAACAGATTCGGATTTTAAATAAAAAAATTGACAATAAATTTGCTGTGTAAATAAATTAGCAGTATATTTGCTGTCAAATTATATTAACAATAAAAACACTGTCAAAATGAATTCAAATTGGATTTCCCCAAATACCATTATCGGACCTGTTGCAACCGGTGATTTCTATTATCCAAGAACAGAGATTGTTGACGACATTTGGAGAGAGTTGTCGAAAGGAAACTATATCCTGATAGTAGCACCTCGTAGAGTTGGCAAAACCAGTATCATGCGCGATTTGGCACAAAACCCGCAAGAGGGCTTTATCGTAAAATTTGAAAATATTCAGGCAGTACAATCAGAAAAGGAATTTTATGAAACGGTATATAAGCTCATTATAAGCTGCTTAAGTCTGAGCAAAAAATCAAAACAATGGTTTACAAAATATTTAAAGTCAAAAGCAATAACTGAAATTGATTTTACAACTTTAAACATCAAAATTGAAGACAAAGCTTTTAATTACCTCGAAGAAATAAGTACCATTTTCAGAAAATTAGACGATAACTCAGAAACAATTGTTTTATTATTGGATGAGTTGCCTGAAGTACTACACAATATAAATAAGGTAGGGAAAACAGAAGAAGCAAAAGCCATTTTAAAACAATTAAGAACCTGGAGACAAAGTGAATTTAAAAAACTACAGTTTGTTTTGGCTGGCTCCATTGGAATTCATTACGTAGTAAAAACAATTGAAGGCAGGACTGCTGATTTGAATGATTTACAAAAAATAAATTGCGAACCTTTAAATAAATCTCAAGCGATATATTATATAGATTGGGCAACCAAAAAAGCTACTATCAAATATGACGAAAACCTGAAAGCCTATTTGTTAGAAAAAATACAGCACTATTATACACCCTATTTTATTAACTTAATGCTAGATGAAATTGATAAAAAAGGAAGAAAAGAGAATAACCCAAATATTACGAATCAAGATATTGAATACGCATTTAATAAAGTAGTAAAAAACAATGAGCATTTTGCTGATTGGAAAAATCGCCTTTCAGAATATTTGCCAAAAAACGATTTTGACTTTTTAAACGAAATATTAATTCATATTGCGCATCATGATTTCATTACTATTCAAACAATATATGACAAAGCGGTAATGCATGGAAAAACAAACGATTATATGGATTTTATTAACGATTTGGAACAAGACGGATATATTGTAGAAGAACCAGATGGTAACAAAACTTATGTTTTCATCTCTCCTTTCTTAAAAGCATTTTATTTACGAAACAACCCCATATACCATGGATAATAATAACGTACAAATCGGAAATTGGTTTTTAGACCAACTGGCAGTGTATCAAACAGCTAACAGCGATTATCAAACCGTAAAAAATAATTTTGTTATTCGTAAAGCCGAATATAGTACTATCATAGATGCTATTGTAAACAAGAAAACTAAAGATCCGCTGCAACACGAACTTATTTTAGGAAGAAGAGGCAGCGGAAAATCAACTTTGTTGAAACGCATTGAAATTGAAATTGTTCAAAACCCAGAACTCAACAAGAAATTTATTGCCATTAATTTGGCCGAAGAGCAAGCCGGAATCTATCGCTTATTCGATTTGTGGGAACAAGTGATTTATGAACTCAATAAGCACCACAATTTTGACATTAATATTACCGACTATAATAATTTTGATACCGACCAGGCCTATACCCGCCATCTGTTTGCATTAATTCAGCAATGCTGCACCAAAAACGATAAACGCATCGTTTTGCTATTGGATAATTTTGACCGTATTGTGGAAAATTTCACCGACGATGGAAGTTTATTACGCGAAACCCTCATCAATTATAATTCCATACAAATTATAGCAGGAAGCACCAGAATGGACGAGCATTTCTGGAAGTATGATAAACCATTTTATGAATTTTTCAGAACTCATAAATTAGAAGCATTAAGTAGAGAAGAAATGAATACTCTCCTCGCACATTGGAGTCTTGTACTAAATATGGATAGTTTGAAAGGATTTGTAATGAACAATCCCGGTAAAATAGAAAACATCAGAATTTTAACTGATGGATTGCCAAGAACCTTGCAGTTTTTTATACAAATAGTACTGCAAAAATCGGAATCAACCACTTATGATTACCTTAAAAAAACTATGGACAATGCGAGTCCCTTGTTTCAGGAAAGACTGATAAACCTTACTCCCCAACTGCGAAAAATAGTATACGAAATGGCATTTATTTGGGAGGCATGCACCACTAAGCAATTGGTTGAGAAGGCTAAAATGGAAAGCAAACTCATTTCGGCAAATCTAAAGACATTGGTAGAAAAAGGTATTGTTGACAAGATAGAAACCAATAAAAAACAACATCTTTATCGAATTTCGGAGCGGTTTTTTAATATGTGGCTGATTGTTACTCAGGGAAATCCCGACCAAAAACGCAAAGCAAAATGGCTAAGTATTTTTCTTGAAAACTGGTATGATGCCAGTGATTTTAGAAAATTAGCTACTGAACACATTGCACGATTAAGTGACGGTAAAATAGACTGGAAAAGCACCTTATTATTCTCGAAAGGTTTATGCCAAAGCAAATATATATCTGTTCAAGAACGAGATACCATTATAGAACTAACAGAAAGATTAAGAGCAAATAGATCGGAAAATGATCTAATAGAATTACCTGAGAAATATGAAGATATAGCAGTGCAGATACAAGAATTTTTTGAGAAAAAAGAGTATAATAAAGCCATAGAAATTGCAGAAAACATTGAGAACGAAGAAGATGGTATTAAATTTATTATATTAGGACTCGCATACGCCAACCTGCAAAAAATCTCAGTAGCAGAAAGCTTCTATTTAAAAGCGATAGATAAAGGGCAAATTGATGCATTAAACAATTTGGCGAATTTATACGGCGACCTACAAAAATTCTCGGAAGCAGAAAGCTTTTATTTAAAAGCGATTGATAAAGGAAATAGTAATGCTTTAAATAATTCCACAATTTTAAATGAAGACCAACAAAATTTCTCTGAAGCCGAAAGCTATTATTTAAAAGCCTTGGAAAAAGGAAATATTATTGCTTTAAATAATTTGGCAATTTTACACTATATTACCAATACAAATAAAGCCAAAGCATTAGAATATGTTAATAAAGCCATAGAAACTGACAAGGCTGTCATTATAAAAGAAACGCAAATAATAGTTGAAATATGGAATGGAATATTTAATAATATTGAAAATAGAGCCGCTGAAATTATTGAATCACAAGACGTCACGGTTATTAATGAATTACTGTTTGATTTATTGGTTCAACAGCAAAAGCGCATTGTTTTACATCTTTTCGAAAATGTGGTATTCGGTAAAGAATTACAAGAAAAATATACGATCCTGTATTATGTAACACTTATTCTAAACAAAGTGCCCGATGACAATTTATTACTTAAAATTCCGCCAGAGTTACAATCAACCATCGATGCTATTTTGACAAAAATAGAAACGAATCAAAAGCTATATGGTTATTAAAAAACAGACACTATAAGCAGCCTGAAAAGGAAGTATATGTGAAACATTTCGCTGATGGCATAACCATATTGTTATTTTGGTGGCAGACAGGGATGACACTAATTAGGCGGATTTACACGGATTGATTTTTTTTTGCCACTATGGCTCAAAGGGCACTAAGGTTGGGTTTTATTTGATCCACAGATTACGCTGATTTCCGCGGATTGATTTTTTTTTTGCCACTAAGGCTCAAAGTGCACTGAAGTTGGGTTTTGTTTTGTCCACTGATTACGCTGATTTTCGCGGATTGATTTTTTTTTGCCACTATGGCTCAACGGGCACATAGGTTGGGTTGGAAAGAATGCATTAGGTTTGGTTTTTCGATAGCATTTTAAAATCAAAACAATTCGGCTGGGAAAATCTTCCGAACACTACTAATTGCAAACCTGTCTGACTGCGCAGCTTTGTAGATACGCGCCAGCTGGGCTATTAAAACTCTTACTTTTTTTTTCATTTTAATACATTAGTGTCCGGTAAAAAAAATAAAACCGGGTCGCACCTTTTATAGAACCACCC
>CAXYYJ010000090.1:0-6706 GCA_964293475.1 uncultured Draconibacterium sp.
AAGGCTACTCCGGGAAATTGTGGAACGGGAAAAGAAAAACTCCTCCTTTTAGCTAACGCTAACGTCGTCAAACAGTTTCTTTTCCTTATCGTTCCACAACATCCCTCCGTTTAACACCTTTTTGCTGAGGCGGTCGCAGACATTCCTTCGGAAGTCTTAGGATCAGCAGCGGAGCAGGAAGCGGCTTGCCTAAGAGCGTTCAATTGAACGCAATCACGAAAAGCTGAAACACAGATTTTCCATCTGAAACACCGTGGGAAGGCCTTGGCACGGCATGGAGCGGCTCGGTGGTGTCTGAAGATAAAAAGGTCAAAATGTTAGATTTTTCAGCGAAGGGGTTTACCTTTTAAAATAATGACATTGGATAACCCCGCGCTTAATATAAACTCGTTGATTCGAATCAGACTCATGCCAGGACTTCGTCATTATTTTTCTACTTCGCTTGAAAAATCAACATTTTGGCCGAGGCGCGTTGGCAATTGCCGGGCCTTGAGTTCCTGCCTGGCTGCGCAGGCAGGCAGGTTTGTTACTTTTATTTCAAGAAAAAAGTAAAGAAAAAAGTAGGATTTCTCTATTGAACGATTGGAGCAAGCCCTGCGCAAACAGTGTTTTGTGCGACTCCGCTGGAGTCGGATTTCCGTTTTATTCATTTTTTTACAAACATTTGACCACTCTGTGGTCAGATTTTGCTTTGGGAGATTTAGTATAACTGGGGAGCTTTGGGTAAAAAGAAAAACAGCCGGAGCCTAATTCTGAAAAGGATTTCTCAGTCGCCTCGCAAGCTCGACTCCATTGAAAAGACCATTCAATGCCATGGTTTTAAACCAAATCAAAACACCATGCCGCTATATCTTTTCCAGCCAGGGAAGTTTTAAAAATGCATTGTTCATGGTATTTTCGTCCATCCGCCTGAATTGCTGGGAAGTGTCGGCCTGATAAAGTTCGTCCAAATATTTCCGGATATCCAGCTCTTTTAGTTTTCTTTTTGACCCCAATACATTCAACCGAAAATAATTCTTTTGAATGAGCCTTTTGTAAATGGCCGCCATTAAAGTGGTATGAGCGTTTCCCTTGTTTGGAATAAATTTGTATTCATCATTGAGCAACCCATATTCTATCATCTTTTGTTCCACAAGCTTAAGACTGGCCTTATCTCTTATATTTTCGGCTGTCATGCGGAGTTTTAGATGTGCATCAACCTCATAATTTCTGGGGGCAAAAGTTTTTTCTATCACCTTAGGTTTAATGGGCGGGATGTATTCCGGAGCATCCTGGCTGAATGAGAACGTCGGGATTTCTTCCCTGAAATAAATTCGAAAAATATCATCAATACTGAGTGGCTTTTCTATGAATTCGCTAAACCGATCCTGAATATTCTGATAAAGAACCACCAGTCCCAATTTGATATAATGAAAAATATAGGTTTCAAGCACCAGAGAAGGCTCTACCTCCTCATAGCCTTTGCCTGGAAAAAGACACTCCCAATGATATTTTTTGCGCCGAATGATTTCATTCAATTCCTTCAATTTGTCGTGAAGGGTCTTGTTGATGATACTTTGAGCCAGGTAAGATTTTTCAGGGGGTTTGTCCATGCCATCGATCAGGGTATTGGCATTATTGTAAAAATTAGCCAAATCGTTATCAATCAATTGCCTGTAAAAAACCAGCATGGGATGTGGGTCGTTGAGAAATACCAATTGGGCTTTAATGGGAAAAACAATCTTTTGGGGTTTGATTTTCAATCTTTGCCCCAGCCACCATGTCTCCGGTTTGTCCCTTGAGAGCTGAGGCTTCAGATCGATGTAGAGAATGCGGTGTATATTATTCAGCTGCGGTAGCATGGTTTCATCATGTTCAAATTCATACAAATATAATGATTTTAGAATATAGCAAGTTGAAGTCGCATTTTCAGCACGCAGTTGATACATGATTCGGGAACGGTTCGGGAACGGTTCGGGAATGGTTCGGGAATGGTTCGGAGAGAATTCTAATGGTTATATACCCCGTTCGACGGGTTTGCAAACGCTTTCCGAATGGTTCCCGAATTCTGCTCAAATCCATATCCTATGGGGTTAATTCTTAAATTTAAAGTGAAAAAAATGAGTTTGGCACACCTGTCTTACTGCTTATGCCAAAACGCAGGATGCCTTTGGCAGTTTTTATGACCTTTGTTTCCCTTTGTTTCCACCAACTGTCAAAGTCGGGCTGTCATGGTTTGTTGTCGTATCTCTGAAACAAGGTGAAACAAAATGAAAAAAGAAAGAAAAAATGGGGCTGGAACTCAAATTGCAAGTAGGCTACTGACCACGATAAACAATTTAACAGTGGTCACAATCGCCTATGGCAACATATGACCAGGGTGTACATGGAGCGTTCCATGGCACCATCGGGAAAATAGTAGGTTCCCAGTGGAAGGGTAAAGCAGTGATGAAAATCCGACCTTCCAAAACCAACAGAACTGCAACTACTAAACAATTGAACCAAAGAACCAAATTTGGTATCATGATGCGGTTTCTGAATGCTAACCGGAAGCTTATCAGGGTAGGTTACAATTCCTACGCCAATAAGGTGACGGAAGTAAATGTGGCAATGGCCGAAAACATCAAAACCGCCATGATTGGTGAGTCCCCGGACTATGCAATCGACTATGCGTTGATTCAGCTGAGCAAGGGTACTTTGCCTGGATTGCATGGGGGTGGCGTGGTAAGCAGTGCCGCACATACCTTAACCATCAGTTGGACCAACAACTCCGATTTTATGGGAGCCCATCCAACCGATAAGTTATACGTTGGCGTTTATGACCCCGAAACCAACCGGTCGCAAACTTTCTCAACCATCGCCGAGCGACAAAATCCAAATGTGGTGCTCAACATCACACCAGATTGGTCGGGAAAGCAACTGGAAGTCTACACTTTCTTTAAAGTGTCCGACGGCACCGTTGTCGAAGATGTTGAAGACAGGATTTCGCCCACCAAGTATCTGGGGAGCATACTTCTCACTTAGCGTGTAACCAAAGGTTAATGGTAGAGAGCCGGCAGCGCTGCTGGTTTTTTTTTATAATGAATGGTATATTATTCATTCAAAAATGACCAGTGAATAGTTACCTGGGTTTTATTCAAATATATTTTATACCTTGTTTTTCTGTTAAGAAGAAAAATTATAACATGCAATATGTGGCTTAATTAAAAGCAAAGAGTTAATTCTGGCGGTTAAACGGAGGATTTAGATTAGATATGCTCTATAATCAGGCTGGAGATTTGAATTTCGAAAGTATTTTAGGAATAATACCACTTTAGTTAATTAAAATAAAAAAACAAAACAACAAGCTTTGTTGCAATTATTCCAGTGAACTATATTATATTTGCTGACTATTAAACAAAATAAGCTATGTTGATTGAATTTAGAGTATCGAATTACAGGTCTATTGCAGAAGAGCAAGTAATAAGTTTGATTCCTGCACCGAAGCAAAAAGACTTTATGGAGAATATCATAGAGAAAGGAAAGTACCGGGCTTTAAACGTACTGGCATTATATGGTTCAAATAGCGGGGGAAAGTCAAACATACTTAAATCTATGAGTTTATTAGATAAAATGGTTCATATGTCAGCCCGTGCTTCTTCTACTACAAAGTTACCATATGACCCATTTTTGCTTAGAGATGGATTTTTTGAAAAGCCAACGACTTTTGAAATTTCTTTCATTGTGGGGGAATCCCGATATAGATATGGATTTGAGTTTAGTGAAACTATTATTGAAAAGGAATGGCTACTTAGAAAAAATCTGGGACGAGAAGTGGAGTTGTTTGTTCGTGAAAAAGACATTATTGATGTTAGCTCCGGGTTTAATGGAACTAAAAAAATAATTGATGCTGCTATTGAAGCAACACGCGATAATGCTCTTTTTCTGTCAACTTGCGATATGCTTAATATAGAAGAAGCAAAGGATATTATTAATTGGTTTAGTCGTTTCAGTATGATTGATGGATTAAATACTGAAATAGAGGAAATACAAACTGTTGAACTGTGGGCAAAAGAAGAATATAAGGAGAAAATACGAGACTATCTTAAATCTCTTAACCTGGGAATTTCAAATATGGATATAACAACTAAAAAATTTGAAATGTCAGAATTACCATCTGATATGCCGATTAGTATGAAAGAAAAAATAGCAAAATCATTTGATGGAAAACAGACTTACACTGTTTTTGCAGAACATATGATATATGACAATAATAGTAAGCCAACAGATCGGACTCAAACATGGAAATGGGAAGAAAGAGAATCGTCCGGGGCAAAAAAAGCATTACAATTAAGTGGACCCATATTATGGGCACTCGCTAATGGAGGGGTATTGATAATTGATGAGATTGAGGCTAAATTGCACCCAATAATGACATTAAATACTATTGACGCATTTTTAAATAAAGCAAGCAATCCAAATAATGCACAGCTTATTTTTGCAACGCATGACACAAACCTTTTAAGCTATTCAAAGCTACGGAGAGACCAAATATGTTTTGCAGAGAAGAATAAATCTGAAAGTACAGAAATCTATTCTTTGTCAGATTTTGTTTATTTCAAAGAAAAGAATGGTGAATACGTATCTGAAAAAGAACGGCCTGATTCTGATAAAGAAAAAAGATATTTTGAAGGTAGATATGGTGCCATTCCAGCATTGGGTGGATTTCAAACATTTTTAAGAAATACACAATGGCAAAAAGAGGAATAATTAGCAAAAAGTCTTTAAAAGACAAAGATATTAGACCTGTTAGATGGCGAAAGTATCCTCACCTATTCTTAATTGTTTGTGAAGATAAAAAAACTGAACCTTATTACTTCGAAAGGTTTATTAAAGAGTTTCCTAATGAAACAGTATTTCTAAGAGCTGTTGGAACCGGAATGAGTTCATTAGGCGTTGTTGAGCAATCACTAATCGAGAAAAACAAATTAGCTGAAGAATCAAATAAAACTGTCGATGAAGTTTGGGCTGTTTTTGACAAAGATGATGCCGAAAAAAGTTTTGGAAATACAGAAAGATTTAAAAACGCATTTCGAAAAGCACAAGAATTCAAGCACAAGGTTGCCTATAGTAATGAAGTTTTCGAATTATGGTTATTACTGCATTTAGATAATGTTCCGTTTGAAAAACCAATCCCCAGGTTGGAGATATATAATAGTATTAATTCTAAAGTGAAAGAAAATCCTAATTACAAAGACTTTGAGTATGAACACGGAAATACGAATATTGTCGATATTATTACCAAAATTGGAAATGAAGAAGCAGCGATAGAAAGAAGTCAGTTTTTATTAAAAAACCATGATGGCACTCCACCAATTGACGCTAATCCTAGTACAACAGTCCATATTCTCATCAGAAGATTGCGCGACTTAATAGCATATTATTCATACAAACCTGAAACAGATTAATTGTAGTAAAGCACTCCCCATTCATAGGACAGTTTTTTCAAAGCTTAAGATAGCCATACTTTTGTGAAGGAATAATCCGGGTTAAGGCAGATGCCTTTGTTACCAAGTATCCATCGGCCATCAATATCCACCATAAGCAATACAAAAACAATTTATCACCATAAATCATTTTGCTCCCTGCCCACCCTAAAAATTTAAATTTTTTCATTGTGGAGTGGTCTTAAATGACTATTTTCATTGCGGGAAAATGAACGGATTTTTCCCTTGGCTAAGAAACAAATCAGCCAATACCGATAAGGGATAGTTAGAGAAATAAAATTTATAATTAATTAAAATATAGATAGATATGTTATTAACAATTAACAGAGAAGCAGTCATTCTGCAACCTACCCAGGATTTTTTCGATTGGCTTAGTGCCGCCTATAAGGATGACGAGCCGATGGATGAGTATGAATTTTGTGAAAACGACCAAAGCACAGTTTATTTGATACCAGAGCATGACGACCTGGAGCAAACTATGGAATACCTCAAAAAGAATTATCAGAGCTACCTTAAAAATGAGCTGTTTAGTTGGTATACGGATTCCGAAGGACTGGCTTTGAAAGTTAGCTGGGAGATGTTCCAGAAGTTTTTTAATATCCGTATTCAAACCATGGTATTTGAAGCCGGCGAGGGACCTATTTTGGTTGAAGACGAAGGGTTTGAATAAAGTTTTTTAGTTCAGGGTTTTTCAATTAGTCGGAATTGTCATTGGATTAAACATGCCCCAGATTGGGGGATTTAGATGCAGTGGGGGGTGCCAGGTTGTGTGGCCATAATGGTGGTGGAGAAATTTCTTCATTTCAATATAAGATTTCTTATTTGCTTTCCGGATTCGGCTCTATCGAAATGATTATGGTTTTTGTGTGGTTTTGAGTTGGCCTTTCAGGCCGCCTGATTGGTGGTTTTGTTTAAACAAGGTGCGCTGCACCTTGTTAAAATGAGATAGGCTTTCAGCTTGGGGGGTATAAACAAAACTCCGGTTGGGGTATGCCTTCAAATCCCTCCGCTTTGTGCGACTCCGCTGGAGTCGGGTTTCCGTTACATCATTTTTTATAAACATTTGACCACTCTGTGGTCAGGGTTTGCTTTGGGAGATTTCGCATAACTGGCGAGCTTTGGGCAAAAAGTAAAACAGCCGGAGCCTAATTCTGAAAAAGATTTCTCAGTCGTCTCACAGGTTCGGCTCCATACCAATGACAACTTTACATAACTATTTACGTATTAACGAGTTGCAAATT
>CAXYYJ010000091.1:0-6410 GCA_964293475.1 uncultured Draconibacterium sp.
AATCGCCAGCCAACAGGTTCTCAAACAAATTGGTTGTTTGGAAGTTGGCTCCGTTATTGATGGAGTAATCGTAATCGGGGGTTCCGCCTGTTGCAAGAATTTCGATGCTTCCGGTGGCATTTCCAAAACAGAGAACATCCACGATATTTTCTGTGAAAGTTAATCCCGCTGCTGGTTCTGCGATGGTAACCGTGGCTGTATCGGCGCAAGAATTGGCATCTCTTACGATGACTTCATAATCACCAGCTAACAGGTTCTCAAACAAATTGGTTGTTTGGAAGTTGGCTCCGTTGTCGATGCTGTATTCGTAAGCGGGGGTTCCACCTGATGCTATGATTTCGATGCTTCCGGTGGCATTTCCAAAACAAAGAACATCCACGATGTTTTCTGTGAAAGTCAAGCCCGCTGCTGGTTCTGTGATGGTAATGGTAGCTATATCGGCGCATTCATTGGCATCTCTAACTATCACTTCATAATCTCCAGCCAACAGGCTTTCAAACAAATTGGTTGTCTGGAAGTTGGCTCCGTTGTCGATGGAATATTCGTAAGCGGGAGTTCCGCCTGAGGCTATGATTTCAAAGCTTCCTGTGGCATTTCCAAAACAAAGAACATCCACGATGTTTTCTGTGAAAGTCAAGCTCGCTGCTGGTTCTGTAATGGTAACCGTGGCTGTATCGGCGCAATCATTGGCATCTCTTACCAACAAATCATAATCTCCTGCCAACAGATTCTCAAAAAGATTGCTGGTTTGGAAATTAACTCCGTTGTCGATGCTGTATTCGTAAGCTGGTGTTCCACCTGATGCTATAATTTCTATGCTTCCTGTGGCATCTCCAAAACAAAGAACATCCACGATGTTTTCAGTGAAAGCCAAGCCCGCTGCTGGTTCTGTGATGGTAACTATGGCTGTATCTGCGCAATCATTGGCATCTCTTACAATGACTTCATAATCTCCTGCAAACAGATTTTCAAACAGATTGGTTGTTTGGAAGTTCGCTCCATTATTGATAGAGTAATCGTAATCGGGTGTTCCGCCTGATGCAAGAATTTCAATGCTTCCTGTATTGTTACCAAAGCAGAGAACATCCACAATGTTTTCAGTGAAAGTTAAGCCCGCTGCGGGTTCTGCGATGGTAACGGTGGCAGTATCTGCAAGTGCATTGGCATCTTTCACAATCACCTCATAATCTCCTGCAAAAAGGTTCTCGAAGACATTGCTGGTTTGGAAGTTAATTCCGTTGTCGATGGAATATTCGTAATCGGGGGTGCCGCCTGATGGAAGAATTTCGATGCTGCCGGTATTGTTACCATGACACAGAACATCAGTCACTACTTGAGAAAAACTGAGATTCAAGCTTTCAATATTCATTTTTAACACAAAAACAGAATCTAAAAGATTTCCTTGATCATTATACTTCCTGGAGAATAGATACAAATTATTATTATCTCCAAATTTTACATCGGCTGGATAATAATTGCTGTTTTTCAACAAGGTATCCATTGAACTAAAATTACCAAAACCATCGTTAATTAGCGCAATAGTGGTAAAAAGAAATGGGGCTGAACCATTCGCTTTGTAACGCATTACAAGATCATCATTACCATCATTATTATAATCTACTGGCGATACAAGTGATTGATCCAGATTGCTATTTCCGATTAGTTCATTCTCAAAGTTAAAATTTAATCCCACTGAATCCCATTTTGCCTTGTAAAGTGTATTTGAATTCGTACCATCATTATAGCAGAGAAATGCAAAATCCATAACCTGGTTATTCTCCGAATCCAAATTTATGGGTACAAAATCCCAATCACGAGCCCTTTCTACAGAGTAGTATATTTGAGTATTAGGATTGAAATTACCATTACCAAGTCCTTTATTAAATCTGAAACCCCACTGTCCATCTGCCCAACCACTTTTTGTATAAACCATGTCCTTATAACCATCTTCATCCACATCGAAAAAAGTTTGATTTATATCTCTACCAGTATTAAAAGTAGGAACTTGAATAAAATTCCTGCCGCCATTGTTTTTATACATTGTGCAAGACCCGCTTGCGCTTCTTATATGAACATCGCTTAAGCCATCATTATTAAAGTCAACAAATACAGCTCCAACACAAAATGGCGCTATTGCTGCAAGGTTGGTATAGTCAGCTCCATCAAAATAGGTCGTGGAATTGCCCCAATAAATTCTAATACTATTCGATGAACAATTGGCATGATTTGCAGAATAAATTAGTAAATCTTTATTCCCATCCAGATCTATATCATTAAAATAAAAGTCAGTTAAACTTCCGAAATAGGAATGAAAAATAATATTAGAATAGGCAGGAATAGACAAATCAAAGTCAGGAACAAATTCAATTCCATCGTTGCGATAAAATTTCAAAACATGGGTAGAATATAAGTACCATAGAAAGTCAGTTTTTCCATCGTTATTATAATCCAGAAGCAAACCTTGATAATCATTGGTATTTAGCGATTTCAAGTTCAGAACCTTTGTGTAGGGCAATTGAGCGAAACCTGCGCTCCACCCAAGTAATATAAAAACAAATAAATAGTATAATCTCTTTTTCATAAATAATGGTTTTTTAATCTGCCATGTTGGCTTTGGGTTTATAATTTTTAATTTTCTCACTTTCTTCTTAATAAACAAAGGTTTTATAAAATGTAAAAATAGGGTGTTGGAAATTAAAATAAATCACGGAAAACCGTGATTTTTTAAAAATCACGGTTTTCCATGATTCCTCCTAAAAAGATTACTATTTGCAGGCACTCAGTATTAAAATTATAAAGCGCAATTTTTTGGTGTGTTCAAATAATCAAAATGATAAATGACTATATTTTAAGCTATTACCAAGCAGAACTACTTTATCAAATGCCTTTCCATTGCCTTTTTAACCAACCCCGCCGCATTTTTTACCCCAAATTTTAGAAAAATATTTTTGCAATGGGACTTAACGTTATTGGTGTTGATTAAATTTTATCGGCAATTTAGGTGGTAGGGAAAGGTATTGTTTGACAATCATGCTCTCAATAATTTCGATGATACCAACCCAGACAAAACTCTGGGCTGGAATCTTCGCAATTATCAATATAACCATCAAAATTATCTTTGTATCACAAACTTTCTTATTTCAAATCCTTCATCGTTTCTAATTTTTATCAGATACAGGCCCGATGGGTAATTTCTGAAATCGAAGCTTTGTTCGTATTTGGTGCCGTTGAAGTTTTCTTGCAGCTGCTCCAAAACCCGTCCTTCCAAATCGCTGATTTCTATTTCTTCGATTCTTACCACTCCGCTGGTATTTGTTACCAAAAGATTCATGAGTCCTTTTGTGGGATTTGGGAATAGTTCAATATCGCCAATGATGCTGGAAATTGCTTCATCTATACCTGTGTAAATGATATAGATACCACTTAATGTATCCACATAATAGTTGAATCCTGTCAGATGTGTTTCCGGTTGTGTGATTTCAATTCTATAAACGGAGTCCATACGAAGGCCGGGCATATCCACTAGAATTCTATAATCTCCATTGGGCAAATTGGCAAAACTCCACAATCCTGTTTCGTTGGTCATTTCAAAGTCAAGGGTTTCCATTTCTTTGTCGGTTGGGTCGTTGTATTCAAGAATGACATCCACATTTTTTACGGGTTCGCCCTTGCTGTCGATATAAAACACACCCCCGGAAATGCTCGATGATCCATTGGGAATGGGCAGCTGCTCCTGTAAATGGAAATCAATATTCTCTATGGTGTCGTTGCCCAGGCTTGTTGTTACAATGGTAGCATCGGTCCAATAAAAAGCATCTTCATACCAGCGGGGATAAACATATGGAAACTGAGTGTGATTGGGAATGGCATGGATCAGATATTCAACGCACGATGACATATGCGTAAATTCATAATCGCCATTGCTTTGTATCACAGCCAAATCGGCAAATATGGACAATACTCCGTCGGACAAATAGAAGGCTGCCACATAGCCTTTGGTAATCGGGTCGCCATTGGTTTTGCCTACATTTCCGCTTATCACCACATTGGAATAGGGTTCCACATTCTTTTCTATTGCTGAAGTACATCCTTGCTCATCGGTTACTTCCAATTCAACTCCAAAGCTGGGTTTATTGGTGATGAAATGATGAACCGGATTTTGTAGGGTTGAATGATTGTTGATTCCGCTGTAGGGGTCATCGAAATGCCAGTCCCAGCTTACAATGGAGCCGTTATTGGAATAGGATAAATCCATAAAAATGGCTTCGTCGTCACAATTATTCAGCGTGAAGGTGAAGTCGGCAACCGGATTCTCGTAGATGAGGACACCAACATGTTCCACGCTATTACAACCACCTGGTTGATTAACGTAGTAGCTAATAATTGTGGTTCCTGAAACTAACTGACCCGGATTGAACAAAGCGGTTCCATTTCCGTTATCTGTTATCCCATCTCCCACAAAATATCCTTCGGGGGCTTCGCTGCCGGTGATTAATACCTGAATATTTTCGCTGCAATATCCTGTTTCCAAGCCCGAAATACTCACGGGTTCATAGGGTAACACCGTTACACTTTGCGTAAAACTGCTTTCGCAATCTCCGCCTGAAATATAGGTATAGGTGATGTTATAAGGGCCACCGGGGCCAGCAAGTGCTGGATTAAACTCTGCCGTACCATTGCCCTGATCCACGATTCCGGCACCAGAAAAATGACCCTGGGGCGCCTGACTTCCGGTCAACAGTACGGCATCATCGCTGGCACAATAGCTCGACTCCAATCCGGTAAAACTAACGGCGGGCCTGTCGAAAACTGTAGTCATTTGTGTGGTTTCATCCGAGCAGCCATCGCCCGATACTACTGAAAAAACGATGGTATACGGACCACCCGCCCCCGCTGTGGCGGGATTAAAATTGGCTGTTCCATTTCCATTGGATGAAACGCCGGGACCTGAAAATTCACCATTGCTATAGTTGCCTGTCAACAGATTGCTGGGTTCGTCAACACAATAGCTGGCATGCAATCCTGTGAAATGAGCCTCAGGGCTTTCAAAAACCTGCGTTGTCTGGGTAGCTGATGTATAACATCCATCGGGATTTGTGTAACTGTAGAGTATTTCGTAGGGGCCGCCAACTCCTGCTGCTGTTACATCAAAAATTGCTGTTCCATCGCCATGATCGGTGATACCGGGCCCGCTGAATGTTCCCAGTGGAGCCAGATTACCCTGTAGTAAGGCATTTTCTTCATTGGAACAGTAAGTTGCATTTAATCCTGAAAATTCTGCGGCCACCGATGGTAAAACTGTGGTTGTTTGGGCATTTTCTCCAACACAGCCCTCGGGCGATGTGTAGGTGTAAATGATTTCAAATGGGCCACCTGGGCCTGCTATAGTAGGATTAAACAATGCGGTTCCATTGCCATTGTCTGTTATTCCTGGTCCTGCGAAACTTCCTTCGGGGGCCATGTCACCGGTTAATATTGCTGGCGCATCGTTTTGGCAATAGCTGCTGCTGAGTCCTGTGTAGTTTACAACAGGGATTGGGTTTACAGCAGTTTGTTGTGTGCTTTGACCCACACATCCATTGGAATTTTCATAGGAGTATATGATTGCATAAGGCCCACCGACTCCTGCCACCACAGGATAGAAAAAGGCGGTTCCATTGCCCTGGTTAAAAACTCCGTTCCCTGCAAAAGTTCCATTGGGGGCTTCGCTTCCTGTTAACAGTACCTCGCTCGCTCCTTCACAATAACTAACTGCCAATCCGCTGAAGGTTACCACTGGCAAACCAAAGACTAAGGTCTGTTGGGTTTGTGAATTATAACAACCATCGGGGTCAGAATACTCGTAAGTGATGTTAAATGGGCCTCCCAAACCTGCTAAATCGGCTGAAAAAGTGGCAGTTCCATCGCCATTATCCTGTATTCCGGGGCCAGAAAAGATTCCATCGGGTGACTGGTTTCCGGTCAGGATTGCCGGGGCATCGCCCAAACAATAACTGGTTTCAAGCCCGGTGAAGCTAACTTCGGGTAGAGATGCGGGTTGCGTAAGGGTAACGCTGTGCTGACTCATACAATTGTTGATGTCTCTTGTAACAAGATCATAATCACCGGCATACAAGTTATTAAAAACCGGATTGGTTTGGTAACTCGCTCCTCCATCAATGGAATATTCATAGGTTGGCGTGCCTCCTGTGGGCAAAAATTCTATAATGCCTGAGTCATCTCCGAAACAAAGTATATGAGTTATGTTCTCCGAAAATAACAACTCGGCGGGCTCAGATACAGTACTAATTGATTGACTTGTACAACCATTTACATCTCTTACCACCAAATCGTAATCGCCAGCCAGCAGGTTTTGGAAGAGATTGCTGGTTTGGAAATTGGTTCCATTGTCGATGCTGTATTCGTACCCG
>CAXYYJ010000092.1:0-6291 GCA_964293475.1 uncultured Draconibacterium sp.
TGCAGCGGTGATTTTTGCTCTCCTTTTTCTAAAAAAGGAGAAAAGAAAAAGATTTTTTTTCCTTACTTTTTTCTTGACAAAAAAGTAACCAAAACTCAAGGCCCGGCAATCGCCATCCCGCTCTGTCCAAATGATGACTTTTCAGGCGAAGTAGAAAAATAATGACCAAATCCTGGCGTGGGTTTTTTCAACTTTTCAGCATTTATCATCACACCAAACTTATCCTATGTCATTATTTTAAAAGGCAAGCCCCTTCGCCGAAAAGTCTATCATTTGGCCATTTTTATCTTTAGACACTGCTCGAGCCGCTCCATGCCGTGCCAAGGCCTTCCCAAGGTGTTTCAGATGGAAAATCTGTTTTTCAGCTTTTCTTGATTGCATTCAATTGAATCGAGGTCGGCAAGCTGTTTCTGTCTCCGCTGTTGATACTTATTCTTACAAAGAAAACCCTGACCACAGAGTGGTCAAATGTTTGTAAAAAACACGAAGAAACCGGAAATCCGACTCCAGCGGAGTCGCACAAAGATGGGGTATGCATTGCATGCTCCAATCGTTCTAAAATGTTGACTTATCAGGAGAAGTAAAAAAATCCCCCCTAATTCCAATTCATCGCCCCCATCCCTATTATTATATTTTCTTGTGTTACTACCATTTTTCGCTGGTAATGTAATACCAAAAAATCCACAACCTACTCATAACCAGTGCTATAAAATGGTATTACCAAAAGCATGGGATAATACCAAACCGGAGTCTGCATTTTTGCTTTGTCTTTGAGTGTCAAAGGCGGATACAGCGCTGAATCCTTTTCATAATTTATTGAATTGAATAAGATGAATTTAAAGGATTTATTGGATGATAATTTTATTAAGGCTCATTCGAAAGAAGAAATTGCTAAACTACTTGGGGTTGAAACGCCCCAGGATGAAATGGCTTGGGTTAAAACTGCGTTTTTTCAAATGAAAATTGATATCATGGATATGAAAAAAACCTTGTTCGAAATGCAGCGGGAAAAAGTTTTGTTTGATGATGGTGGTTGGCTTGATATTAAAGATGCCGCCTCTATTCTTAGGGTAAGCCAACGCTCGGTGCAGAACTATATCCGCGATGGACGTCTGGGCTGCAGCCAGTTTGCAAGAAAAAATTATGTGAAAAAATCGGAAATCGACCGCCTGTTGTCCAATTCCTATCAAAAATAACCGATTTCTGAACCCTTATGGTAGTTTTAGACAGAAAATGGAAAGATTCCGCAGCCTTCTGATAGCTCATTACCTGTGGATTGCATCCAGAATTTGGTGCTCCTTGCTTGTTGAAAAAGATAATAACTTGTTGAAAAATAATGAATCTCTGGCAGCTATGACCGTAAAATGAAACATGATTCTTACTATTTTTGTGTATATGAATTGAAATTATTTCAATCATCATTGTTTCACGAAAAAAGTACCCATGATTAAACAAAATCTATTTATCAATTTGATTGGATTCAAACTTAAAAACGAAAAAGTACCGATTTCCTTCTTCGACCAGGAAAAACCTGGTTTCTCCAGACTGGGCTTGAAACAACTGCCCATAGAACTGCCCGGACTCAAAGAGTTCATGGCTGAAAAACCCGATAAAGTTTTGTACTGCGATTTCTCGTCCTGCGCCGATGCCGATTATCAATGCGATGTCGACTTGAAAAAAAACAAAAACTTCAGCATCAAATATTACCGCTTTCATTGGCGAAGGATACTGGAAGGCCGCGGCTATGTGCTGATGAATAATATGGTAAAGGATTTGGAGCTTTGGAAAAGAACGCCCCATAACGACGATAATCTCAGTTCTTTTTATCAGGCTTTTTCCATTAGGTTACAATTGGGCAGGGTGAGTCATGAGCCGGAAATGGCCATTATGGATCAGGGGTTAAAACGGATCTCCAAGCTATCCATGGCAGAGATTGAAGATTATCAACCCAGCGATTTCAGGAAGCTTTTCTACCGCGATATTTTATATGGTTCTTTTGATGATTTGCCCGAAGAAGCATGGCTGAATCTGAACGAAGTATATCCCAAAATTAACCAGAACATGGAAAAGAAATTTGGGAAATTGGTCTATGGACGAAATGATAATAAATATCTGACCATCGGAAAAAATCTGAAGGAATTTAAAAATGAACTTCTGGGCTTGGAGGAAATAAAAACCTTTTTCCAAATAACAAATGATGGCTGGCTCAAAGTGCCCGATTCTAAAGTATTTTTTGTGAACGACGCGTCCAAAAATATTTTACTGGGTGCCAACCGCGACCATACAGCCTTATCACCCAAAACGGCTTTACTCAAACATGGCCCGGTAAAATCACCACCTAAACCTGTGATTATTTTCCATATCTTTTTCGAGAACGATAAAGAATATGCCATGCGGGTGTTCAAGGAGTTTAAAGGGTTTAAAGACAATTTACCCAATATGGAGCCGCGATTTATTAAAGACGACACTAAGAAAAGTCTCTATGATTTTGTGCGGATGAAATATGAATCCGATAAAAGGCTGGCCATTATTCTAACCCCGGAGAATCCACTGGAACAGGTAAAAAGCAGGCTGGATGAAATGATGCTGGACCACGAAAAGTCGCAATATATGGCCATTTATGTGAGTCCGGTGAACAAAGACGACCGTGATTCTGGATTGTATAGCTTTTACTATAAGCTCAAGGAAATTCTCTTGAAATACCATATCCAAAGTCAGGTGATTTATAAGGAGAAACTGCTGCACAAGGATTTTGATAAATATTATAAAATCAATATTGCAACTGCCATTCTGGCCAAGGCGGGCGGCATTCCCTGGGATATTTCGCACCAAACCACCGATGAGCTTATAGTGGGTGTGGGAGCCTTTAAATCGGTAGAATTGGACACTCAATATCTGGGCAGCGCCATGAGTTATAAGCCCAATGTGGGTTTTCAGCACTTTAATTGTGTGAGCAGAAACGAAACAGCGGCACTGTCCATTCAAATAAAACTCATGATTCAGGAATTTATCAAGGAGAATAAGGACATCAAGAGCCTCACCATTCACTTTTACAAAACCATGAGCCAGCAAGAGCTCAAACCCATTCAGTCGATATTATACAATTTGGGCTATCCCGATTTGCCCGTTTATATTGTGAGCATCAACAAAACTTTGGACAACGATTATATTGTTTTTAATCGCGACAGCGCTGAACTGATGCCTTATAGCGGAACCATAGTGCAGATAGGACATTTGCAGTATCTGCTGTTTAATAATACTAACTATGCCAATGCAAGATACACCTCCATTGAAAGCTATAACCTGCCCGTAAAAATGAGCATCAGCAGCACTCACCCCGAAAACCTTGAAAACAAGGAGCTTGTGAAACACCTCATTGACCAGATATACCAGTTTAGCCGCCTGTATTATAAATCGGTGAAGCAGCAAAACTTACCCGTTACCATCACCTACCCCGAGATGCTGGCCATGATTTTCCCCCATTTTAAAAGCAGAGACCTCCCCGACTTTGCCAAGAGCTCAGCTTGGTTTTTGTGATTCCAAATCCCGGCCATAAGTACCTTAATTTCAATAATTTGATTTTCATCCCTTATGGCACCTTTTCTTTTGTGAGTGAAACATACCAAAATAAAATGCTGCGGCTATATTAATCTATTTCTAATTCAGAAATTAGAATTTCAGGTCTATTTCATTGTTTAAATTGAACTCCTTTTTTTACCAACCATCGATCCAAACCAAACGCGGTAAAGAATTTACATATTTCTGTTTTTTAGGAACAAGGGTTAAACCATTTGAAATCAAAGGGTAAATGAAATACTAAAGTGGATCATTCAAAAAAAATTGTTTTCATCCCAATTCATGGCAAATAGATTGCATTTTGCGATTCTATTTTGGGTCCGAACCAATAATAAAACGCATCATGAACTTCCCAGATAAAGCATCCGCATAGCATATGAGCATAAGCAAAATTAATCTGCGCCAATTAATTCATATTAAACTAATTGCTAATTTTATCGGAATTCCTGACAACTCATCGCATTGCACACGACCTGTCCCGATTTATCGGGAATGCCAAAGCCCCACAGCCAGTCCCGGTACATCATAAAGCTTAGGCTCCAATCAAAGTTTTGTCAAAGAGTGCAATCTTGCTTACACACTCTGCAAATTTGTTACTTTTGAGCTTTAAATTAAACAATTTTTGAGATTATAAAAATATGGGTGAAGACCAAAAAAGAGTATTAGAACAACAACTCTGGAATATTGCCAACACATTACGTGGCAAGATGAATGCCGATGAATTCCGGGATTACATTCTCGGATTTATTTTTTATAAGTATCTGAGCGAGAAAATGGAGATGTTCGCAAACGAGATTTTGAAACAAGACAAAATCATGTTTCGGGATATAACTCCAAAAATACCTGCAGCAAAGGAATATCTTGAGGCGATAAAAGAAGAAGCTTTAGAAAAGTTGGGTTATTTCTTAAAACCTGAGGAATTATTTGGCGAAGTTGCAAAACGTGGCAATGGAACAAATAAGGAAGAAGATTTATTCGATGAAAGAAAGACTAATTTCATACTCGAAGACCTGCAAAAAATCCTGACCAATATCCAGCTCAGCACCATGGGAACGGCAAGCGAAGAGGACTTTGACAACCTCTTTGAAGATATGGATTTAAACAGCACCAAACTTGGAAAAACACCCGAAGCAAGAAATGAAATTATTGCAAAAGTGCTATCGCACCTTGACAAAATTGATTTCAAACTTGAAAGCACCGAACTTGATGTTTTGGGCGATGCTTACGAATATCTGATTGGACAGTTTGCCAGTGGAGCAGGAAAAAAAGCAGGTGAATTTTACACACCACAGCAGGTAAGTACAATTTTGGCAATGATTGTTACTACAGGAAAAACAAAACTTAAATCAGCTTATGACCCTACTTCGGGTTCTGGTTCTTTGTTATTGCGTATAGCCCGACAAGTAAAAGATGTAAGCAAGTTTTACGGACAGGAAATGAACCGTACTACTTACAATCTTTGCAGGATGAACATGATATTGCATGGTGTTCATTACCTGAAATTTGACATTAAACAAGAAGATACCTTAGAGCACCCTCAACATCTGGGTTTATCTTTTGAAGCAATCGTATCTAATCCGCCATTTTCGGCTGAATGGAGCGCAAACCCACTGTTTACAAGCGATGACCGCTTTAGTCAATATGGGAAACTTGCCCCTGCCAGTAAGGCCGATTATGCTTTCGTGCAACATATGATTTACCATTTAGCCGATAACGGCACAATGGCAATTGTTTTGCCACACGGAGCATTGTTCAGAAGTGGGGCGGAACAACACATTCGCAAATATCTGATTGAAGATAAGAATTTTTTAGATGCCGTTATTGGTTTGCCTGCCAATATATTCTATGGCACCAGTATTCCTACTTGTATCATGGTTTTCAAAAAGTGCAGAGAAAACCCTGAAAATGTATTGTTCATTAATGCAGCCGAATATTTTGAGCGTGGCACACAAAACACATTACGTCCCGAAGATATTGATAGAATTATTTCAACATACAGAGAACGCAAAGAAGTTGAAAAGTTCAGCAGTTTGGCTACACTTGAATTAATTGCCGAAAACGATTATAACCTTAATATTCCCCGATATGTAAACACCTTTGAGGAAGAAGCCCCAATTGACATTTCGGAAATTTCAAAACAATTGAAAAGCCTTGAAAAAGAAATGAAAAGCACCGATGATGAATTGATTGCTTTTTGTAAAGAATTAGAAATTGATACGCCGTTTTAAAATTATCGCTTTCGTGATTTCAGGGAAATAATTTAACGAAATGAATAGATAAAAATAATGTCTGAAAAATATCAAAATAAATACCGCATACCATCCGCCCGGTTACAAAATTGGGATTACCGATGGGCTGCGGTCTATTTTGTAACCATCTGTACACAAAACAGAGAACATTTATTTGGCGAAATTGCGGAAAATGCAGGGTATATTCAATTGACAAACACAGGGGTATTGGCAGATGTGTTTTGGCATGAAATTAAAAACCATGCACAAAATATCGAATTAGGCGAATTTGTGGTAATGCCAAACCATATTCACGGAATTTTGATTATAAATAAAAATAGCGAATTCAACGACCGAAATAAAAACGCATACCACAACAATAACGAAAACACCAACGCCAACGCCAATAATGGCAACGGCAACGGCAATGGTAACGGAAACGGAAACGGAAACGGAAACGGAAACGGAAACGGAAACGGAAACGGAA
>CAXYYJ010000093.1:0-6221 GCA_964293475.1 uncultured Draconibacterium sp.
ACCCGCCTCGGCCAAAATGTTGATTTTTCTAGCGAAGTAGAAAAATAATGACGAAGTTTTGGAGTAAGTCTGATTCGAATCCAAGAGTTTATGTTAAGCGCGGGATTATCCAATGTCATTATTTTAAAAGGTAAACCCCTTCGCTGAAAAATCTAACATTTTGGCCTTCACCTCCGTGGCGCTGACGGCCACGACATGCCCGAGCCGCTCCATGCCGTGCCAAAGCCTGCCCACGGTGTTTCAGAGTGAAAATCTGTGTTTCAGCTTTTCGTGATTGCGTTCAATTGAACCATGGGCTATTACTGTTTCTGGCTCCGCTTTTGACACTAAATCTTCTTAAGGAATGCCTGACCACAGAGTGGTCAAATGTTTATAAAAAATACGAAATAACTGGAACTCCGACTCCAGCGGAGTCGCACAAAGAACCGGGTTTGTGAGACGACTGAGAAATCTTCTTTTGACAGAAAAAGATTTCTCCTCCACCAGTTTGGCTGCGCAACCTGGCAGGCTCCCATCCACCGAAATGACTAATGACAAATATGATAAACGAAAAAAGGGCGCACAAACTCCTTGAAAATTCTTGTTGAGTTTATGCGCCCTTTAAACTTGAAGCACTAATCTTTCACAAACTGTCCGTACCATCCCACTCCTTCGTAGGGCTGCACGTTCACCTCGCTAAAGGTGCCATCGGTATTCATGCTCACATTGTAACAAATCTGCTTCACACAACCATCCTTGAAGAAGAAATTTCCATTGTTCACGCCATAGCGAAAGGCAGGATTTTTCAGGCTAAAGCACTCTTCACCTTCCAGACTCACAATAAGCTCGTTGTTGGCAGTGAGGGTAAAACTGGCTTTTTTGCCATTGGCGTAGGGGCTGGTGGGTTCTGCGTAGTTATAGGTGCAGGCAAAGGTTCCTTGAATGGATGCCGGAATGGTAGCGGCTGATTCGTCGGCCAAAATTGCGGGTTCGCAAACTATGCCATTGCAGGTTGTATTGTTGGTATTATTGGTTTCTTCTTCCTCATCCTTGGTGCACGATGCCACAATTACTACAAAGGCCATCATTAAAAGTAAAAGTTTTCTGTTCATGTTTTTGGGTTTTAGGGGTTAATAAAAAATTGATGGCCCAAAAATGTCTCATAGCACCCAAAACGACAATACGACAAATGGCGGATTTACGCGGGTAACAAGGTAGTGAAGTAAGGTTTCTACTAAATTATTGAGAAAAAAATGTCGATATTGCCAGAAATCTAAAGAAAAACCACAATCAAAAAAAAGACCTATTCATCGCGTTTCAACTCATAGCGATAGAGTTTTCCCTGAGTTATCTGTTCAAAAAAGCACTCTTTCTGGGTCAGGCGTTTGATTAAAAACTCCCTTTGACCCACCATAAATGGTGAAAATAAAACGCTATCGGTCAAATGGGAATAACTTGTTTTATTCATTATCAAATAATTGCGGCCCGACTCAAACTCCCAGGTACTAAAATAAACCTGATTCTGATCGATGTTAATGACATAGTATTTCACCCCACCTTCTGTGCTCGATTTAAAAAACTCAAACTCGATTTGCGGGGTTTCGCCCGAAAATACTACCTGGTCGTCGATCAGAATCCTGTCAACGTAAAATATCCCCAACACGCGGGTTACCGGGCTCACAAGGCTAAAAGCAGGTCCTTCCTCGTATTTCTTACACGAACTCAACTGACTCATTAACAAAACTATAATAATGATACTTTTAATTTTAATATTCATCGGTCAATATTTTTAAAATTTAAGATTGGATGGTACCCGCATGTTAATTTTCATTAGCATTTGTCTTTTCATTGAACATATTTTTCGCCTAATTCTCCAATCCTTTTATTTCATTCATTCTTCTTCATTCTGACATTCCATGCACAAACATAAAATGGAATCTGTTCTGCATAATTCCCCCAACACCCCTTATGGCAACTCATTATTTTTAAGATTGTTATCTCTATTATTGAATTTAGGAATCTTGAATGAAATACCCGCATCAAAAGTAAAATAATCGACTTTTACCGGGGCAGGATCGAATTTTGTTGATATACCAATTCCCAGATTAACAGCAAACACATGACTCAGATAGTATTCTAAGCCCGTCATCAAAGTGGTTCCATAAGTAATGAATAAACCGTCATGCCGGGCGTGCTGCTGCAAACTCCCTGCACTTAAATCAACATATAAATATTTATAATAGAAATACTTAACCCCCGCATTCATAAAAATTGCCGGATTGGATAAATAGACCTCTTTATAAGCCCCCACCCCCACATGCCATGCCAAACCTTTCACTATTCTTAAATGCTGCTGATACCGAATCCCAAATCCACCATAGGAATTTCCAATGCCAACGCCAATAGTTTTAACCCATAAATTTTTTACGCCCGGGCCATAACTACCTCTTATCCGCACTATCGCTTTGCGATGAACCCGAATGGTATCACCCGTATTGAGTCGTAACAATACGCTATCGGTGCTGTTTCGCTCAATCACTAAACCATTTATCACCGATTTGTCGGTCAAATAAATCTTATCCACCCACTCACCCTGATTTTGTGAACTTGCATTCACTCCCCAAAGGAGCAACACTAATAAGATCCAAATTCCTACGGTTGGTTGTGGTATTTTTTCCACCAATATTTTCATGTGTTCATCATTTGATTATAAGCAACTGAAACGCCATCCGGTATATAGATCTGCATCAGGCAAAAGTAACCCCAAAATACATCCTGATTTCGGCATACAAACCAATCATGATGGCTCAATTCATTCTTTTTTGCTTTTATATTTTCTGTCATAATTTGCTTTTCGGATTCAAAAAACCCAATATCTATATTCAATTAATTCTAAAAAACAACCCCAGCTCTATGGCAATATTTCCCAAATCTTCATTTATAAAAGTATCCTTGATTCCGTCGTCATAGGATTCATAGCCAAAGGCAAAATTAAAACCCACCGCTTTTGTTGAAATTAAATCGGCACCAATGAGAAAGTTAGGTCCAAAGCTGCCTATGCTCGCATCTACATAGAAAAATCGGTAATAATAGAATTTTACTCCTGCATTTAAATACACCGCTGCATTCAAATCTTCGATGAACGACAGGCCAGCCCCCAAATGCCAGGCAAAACCCAAAATGTCGCCAAACCGCTGTTGAAATCTGAGTCCAAACACGCCATAACTGGGGCCAGTACCAAATCCAATGGCCATATATTTATATTGTTTCTTATGAAAGTCGCCTGAAATTAGGTTTCCGTGGTTTTTCAATACAAAGTCGTTGTTCTTCAAAATCAGAGTATCGGCGGTATTCATCCTGAAAACAACAGAATCGTTGCGGGTTTGTGACAATATTTTCCCATAAATTGCCGTCCCGTCTTCAAAAATTGCAATATCGTTATCAAATATTTCGGCGGGTTTCATTCCCCGTGGCAATCGGGCGATATTCATTTGAACAATGGATTCATAGGGAATCGCTAAGCTATCGTTTTCATCATTTTTAACGATGATACAGCTATCGGCAAAATCCTGAATAATAACCCCGGTAATTTTCTTTCGCGGTTTCAATTCAAATGTTACCATGGATTGACTGGGGATAAAAACATTTCTCATGAATCGTTCATAGGCAGGCTTCGAAACCGTTTTATAAAGTTCATATTTCGAAACGCGCACCAAAGCCCCATTTTTTGTTTTAATGATGATATAATCATAGGCTTTGGATTCAATAATCTGTCCCCTCACCATACTTCCATTGGACAAATAAATCCAATCTAGGTTTTGTCCCACAGAATCCATAACAGTATTGAGAATCAATAATATTAAAAGGAGATATTTATACATAAATTTCATTTTTTCAATAATAGCCCTGTTGGCTTTTACTTTTACAATCTCGATAATTGATTAATTTCCAATTATTTATAATTTTCATTAATAAAGATATGCCTTACCAAACTGGAAACTCAAACAGAAATTGAAATCAAAATAAATAACAGCATCTTCATCGGCATGGTGTTTATCAATATTTCTACTCAGCCAATTTACAAATAATAGCATAACTTATAACATGACTATTAAATAAATTTTTGGGAAATTTACAAGAATATGAAATTAATTCTACTGGATTTAAATATCTTTTTTTCCCCAATATAGACGCTTTGCAGGTGCATTCTCTTTCGCCAAAAAAGGCTAATTTTGTAAAAATCCTTCATCATGCTGAACAATCTCATAAAGAACGATACCATTTGCGCTCCGGCCACAGCACCGGGCAGTGCTGCCATCTCGGTGATTCGTGTTTCGGGTCCGCAGACATTCTCCATCATGGATACCATTTTTCAGGCATTCAATGGCCCAAAAAGTCTAAACGATGCCGCTGGTTACACCGTCCATTTTGGGAAAATAGTTGACAAAACACATCTGATAGACGAAGTATTGGTGAGTGTTTTTAAAAGCCCCAAATCGTATACCGGCGAAGATTCGGCAGAAATAAGCTGTCACGGATCTGGCTATATCGTTCAGCAAATCATTGAGTTATTGCAAAAAAGTGGTTGTCGCTATGCCGAGGCGGGCGAGTTTACTATGAGAGCTTTTTTCAACGGAAAATTCGATTTGTCGCAGGCCGAAGCCGTGGCCGATCTTATTGCTTCCAATTCCAAAGCCTCCCATCAGCTGGCGTTGCAACAAATGCGCGGGGGATTTTCGTCGAAGATTAAGGAATTGCGCAAGGAGCTTGTGGACTTTGCCTCACTGCTGGAGCTGGAGCTTGATTTTAGCGAGGAGGACGTGGAATTTGCCGACCGCTCCAAATTCATGAAGCTGTTGCAAAATATCGAAAAAGAAGTGAATCAGCTTATTGAGTCGTTCAAGCTGGGCAATGTGATGAAACATGGAATTCCGGTGGCCATTGTAGGGAAACCCAACGCTGGAAAGTCGACCCTGCTCAATCAGATTCTGCGGGAAGAAAAAGCCATTGTCAGCGAGATTCCAGGCACCACCCGCGATGCCATCGAAGACACCATCGTTATAGAAGGAATTGCCTTCCGATTTATCGATACCGCCGGATTGAGAACATCCACCGATACCATAGAGAATATGGGCATTGAACGAACCTACGAAAAAATTAAACAAGCTCAGGTAGTGCTCTATGTTTGCGATTTAACCCAATGCCAACCCGACGATTTAAAAACCGATTTGCTCGATTTTCAGGATCATATGGCCGACAAGAACAAGCAGTTCATCATTATAGGCAACAAGATTGACGAGCTCACCGAGCTGCCTGCCCATTTTAGCGAGTATGTGGATTTGGAGACCATTTTTATCTCCGCCAAACGCAACGAGAACATCCATTTGATTGCCGACAAGTTGGTTCAGGCCGTAAAGCAGAATCAGGTGAGCGACCAAACCATTGTTTCCAACGCACGACATCTCGAAGCGCTGTATCGTGTTTCGGGAAGTATAGAGCAGGTGAAGGAAGGCTTCGAACAGCAGATTCCAACGGATTTAATCGCCATCGACCTAAAACAAGCTCTGCATTACCTTGGAGAGATTACAGGACATGTAGCTAATAATGAAATACTTGCAAATATCTTTGGTAAATTTTGCATCGGCAAATAATTCTTGTTTTATTACATTTTTTCCTTGTCGAAAAGTAACAAACCTGCCTGCGCAGCCAGGCTGGAACTCATTGCCCGGCCATGGAGTTTCAGTATGGAAATTCGTTCTTAATCAATAACGAAATCTATTACCAAATGACGTCCCGCATGTGATGAAAAGCCGGTAAAAAACAGATAATCAGTGATATCTACTCGTCCCGTATGAGCCTGCCCCGACAAGGTCGGGGGACGAAACCACAACCATCTCGTGTCATCATCGAGTCATAATTCTTTTTTCTCCTTACTTTTCCCTTGATGGAAAAGTAACAAACCTGCCTGCCTGCGCAGTCAGGCAGGACATCAAGGCCCGGCAATTGCTAACCCGCTCTGTCCAATTGATGACTTTTCAAGCGAAGTAGAAAAATAATGACGAAGTTTTGGCATTAGACTGATACGAAGCATAGTATTTCTTTTAGTACGAGATTATCCTATGTCATTATTTTAAAAGGTAAACCCCTTCGCTGAAAAATCTAACATTTTGCCCTTCACCATCCAAGCTGGATATTTCGGTGATACTGACCCCTCTTTCGGTGATACTGACCCCCCTAAGATG
>CAXYYJ010000094.1:0-6168 GCA_964293475.1 uncultured Draconibacterium sp.
GTGCGGTGTTGCACAACAAAATATATCTTTTGGCTGGGGAAGAATAAGTTCGATCGAGGAGGGCCACTTCGGCTTTAACCAATTGGGGACGAGGTGGCAGGTGATTGAAAGTGAGACAGACGATTACAGTTTTGTAGGTTTTGTTTGATAAATTGGTAATATGGCATGACTCTGCCTGATAAATGAAATTATAACTTAAATATTTTGTATTATGAAACAGAAAAAAATCAATACAAAATTGCTTTTAAGGAAAGAAGTTATTAGCGACCTAACAATGAATGACCTTAAAGGCAATGGTGTTCCGACTCAATATGAAAACAAATCCCAAGCAATGACCTATGCCGTCGACGGACCAGGTACAGGAAATTGTGCTGAAGTTTGTTGGAATATGGGAACACACGGTCTGTGTACAGATGAATTAGCTACATGTTGATTCTTTGAATAATGATGCCTCCAGTTCTATTATGATTCGGAGGCATCATCTTACAAGTTGACTTTCTTATGAAACTAACTGCTACAATCATTCTTTTCTTCATATTCCTTAATTCGCACTCCCAAAACGATACGATATATATTCTTGGTAAGGTTGTTGACAAAAATTCCAACCCTATTGAGAATGCAAACATACTCAATTTAAGCAATAATACAGGCACAACAACAAATAGAAATGGATTCTTTTTTGCAAAAGTAGAAGATTTTCCAATTTCATTGAAAATAAGCAGCATTGGTTTTGAAACAAGGGAAATAACCCTGTCAAAAAAGGGATTTGAAGCCATTGAAGATTTTTTAACCATTCGTCTAAAGAAAAAAGTTTATACCCACGACGAAATTAAGGTCAGTATTGAAAAACCTAAGATTATACGATCAACAAATGCCAAAAGTATCATTTTAGACTACAAAATAATTGAAGACGAAGTAATTATACTGCTAAAAGCAGGCCGAAGCAGACTGTTGGAAATCTATCATACAGAAACATTAACTTCTTTTGAGCGCAGTTTATCGATAAATGGGGATGTATTGTTTGAGGATTGTATGGGTAATATTCATTTATTAACTCCGGATTCTGTTTATCAAATTGAAATAGACTTTTCTGATTCAACACTCATCATTTTTGAGCCATATTCAAAAGAAAAGTTTAAGAATAGCCTAGAAAATTGTATTGGTTACATTAATAATAGTTTCATTTTCAAGTCTGTTTTCAACCACAATCAGAAGATAGTCTATTGGTATCCGTCAGCTACAATTCGAAAGGAACTGTATAGTATTTACGATCAGGAAAGGGAATCATTTGCTCAAAACTTCTTAGATCAAAGAAATGAACTTATTAAGCAATATGGAGTAGTTAATGAAATGGGTGAGATAACGGTGAGCCAATTAAATGTTAGAAGGAGAATAAAACGGCTGGAGTTTGGCTACCAATTCCTTGGCAAAATACCTGCCTACAATCCGCTATTTGTCCGTCCTTATACTTTTTTGATTTTTGATAACCTTCGGAATACAATTGTTTCCTTTGATAGTAAT
Source organism: uncultured Draconibacterium sp. (assembly GCA_964293475.1). Taxonomy (GTDB): domain Bacteria; phylum Bacteroidota; class Bacteroidia; order Bacteroidales; family UBA12170; genus UBA12170. The sequence goes on from CAXYYJ010000094.1 coordinate 1,522, forward strand.
TTTTCCTTATTGAGAGAAGTTCCTATGCTTTATCAAACAAATAATAGCCAAAGAGTTTTTTTTGATAAATCGGCAGGAAGATTTTTTATTGAAGAGAAATCGGTATCCAACAATCTTTTTTATGAAATAGATGTAAATTCAGGAAAGACAATAAATACCATAAAAATTGAGAATAGTATTTTCCCCGAAAAAGTTTGTTTTTACGGAAACAAAGTTTACTACATTGATAACGATTTGAACAATGGAAAATCTCTTAAAACCTTAACTATAGATTGAAATGAAAGATGAGAACACTCATTAATAATAAATTGGTAGAAATACATAATATCATTGCTGATAGAAAGAATAATTCACACTACGGGCTGTTGGGTGGTAGTTTAGGTGAAGTTTTATTCCTTTTTTATTTTGGAGAGTTGATTAGAAAAGAAAATGTTGCCGTAATTGCTACCCAAAGATTAGAAGATACTATAAAAACTATTAATAGTAGCAAAAATGTATTGTTTTCGTTTGGAAATGGTATCTCTGGTTTATTATGGGTTATGTATCATCTGAATAAATGTAGTTATCTAACCTTTGATATCAATAATTTCAATAAATACGACCGTTTGATTAAGGAGACAATGAATGATAAACTAACAATTGGGTTATATGATTATTTGCATGAATCACTTGGTATGTATTTGATGTTTCTGAGTAGAAATGATAATGACCCTGAAATTCTCGATTTCGTGTGCAAAATGGATACCATTAAAATTAATTGTGATTTGAATATGGGAATTGGGTGGGAATACTATTTAAGAAGCGCAGATAGAATGGTTATAAATCTGGGGATGTCTCACGGTCTTTCAAGCATAATTGCAATTTTATCCAAAGGATACAAAGTAAATAGTAACAGTTTAACTAAAGAATTGATTATTGAGAGTATCAAGTGTTTATTATCTGCAAAGAGTAGCACACAGAATAATTCGATATTTCCAAATCATGTTTTCAAGAATGCTAAACCTATTTCTAATAAATCAAGCGAAAGCCGCCTTGCCTGGTGCTATGGCGATCTGGGCATATCCGTTGCCTTATGGCATGCTTCGCAAGCCTTAGGAAGAAAGGATTGGGAACAAGAGGCTATTGACACCATATTGCATGCTTCCAAAAGAAGGGGGTTGGTTGAAAACGGGGTTGTTGATGCAGGGCTTTGCCACGGCACTGCCGGTATAGCCCATATCTTTAACCGTATGTATGGATACACCGGACTTGAAGAACTCAAGGAAGCTTCCAATTATTGGTTTGCCGAAACCCTTAAAATGGCACGTTTCGAAGATGGGCTGGCTGGTTTCAAGGCATGGCAGGGCAACGAGAGAGGCAGGGAAAACGAACCCGGCTTGCTCGAAGGCATTGCAGGTATCGGGCTCGCACGTATTTCGGCTGTTTCGGATATCGAGCCTGCCTGGGACGAATGTTTATTGTTAAGCTAAACAGTACTATGCAAGCTGAACCAACATACACTACCCACGAATACTTTATCCTTCGTACGCCATTGTACCCCTTTGATTTTATTAAAAATCTTGTCAACAAACCTGAAATAGCTGATCACGAACTAAATGCGATATGCAACAAGCCCTTGGTGCAGGAAGCCATTTATCTGGCTTCGCCCCACTTATTTGCAGAAATGAATAAATGGCTGAGGGGCGAATTTGGCACTGGCAAAAAGGACTTAAAAAATTTGCACAAGTTAAAATCTGGTTTGATAAGATATCTCCTCAGAATGTCAACCAGGTGCACACCTTTTGGCTTGTTTGCCGGGTTTTCAACCGGAAGTTTTGGCAATCACACAAGCATCAGCTTGTTTGAACAAGAAGCAAATATAAGTCATACGCGTTTGGATATGAACTATTTGTGTGCGTTGGCACAGAATTTATCTAAAATGGAAGCAATCAAGGCAGGCCTGAAGTTTTTTCCAAATTCGGGTATCTATAGTATTGCGGGGCGTGTGCGGTATGTGGAGTATCATTATGCCAATGGCCGGCGCATGCATCAGATTGTTGCAGTTGACAATTCTGAATACTTGCAAAAAATCCTTCAAAGTGCTGCAAAAGGTGCTATGCTGCATGAGTTAGCAGCAGCCATTACCGATGATGAAATTTTTGAAGAAGACGCACGTGATTTTTTGAATGAGTTAATTGATGCGCAGCTATTGGTGAGCGAACTGGAGCCTGCCGTAAGCGGAGAAGAATTTCTGGATCAGATGCTCCAAATCCTTAGCGGGATACCTCCAAATGAAACACTCGAAAAAGTACTGGCAGTTTTAAATCAGGTAAAATCAAAATTGACTGCACTGCGTTACACTCCTATTGGCAGAGATGTTGGAGTTTTTGATCAAATTTCGCAAGAAACCAAAAAGTTAGACACAAGCTTCGACATCAAGTACCTGTTCCAAACCGATATGGTTAAGCCAACAAAGATTTGCCAACTGGACCATCAAATAAAGGAAGATATCTATACAGCATTGGAAGTACTCAATAAGCTTACTCCTAAAAACGAAACAACTAATCTTTCAAAATTCCGGGAGGCTTTCAGAGAACGTTATGAAGATGAAGAGGTACCGCTTTTGAAAGTCCTCGACAACGAAAACGGCATCGGATACCTGCAAAATCATACTGGGGATATTACACCACTGGTGGACGGACTTATTTTGCCAAACAGGAAAAACGGTTCTCAGGAAATTAAATGGAATGGTATTTATGCCATGTTGCTTCAAAAATTAAACAGTGCAATTGCAGGTCAAGCGAAAATGATAACCCTGGAAGACTCCGATTTGAATGGGCTTGAAGCGCAATGGGAAGATCTACCTGCCACTGTTTCGTCGATGATACAGCTCTTGAAACATCCCAATTCTGATAAGCCAATGCTTTACATCAAATCATTCGGAGGTTCATCCGCTGCAAACCTGATCGGCAGATTTTGCCATGCAGATAAGGCTTCCCACGAATTTGTGAATGAAATCATTGCCAGAGATGAGGCGCATCAAACCCAATATCTTTATGCCGAAATAGTGCATTTGCCCGAATCAAGAACTGGTAATATTTTGACGCGTCCGGTATTTCGTAAGTATGAAATTCCATATTTGGCTAAATCAGGAGTTCCCTTATCAAACCAGTTGAAAGCAGATGACCTGATGGTATCTGTTAGAGGCGATCAGGTTTTGCTGCGCTCACCAAAACACAATAAATATGTGCTGCCCAGGCTCACTACAGCCCACAATTTCTCATTTAATGCCCTGCCCGTTTATCACTTTTTGTGCGATATGCAAACCCAAAACCTGCGCTCAGGCCTGGTGTTTAACTGGGGGCCACTTGAAAATAATCATCAGTTCCTCCCGCGTGTGATGTATAAAAACATTATCCTGTCAAGAGCCAGGTGGAATATAAAGCACTCGTCTATTGCCTCCATACTGAAACATCAGACTGACCAGCAAAAAATTGATGCCTTCCGGCTATTCATGGCACAAAATGAGCTTCCCACAGAAGTGCTTTTGGCTGATCGTGATAACGAACTTTATCTGAACTTCACAAATAACAACTGCATTCTCATATTGTTAGATCTGATAAAAACCCGACAATTTTTTACTTTGAAGGAATTTCTTTATTCAGAAGATAATTTTATTGTAAACGGATCCGATGGATGCTATACCAACGAAATTGTTGTGGCCTTGTACAAAAACAAAGATCAGTCTGACGATGAATCAGCTCAATTCGTGCAAGCTAAACCAACAGAACAAGCCTGAAAATGCAACGAACTTTTATAATTGGAGACAAATGGCTTTATTTAAAGCTCTATACCGGACTCAAAACTGCTGATGCAATTATTGCAGAGCTAATTGGAAGTTTGAGTTCGAACTTTATTGATGATAATTTAGCTGAAAAATGGTTTTTTCTACGCTACAATGACCCACAATTTCATTTGAGATGGCGAATTAGTATTACCGATCCGGAAAAAATTGGAACTATCATTACCCGGGTAAACAAAGCGATTGTTCCTTACCTTGATAATGATATGATTTACAAGGTTCAGGCGGAGACCTACAAACGAGAGATAGAAAGATACGGATCAAACTCCATCGGGATAATGGAGCAATTATTCTGGCACAACAGTATGCTTGTTTGCAATTATCTGAGCCAGACAAAGGACAGCGAAGATGAAAAAAACCGTTGGCTTTTCAGTATGCGTGCCATTGATAGCTTCCTCAACTTATTCAACTACGAATTAGACCAAAAGCTAAGGCTGCTTACCATAATGGCAAACAGCTATGGCAAAGAGTTTAACATAGACTCTGCCTTGATAAGTCAGTTAAGCGACAGGTATCGCGCTAACAAAAAAGATATTTTCAATTTCATGAGCCTAACTTTTGATGATGCAAATGCATACGAAGCTTTATTAAAGGTGCAACATCAATTTAATATCAGAAGTACTAAGGGGGTTAATGAAATACTTAAACTTGAAAATGATAAACAACTCGCAGTATCTGTTGATAATCTGCTGATTAGTTACATACATATGTTTATGAACCGATTGTTCAGGTCAAAACAACGGCTGCACGAAATGGTTATTTATGGATTTTTAGTTCGCTTGGGGTTATTCGATTCAATCCGTCAA
>CAXYYJ010000095.1:0-5999 GCA_964293475.1 uncultured Draconibacterium sp.
TGGTTCTATAAAAGGTGCGACCCGGTTTTATTTTTTTTACCGGACACTAATGATATAAATTCATTTTAGCACCTAGTATCATCGTATTTTTCACTTTATTATTGACTAATTGCAAAAAAGAACCGGATATTACGGATCCAAGTAATAAGCAAGAACTTGCTCAAGTTGAAACAGCTGATCCAACAAATATTACACTAAATACTGCCGTTTGCGGAGGTTATGTAATAACTAATGGAAATTCAGATGTTATACAACGTGGTGTTTGTTGGAATAGAATAGGAAGTCCAACCCTCCAGAATAATGAAGGATTTACTGTGGATGTTACTGGTACAGGGATTTTTATCAGTAACCTTTCAGATTTAGCAAAAAATCAAACCTATTATGTAGCCGCCTATGCAACCAATAGTTTTGGGACCGCTTATGGTGAAGTAAAGACTTTTGCCCCAAGTATTGTGGAATTTATTTTAGTTGAAGGAGGTACTTTCCAAATGGGCAGTAATGATGGAAGCATAGATGAACAACCTGTTCATGAGGTCACTCTGAATAGTTTTAAAATGAGCAGATATGAAATTGCCAATGAAGAATATTGCACTTTTTTAAATGATATTTCCTGCAACTCCGATGGTAGTTATTTAGGCGTAGAATATATTAACATAACTGAACCTGCCTGCCAAATTGATTTTATTAGTGGCCAGTTTGTCCCGCAAAGTGCCAAATCTCAATTTCCAGTTGTTTTTGTCACATATTATGGCGCAAAAGCTTTTGCCACCTGGGCAGGATGTCGCTTACCCACCGAGGCAGAGTGGGAATTTGCAGCCAGTGGCGGGAATCTGTCAAGCCCAACAACCTATTCCGGATCAAATACTATAGGCGATGTAGCCTGGTATTTTAGCAATAGTGGTGAACATTCTCACCAAATAGGAACCAATGTGGCCAATGAATTGGGAATACACGACATGAGTGGAAATGTTTGGGAATGGTGCAGCGACTGGTATCACAGCGAATACTATATTGTTAGCCCGCAAAATAACCCGCAAGGCCCAACCAATGGCACAGAGAGAGTCTATAGAGGAGGAAGTTGGAGAAGTGGACCCAGTTATTGTCGTATTACTTATCGTTCCAAGAATGTTCCTGAATGGAATGGTGATTTTATTGGATTGCGGATTGTGATTTCGCAGTAGGTTTTTTAAAGGGAGTTAGTAAAGGGATGCCATCGCTTGGAGCGAAGAGTCTCGAACTGGGATGCCATCGCTTCAAGCGATGGCATCCCTTTCGGGAAAAGGAAAAAATTTTAACTTTACAAAAAAAATGCAAAAGAATATCGATGTTTTTGAAGCAGGTTTTAGATTTCATGTTTATAACAGAGCTGTAGGTAATGAAAAATTATTTTTTAAAGAAAGGAATTACACCTATTTTTTAAAAATATTAAACGATAAAACTTCTGCGTATATAAATATTATTGCTTATTGTCTTTTGGGAAACCATTATCATCTATTAATTATGGTTAAAGACACAGCAAAACCAAAGGATGTTTCGGAAGCCTTTAGATCGTTTGGAATTTCTTATTCTCAGGCAATTAATAAGCAAGAAGGGAGAAAGGGAACGCTATTTATGAAACCTATAAAAAGGAAAAGAATCAATAGTGAAGAGTATTTTAGAACTGTTTTAATTTATATTCATACAAATCCTTTTCTTCATGGAATTGTAAATAATTATCAAACTTATAAATGGAGTTCTTATGGGTTTTTTATAGATAAGTTTGATGATATAGGAAGAGAGACCAGTTCAACGAACAAAAGGGATGCCACAAGCGACAAGGATGAAAGTGCCATCGCTCTAAGTGATGGCATCACTTCAAATCTTTTCCCTCCAAGCGATGGTATCCCTGAGATTCCCCTTTTTAACACCAAAGAAATCATTCAAAATTACTTTAATGATATGCAAAATTTTATAGTCGTTCATCAGCAAAAAAGAGGTTTCGATGATATTTCGGATTTGGCAATAGAGAATTAGGGAGCAAATTAGCAGGGATGTCATCGCTCCAAGCAAAAAAGAAAAACCCAACAAAAGGGATGCCATCGCTTGGAGCGATGGCATCCCTCCTCTCTTCGCTCCAAGCGATGGCATCCCTACTCAACGAGACTCTTCACCCTAAGCGACGGCTTCCCTGCAAAAAAAGAACCAAATTATTGTCACATTATGTATCTTTGAAGTACCTATTAATAGCACCTGAAGTTTTTAACGCGGAACATATAGCTTTAATCAAACAGAACCCATGAAAAAATGTCTTATCACCTCAGCCATAGCAGTATTTCTAATTATGGTACTTATCACCTGCAAAAAGGATGTAGAAATAGTTGGGGACAACAGCAATAAATTAGAAATTGGACCAACAAATAAAGATTCGGTATCTTATTTTTCGGCAAGCGTAAAAACAACCATAACTGATATTGGCAGTAATACCATATCTCAACATGGTCATTGTTGGAGTACAGTAAAGGCGCCAGGCATTAATGATAATAAAACAATTTTAGGAACCTTATCATCCGCACAGACTGTTGCAAGTGAATTACAAGATTTGGAAAATAACACAAAATACTATCTTAGACCTTATTTTATAACAGAGAATAGTACTATTTATGGAGCAGAAATAGATTTTACTACTTTGAAAACCGGAATTCCGTTAGTATCTTCATCAGAAATAATTAATATTGAAGTCGATAATGTATTTGTGTCAGCTTCTATTATTGCTGATAGCGGACTCTCAATCACAAATAGAGGTTTTTGTTGGGATACTATTCAAAACTTTAGTATTTCAAGTTGTATAGATACGATTCAAATAGGTACAGGTATTGGTGATATAGAAAGTCAGATATCGAATTTAAGCGAAGGAAAAACATATTATCTGGCTGCGTTTGCATCCAATGCTAAAGGAACTTCATATGGGGAGATAAATGAGTTTTCAACAAAGCCAATTACGCTTCCAGTGGTTTATACAGAAAGTATTTCAAATATCACAATTAACTCTTCTAATTGTTCGGGGAGGGTTGCAGAAGATGGCAATGGTAACGTATCCGAAAGAGGTATTTGCTGGAATACTTCAGAAAATCCAACTCTTGAAAATAATCTTGGCTTTATAAATGTGGGCTCTGGTTTAGGTTCTTTTACGACAGAATTGACCAACTTGAATGATGGAACAGTTTATTATGTTAGAGCCTATGCCACCAACGACGAAGGTACTTCCTATGGAGATGTTTTAAATTTTTCAACTCTTGATTTAAGTTTGCCTATAGTAAGTACTTTAAATATTTCCAATATTACAATCAACTCATCCTTATGTGCTGGTAGTGTTACAGATGATGGAAATGGATTAGTTACTGACAAAGGTATTTGCTGGGGGAACACAGAAAATCCAACTCTTGAAAATAATCTTGGTTTTACTAATGAGGGCTCAGGATTAGGTTCTTTCACATCAGAATTGGCCAACTTGAATGATGGAACACTATATTATGTAAAAGCTTATGCAAAGAACCAGAAGGGAACAGCCTATGGCGATGCATTAAGTTTTACAACTCTTGTATTGAGTATTCCTACAGTTCATACATCACCTGTTACAAATATTACACAAAACTCTGCTATTTCTGGAGGAAATATTATTGATGACGGTAATAGTACAGTTGTTGGACTTGGGGTGTGTTGGAATACAACAGGAAACCCAACATTAGAGAATAATGATGGATTTACGATAGATACATTGGGCTGGAACGATATATTCGTTAGTTACATATCTGGATTGTCCGAAAATACTTATTACTATGTTTGTTCATATGCAATTAATGTAAAAGGAACAGCATATGGCCAGGTTGAGATATTTGCAGCACAAGATCCACCCTGCGGTCAATTCACTGTAGAATATGCTGGTAAAGTATATAATACAGTTTTAATAGTAAACCAATGTTGGTTAAAGGAAAATTTGAATATAGGGACAAGAATAGATGATAGTCAAGAAATGATAGATAATTCTGTTATAGAAAAATATTGTCCCGCAGCTAAGGATAACTGCGATACTTATGGAGGGTTATATCAGTGGGATGAAATGATGCAATATGTTTTAGAAGAAGGAGCTCAGGGTATTTGCCCGGACGGATGGCATATTCCTACTGATTTAGAATGGACAGTTTTGATGAATTTTTTAGGAGGAGCAGACTTAGCTGGAGGGAAAAAGAAAGAAACAGGTTATGAACATTGGGCCGAACCGAATACTGGTGCCACCAACAGTAGTGGCTTTACTGCATTGCCCGGTGGCAGGCGAGATGACAGTGGAGCTGCAGAAGCTGGCCTAAATGCCTATTTTTGGTCTTCAAGTAGCACTGACGGTACACACGCTGAGTATAGAAGAATTAGTTATTCTATGGCACAAGAATTTCAAGCCGATATTGGCAAGAGCCTTGGAGCCAGTGTCAGATGTATTAAAGATTAATTCGTATCAATTTTGAAACATAATCCTGTCATATTTTGTATATTTGGAGTACGTTTTAGTTGCATCAAAATTTGTTAACACAAGGCATATAGCTTTAATCAAACAAAGCCCATGAAAAAATATCTTATAACCTCAGCCATAGCAGTTCTTCTAATTCTGGTACTCATCACCTGCAAAAAAGCACCTGAAATAGAAAACAACAGCAACAAAAAAACACTGGCGGTTGTAGTAACTTTAGACGTTGTAAATATTGCCACAACAGCTGCTTCATGCCGTGGAAATGTTACAAATGATGGTAATAGTATAGTAACCGAAAAAGGAGTTTGCTGGAGTATCAATAATAATCCAACTATTTACGATAATAAAACAACAAATGGCAGTGGTTTGGGGGAGTTTGAAAGTTTTATTTCAGAACTTGATTATGGAATAACATACTTTGTAAGAGCCTATGCTACAAATGAAAGAGGAACAAGCTATGGTGGGCAAAAAAGTTTTCAGACTTTAGCAATAGTAGCTCCAACTATTACTACAAATGCCGTAACAAATATAAGCACCAATAGCGCAAAGAGCGGAGGAAATGTCACTGATGATGGCAATAGTGTGGTAACCGAAAAAGGTGTTTGTTGGAGTAAAAATAATAATCCAACTATTGACGATAATCATACTTTGGATGGAAATGGTTTAGGAGCTTTTGACAGTGATTTAGAAGATTTAGAAGAGGGAACAACATATTATATTTGTGCATATGCTATTAATGAAAAAGGAATTTCCTATGGTGATGAAAAAACTTTTACAACCATAGTTCCATATATTTGTGGAGATGTTTTAGCCTATGAAAATCAACAATATATAACAGTTGTAATAGGTTCTCAATGTTGGATGGCAGAAAATTTGAATATTGGAAATAGAATTAATGGGAGTCAGGACATGACTGATAATTCAGTAATAGAGAAGTATTGCTATGATAACAATGAAGTCAATTGTGATCAATATGGAGGACTATATCAATGGGATGAAATGATGCAATACACCACAGAAGAGGGAGCACAGGGTATTTGCCCTGATAGTTGGCATATTCCAACTGATGAGGAATGGAAAACCTTGGAAATGGCATTGGGCATGAGCCAAAGCGAAGCCGATAAAACAGGCTGGCGAGGAACAAATGAAGGTAATGAAATGAAATCTACTAATGGTTGGGATAATGATGGAAACGGCTCCAACAGTACTGGTTTTACTGCCCTCCCGGGGGGCTACCGCTACAGCAGTGGGTCGTTCAATTACCTTGGCTACTACGGCTACTGGTGGTCGTCTACAGAGTACTCAGGTACGATCGCGTGGCACCGGCGCCTTCGCTGCGACTACGACCAGGTGTACCGGAACTACAACATCAAGACGTACGGCTTTAGCGTCCGCTGCATCAAAGACTAATTAGCATTAATTTTGAATAGTTATATTGTCACATTATGTATCTTTGAAGTACCTATAAATAGCACCTGAAGTTTTTAACGCAAAACATATC
>CAXYYJ010000096.1:0-5744 GCA_964293475.1 uncultured Draconibacterium sp.
AAAATTGGCTGGAAGCGCATTAACAATTCGCTATCATACAAAATCCGCCAAAAAGCAAATGCTTTTGGCGGATTTTTCAATTTAAGCCAACGGTAAATCTAATTTTCATCTACTCCGGCATATTTTTTTTGGAACATCAGCATACCCAAAACTTTATAAATAGTCGAAAGTTTTCAATCATAACAAAAAGCGATACGTTACCTTTAGTATAAAAGTATTTTCGGGCTGTTTCCCCAAAATCTGCGCGTCTAAATTAACGAACAGGTCCTCTTTTGAATTCCCTGAACCATTAGTCCCTTGTGACCAGACCAAATAGATTTCGGAACCCGGAATATATTCCCAACGCAAAACCAAATTGGAACGAAATTGGACATATGAAAAATCTGGATTAGAAAAAACGTAATCGACTGTGCCATTTTCGTTCTCGTCTACCTTATAAACATTGGTGTTACTATCGTAAGAAATCTGATTGTTAGTGTATAAAGCTATTCGGTCACCAAAGTAGGATGCACGAGGATTTGTAACATAATTAAATGCCGAATATTTCCCTGTTGAAGCAAATGGTTGTCCATAATACTGAATGGTGAAATTCGGGTTTATATTATAATTCAATCGTAAGGAAGCGCTAACTGTTTGCTGATCTAAATTAGATGTAATATAACGTGTCCCCCCTTCATAAGCAGATTGGGTTACGTATTGTGTTTTGCTTTTATTGCTGTTGTAATTCGGATTTATAGCTATTGACAATGCATTTGTAGGCTGATAGGTAAAACTCGGATTAAACTCCGTATATGAAAATGAATTGTCTTTCCCTCGTGCAAAAAACACTCCAGCCTCAAAACGAAGTTTTTTTCGAGTGTCAGTACCAAAAACATTATAACTTACAAATTCGTCTGAGAATCTGAATTTTGGCCCGCCTTGTAAATAGGCATTGTTATAAATTCGGGGTTTGTATGAAAATCCTATATTAGCCCACCAGTAGTTTTTAAATTCGGCTCTCCCTAAAAGATCATAATACGTTCTATTGTGAAAACCTCCAAAATCATAAGTAGTAAATGGCTCAAAACGAACCATTCCGCTTCTAAAAATACCAAACGGTTTTAAGGATTGATAGCTTACATATAAAGTTTGCTTTATTTCATCGGCCTGACGGAGGAAACCAATATCGTTGAGTTCTAATTCCGGCGAACGCCAAGTAACACTCGCCTTGTATCGCCAATGCCCATCAGACACTTTACCTGCTTCTAACTTTCCGCCTGTCCCTGTTAATGAGGTTCGGGTATCGTCAACCGAAACATAATCAGCATCGACCCGTTGAAACAAATGAGTTAACTCTTTTTGAGTATTGGTAATGGATTCTTTAGAACCCAAGACATGACTAGCCACAATATTTCCGGTGACAAAATATTTTCTGTCTTTCCAATTGTGTTTGAAATCCAATCCACCGGAATAGGCTGATTCTCTCAAAAAAGTAAATTGCGGTTCCTCTGTATTTCTATTGGTTGCAGTTACAATCGCCCCGATAAAACTGTTTCTGTTATTAAAATCTTTTTGGGCGCGACCCACTAAATAATTAGTTAGTGGTTCTACCAAGACTTTTCTGCGTTCTGAGCCATTATCGATTTCAACAAATTCATTTGCCGTCACACTTTCCAATAACCCTAAAGACCATCCATTTTTTGTTTTTCCGCTGAATTTTGCAGCCCCCAAAATAGTGGAGTTTAGAGGCTGTTTGAGATATTCGTCTTCTTGTATTGAAATAGTTCCCTGCGGGCTTCTGCCGATTCGTCTGGAATAAAAAAGATTGTCTTCGTTGTTACCAAAATTATAATCGAAAATATTTTTATTCTCAATAAAAAACGGCCGTTTTTCCTGAAGAAATACCTGAAACCCATCCAAAGCAATTACTGCCGGATCGGCTTCCACCTGACCAAAATCCGGATTGATGGTTACGTCCAGAGTTAAATCATTTGTAATTCCAATTTTGGCGTCAAGCCCAGCTTTCAAACTGAGGTCTTGCCCTTCTCGAAACGGGTTTCCAACTTCTTGTTCGTACGTATCAAGCTGCGTCAAGAGATAGGGCTGAATTTCAAGCTGTTTTTGTGGCTTCAAATTAATTAAACCCCGTAATTCTCCGAACTCGCTTACCCAGCCGGGCGCATCAGTCGGAATGCGTTGCCAAACGGAACGTTCCTGTTTTCTAAAATATCGGCGAGTTGCCTGAAAACCCCAAACCTGATTGTCGCTGGCACTGAATTTTAATTGACTCAGTGGTATTTTCATTTCTGCCGTCCAGCCTTCCGCATCCACATTGGTTTTCACATACCAAATCGGGTTCCAGCTCGCGTCCCAATTATTCCCGTTGTCGGCAATAAATTCATCACTTTTCACTCCCGATGCTGATATTGTAAATGAAAAACCAGTACGTTTATCATGATAACTATCAATATTAACCTCTACAAAATCGCCATCAAAACCATCACGCCTTGATAATCGCTTTACAATTTTATCTGGTTCTTTGTCATAACATTTGAAAGCTACATATAAAAACTTCGAATCATAAAGTATTTTAAACTTGGTTTGCTCTGTTGGAGGTGTATTTTCATCGGGAAGGTTTTCTATAAAATCCGTTTGCCAATCCACAATGTCCCAACTGGCATCTGCCAAAATGCCGTCAATTATGGGTGCTTCTAGATTTTCTAATGATTTAGTGGTATAAATTCTCTTCTCGATTCCTTTGGAATTCTGCCCAAAACCGAATTGAATCAGCAGAAGCAAAAGAAAAGCATACCGTTTTTTATTCATTATCATTTCGAAATTATTAATAGCCACTAAAGTCTTAAAAATTAAACACATTATTTTTTCAACTCCAACACCCACATTTTCATAGCCGGAATAGAAGTTTTATTCGAAGTATTCAATCCTTCCTCAGTAATAACATTCTTTGCAGATGTGAAACCGGCAGTTCTTTCATCATACTTTTGAAAGTCAATTTCTTTTTCGGTATCACTCGTATTCATCACGCACATTATCGTTTGATTTTCATCATATCTGAAATAAACATACAATCCGTCAACAGGGACATAGTGCATCATTTTTCCTGTTTTAAGTGCCGAAGCATTTTTTCTGAAATTGGCCAGTTTACGAACTAAATCCTGAGTTGATTTTTCATCGTCTGTCATTCCTTTTCCGGTAAATGCATTTTTGGTATCTTCTTTCCATCCACCAGGAAAATCAGCACGTACCAGACCATCGGGAGCTTTAAATCCTTTCATCAGCACTTCAGAACCATAATAAAGTTGCGGAATTCCTCTGCAGGTCAGTAACCATTGAAATCCTATTTTTTGCTTTTCGACATTCTCACCAACTAATGAGAAAAAACGGGGTTCATCATGGTTATCTAACAACAATACTTTTTGCATCGGGTTCTTACTCAGATAATCACTGCTCAAGGTATAGTACAATCTATTCACCCCTTCTTTCCACCCAAAAGGCTCAGTCAAAGCAGGGATAATTCCATAATACAAAGCTTGAAAATCAACAACGGATGGCAAGTTGCTTTTGAAACTGACATCCATATTATTTTGCTCAAAATATGCTTGATTAGCCACTCCATGAACCATGATTTCTCCGAAAATGGTTATTTTCGGGAACTCATCCATAATCGCTTTATTGCAGCGATTCGCAAAATCCAAATCATTATAAGTATAGGTATCGAGACGAACTCCATCAATACCGAATTTTTCAATATGCCAAATACAGTTTTGAATAATGAAATTGGCCATAAATGGATTGTCTTGGTTGATGTCTGGCATTATCTTATCAAACCAACCATCACTCATTCTTTTTTTATCTGATTTTGTACCATACGGGTCAAACAAAGGAATCTCTCTGTAATTGGTTTGAGTATAGGTTGGCCAACGATGTACCCAATCATTGGCTGGAGGATCCAGTTCCAAAAAATGAAAAGAACCAATATGATTGTAAACTGCATCAAAAATAAGCTTCATCCCTCTTTTATGTAATTGATCGCTCAACTTTTCATACAAAGCATCCCCTCCGTATCGGGCATCAATTTTATAATGGTTCGTAATGGCATATCCGTGTTCTGTTCTTTTGGCCATATCATTTTCCATTACTGGAGTAAACCATAATGCCGTAACTCCAAGTCCCTCTATATAGTCCAAATTATTAATTACACCTTGCAAATCACCCCCATGACGATCGTACATTTCTTTTCGGTTAAGGGATTGATCTCTCATTCCTTTTACCTGATCATTCGTCACATCACCGTTACTGAAGCGATCCACCATAATCAAATCAATAAAATCACTCGAAGTCACTCCTTGGGCATATTGGGTTCCGTTACCTAATCTGCGATTATAAAGTGGCCATTTTATTGTTTGCTTTCCTCCTTTTTGATTCAATTCTATAATGACATCGCCAGCGACCGCTTCTGGTGCAATGACAATATCTATAGCAATATATTTTTGGTTTGGAAAAGAATAAGTCTTTAAAATGGTTATTCCTGGGTAATTAATTCCAACTTTATCCGTAGTAAAAGAATCGCCAGTACTTCGAATAAGTAATTGTATTGAATTAGTCTTCATTCCTACCCACCAATTTGTAGGATAGACTTCGGTATTTTTGGCATTTGTCACCAAAGAAAAACCAAATATTAGCATTAAAATTAAAGCTGCTTTCTTCATGATAGTTGTTTATGGGTTTTAATAGTGGGCGAAAGATATTTTACTTTTTGATTATCCAAAAGCCACTTATTTAAACAACATGATTTGTATTGCAAACAACCATTCAAAACCATTTGTGTCGTTTAAATCAGAAAAACGTTTTCTGCAACAGTTCAATTTTGATTCTAAAACAAAACCCTTAGCTTTACATTTCAGAAATAAATTAGGCAATGAATGATCTAACTATATATTCAGGAAGCACATCCCAAAAAATAAAAATGTATACAATCTATTGGTTGGGATATATCTTGTTGTTCAGTTTGATTCAAGGGCTACCAACAGCCGATTTTTGGAGAGCATTATCCAATGAATGTTATAGTGTACTCCCTAAAATATTGTTTGTTTTACTGATTGTCGAAGTAGCTATGCCTCTTTTATTCTTCAAGAAAAGAAAAGCGCTCTTCATTTTTACGTATCTGTTTTCAATCCTTTTCTTTGCTTTCATCCAGCGGTTAATTGACAACTACATTGTTATTGCATATAATTTAACCGAATGGAAATCCGAACCACTTTTATCGGCTCCCGTTTACTTATATAATGTGATTAAATTACAATTTATTGTCACAATCCCTCTGGCAATAAAGCTTGTATATTACCTTGCAGAAGAAAAAAACAGGGTGCAATCGATTCTGTCCGAGAAGTTACAAACCGAATTATTCTCATTACGAAATCAGTTTCATCCTCATTTCTTATTTAACGTACTCAATAGTTTGTACTCTAAAATTCTGAGTAAGTCAGATGATTCTGCAGACATTGTTCTTAAGATTTCGGATTTTCTTCGGTATTCTGTTTATGATGTGAACACCAAAAATATTTCCTTAACAAAAGAAATAGAATACCTAAAAAACTACATCTCGTTACAACAATTGCGATTTGACAACCGACTCGAACTTAGTTTCAGTACTAGTGGAATAATGGAAAATCAATTTATCGAGCCTTTTTTAATCCTTCCTTTTATAGAAAACAGTTTCAAATACAGTCTAGATGACATAAATT
>CAXYYJ010000097.1:0-5492 GCA_964293475.1 uncultured Draconibacterium sp.
TAATCAGGACGGTTGCGAAAGCGAAGCTACCATTAGCATCGAATTTGTGGCTGGCTCACCAATAACCATTGCTGTTGATCCGGATCAAGATGGATATTGCATCAATCAACCGGTTTCCTTAGAAGCTTATGCACCCGATGCAATTAGCTACGAATGGCAGCCAGGCGGATTAATCGGACCGATGATAGTGGTAACATCTGACGAATTAGGAACAATAGTGTATACTGTTACTGTTATTAATAACACAGGTTGCGAAACGCAGGCATCGGTTGAATTAATCTTTGATTGTGTTTCCTTACCAGAATTAGATTCTGATATGATTTCTGTCAATGTATATCCTAATCCGAATAACGGAGAATTCACACTTGAATTAATCGGAATCGGAATGAGTCGTGAGGTTGAAATATCCGTAATAGACTTTGCCGGAAGATTGATACTGGAGGACAAAATACTTGATATTACAGCAGACAAGGTAGAAAAACAGTTCGACTTAAGTAACTGCGAAAGAGGTGTTTATTTCTTGAGAATTACTCATGGTGATAAAGTTTCCTATAAGCGGGTAGTTGTTCAATAGTTTTTGAAACCGGGACAAACTCCCAACCAAAAGAGGCCGCTCATTGGAGTTGGCCTCTTTTTTTGTTTTTTTTGGTTTCGCTGGACTGGAGTTTTTAAGGCTAATGGTGATAGCATGGTGGTGGAGAAATCCTAATCCAGTCTAGCATTTCTGTCAGCCCTTCAGGCTGATGGAATATTTTCTATACATCGCAAGGAATGCTGTTCCTTGCTCTGATGTTGCAGGTTTTCAGCCTATAGAAAAACAAAAAACTCATCACAAAATAACGACCTTCAAAGATGAATTTGAAAAATTTGTGGACGAAAATAAATTAACTGACTACGACGCAAAATATTTCTGGGATTAACTTAAACTTACTTTACAAGGTTTATAAGGTAGAAGTCCAAGTCTACAAGCACTTAGCAACTTCAATATAAAAATTTAGTCCAAAAAAATACAATGGGCGAACATCAGAAACATTCACCCATTGGGTAGAGATTGGATAATATCCGCTCCCACATTAAAACATTTTAAAATTGCCTGTCAGATTGTAATAATCCAATTAGATGATGAAGAATTCTACAAAACCACCTTCAAACTCTTCCTACCACTCTCCCCAATCACCTCCACTACAAAACCACCGTTAGCGGTTGTCATTTTTGAAAGCGATATCCTTTGCTCGCCTGCTTCGTAATATTGGCTTTGCTCGTGGACCATTTGTCCGGCCAGATTGAAGATACGAAGCTGAAATTTTTGGGCTTTGGAATTTTTCAGAACCAACATATCCCCCACTCCTTTTTGCCATTGGATTTCGAAATCGCTTACGGCTGTTGGGGGATTTTTTATGCCCACATTTACATCGTTCAGATTGATTTTCCAGGTGGAAAGTCCGTAGGTGGCTGCATATAAATCTTTGGTTTGGGGAATGAGCTTCAGTGCTACTACCGGAACCATGGGCAAATTGGCCGAGATGCTTTCCCAGGTTTGTCCGCCATCGGTGGTCATATAAAGTCCGGCATCGGTGCCCACAACAATTTCGTTGTTGTCGTCGGGGTCGATAACCAACGCATTTACTGGCAGTTCAGGAAGATTTCCTGAAATATCTACCCAAGTTTGACCCAAATCGTCCGATTTGAAAACATGGGGAAGGGCTTCGTCCCATCGGAAACCGGAAATGGTAGCATAAATGGTATTTTCTAATTGTGGGTCGAACTCAACGTCGGTAATCCAGCGGGTGGGCAATCCGGCACTGATGTCTTCCCAACTCATGCCGCTATTGGTCGACAGGTTTACTCTGCCATCGGCCGATCCTGCTAAAACATTGCCCGTATTTACCGCCGAAACTGCCAGACAGCTCAAAGAGTGGAAATAGTTGGTTCCACCTTGTGTAAGGTCTCCGCTTACCGTCGTCCACGAATTCCCATTGTTGGTGGTTTTCCAAACGCGATGGGTTCCAAAATAGGCCACCTGATTTTGTCCGGGAGTAAGCTCCAACGGTGCCGACCAGTTGATTCGATCGCCTTGCATATCATAGGAAACATAATCGTAAACAGGATAACTATCCTGTGCGTTATAGCTTAGGTAAAGATTTCCATACTGATACTCTGCCCAGGCTATATCGTTGTTTTGCTGGTTGATGCGGTTATACATTCCATCGCCTCCCAGCACAGACTCCCACATTTCTGTGTTTCCGCCAATGGTTCTGATGGAATTATTATCCTGGGTTCCTCCCACCTGAAAATCCTGATTGGTTTCGCTCACATCGTAGGCATAAAACTGGGTGATGGGCAAATTATTCACCTTAATCCAGCTATTGCCCAGATTGGTGGAATAGTATAATCCACCATCGTTGCCAAGCCAGGTTTTGCCGTTGGCGGCATCGAAACACATGGCATGATGATCCACATGTACATCGGAGTTAATATTATCTGTCCAGCTGCTACCCGAATTGGTGGTTCTCCTCATATATTGTCCCAGGGCAAAAACGGTGTTCTCGTCATTCGGATGTACTCTGATTTGGCCAAAATACCAACCAAAATTACTGCCAAGGTTATATAAATTCCCATTATCAACCGCTGTCCAACTATCGCCGCCATCGTTGGTTTTGTAAACCAAAACTTCTTCGTTGGGCATATCGTACATGGCATAGAGCACATTGGGGTTCGATTGTGAGATGGTCAAGCCAATGCGGCCTTTTTCGAGGAATGCATTGGGCAAACCTGAGGTTAATTGTTGCCAGCTATCGCCACCATCGTAGGTTCTGTAAATTCCGCTGGTTTTGCCAAAGGAACGGCGGGTGGTGAGTCCGCGGGCTCTTTCCCAGAAGGCGGCATATAAGGTGTCGGCATGAACCGGATGCTGCACCAAATCGATGGCCGAAGTGGTATCGGAGACAAAAAGCACCTGTTCCCAGCTTTGACCTGCATCGGAGCTTCGGTAAATTCCACGGTCGGTGTTGGGGGTGAATAATAAACCACAAGCTGCGGCAAACACCCTGTTTGGGTTTTGGTGATCCACAATCATCCTGCCGATATAGGCCGAATTTTCAAGCCCAACGAAACTCCAGGTTTGTCCGGCATCCTGCGACTTGTAGACTCCGCTGCCCAGAAAACTAAAACTGCTCGAATTGGCTTCGCCAGTTCCCACATAAATCTCGTTGGGGTTTTGGGGGTTGATGGCCATATCGCCCACCGAAATGGTTGGCACGTCGTGAAACAATTGTTGCCAGGTTTGTCCGGCATCTTCGGTTTTTAATACTCCGCCAGTGGCCGCGCCCACATAGATGATATCGGACTGATTGGCAGGCATTTCCAGGTCGGTGATTCTTCCGCCGATATTGGTGGGACCCACAAATTCCCATTCAAAGTTCCTGCTTTGTGAATTCTGCTGCATGATGCGTGCCGATTTCACGGCAGCATGATAGGCCTCAGCTTTTATTTCGTTATAAGGAAACATGCGTTGTTGCCCCATCCACTCACCGGGGAGAAGTTTGGGACGATCGGGGGTATTGCTCTGATGATGAAAGAAATAAAAAAATACCGCTGCCATAGCTACGGATAAAATACCGGTTATTAGAATTCTGCGCTGCATAGCTTTATGATTTGAGTTGCACAAAAATAGTTTTTTTCGAATGATGATATTTCTAAAATATTGGGGGTTGAAAAATTAAAGTTATCGTTTGTTTGAAATAGGATGTTTCAGATTCCTATGGAGCGAAAAATAGTTACGAAAAATCAGAAAGTTGTTCAGGACAGGCAGATAGCTACCATGCCACCCCGACCTGTAAAACACGTTTAAAACCTTGTCATTGCTTACATAATAAGAAATCATTCAGGATAATTTTGATCTAAATAATTGAAAATAAAAAATTTATCATCTCTTGTTAATTTGGTAACAAAATAACTTATATTTGACGGTGCATATATTCTCCCCTCAGACCTTTTTTCCCTTCTATCCAGATATTTTTTTGTATAACTATTTGTCAAACAATAAAAAAATAATATTATGAAAAGAAAAATTTACGCTTTTTTTCCCCCCGCAATCACTGCCCCTTTGATGATTGTTTTGTTTATGTTCTTTGCTGTTATAAATACAGTCGATGCGCAGAAAGATGACAATACAACCACATGGACTGGCTTGGGTTTTAACACAGATTGGTATAAGGCTGCAAACTGGTCATTGGGCGTGCCAACAGCAGAAATGGATGTTGTTATACCCAACTTGCTGAGTTTCCCAATACTTCTGGAGAAGGTTGGAGCAGGAGCTGTTTGCAATAACCTAACAATTGAGCCAGGTGCAAAGCTAAACTTTGTTATTGGAGCAAGTCTTATCACATATGGAACTATTACCAACAATGGTACTATTACCGTTTTTGCTGCCGCCCCTCCAGGAATGTGGCACTATATTTCTTCCCCTCTCGTTGCCGCAAAGAGTAGTGCATTTGCCGGACATTATCTCCAAACCTGGGATGAATCAACAGAAAAATTTACATATGTTCTCGATACAAATGTAATTTTAACTCCTGTAAAGGGCTATGGATTCTGGTCTACAGCTACAGAACCTGAGTTTTATCAATCATCAGGCACCTTTAACACTGGCGATCAAAGCATAGCTCTCACAAATGATAGTGATCCACCAAATGCTTATCAAGGGTATAATTTGGTTGGAAATCCCTATCCTTCGGCCATTAATTGGGGTTATTTACAATCAACCTATGGTGCCGCGTACCTTTGGAAACCAGATATCAGCGACTATATTGAATACTCTAGTCCTGTACGCGCTCCATTTTTAAACATCCAATCTTTTCAGGGATTTTTTATCTATTCCCCAACTAATAGAACTCTAACCCTGACAAACGAACAACGAGTGCACAATACAGGCTATCCTCTAAAATCGGAAAATGAAATAAATTTAACCTCTGGAATGGTACTTACTGCTTCCTATGGCGATTATGCTGATGAGCTTACTATTAAAATAGATGGTGAAGCCAGCGAAGGATTTGAATTGCCCCGCGATGCCTGGAAATTAATCTCTGATGGCGAAGGCGTATCGCAACTCTATACTTTTTCAAGCGATGGAAAACTGGCTGTAGATATAAGACCTTACCAGGAAACCATACAAATGGGTTTCGTGAATAATAAGGCGGGGGATTATGAGATTGGTGTTAAGGCCATGGCCGATATCAGTTCTGCCATCATCGAAGACACCAAACTCAACCAGTTTCACAATTTGGCCAATGGTTCCTATGCCTTCAACTGGCAAACCGATGATTCGGAGGAAAGATTTATTCTCCACCTGAGCGTTACCGGAACCAGCGATTTAGATGCACAGGAAGCACAGGTTTATGGCGCTTACGGACAGGTTTATGTGCGTATGAACACCACCTGTCTTGTCCTAAAATAGGTTTACACAAAAAAGTGTAAAAATGGTCAAAAAAAGT
>CAXYYJ010000098.1:0-5462 GCA_964293475.1 uncultured Draconibacterium sp.
GTAACTTGACAGGAAAGTGCTTCGAAATCGGCAACTAACCATACCGCCATCCGTTGCCTGCAATGCGAAAAAAGCAAACAGATAAAGTATGATTTTTGATTTACCTGAAATACCAAAAGCAAAACAGTATGTTGACAAAATGACACCTGAACAGCATGCTATTATGAAATGCATAAATCAAGAAACTCTAACTCAGAAAGAAGAATTAGTATTAAAAGAAGCTATTGAGTTTTATAAAAATACTTTTCCGAAATTAAAAGAAATAAACTTAGAAACAATTAAGGAAAAGGAAGTTAAGGAACTGAAAAAATATTTAGACAAAGTATTTAATTTCAATATTACTATATCAAATGACATTCATTTCGAAGTACTATTCAGAGTTTCTTTTGTAAGAAAAGAATTTACAGAAAAAGGAAAGGTTAGAGACCCTAAATTTTTGAAATATCCACCAATAGAAATAGTGAAAGATAAAGGAGTTTATAATAGAGCTAATACAAATGAAAAAACAGTTTTTTATAGTTCCTTCTATGAAAATGTCGCAATTAGAGAAACTAAACCTAATGTAGGCGATAGAATAATTATTTCTACATGGAGAAATATATCTGGAAAACCATTTAATTCATATCCAATTGCAAACGCAGATATAAAAAATGAAGGAGTTCAAAAAGCTACCAAAGCTTTTAAAGAGACAAAAGATGTTAATAATCCTTTATTTGGGGAAATAATGGATTTGAATTTAGGTTTTTTAGCTTCTGAATTTGTGAAGGACTGTGAAATAAAGAATGAAAAAAGATTTGAGTATTTGTATAGTGCATATTTTGCTGACAAAATCTTATCTCCTTTTAATGAAGATGACCCAACTCCCGATATTGATTTTATTATTTATCCAAGTGTTGCATGGAAACATCAACATGAAAACGTGGCGATTATTCCAAATTCAGTTGACAAAAAATTAAAGTTAATTAAAGTAGTAGAATATTCTGTTGTAGAAACATTTTATAATCAACAAATTGAAAAGAATGAAATGCCAGTTAAACTAAAATTTATTAGAGAAGCTGACTGGATAGAAGATGATTTGATAATTTGGGAAGATGAATAAGCACAGCAGGCAATAAGTAGGACTTTGAGCGGCACGCAGTGCCCAGCGAGAAGTCAGTGTTGAGCTACATCCCCACCCCGGTCTCAAAAGTGAAAATCTATGGAGTTATTGTACGTTTTATTGGTTTTTCGGGATTAGGTGTGCCCTTTGGTTGGGATTCGATGGTTTGGTTTTTGGTGGTTTTTTACGACTTACTGCATCCAGCAAACTATAAAAATCAATCAGATATTTTACTGCAAAACCACTCATTTTTCAATACCATGTCTTAAAAAGCCTTATTTTTGGTGGAAATAGCGGCTTGTTGGTTGGTTTTTAGACTACTTGTCCCGTCTCATGGGGGACTGCCGTTATATGCAATCCTAAAAAAACGAATTATATGATAAAGCATGGGTTAATAAGTTTCATAATTTTTACATCTTTAAATCTATTTGGACAAAACTCCAAACTTGATAAGTTTTGTAATCAATGGATTCAATTTGGATACAAATCACATTCTGATAGTATTATTAGAACAATTACTGAAGATTGTTCAAAAAAGAAATGCGATTTCAACAAAAACGGTAGTTACATTGAAGACATGTATTGTCTCAAAGGTTATGGTAATTGGAGTTTTAACATTGATTCAACCAAATTTGATTTTGTTTTTACAGAATATATGGGGCAAAAAATAAAAGCTAAACCGTCTGAAACACATAATTACAATAAGATAATTATAAAGTTGACAGCAGATACTTTAATTTATGGTAATGAAGGCTATTACGGAAATGACAAAATATACGGCCACGATGATTGGTATTTTGTAAGAAAGAAGTGAAAAAAAGAAAGCACATAACAAACGGTCTGCCCACAGCGGGTTGTCTGGCTTCGGCGGATCGCAAGTTGCTGATGGAAACGTCAGTGCTCCGTTGAAAGGTCACCGATAATCCGCCGTTGGCAACCGCCAGCGTTATGTGCCATTCGCCAGATAAAGCCATCCAAAATTCTTTTAAAGAAAGCTAATAATTTTTCCAGGTTTATTAATTTCCTCTGCTAACGAATAAGTGTACCTTAGCATTGAGGCTCTTTGCAAATCCGGTTTTTAAAATGTATCGCTGTCAATTTAACTGATAAGTCCCGGCGCCATTCTGGAATGTGATGAAAAAAAGAAAACAACTGGCGCTGATAAGAAAGAAAATTGCTAAATTTGGTCTCGATCCAAATGAGCCTGGTATCTTTTCTCAAGACAGTTGCCGCAAAAGATGGATACTTTAACAAACTAATATTCAACCAGTTAATTGACGTTAGTCAGAAGCCTGGGAACTGAAGCCAATTAAAAGAATTAAAAATATTTCAAAGAATGGTTACATATTTTAAAAATACTTTGTACATTTGCAGCAACATGTCCACCCCCCTTCCCGTTAGAACAGGGCGCTTAGGGTGGACTTTTTATTTTTATTCATATGCATAGAGTGCCATACAGTAAACCGGCACTCAATTACGCCGACCAACTTCAACAACTTAAAAACAGAGGCTTAATTGTTGAAAACGACGCAAAAGCACTACACCTCCTTGAGAATATTAGTTATTATCGTTTAAGTGGATATTGGTATCCAATGCTGTCTGCCCCCAAAACATCACACAATTTTAAACCTGGTTCTACTTTCAATAATGCTTTCAAACTGTATTGTTTTGACCGAGAATTGCGTAAGCTAATTTCGGGAGAATTGGAGAAAATTGAAATAGCCGTAAGAGCTAAGATGATTTATGAATTATCGCAACGCCATGGCCCTTTTTGGTATACCAATGCTGTGCATTTTAGAAATGAAGCTCAACACGGAACCACGGTAGCAAAGATTATAGGAGAATATAACAGAAGTGATGAAAAATTTATAGTTGATTTCAAGAAAAAATACAATGACCCAATGCCTCCAAGTTGGATAATGCTGGAAATTACATCTTTTGGCAGCTTATCCATGCTATATAAAAATTTATCGGGGACACGTGACCGAAGGGATATTGCCCATTATTTTGGTTTGGACGACAAAACTTTTGAGTCTTGGTTACACAGTATTGTGTATGTTAGGAATGTTTGTGCACACCATTCAAGATTGTGGAGTCGTGTTATGCGAATCACACCAGCAATTCCTTCTAGTTCTATATATAACTTCCTGAATCATACCATAAATTATGATCCCATAACTGGACAACCAACAAATAATAATAGGACCTACTTCCTATTGAGTATGATTATTTATTGGCTTAATATTATAAACCCTAATCATGCCTTTAAACAAAAGTTGTTTAGATTGCTAAAATCCTATCCAATGGTGGATGTAAGAGCTATGGGATTCCCTGTTGGATGGGAGACTGAAGTAATATGGAACTGGAACAAAATAATTGAGGATGAAAAATGGTTTAACCGTATTTTAGAACAAATTGGGATAAGGAAATAGACTTTATTATAAAAGTATAGAAGGCTAGCCTATAACATTTCTCCAACTAACTGAAAAGCCCATCAAAAAAAAGCCCCGTAACAGCAAGAAGTTACGGGGCTTTTTAGTTTATTCGGTGTTCGGTGAAACCTACCAATGCCTTAGGGGAAAAAGTAGCAATATTTTGAGTGGTTGTGTTTTAGTTTTGCCGACCTCCCGATTTATCGGGGTTTTGTTCAAACAATTGCCTGTACGTCTTGGCGCAACTTGTCCCGATTTGGCTGGATTTGCTTTTTGACCCCCGCACATAAAGCCGAAGCCTTGTCAAAATCAAAAGAGCCCTTTCTTGCCAACGATATCATTAATTACCTTAATTTTATTGATTGAAATTAATAAAGGATATGACAGAAAAACCAGAAAAATATAGACTTACAGCAGTTGAAATGAGTAATACTTTTCGTCAGGCACTTCTTCGCGATAACCTTATCAATGACCATGATACTTCAATAATATTTTATGATTTAGAATTTCTATCAGATAGAATAGATAACATCAAGAGCCAATTCCCTTCAACTACGCTTCATGCAATTGCTGTGAAGGCAAACCCGCTCATTAAAATATTGTCGCTCATAAAGAAAGCTGAGGTGGGATTGGAGGTTGCCAGTCTTCCGGAACTTTTTTTGGCCGAAAAAGTAGGTTTTTCTCCCGATAAAATCGTTTTTGATTCTCCCGCAAAAACAAGAATGGAACTCGAAACCGCTCTAAAATTGGGGGTATATATCAACGCAGATTCGTTTGATGAATTAGATAGAATCGGAGAAATTTTACAGGGGTTAAATTCCAAAAGTAAAATTGGCGTCAGAGTGAACCCTCAAGTGGGTAAAGGCAGTATTATATCAACAAGTGTTGCCGATTCAATTTCTAAATTTGGGATTCCAATGAATGAAAACAGGGAGAAACTGAAAGAATATTACCTAAAGTACAGCTGGTTAAATGGAATTCATGTGCATATTGGTTCGCAAGGTTGTCCGGTATCTTTAATCATAGAAGGGATTGGCAAAGTAATGAAATTGGTTGAAGACATTAATGAATCCTTGACAAAACAGTCGCTAAATCGTAGGATAGATGTTTTTGATATGGGAGGTGGACTTGCGGTTTCTTACCATGAAAACATAAAGCCCATTTCGATGAATGAGTATAAAAATCTTCTTCAAAGAAAATTCCCCAATTTATTCACAAGTAAATACAAATTGATAACGGAATTCGGACGTTATATTCACGCAAATAGTGGTTGGGCAGTATCAAAGGTCGAATATGTAAAGAGAGAACCCAATTATAATATTTTAATGACCCATTTAGGGGCTGACTTATTCTTACGAAAAAGCTATAATCCAAATGATTGGCATCATCAAATTACCGTCCTTGACCGATTTGGAAATCTTAAAACAGGTATAGATAAAAACAAATATATGGTTGCGGGCCCCCTTTGCTTTGCTGGCGATGTGATTGCAAAAGATATTGAATTACCTGTGGTTGAAGAAGGTGATTACATTTTAATACACGATGCAGGAGCATACACATTAAGCATGTGGTCAAGGTACAATAGCCGGCAAATACCCAAAGTAATAGGTTATAGAAATACGAATGATTCATTCGAAGTTTTGAAAAACAGAGAAAGTAAAGAAGACTTATTTGAGTTTTGGCAATAGTTTTTGTCGTGACAATCAATTAACTGACAATGAAAAAGCGATCTTTAAAATTCCTAAAAGTTTTTAATTTTCATTAGTTTTAGGAATTTGTTTTGCGTTGCCCTATGCAAACGATAATACGTAAACATTCCTCCAACTAACTAACAAACCCACCAAATAAAAGTCCCATAACAGCAAGAACCACCTCTGAAAACGAAACCCGGTTTAGCGAAAAGAATTCAAAAACAAATGCGAAGAACTCAT
>CAXYYJ010000099.1:0-5349 GCA_964293475.1 uncultured Draconibacterium sp.
GGAATGGAAAAATATGGAAATGGCATTGGGCATGAGCCAAAGCGAAGCTGATAACATAGGCTGGCGCGGAACAAATGAAGGCGAAAAATTGAAATCCACCAGTGGCTGGAACAACAATGGCAACGGCACAAACAGCAGTGGCTTTGACGCCCTCCCTGGGGGCGGCCGCTACGGAAATGGGCCGTTCGGAGACTTTGGAAACTACGGTCTTTGGTGGTCGGCTACGGTGTATTCAGGGACACACATTTGGATTCATTACCTGAACTCCGAAACTGACCAGGTGGGAAGGGGCTACGGCTACAAGACGGATGGCTATAGTGTTCGTTGTATAAGAGATTGATTAATTTGTAATTAACGATTTATAAAGAAGGATTCTATAATTCATCGCAACAATAAAGCTCGCAAACTTGCTCTCTTTTATACATAAGATATCATATCTTGTTTATTTTTAAGTATTTATAAAAATTAACTTTCTATTGTTTTGCTATTTTTGTAGTAATATATGCAGTTAAAATCGAAATAGGTATGCTTATTAGCCATTTAATATTTTCCGGTTTTTGTAGCCAATTTTGTTGGAATATCCACCCTAATTGGATTCGATTAATTATATTTAGGTGTACATAACCTATATCTCCAGTAATATATTCACCTTCACCTTCGTATAAATTATATATAGTTAATTTATAATTTAACTTTAGACTTCCAAACTCCCATTTATAACTGTTGTCATATTCATATTTAAAAAATCTTCTTTCGTAGAACCCGCTGACATCATATTCAGGGTTGATATTATATTCAGGTAATTGTAAATAATGAATCATTCTTCCTATAATTTCAAACTCTCTATAAACTAAATCTTCTTTGTTTGTGTCTTCATTAACCCCTTGGTAAAGTTTAATTTTCATATTTAATCAATTTTAATGTAATTTCTGAATTAACCTTTTATATTTTATCTTCTGTTACTGACAAAAAACATTAATTAATGATAAAATAATCAAATACAATAACTTATGTAAATAATATTGTTTTATAGAAGATCAAATATAATAATGTAAATATACCCAATTCAATTCTCTATGTAAATTTGCAATAAGATTAATAAACTTTCAAATAATAGGTTAAAAAGTTTTTAAAAATTTCACTTTTCTTTTAAAACAATTCTTTTTCTAACTCCTGCACTAGAACAGGTTTTGATAAAATTACCTGATTCGCATCCAAAACAATCATAGTAGGTGTAGCATAAATATTATAGTCTATGGCAGCTTGCGTATCCCATCCCTTATAATTGCAAAGGGTTTCCAATTGAATATTATTGGAGCGGAGAAAATTTTCGAGTGCTGTTTTATCGGTATCTAAGCTAATGGTGTAAACTTGCCAATGGTCTTTAATTTGGGTAACATTCCCATCCGGGGTAGGTTTCCCCTTGCCTTGGTACCAATTTTGAATTTGCGGAATGAGTTGTTTGCAATGGGGGCACCAACTGGCCCAAAAAACCAACAGTATTTTTTCTTTGGTATTTTCGGAGAGGGTTATTTTTTCGCCTTTCAAATTGGGGAGGATAATATCGGGTGCCTTTTGGCCAATTTGCATGCTTTCGTATTTTTCTAATCTGGCCAATGCTTCTGATTTGCGCTCTTCGTTCTCACATTGCTCACTTGGTGGTGGGTAATTTAAAGCAATATGCAAAATCACTTCTTCAAAATTATATCTTTCAAAGCCTCGCACCAGATAATCCAATACAAAGGCATACATTTCATTATTGTTTTGTGTTAAGGGTATCACCTGGTCAACGGCATATTTAAAAGCCAATTGCAGCATGGCTTTATCCATATTTCTATCGGCATAAAGTCCGAGGTGTTCTGTTATCTTATTCGTTAGAATATCAGAATGAATCAAATCATTATCATACCAATCTACTCCATCAAACCAATGTTGCTTAAAATAAGCCTGTTGCTCCTTTAAACTTAACTCTAAGGGGAGTGCTGGTTTCAAATCTGCGTGTATATATCTCAGAGCCAATGAGTTTTTAGAGCCTTTGTTTTGCTGATTGGCCATCCAAAGGGTTATGGCTTTTTGCTGTTCGTCAAATTCTTTCAATGCCAATTGGTAAAACTCACTCTCTTTATCATACCAATTCAGAATGGGGTTTAATAAATCAAGGTTTTTATAGGTGTTTTCCTTTTTCTCCAAATAAGTAGCCCAAATTTCGTTTTCAACAGATTGAACAACCTTTAGGCTATCCTGTAAGCCAGGCCAATACGTTTTCATCCTCACAACATCATCTGTAGCTAAAAAACTGAAGCGGTTAGTTCCGCTGTACACCTGATACATTCCAGGTTCATAGTTGGATTTCCAGGGAAACGCTATTTCATTTTGTCGTACAAAGGCACTATCTATGGTAAATACGCGATCGCCCTTGATTTGTTGAAGATAAAAAGTAGCGTTGGGGGCATTGTCTATCTTAATACTTATTTGCGCCTGAAGGCTGGCATGATAAAAAAACAGAATCAAAATCAGGATTTGGATTGAAGCAAGAGTTTTTATTTTCTTCATATTCAGAATGCTATAAATTGGGTAATAACGTAAAATAGTGTTGGATGCATTGTCAAATATAGCAATAAATTCATCCCGCATATCAGCTCAGATTGGAATAATAATACTGAAAGCAAGCTTTTTAATGGAAAACCAATGGTGATGGATTAAATTTTGGCTTTTGAAATAAGAAGTTGTGCTGGTTTTTTTACCCCATTTTTCTAAATCCCGAAGGGATTTTATGTTTATAAAAAGCAAGGTCCCACATGCAGCACAACCCCAACGGGGTTGCATGTTTTTTTATCACCACATTTTAAAAAATCCCGTAGGGATTATATGTTTATAATAAACAATGTTTTACATGCCATACAACCCTAAAGGGGTTGCATGTTTTTTAATGTCACGTTTTTCTAAATCCCGAAGGGATTTTATGTTTGTAATAAACTTTGGATGACATGCAGCACAACCCCAACGGGGTTGCATGTTTCCTTATCACGATTAATCTAATCCCACTTAAGGTCTTCGATGTTAAGTTATTTCTCATCTATCCACTCAAACATATACTCCTTGCTAAATTCCACTTGAAAACTTTCTAAAAAGTGAAGATACTCTTCTTTAAACGTTTTTTTTCTATGATGTTCTTTTTGATTGCTAATATAGGCGATCACATCCCCTAAAGCAGAATGCGAATATGAAAAAGCTCCATACCCTTCTTGCCATTCAAATCTATAATTTGTAAATCCTTTTTCTTTGATAAAAGCATTTGATGATTTCTTTATTTCTCTTACTAAATCAGATAATCTACATGATGGTTTCATTCCTATTAGAAGATGAATATGGTCGGGTATTCCATTTATGGCGATTAATTTTTGCTCTTTATTTGTTATAATCCCTGTGATGTACTTATATAATTCTTCTTCCCACGAGGGATTTATTAAACTTTGCCTTCCTTTGACGGCAAAAACTACTTGGATGTATATTTGTGAATATGTGCTCATCTTTAATCATTTATGTTATAAACATGTGATTCCTTCGGGATCATTTTGACTTGTTCATTAATCTATAAACATGTGATTCCTTCGGAATCCTTTTGATTTGTTTCTTCATCTATAAACATTTGATTCCTTCGGAATCATTTTGTTTTTGTTTCTTCATCCATAAACATTTGATTCTTTCGGAATCATTTTGTCTTTAATTTCTCATATTTTATATTTAACAGATATCTAAATTAAAAAAATATTCTCCTTCTGATACAAAATTATAATAGGATTTCTTGGAATCCATAATTTATATGCTTGTAAACAACCAGTTTCGATAATGAAACCGAACAATAAGATTGTTTGAATCATAAAGAAAAATACTATCTTTAAAAAATAATTGAAATATTTTGTCACATATTTTATCAATCCAGTACAAACTAATAAAACAAGAATTTCACTTAAAAAATAAAGAAACATGAAAAAATTAATTCTATCAATCACAATGCTTTTTATAGTGTCATTATTTATGCCATTAATGGCTCAATCAAGTGTTGATGATGCCGAAAAAGAGCTTAAAAACAAGTCTATAAAAATGGCTCGTAAAGAAGCCAAAAAGAAAAGAAAAGAAGGTTATTTCGTGGCACCGGGAGCTCTACCTATGGATAAACAACTGGAGAAATCTTTTGTGAAGCAAATTATGCAAGATGAAAATGGTTATCCAGTCTATATCGTCGCCTCTGGAAATTCTGTGGCAGGAACACAAACAGCTGCAAAAATTCAGGCCATGGAAACTGCAAAATTGGAACTTGCCGGAACCATTACTACAAATGTAGCTGCTCTTATTGAAAATAATATTGCCAACGAACAGTTTACCAGAGAAGAAGCTCTTACAGTCACAAAAATTGTAGCTGCGTCAAAAAGCATTATAGTCCAAGAGCTCGGAAGGGTTATTCCTTTGGTAGAAATGTATAAAGAAGTGGGTAAGGAAAATATTCAGGCAGATGTTATGATAGCTTATGATAGCAAGACCGCTATGGATATGGCTAAGAAAGTAATAAGAGAGCAATTAGGTGCCGAGGCCGAAGCTCTGCAACAAAAATTGGATAAAATGTTAGATTTATAAAAGTCTAATACAACTTTCAAAAGCTGGGCTCTTTCATAAGGCCCGGTTTTTTTTGTGCAATTCTGTAGAAAAAAATTCCTGATATTGGGTTTATAAGGCCATTCCATCAATTGGTTTTTCTTTATTCATTAGTTCCCCAGCTTATCACAGAGTTTTTGATAAAAATTCTACAGTCGCTCACTTTCCGGATAATATTCAACATTTCCGAAAAAATCCGGCGCACAGTTTTTTCAATAGGAAAGCACCGCAGCATAATTCAGCGAGTTTCTTTTAAACACCAATCAAAGCCCCACCAAATCCCTACCAAATAGGGTGTTCATTCGGAGTTTATTCGTATATTTGCGAATAAACATCGAATGAACTACGAACGAACTAAGGCTTTGGTTAGAATATGAATAGGCTTTGGTGTAGCTTTGGTAGGGTTCATTCCTAATGTAAATGGGAAATGGGAGTATTAAAAAATGGTTTATTGGGCGATTTTTCAGGTCGCCTGGGAAATTTGGTGATTTACCAAATGCATGGAAAAACGGTGGTCAGGTCGTTTCCCACCGTGAAACAGGAAAAAGCCACCGGCAAAAGAAAACAATACCAGGATGATTTTGCCCATGTGATGGGCTTGATGCAAATGACGGCTAAATTCATCAATGTGGGTTGGAAACCCGAAAGCAAGGAGAGCAGTCCTTTTAAAAAAGCGTTCTCTTTCAACCTGAAGCT
>CAXYYJ010000100.1:0-5195 GCA_964293475.1 uncultured Draconibacterium sp.
TTTAAAAAATTCATCTCTTATTTTTTATATTTGACACAGTTTATTGAGCATACTCCATTTAAGGATGTATTAAACTAATTAAGGTTGTGTTTATAAGTCGATTCACCAATTCAAAAATCGAAAATTTCTTTGATTTTTCAAAAAAACCCTGACTAAAAATATTAATTCTATATTTTTAATATAAGATACATCACTTCAACCCCTTAGCAGAACCTTTCAGTGTAATTTGCTATTTTTTTTTGCAATGAACTTCCTAATGAATTTTGCTCCCCCTAGATTTTTGAGCTAATAACTGTCTTTTTGAGACATATTAGATACTTTTTGAGACCTGTTTGATGCTTTTTGAGACATGTTTTTCCCTGAATATTTTCATGCAAATCCTAATTTTGGTAGACTTCTTAGTTAAGTACTGTCGTTACCCGCATATGACGATTCATTCATTTCTCAGAAGCTAAAACCAAATTGAAATTACAAACATAACCAAGTATTATAAATCACAAAAAATATGAAACTAATGAGAAAAACTCCCCTTAAAAACATGATGATGCTGTCAGTAGCCTTAATAATAGGTTTGACATCTTTTGCTCAAGTATCACTAAAAAATTCAAAGGATCTGAATCTTGAATTGTTGGCTGGAAAGAAAATAATTGCTGCTGGATTAGAATCAGGCAAAACAGTTAACCCAGTCCAAAATATCTCAAATCATGAGGAGTCCAATGGACCGATATCTGCTAATAATGAAATAGCCAATGGCGATAAAGATATGATGAGCAGCCCTATGCAATTGGTTTTCTCTTTCCCCTCTGCCGGCAGTAGTATTGATCTGGAACTATGGGGAACTGTTAATTGCACCGTGGATTGGGGCGACGGGACAGCCACAGAAAATTTTACTACCGAAGGAACAAAACCCCATACCTATGCCTCAGCAGGAACCTATACTTTGGAAATTAGTGGTTCTTTAGACCATTTTGGGCGACCGATTGGATCTTGGATCGGAGTACAATACCTCACCCATGTGTTAAGTTTTGGTGATTTGGGCTTAACCTCATTGCAAGGTGCATTTAGCAATGCCGACAACCTTATAGGCCTCCCTATTGTACTTCCATCAACGGTTACATCTTTAAATACTACTTTTTCGTGGTGTAGTCAGCCTTCCTTTCCCAATATCGAACTTTGGGATGTGAGCCATGTTACTAATATGAGGGGTACTTTCTTTAGAACACCCAATTTCAATCAGGATATCACCAACTGGGATATGAGCAATGTCACAAC
Organism: uncultured Draconibacterium sp.; assembly: GCA_964293475.1. GTDB lineage: Bacteria > Bacteroidota > Bacteroidia > Bacteroidales > UBA12170 > UBA12170. Next base: position 1,273 of record CAXYYJ010000100.1, read on the forward strand.
CACCAGATCGATGTTTGGATACAGCGGATTCAACCAACCCATTGGAAACTGGGATATGGGCAACGTGATTGAAATGGTAGCCATGTTCTCCAGCAACACTGTTTTTAACCAACCCATTGGAAACTGGAATGTTAGTAATGCGAATGATATGTTTGTAATGTTTTATCATACAACCGGGTTCAATCAGCCTCTTGACAATTGGGACGTCAGCAATGTAACTAATTTTGCAGCCCTTTTTGAAGGTGCTTCCAGCTTCGACCAAAACATTGGCAACTGGGATGTTAGCAATGCTACTGATATGGGAGATATGTTCAAGGACATTACTCTTTCAACACAAAACTACACTGCGATTCTTTCAGGATGGGGTGCGCAAGACGTTCAAAATGGCATTGATTTTCATGGCGGAAACAGCAAATACAGCGCTTCTGCCCTACCCTTCCGAAATATTTTAACCGGAGCACCAAAAAACTGGACCATAACAGATGGTGGAATGGTTCCCTCCGCAATCGACTGGGCCAATTTAAGTTCCCCAGAAAATGCTTTAATTTCTTTTGGCGATAACCTGAATGTTTACGGAGAAGTTTATGCTGATGGTTATACCAATGGAGTGGGACAATCTTCAAATATACAAGCCTGGATTGGTTGGAACGAAACCAATACCAATCCGGCAACCTGGACCCACTGGGCACCAGCAGTCTATCATTCCGACAACGGAAACAATGATCAATATGTTGCGAATTTGGGCAATATATTGCTTTTACAGGGACAACCATCCAACTACTATTATGCTATGAGATATCAATTCGATGCTGAAGATTATATTTATGGCGGTTATAATGGCGGTTTTTGGGATGGTGTTACCAATGTAAGCGGCTATTTGCAGATGGCACCAACAATCCCACTTTCAAACTGGGCTTTTGCCCTTATTGGTTTGTTAGCCGTAGGTGTAGTTTACATCAGGTTTAGGAAGTAAAAAAAATTCCTAAGGCCCTTTGCTGTTTCTGGAATTATAAGAAATTAATCTTTTTGAGACTTGTTTTGTGGTTATTGGGACTTGTTAATCCATTGATTTTAAGCTGTACATTATAATTTTGCCATACAAATTTTAATAAAATCTTTACAAATGAAATAGTTTACGGAAATGTACCCATCTCTGTTATATTTTCAGAATGAATGTATTTCCGCCAAAAATTAATGAACAATCAAAAAAAAACGTATGAAAAGTATTTTATCCTTTCTGCTTGCCTTTATAGTTCTCACGAGCCTGCAAGCACAATCTGACCAGCAGTTAACGAAAGTTTTATCAGAAACCAATCGTAGCAAACTGATAAGCGAATCCATTATATTAATGGAACAATCAAAAACCCTTAAGGCTATTGCCGTTGAGGCTGCTCTGCAAAATGGCTGGCCTATTACCATGGAAACCGAAACTTCCTTTGCCGAACTGCAGCAATTGGATGAAAATGGCCTGCCCGTTTATAATGTAACTGATAATGTAAATGCTGCCATTACCACTTCAACCAATAAAATACAGCCTGGAGGAGCACTTGGTCTTAATTTGACTGGAACAGGTATGTTGGCTGACGGAGATGAGAGTTTTACAAAAGATACAGATGCACCTGCTCCCCCAACCAACGTAACAGCCACGCCGTCGAGTATATTTCAGGGGCAATGCTCCAACTTGAATGCTACCTCAGTGGGAAATAAAATAAAATGGTATGATGTAGCAACAGATGGAACCCCTTTAGCCACTGTTAATAGCGGACAAGACCTTCCAGCATGTCCCGAAATCACCAAAACCTACTATGCTGAATCATTTGATCCTGGATTAGATGATATTCAATTAATTAATAGTTTTATGCTTCCTACTAATTATGGAGTTTTTATGGATGTTACTGTAATACCTGGTAAAGGTAATCAAACCATTGATGCAATATTATTCAAGAGTGTTTCAGCTGAATCAACAATGCACGCGGTTTATTATAGGGTAGGATCTTATGTGGGTCATGAAACAAGTAGTTCTGGTTGGGATTACTTAACGTATGTATATTACTCAAATGAAGAGACCGGTACAAAATCACTTAATATTCCAAATTTAGTCATACCCGAAGGAAGTACTTATTCATTTTATGTGTTTGATGCATTTGGAAAAATTCTCTGCGGGAATGGAACAATAGGTGAAGATGATGACAATTTTCATATTTCTTCTGGATCAGTAACACACAATTCAACCCAATTTGGGTCTTCTACATTAAACATGTTTGGCACATTATTAGGCGTGAGATACCTGGGTACAGTAGCTTCCAGTGAGACAAGAACACCTGTTACTGTTACGGTGAATCCAGTCACCTGGACAGCAGGCGCTTCCACCAGCAACTGGGATACACCAGGCAACTGGAATAGCAGTTCTGTTCCAACCATAAGCCAGGATGTGGTTATTCCCAATATTACTCCATCTCCAGTTATCCAATCTGAAACAGGAGCTAATTGTAAGAATCTAACCATACAAGCAGGTGCAAGCCTAACTGTGCAATCTGGCGGCTCATTGATAACCGAAGGAACTATTACTAATAGTGGTACATTCACAGCGGAGAAAGCAATAGCCGGGAATAGCAAATGGCATTTAATTTCTTCCCCCAACAATAATACAACGAGCACCAATTTCGAGGGATTTTATTTACAATCTTGGGATGAATCAACCGCTACATGGAATGAAATAACGGAGTATGGAGTGGGATTAACTCGTGTAAAGGGATATAGTTTGTATGATGTTCCTGCTAAAACAACATTTGGCTTTACTGGAACCCCCAATACCGGTGATCAAAACCTCGCAATGACAACTACTGATATTAATAGCAATGGTCTTGGAAACGATAACGATGGAGCAAATCTTTTAGGAAATCCTTATCCTTCATCTATTGATTGGGATGGATTACGAACAACCTATGGATCTGTTTATTATTGGAATGGTACTGCTTATGTTACCTGGAATAATGGAGGAGCAGGCTCAAGATATATTGCACCAGCTCAAGGATTCTTTGTACTTGCAAATGGAATAGCTAGCTTTAGCGTTGGCAATAGTAACAGAACACATAGCGGTGCAACTACTTATTATAAATCGGAGAATAAAGTAAATAATGGAGTAGTAATTGCCGCATCTAATGGTTCTTATGACGATGACTTATGGATTATGTTCCGTGAAGCATCTACAAATGACTTCGACTTTACAACTGACGCTTGTAAATTCTATACCAATACACCTGGAATAGCCCAGATCTATACCTTAGGTATAGAAAGAAACCTTTCCATTGATGTTCGCCCCGAAACAGAATTAATTCCTCTAGGTTTTAGAAACGATGAAAATGGAAATTATTCCATTTTAATGAAAGATATTGATGGAATTGCTCAAGCTGAAATCGAAGACACCAAAACAAACTCCTTCCACAACTTGTCCAACGGCGCCTACACCTTCGATTGGAACACATCAGATTCGGAGGAAAGATTTATCCTCCACCTGAAAGCCACCGGAACCAATTATTTGGAAGCACAAGCCGCAAAGGTTTATACAACCAACCACCGCGTTTATGTTCGTCAGAGCGAGTCAATTTCTTACTCAGAGATGGCTGTTTATGATTTGCGTGGAAGGTTGATTGTCAAGAAAAATCTATCAGCTACCAGCCTTCAGAGCTTTGAGCTGAACGAGTCCTTTGGAGCATATTTGGTTCAACTAAAAGGTGAGTCTGGTACAAAATCTTTTAAAATAGTTCTATAGATTTTGAGAGAAAGTAACGGGGTCACTCAGAGTGACCCCGTTACTTCTCCAAGCTGTAAAAAAGTTCATAATCAATAAATTAAAGAAATAATAAAAATAAAATGCTATGAAAAATATTAAGAAATATATGGGGATTTTGATTTTCGTTTTG
>CAXYYJ010000101.1:0-5073 GCA_964293475.1 uncultured Draconibacterium sp.
TAAATTTACAGCAGGATTTATTTATTAACCTGTAAACTTTTTTTAGGACGAGTCAATTGAAACAAACAAGCGAAACAAGAGCCGAATATCGCACAATGTCTTTTAATCGCACCAATCTGGAATTGAAACTTAACAGCGGCAATTTGTGAAACCACGTGCTCGGTTCTTTTAATCGCACCAATCTGGAATTGAAACACGCAAATAAACCTGCACACATTCGGCCATGAAGTTCTTTTAATCGCACCAATCTGGAATTGAAACGTAGGACAATGAGCCGTGTAGATGCTGAGAGCAGACTTTTAATCGCACCAATCTGGAATTGAAACTTTCCAATCTCGATTGAACTCCGGTTTGGTCTAATCTTTTAATCGCACCAATCTGGAATTGAAACTTGCGCTCTTGCAGCAAAATGCAAATTTCGGTTTCTCTTTTAATCGCACCAATCTGGAATTGAAACCCTTAAAAATTCGTAGGTTATATAAAAATCCTGGGCCTTTTAATCGCACCAATCTGGAATTGAAACTCGTGTAGGCTTTCTCGCTCTTTAATGAGCTGGTATCTTTTAATCGCACCAATCTGGAATTGAAACTTGGAGAATTGCAGACAGGAGTTAATTCAGTTCATACTTTTAATCGCACCAATCTGGAATTGAAACATTAGGAAATTTAAAAGTTTACGCCTTTTTTATTGTACTTTTAATCGCACCAATCTGGAATTGAAACATGCCAACGAAGCCTTTATAAAGATGCTGGAAGGGTCTTTTAATCGCACCAATCTGGAATTGAAACAAGATAAAGTACGCAAACCAAAGAAACAAAGAGAGCCTTTTAATCGCACCAATCTGGAATTGAAACGAAGAAGCCACACACTTTGGCGATGCTGCCGACAACTTTTAATCGCACCAATCTGGAATTGAAACGCGCATAGCCAACAATGATAAAAAGCAACAGTCGAACTTTTAATCGCACCAATCTGGAATTGAAACTAATCAATCGTTTGGGCATTGTTATTAATGGCAGCACTTTTAATCGCACCAATCTGGAATTGAAACTGAATCTACTCGCTTCGCTCGTGCTTCGCCTCATTCCTTTTAATCGCACCAATCTGGAATTGAAACTCGTAACGCGGCACAAGATAACGGTCTTCGTAGGTCCTTTTAATCGCACCAATCTGGAATTGAAACTAACGAGCGAAGAACAAGTCGGCTTCTTTTACTACGCTTTTAATCGCACCAATCTGGAATTGAAACTGCAAACAAAATTGATATTCTTAGCGGCGGATTCCCCTTTTAATCGCACCAATCTGGAATTGAAACGGGAGTTAATTTCTTCGAAAAATCTGGTCCCGTTTTCTTTTAATCGCACCAATCTGGAATTGAAACTTTGCTCAAAGCGCTCTAAATTGTTCCAATCTATTGGCTTTTAATCGCACCAATCTGGAATTGAAACATGACATTTTGAATAATTGCAGGGATTCCTTTTATACTTTTAATCGCACCAATCTGGAATTGAAACGCAAATAAAATTTCTGCTTTGGCTCTCATATCGGGGCTTTTAATCGCACCAATCTGGAATTGAAACCCACTACCATCACCCGCCAACTTGACACAATTGTTACTTTTAATCGCACCAATCTGGAATTGAAACAAGCCAGATTGCTCAGGTAGGCATTGGCATAATAATCTTTTAATCGCACCAATCTGGAATTGAAACGCGGATTAATCTGGAAGAATTCCACTCCCCCGCTCTCTTTTAATCGCACCAATCTGGAATTGAAACTCCGGTTTAAGATTGAATACTGGGGACTGAGTTTTAACTTTTAATCGCACCAATCTGGAATTGAAACTCGGCAAGGCTGTTGAACTTCGTAAGGAAGAAGGCACTTTTAATCGCACCAATCTGGAATTGAAACTTCTACAGGATCGGGTGTTATGATGAGTGAGCGGCGCTTTTAATCGCACCAATCTGGAATTGAAACTTGTTCAAAAAATGTATTCCAATTTTAGACGCCCTACTTTTAATCGCACCAATCTGGAATTGAAACTAACCAGGAACCAGGGAATGTAAGGGCGGTTACTACCTTTTAATCGCACCAATCTGGAATTGAAACTGATTGCCAGCAAAGGTATGGAGACCCAAATTTTCAACTTTTAATCGCACCAATCTGGAATTGAAACAAGTTTAGTCGCACGCGACAATTGCGACCAAAAAACGCTTTTAATCGCACCAATCTGGAATTGAAACGTATTGGTGGCTTTGAATTGGCCGCTCAGGAAGTTGCTTTTAATCGCACCAATCTGGAATTGAAACTTGGTTAAAGTTCGTTTTGTACCATTCCAGTCAACCCTTTTAATCGCACCAATCTGGAATTGAAACTAAGGTTGAAAAGGTATGCCGCGCGCTGTGAAAGCTCTTTTAATCGCACCAATCTGGAATTGAAACCATCATTTTTAGGTATTTATCGCCTTGTTGTCCTGTCTTTTAATCGCACCAATCTGGAATTGAAACTCGTCTTTGTATAGGCCGCTTAGGGTTTCTACTAAATCTTTTAATCGCACCAATCTGGAATTGAAACGAAGATGTTAAATTTATTGCCATAACCGACGAAACCTTTTAATCGCACCAATCTGGAATTGAAACACGGCTGAAACTGTTATATAAGCACTATTTGAATTTACTTTTAATCGCACCAATCTGGAATTGAAACATGGAAGGCGACCCCGATATGGAAGCGTGGAAAAAACTTTTAATCGCACCAATCTGGAATTGAAACTCGTCTTTATACAAGCCCGATAAGGTTTCTATCAATGCTTTTAATCGCACCAATCTGGAATTGAAACAAGAAATTAGAATTACTTGCATTTGTGGCATAATACTATTAATCGCACCAATCTGGAATTTGCAAATTGTAATAAATGAAATTACTCATTTTGAATGTTTAATTTTGTAGTATTAACCTTTTATAAAAACCAACGCTTATGTTCCGAAAATACAATTCCATAGAAAATTCCTATCAAACCGAGTTTGTGGAACAGATTAAAAGAGAAGGTTTGGATGCGCAACCTTTTGTGGTTCAGGAGAAAGCGCATGGAGCCAATATCAGCTTTTGGAGTTCCGATGGTTTGAAGTTTCAGGCGGCCAAGCGGACAGGCGAGCTTAGTTGGGATGAGAAATTCTATAATTTTCAGCTCGTTTTTCAGAAAAATCTATCGCGACTCCAGCTGCTTTGGAAAGAAGTAACCGCCCAATATGGTCCCCAGGATATAATTCACATTTTTGGTGAGCTCATTGGCGGAAGCTATAAGCACCCCGATGTGGCCAAAGACAAACAAGCCGTGCCCACTCAAAAAGGAATCTGGTATTGCCCGTCGAACGAGTTTTATGCCTTTGACATCATGCTCAATTATACCAACTATCTGCCCGCCGATGAGGCCAATCAGCTGTTCGAAAAAGCGGGATTTATCTATGCCCACAACCTTTTCACAGGTAGTCTGGATGATTGTCTGGCTTATCCAAACCTTTTCGAATCCACCATTTATCAGCAGCTCCAATTGCCGCAAATAGAGCCCAATGTGGCCGAAGGTGTTGTGATTAAACCCTTGAAAGCCTGTTTTCTGAGCGGAGGTCAGCGGGTGATTCTGAAGAATAAAAACGAGAAATGGGAAGAGGTGGCCAAAGAAAAGAAATTCGACAGACCGCCTGTGGAGATTTCCGATTCGGTGAAATATTTACAGGAAGAAATTCTGCGTTATGTGACAGAAAATCGGCTCAATAATCTGATTTCGAAAGTTGGCACCGATGAACTCAGGGATTTTGGTGTGGCCATGAGTTTGTTCTCGAAAGACATTATAGACGATTTTGAGAAGGATTTCGGCAAAACCTATCAGGAGTTGGACAAGAACGACCAGAAATTGGTGAAAAAAGCCATTTCAAAACCAGCTTCAATCTTGATAAATAGGGCGTTTAGGGGATGATGATTGCCATGAGTTTATATTAAAAAATCCCCCGAACACATGACGGGGAAAGAGTGGCTGGGGATTGGCCAAGCAAAAATGTGGGAGATTAATGCCTTCGATGTCATAAAAGCTCAGGCCTTTTTGTTGGAGGTTTTTGGGGGGAGGAAATAATTGTTCTCTTTTGAAGAGCCTCTCCATGTAGATTTTTTTGCTTTAACTGTTTGTAGTTTCTGAAAGTATTTTTAAAATTAATATAACCTAATTTGTGTAGGTAAAAGAATAATTCCTAATTTAGACCGCTAAATACTTGTTTTTATCGCTGTTTATCTCCTTTTGCCCCAAAAAGAAACGAGCGCATATGATTAAACCAACAGTTATAATTGTCGATGACCACGACATCACCCTTTTCGGGCTGAGCAATTATATAAAACAAACCGGGAAATTAGACATCATTGGTTTGGCCAGAAACGGCCATGAAGCCTTAGAATTGATTAAAATACAAAAGCCAGATATTGTTTTTACTGATGTGGACATGCCGGAAATGGATGGCATAGAGCTGTTAAGAATCATTCGGGAGCAATACAGCCAAATCAAAGTAATTGCCTGCACCATGCATGTTCAATTGTGGATTATTCAAAAATTGCTCAGCAATATGGTAGATGGCATTATTTCCAAGAATAGCATGACCTTAGATGTTTCCCTTGCTATTGATGGTGCCTTGACGGGCAAAGCCTTTTTTTCTGTTGATATTTTGGCAGCAGTGATGGAAGTGCAGAACAAGCCCGGTTATCAGTTTAGCGAATTTGATGATGTTGTGTTAAGCACCAGAGAAATAGAAATCTTAAAAATGATTTCAGAAGAATTGACCACAGTCGAAATAGCCGACAAACTTTATATCAGCACCAATACCGTTGAAACCCACCGCAAAAATCTTTTTCTAAAATTTGGGGTAAAAAATGCAGCGGGGTTGGTTAAAAAGGCTATGGAAAGGCATTTGATCAAGTAGTTCTTTTTTTTATTCAAATACATTGTTGTCCGGTAAACCGGAATATTTGTAATTTTCTGTTATTAACCATCTAATAATCAATATTTATATTTTCCATATTCAAAAGTAAGCC
>CAXYYJ010000102.1:0-5042 GCA_964293475.1 uncultured Draconibacterium sp.
TCTCCTGGGGTGGCATAATAGTGGTATCCGACTCATGTAAAAATTGGATATCTTATTCTATATCATGGTGTTATGGCTTTCGAATTTGCTAACATCAATCTGGCAGTTGGACTCAACCATTCGATAATGAAAAGACAGTGGGTTTAATCCTGCAGGAGTTACCAAGCTTTTTGCTTTCTAAAGAACTCCGGGTTGCGTATACATAAAAAAAGAGTTTTTAATATTCTGATATTCATCATTCTATTCGTTTGCAAGCGGTAGTATACGCAACTGCTCTGCTTTAGATTTCAATAAAAACACGTGCCTACATCGCCTTATTTAAAAACAACATCTCAAAATATCGCTACTTTTTCCCCTAAGGCATTGGTGGGTTTCGCCGAACACCGAATAAACTAAAAAGCACCGAAGCTTCTTGCTGTTACGGGGCTTTTTTTTGATGGGCTTTTCAGTTATTCAAATGAATGTTATCTGCTGTGATTCTTTGCTTTGCAGTATTCGTCAAGTGTTTTTTCTAAATTTTTTAATGTCAATATAAATTTATCAAATTCTATGTTTCCGTCATTGTCAACCGAAAAAGCGTTTTGAACAATTGCTAATGTTGATGTTGCACCTGCCCGGTATTTGTCAGGTTTCGTAATTGTAAGTCCGTTTCTTTCTGCGAATGGTTTTATATCATTCATTAAACGATATAAAGTGTCTGTGCTTGGTTCCCAGCCAGCAATTTTTATGACGAGTTTGATGCCATACTCAAAAGCATTTTCAATTTGAATATAAATCTCTCCAATTTCTTCAGTTCTTGTCCAGTGATACCAAAAGCCAAGAAAACCACCCATTTGATTTGCAACATAACGCCAGTCTGTCCACTCACTTATATGCTCTTGAAGCATGATATAGAAACCTTCTCCTGCCTTCCAATCAGATGTAATGTTTTCAAATTTTGTGTAAGAATTTGTAGCATTTTCAATAACGGTCAAATAATCCTTGAAGTCATTAAAAATTTCATTCGTTACTTGTCTTTTGTTTAAAACACTTAAAACGGTTTTTCTGTCAACAGATGAGTAGCCATTTTCTATGATTTTTTTGAGTGTAGATAAACTCTCATTTCCAGTCTTGAGGTAAACAAAAACAAGTTTATGGTTTTTGTCTTTGTAGTGGTTGGTAGCAATGTCTTTGTAGCGTTGCAATTGTGCGGAATGTTCACCAGTATTTGTTTTGTCTTCAATGACGATAAAATACTCGTCATTTATCTCAGCCCAAATATCAATGTTGTTCCATTGTCTGCCAGCTTCAACTTTAATGATTTGGTAGTCAGGCGCCTGCCCAAGTAACAACCTTACAAAATCTTTTGCAGTTTCATTTAGATTGTGGTCGTATTGATTGTGGTTGTTATCTGCCCACTGTAAAAGCCACGTAAAGAAGCCGTCTTGCGAAAGCTCTTTTGTTGCAAGTCTAAAAATGTTAGGTTTATTCATTCTGTTTAAAGATGAACTGCCTTTTGTTTGAACGTCTGAAATCATTTCTATTCTATTTAATTTTTGTGCTTACTCTATTTGGTTTTCTGCTTCCCCGTTTTCAGCAAATTTCGTTTTTCAGTCCGTCAAACTGTGTCGTTGTGAACTGTCGTCCTAACAATTCAGATAACGGTTGATTTTATGGCAATTGCGGGGAAAATTGTTGCTCAACTGTCTGCCAGCACAACTTGTCCCGATGAAATCAGGAAATGTATCTAAAGATTCCTAATGCTTCAACGAACACAGCCTGTCCCGATGAAATCGGGACAAACCCGCAAGTGCTACAGGGTTTGTTGGCACTCGAGTTTCTTTCGGTAGTTTCCTAAAGTATCAGCATTAATCTTATTTTTAGGTTGCTAAACTTAAAACTTTAAAATGAGAACAACATCAATTAATCATAATTCAGTGTATTAATATATAATATTTTAATGCCCCTTTTTAGTAATTTTTTTATCACTTTTTCTTTGCTTTTTTGTGATTTCCCAACAGTAGCTTCTGGTATAATATACATATCGTAACCTAGTTTCTTTCCTGCAATTAATGATTCATATACACATTCCTCAGCCAAAAGACCTATTATAATAATTTCTTTAGCATTTTTTTGTTTAAGAAATTCGTTTAGTGCATTTAAAGTAAATGTATTTGGTTCTTCTTTTGTTAAAATATTATCATTCACCAAATTGAGTCTCTTATCTAAACGCATTGCAGATGTATCATGAGTAACATATACAAAAGGCCAGGAAAGGGATAGATTTAATAGCTTATGAATGCTCTTTATGTATATTACATTATTTGAACTTGTATTGCTAATTACATAATTTATGGAATCAATTAATTTTTGAGCAGACTCTCCAGACAGCTTATTGTTTGTATAGTACTCTTGAATATCAAGTACAATTAAAAACTTATCTTCAACAAGGGCTTTTTTCTGAGAAAAGCAGGAAAAAGAAGTTAAACAAAAGAGTATTAATAAAAAAAGTATTCTTTTCATATTTGCTTAAATGAGTGATAACTAGTTTATAGGCCTGACAAAATCAGATTTATATTTTCAAAAATAGTATTTAATCATCTATAAATCACCCAATGGTGGGTTTATTTTTTGTAAACTTTTGGTGGATACAGTAGTATATTTCTCTGCCTATTGGATAATTCTTCTTTTTAAAGAAATACGCACACGGAATATAGACTTCCTTGCGTCTCTCGCCCTTATCAAGATAAGCTCAGCTGATTTTCGTTAATGCAAACAAATTGAACATGCGGCATCGTATTTGGAAGGTCGCTAAAAAATATTAGCTATCCAACTGATATCCAGTAGAATAAAACCAAAAGGAATTACTTTTGCTCCTGAACAAGTTGGGTTAGGGTTTTCACTTTTTTGGTAAAAACGAGCTTGCATCGTGAATAAGATTCGGTGCTAAATCCCGATCCCTGATACAGAATATAATCGCCCTGTGAGTCTTTTGAGTTGTATTGTGCTGTAACAAAATCGTCAAATTCCCAAATCATGGTGTTTGGATCCAGGTCGCTGATATCTACCCGCACATTCCGGAATTTGTGATAAATAATGGCATCGAGGATATCGTCAACAACTCCGCCCAAAGTAATACCCATGGCATCGAGAAGTGTAGTAATGGTGCTGGCTCCAGGAAATTTCAATTTCATTTCGATGGTGAAATTATCAACCACTTCATTTTTATCAATAAACCATTCGCCTTCGGTGAAGGTAAGATTGGTGTAGTTGAAAACATTGTCTATCTGGCTGGAAATATTGACAAACTTACTTTTTCCATACACAATGTACATGAACAGCGGACCGGCGGTAGAGTTCACCGAGTTCATATCGTCCATATGAATATAAGTTGGAAATACCCCCACAAACTGATCGCTGATGTCGAGACCATTTTCTGTCACCTGCTCCAACTCCCAAACCCCTTGCATAAGTTCATTGGTGGGTGTTTCGGTTTCTTCTTTCACACAACTTGTGAAAATAAAAACAATAGATGTTAAAATGATGGAAGCTAAAATAATTTTTACCGAAAATTTCATGATATATTTTTTATGTTAATAGCCTGTTTATGAATAATTTAAACAAATATTACCGTTACAATTGATGTGTTTTAGAAAATATCCTTTAACAATTTGACATCCAGCAATATATATTTATGATTCTTGATTCTTCTGCAAAGAAAAAATATTTAATAAGCTGATAAACAATATTTTCGATAACCAATTTCGAAAAAGCATTGTTGATTAGAATATCAAAACAGAGAGTAAAATTAGCATTTTACCTGATAGTCAAATCATAATTTTTCAGTCCTGGAAAATATTTTTTTGGGGGATAAATTTCGCTTTAGGGTGAAATTGGCAAATCAGTTTTTTTTCGAAAAACTAACTCATCGGTTGATTATTGGATTTTGAGATATCAGCAAAATTTGGTCATAAAAAAAGGGCAAGTTTAAACAACCAGCCCTTATCAAAAACAAAAGTACAATCTATATGTTACAAACGATTGTAGTACGACTATTAACTAATATTATGATACCAATAAATCCAATAATAATCTACAATAAATCAATTTCCTATGAAATAATGAACAGTTGTCAGTTGCCTGACGAATGAGACAAATTTAAGTGTGGAAAGGTGGGGAAGTGCTGTGGGTTTACCCTAAAGTTTTCGGTTAAAATCCCTAAGTGATTTCACGGATACGGCCAATTGCCTATAAAATTCAAGAATACATTTTTATAACCAGATTTTAATAATGCATCATTAAGCATGTTAGTAAGTGCAGAATTAATACGAATTTGAAATCGCGTGGCAGATAATGGGCTATTTTTGCTGCCTTAAAAAATATAACACCAACACAAAAGATCAATAAAATGGAGAATTTTTGCTACCAAACCACTGTTATGTGGGCTCAGATAGATGCCAACCAGCATATGCGCCATTCTGCCTACGCCGATATTGCTGCCCATGCCCGCGTTATGCTTATGGATGAGCTGGGACTCACCGCTCAATTATTTTTAAAAAATCATTTGGGGCCGGTTTTATTTCGCGAGGAGCTTATTTATCTGAAGGAGGTGAATATGAGCGAGAAAATCTCGGTTTCATGTCAATTGGTCAAGTGCAAGCGCGATGGTTCCAAATGGTCGTTGCGGCATCAGATTATGAAGAGTTCGGGCGAAATTGCAGCCATTATCAATGTTGACGGTGCCTGGATTGATTTGGTGAAGCGCAAAATTACAGGCTTACCCGAAGATATTTTATCGAAATTTTTAATGATTCCACTTTCCGAGGATTATTTGGTGGATTGATTTTAATAAATTCCATTTTTGCCTATTGCTCAGGTTTTTTCGAAATCCGTTTAAGGTTTGATGGGAATTTCTCCTCCCGTATGGTCCGTTGAAATGACTCATAGCCAATATCATAAAGGCAAAAAGGCGTGCAAACTCCTTAAAAATTTTAGATGCGTTTGTGCGCCTTTTTTATAACACCCAAATAATCAGGCCATTTAGATGGAGACGAACTTGTGAG
>CAXYYJ010000103.1:0-4866 GCA_964293475.1 uncultured Draconibacterium sp.
TGCACAAAGTTTTGAAACGATTAATGCGTACAATACTTTTATTGAAATTGAATTATTTGGGCGCGGGATTAAATTAAATACATCCGTATTGTTGATATAAGTTTCAGAAAGTAAAACCCCATCGATTTTATTTTTCGATAAAATACGATTGATTAAAATACGTTGGCCTTTAAAAATTTCAGGATTGCGCGGTGCTGCAAGGTTTTTGCCATATTTAATGTATTCAGTAAAAGGCACTAAAGAATGACGTTGAATGTGTTTTGCGCCTAATAATGGGAAATAGGTTTCATCGATTTTGGTGTTTGAATGATACACTTTTTCATTCATCATTTCCCTTGTCTGGGGTGGACTTCCTTTACTTTTTTCATAAGGCTTCATCCCTTGATACATTGTGAAAAAATCTTTTAAATTTTTTTTACCAGATAATTTAAATTCATTATTAAAGCTTACTGTATTTCGCTCATCACCTATTGAAAATTGTTTTTGCTCTGAATAATCCCAAATTCGTAGGTTAATTGCATTCAGGCGTTCTTCTATTGTTTTACAATCTTTTGAAATTGAAAAAAATGAAGTTTTTGAATTAATGATTTTGGTTTTTATTCCAGTTAAAATTAACGTGTCAACTGTTGCACTTTCAAAGACTCCGAAAGTGTTGATTATTTCAAAAGCATGGTTTTCAATAAAGACTTCTTTTCGGAGCAATCTGTCAAATTTTGTCGATAGCCAATAATTAGGGATAATCAGGCTGTAATATGAATTGAGCTTTAAAAGTTTTATAAACTGCTCAACAAAAACGCCATAAGTATTTATTTGATATTCTGTAGTCTTATAATTTTTGTAGATAAAGTCTTTTTCAGATTCTGAAATTGAATGGGACTGAACATACGGTGGATTCCCAATAACAACATCAAAGCCCCCATTTGCAAATATTTCAGGAAACTCGTTTTGCCAATTAAAAGCCTTATCGCCTGCTACTTCAGGATCGTCGATTAGTGAGTTACCACATTTAATATTATTGCTTAAACTATTAAGCTTTCGTCCTTTTTGGGCTGTTCTTAGCCAGAGGGATAGCTTGGCTATTTCTACAGATTCTTCGTTGATGTCAACACCATAAATATTTCTTTCGAGAATATCCGTAGTAATGTCTGAAAATACCAATACATCGCCTAAAAGCTGTGCTCTGAGTTCGTCAACTTTTCGATGTTCTGTAATCAGAAATTCCAAAGTTTGATTTAAAAAAGCTCCAGAGCCACAAGCAGGATCGAGTATGGTTAATGCTAAAAGCCAATTTCTATAATCGTCTAATTTCTTGATAAGTGATTTTAGAGTATCGCTTTTTCGGTTTTTCCTTCCTTTGGCAAAGTCTTCATCAATAATCTGGAGTTCACTTCGTTTTTCAATACAAAGTTTACCAACTGTATTTTCAACAATGTATTTGGTAATGTATTTTGGGGTATAGAAAATACCATCTTTTTTTCGTTTGGTTTTCTGGTTATCAACTTCTTCACCTTTAATTTCTGCCTGAACATTTTCTATTTCTCCTAAAGAGTGTTCAAAAATATGCCCAAGAATATTTACATCAACATCGGTATCAAAATCATAATTACTGAGCTTAAGTGTATGTTCATGCAGTATTTCATCATCTATTGAAATATTGTCTAAAATCTCATCAGGTTTGAAAAGGCCACCGTTGTAGGCATATATTTCCTGCCTTTTGCCACTTTGTGGTCTTCCGGTATTCAACACATGAAAATATCTTTTAAATGTATCGTATAGTGGCTTTTTTTCTCCAAAATCAACATCGTCTTTCCATTTATCAATTATTTGTAATATAGAGTTTGGAGGAACCAATAATCTATCCTCTGCAAAAAAGATAAAAAGAAAGCGGTCGAGTAATTTTTGAGTTTTCTTGAATAAAAGAAGTTTATCAGTTTCAGGATTATTCTTTACAAGATTATTATAAATAGCTTCACGGAATTTAGAATAATCGGCATATAGTTTTTTGGTTATGCTTTCTTCTTGCCTTAATGAGGATTCCTTGATATTTAATGGAATATCATTTATGAGGTTTTCTTTTGCTAAGCACAACCATAGCAAATAAAAATCTTGTTTTGTGAGATTGAATAAATTAAAATCTAAATGGTCAACTGCATTTTGGATATAGAAGCGGAGTTTTTCAAAATTCGATGTAATGACATAAACACATTTAGGGTGATGGTTTTTATATCCAAAAGCTTGTGTTTCCACAGAATCAAGGTCAGTGGTATTGGTTGATTTCAGTTCAATCACAGCATGTGCATTACCATCTTTTAAAATTGCACCATCCGTTTTTTTGCTGTCAGAAACATTTTTTAATTCTGTAGTTAAATTAAAATTGGGCTCAGGATTTAAAGTATAGCCTAATATCTTTACAAATAGTTCTCTTAGAAACCCTTCTTGGAACTGCTCTTCTTTGGCGTTCCTGATATTTTCCTGTCTTTCTACATTTCCAAAAAAGTCTAGAAATTCAGTATATTTTCTGTCAATTATTGTTGAATCAAGGTCGTTTAAGTACTTCTTTTGAACCGATGTTTGAAATAATCCCATGCTAAAATTTTAAAGTGGCGTTTATTTAATGCAAGTTAAGAAAAAAAAGAAGTTGAATTATGATTGTTGAAAAAAAACACTCATATAACTGTTTATAACTTTTCAAAGGAGATTTCAGCATAAATGCATATTCATTAATATCAAACAGCAAAATAATAAACGGCAATTCACTAAAATCCTCCCCATCTTTCACCAAAAAGATACTGAGAGTTTGAGCAAAAGCAGAAGTGCATTTGGATGTTTGATGTAGATGAAAAGAAATTTTAATGTAGATGAAAATTACTTTTGATGTAGGTTAAAATCGATTGCCTGGTGTTTGATTTTTTCATTCATTTGTAAAGGCAAATCCTATGGTTATGCAATATTAATAAAAATATTTTAACGAAACAATTTCTTGAAATAATTGAAAAACAAGGGTTTCGGTCATTATTTATCAAAACTATTCATGTATGATTACCTATAAAATTGTGGCTTTGGCCGACCGTATTTCTAACGCAGAGACCACCTATAAGTATTATCCGCGTATTTGCGACCGTCGGAAAGTGAAACTGAACGAATTGTCGGAGCAAATTTCCAAGGAATGCAGCTTTACTCCAGCCGATGTGATTGGTGTTTTGGAAGCTTTTATTTCGGTGGTTCCCCGCCTTATGCTCAACAATTGCAGCGTTGAACTGGGCGAGTTGGGGATTTTTAGTCTCCATGCCAAAGTGAGTGGGAGCGAATCGTCCGAACAAGTTAGTCAGCGTAATATCGGTGAGGTAAAAATGGCCTTCCGGCCCAGCCGCCGTGTAAAACAAAGTCTCACCCAGGCCAAATTCCAAAAAAAGAAATCATAACCAGTTTTATCAAAGGCATTTTGCAATCTGCTGCTGATTTGGGCAAGTATTAGGTCTCAAAACTCCCTTAAACAACAACCTGCACCCCTTTTTTCTTGAGAATCTCCAAATCCCTTTTTTTGATGGGATTTCCGATTAGGTTGATGAACTCTAAGTTTTCGAGTACAAACAGCGGTGAAAAATCGTCTATTTCGTTAAACGATACATCCAAGACTTTAAGGTTGATGAGGTTGGCCAGTCCGTCGATGTACGACAATTGATTGTTGGCTAAATATAGCTCTTCCAGTTGCTGCAAATCCCAGAGCTCCGACAGGTCTGAAATCATATTGTCACTCAAATCCATTACTATGGCATGCTTGCAATATTGCGCTCCATCGAGCGAGTCAATATGCGAAGAAGTTAATTCAAACTCATCCAAATCCTCCAGATAATAGGTGGGGAAGGTTTTCTTCAAATCGCCCAATTCTCTGAGCTGAATGGCTTCGTAAAAACTATAGGCGTCTGATTCAAAATCGCTGTTATTCGCGCTTCTGTCCGGCGAAAAGTATTCATCATCCATATCATAGGCTTCGCTTTCGTCGTAATAGTGGTAGTCGTCTTTATCGGTGGCTTCCCAAACTACGTCCTCATCGAGCGAAATATCCTTGTCAAGTCTTGCAACCCCCGATTTTAGGATTTGCTCTGTTTTGAAGATATGGGAATATTGAATCAACTCATGTGGACTTGTGGACTCATTGAACTTGCGAAGCGCTTTCAAAACACTCTCGCTTTTATCGGGATGATAGAGTTGAATGATTTTGCCAAAAAGGCGGCTGGCCGATTCATCCTCTGAAAAATAACAGGCATTGGCAACGGCAAAAATTAAAGAGTGATGCTTTTCTTTCCAGGCTTTAATGATTTGCGCCGAGATATTGGTGAGATTGCTAACACTATAGGCGTCAATTAATTGTGATAGATTGGACATGTGTTTTTAAGCTTTGGTTGTAAAGGCTAAAGTACAAAATCCCGCCCAATTTCAAGCCAAATAAAAACCCCCAACCAAATAATTCGGTTGGGGGTTTTTGATTCAAAGTTTTGTTTTACTATTTCTTCTCAGGCATCAAAACCACCTGAATTTTAGCACTGTCGACCAAATATTTTTGAGCTGTCTTTTTCAGACTCTCGATATTGAGCTTGTCAATGGCTTCCTGTTTTTTGGTGATATCTTCCAGCGGTAACTGATTGAAAGTATTGCTTTCTATGGCTCTTAACCAATAGTTGTTTTTCTTCATATTTTCCTTTAAATCAAGGCGCTGTGTTTCTTTTACCTTGTCAACATCCTGTTGGGTAGGACCATCATTTTTCAGTTTTTCAACTTCCGATAATGCTGCCGCAATGAGATTATTCACACTGTCGGGACCACAGGGGAAACCAATGGAAAACTGATATTTTCCATAAGGATATT
>CAXYYJ010000104.1:0-4840 GCA_964293475.1 uncultured Draconibacterium sp.
TTCATATTCGAGTTTTTCATAGTCCTTATTTTTTTTATAATTGTTTGTTTTTGAGCTCTTTGTTATTCCACTATGGTATACTCAGGTCTGTTTTTCGACCAACGGGCAAAGCCATAGGCCCCGGCCATTACCGAAAGCAGAACAATGCCACTTCCCACAGGAGCGCCGCCGCCCACGGGCCCTCCGCCGCCATCATCTGTGTCTCCATTGTTCGGTGGAGGAGGGGTTTGTGCAAAAGCTGCTGAAAGGGTGAATAATAACACCAGGGTTCCGAAATATTTTCTTAAATTTTTCATAGTATTTTATTTTATAATTTCTTTAATTTATTGATTATGAACTGTTTTATAGATTGGAGAAGTCACTTGGGGTCACTCAAAGCGACCCCGTGACCAACTAAAATCTATAGCACTATTTTATAACTTTCTGTTCCTGATTCTCCTCTCAGTTGTACCAAATAAACTCCAGAAGGCTGATTAAGCTCAAAACTCTGAAGGTTGGTGGCTGATAGTATTTTTTTGACAATCACCCTTCCACGCAAATCATAGACGGCCATTTCTGAGTAAGAATTTAACTCACCTCCGCGAACATAAACCCTATTTCCAGCCGAATAAACCTGTGGGGCTTGTGCATCCAAATCATTGGTTCCTGTGGCTTTCAGATGGAGAATAAATCTTTCTTCGGAGTCGGCAGGATTCCAGTTGAAGGAATAGGCACCGTTGCTCAGGTTGTGGAATTGGTTGAGTTTGGTGTCTTCGAGTTGAATAAATGGCAAATCGGCTGACTCAGCCACCGAAATCGAAGCCTGGATGTTTTCTTTGTATTTAATTCCAAGTTGAATAGATTCGCTTTCGGGTCTGCGGTCGATGCATAGATTTCCATCCGCTGTTTTGGTAAAAAGTAATAAGTAGTCGTTGTATTCAGATCCCATTTTCCAGGCATCGTGAATTCTGTCAAAACCGGGCAGATAGTTTTCGCCAAACTGAATAAACAGCTCGTCGGACAGAGTATTGGAAGAAACAACAAGTTTTACATAATTGTCGAGCTCTTTAGAAGATTTTACATAGCCCTCGGCGCCTTCATGAGTTCTGGCAGCATTGGTCACAGCAAAACTACCAGCACTGGCAGTGGAGATAAAGAATCCCTGCATAGGAGCCAAATATTGTGATCCGTTATTCACGCCACCATTATTGTAAACTCCCCAGCCACTATTTACTCCGTTATCACTAAAGGTATAAACAGCTCCATAAGTGCCATTCAATACACTCCAATCGAGAGATGATGGATAAGGGTTGCCAACCAGATTCCAGCCATATGTATTATCTGCGGTGGTTGTAATGGATTGATTACCAGTAAAAGGTGTTCCGGAGAAAGTAAAATTGCTTTTTGAGTAATTTCTCCAGGAGTATCCCTGACAGGCATTTAAAGGGGTTGTTTCGCTGGAAATATCTACATAATTATCAGTGGCAAGGGTTTCGTCAAAGTATTGAAGGTAATCGCCAAAAAATACATTGGCAGTAGCACCTTCCACGGGGCTGGAAACCATATGCCAACGACCATCGCTCATACTGTGTTCAATATTTACTGTTCCGCTATTGCTAACAGAACCGCTGGTGATAAGCGATCCGCCAGATTTAATGGTCAATGTGGCTCCGGAGTTAACGGTCAAATTGTTACAATTTGCGCCAACACCAGCATTGATTATAGGTTGATTGCCTCCACTGGGAATAATCACATCGTAGCCCAAAGTGGGGATTGAATTTCCACCCCAGTTGGCAGAAGTATTCCAGTCAGTACTTTCCGAGCCGTCCCAGGTTTTTGAGAATATTTGCCACTCCAGATAGGGATATCCATTGTTATTGATTCCATCAATTTCCCAGTCTGCTGGTGCAGTAAAATCCCAGCCGGCGCTGGTAAAGGTAGTTTCGGCTTTCATTTCAGTAGTGGTTTTGCCAGTGGCTGTTCCTGCAGTTGTTGTTTGCCCCGATGTTTCAGTATCCCAGAAGCAGTTTGAGAATGATCCGCCAAAAACATAACCTGCAAAACCTTTGTTTGTTGGGTTTGTAGCACCACTATAGGATACGGAGCCTGTAGAATAACATTTTGTTATAGAGGTGTAGTTTTCATTGCAGCCAACAAAACCGCCAAAATAACCGTTGGTTCCAGATGTTCTGGTTACATTACCCGTAGCGTAGGAATTGCTTATATTGCTGTAATTTTGTCCCACCAGTCCACCACACATTTCCAATCCGCTGACATTCCCTGTGCTATAGCAGTTGCTTATTGAGCCATCATTATAACCCACCAGACCGCCATAATCTGCACCATTTCCAAGAACATTTGCGGTGCTGTAGCTACTGGTGATCGTAGACATATTAGACCCAACCAGTCCGCCGATAGTTCCGTTGTTGCCATTGACATTTCCGGCACTATGGCAATTGATGATTATGCCATCAGAAGCATACCCCACCATTCCACCAATCCATCTATTGCCAGAAACATCTCCGGTACTATAACAGTTGCTGATGGTGCCTAATGTTATAACTCCGACCAGTCCTCCAGAATATTCACTTCCAGATACATCTACATCAATTACCCCAAGGTTTTCAATTTTTGATTCACTTTCAGTTATCCACCCAAAAAAGCCTTGATCATTAGCAGAAGGTCGATTGACAAATAATCCTGAAATGGTGTGATTCTGACCATTATAAGTGCCATTAAACGGTATTGCATAATTTCCAATAGGAATCCAGCCTTTTCCGTTGTTGCAAAAATCTCCACCTTCTATGAAATCAGAATCTACAAACGAAATATCAGCAGTTTGTATAAAATGCTTTTTCCATAAGTTATCGGGATCATTGGTTTCGGATAGATTTCGTAAATCCGATTTATTCGATATAAGAAATGGATTGTCTATTGTCCCGGAACCACCCGAAAACAAGTTAAAATGAATTTCAATGTCAGACTTGTTATAATTTGATACACCGGAAGCGTTTCCCTGGCCAAATGCGTCATCATTGAAAGTTACAGTAATGTTATCAATGTTATCCTGCACGGTGTGATTGGTGGCATTTCCGGTAAGTGAAAAGGTTAGTTGATTGTTGGCGGTTTTGATAATTGAAGCCGTTAATCCCGCCGGGACATTGCTCACCGTAACTTTATAAGTGCTGATGAAATTGTCACCTACATCGCCGGTAAGGGCATCACCATCAAATCCGTTGTAGATGATACCTATCGTGTTGGCAATACCGCCAACGTTACCGTTATTTTCGTTAAAAAGTGATGAGCTATAGGATAAGGCTTTTCCTGCCATTGTCACGGTTGGAGCAGGATTTTGGTGACCATCCCATCCTCCTGTTGGGCATTGGTAGATTTCTGAGTAATTCCAATACCAAGTCATTACAATACCGATATCATTACTCCATATTCCAAGAAGCCACTTACCATCTTGCCAACAGATGGCAAATGATTCATTGCTGTTAAAGATATAAAGTGGCTTATCGTTCCAGGTTTCGGTTTCAACATACAAACCATTGCAATCTTGATAAGCAGCTCCGCTTACTATATAATTTGTGGCAGTAGCATTGCCTAAGAAGATAAAAGAGAATGCTAAGATTAGCATCCAACTTCGTAAGTTTAAATTTTTCATAAGATTTTAGTTTTAGGCATTAAAGAGTCTATAAGTAATTTTTTTTTAATTTTTCTATCTGATAATCAGTTATAAACGAAAGAAACACCAACCCAAAATTTGTGGGTTTGGGAGCTGTTTATAACCAATAAATTTTGTTGTACAATTGGCTCCGAGCCAAAAGCTATGGCATGCACGCCCTGTTATAGTAAACAAAGCATCAAAAGCGGAAGGCTTGAAAAAGTTGATTCCGCTTTCCCGTAGGTCTGGGTATTTGGAAGGATATTGCGATTTGTGAGAATCTGTCATTTGGAAAGGATTTCCGGAGGAATCAAATCCTCCGGAAACCATAGGACTATAGGCCATGATATTATTTAGCCATAAACTCGCTGGGAATAACATGGAGAATCGAAATAGATTTTTTATATTCGACTTTTTCATATTCGAGTTTTTCATAGTCCTTATTTTTTTTATAATTGTTTGTTTTTGAGTTATTTGTTATTCCACTATGGTATACTCAGGTCTGTTTTTCGACCAGCGGGCAAAGCCATAGGCCCCGGCCATTACCGAAAGTAGAACAATACCACTCCCCACAGGAGCACCGCCGCCCACGGGGCCTCCGCCGCCACCGCTTGTGTCTCCATTGTTCGGTGGAGGAGGGGTTTGACCAAAAGCTGCTGAAAGGGTGAATATTAACACCAGGGTTCCGAAATATTTTCTTAAATTTTTTATAGTATTTTATTTTATAATTTCTTTAATATATTGATTATGAACTGTTTTATAGATTGGAGAAGTCACTTGGGGTCACTCAAAGCGACCCCGTGACCAACTAAAATCTATAGCACTATTTTATAACTTTCTGTTCCTGATTCTCCTCTCAGTTGTACCAAATAAACTCCTGAAGGCTGATTAAGCTCAAAACTCTGAAGGCTGGTGGCTGCTAATATTTTTTTGATTATCACTTTTCCATGCAAATCATAAACGGCCATTTCTGAGTAAGAATTTAACTCACTTACACGAACATAAACCCTATTGCCAGCTGCATAAACCTGTGCGGCTTGTGCATCCAAATCATTGGTTCCTGTTGCTTTCAGGTGGAGAATAAATCTTTCTTCGGAGTCTGATGTATTCCAATCAAATGAGTAGGCGCCGTTGCTCAAGTTGTGGAATTGGTTGAGTTTGGTGTCTTCGAGTTGAATAAATGGCAAATCGGCT
>CAXYYJ010000105.1:0-4808 GCA_964293475.1 uncultured Draconibacterium sp.
CCGTACACGTAAGTACATACGGTGGTGTGAGAGGACGACAAAGATAAATGCATTAAATTATTTATCTTTGTCTCCTACTTTAATTTTATAAAGTTGTCTTATTTTAAACGCGATACCAACTGATCGATAACCGATTCATAGGTTCTTAATACACGATCCCACTCGGCAAACTTATGGTCGCTCTTAACGCTTGTTCCAGCTTCGCCAATCTCGCTCACCAGCTTCACTTTATAGCTCAAAGGCTCCAAAGTTCCAATTTTAACAATCAGTCGTGTTCTCACGGTAGCATTGTCAAAATTCTGGTTGTTCCAGGCGGTGCGCAGATAACCGGTTTCTCTGTCAGAAATTTCAATCACATCGAAGTAATTGGTAACCACCTGATTAAGAATTTTCCAGCTTTCCACATTATCGCGGTTCAGATTTAACTTGATTTCCACATCGATATTGGCCATGTCGGTTTGAACCGAAGCATCGTAAGCCGGGTCGGCTATCATTTCGAAATACTTGGTCTGGGGCACTTTCGGGAAGCCTTTTTTATTACAAATGGTTTCTTCAACCTTCTGATACCCCACTTTTTCTATGTTGATGGTAACGCAGGCATCGCTCAAAACCACCACTTCGGCCTGACCTGTTCCTACTTTAATTCCGTTGGAAAAAATTGCCGCATCGGGCTGTGAACAGCTGATAAGGATATTTTTTTTACCCGCAAATGCTGACAAGTTAACCAGAATTATAAGGGCAATGCCCATCGAAAGCTTAAGAAAATTATTCATAGTGATTGTTTTTTGCAAAATTAATGACCTAAATTAAACCAAAAGTCTGGCAATTGTTAAGAATAGTATAATTAAAATTCGGCCTTTATTTGTTTTACCCAAGCCGAAACTCTGGGGGCTGTCAGCTCTGCCTGATGATCCTGGTCGAGTGCCAGACCTACAAAAAAATCGCCTTCCATGGCTTCCGATTCTTCGTGGTGATAACCATCAACCGACCAGCGGCCAACTATTTTTGCGCCTTTTTTGGCAAATTGTTCGTAAAGCACGGCCATTCCATCCACAAAATGACGGGGCCAGCGAATTTGGTCGCCCAATCCAAACAATGCCACCGATTTTTGAGTGAGGTTTATAGAATCGAGTTGCTTAAAGAATTTTGGCCATGGATCGTTATTGGTGTCACTTTCCCAGGTTTCGCTTCCCACGGTACTGCACCCTAAAATAAAACATTCGGCTTCATTCAAATCGGCTTCACTAACGTGGTCTATGGACTTGATTTCAACATTTTGATATTCTTCTCCGATGATTTTAGCACAGCTTTCTACATTTCCGGCAACCGGCCAATACATTAAAATTGTTTTTTTCATGTGTTATTGTTTTGTTTTTTATTGGAATCTCACCCGGCTCCAGACGGTTATGTTTTTCGCATTTTGCATGCTATGTACTCTGGGACTGAATCAGTTTCGAAAATATGTTCTTGTTATTATTGATTTTAAAAGGTTTAGTTTTTGCTTGTTTACTTAAGGATTTGTAAAATTAATAAAAAAAAATTCTCAGTGCCATTTTTTTTAAAGGTCAATTGGGCTACTTTTGGGTTTCAAAACATATTTATGATTCCAAAAAAGAAAGTCCCTGAAACAAAAATTCAGCGGAATTTTACCGAAACCATGTTTAACAACCTGATGCGAAACAGAATCTATCAGGTTTTGCTCATTGCCAGCACCTACGATTCGTTTATGCTGGAAGATGACGGTCGCATTGATGAAAAAATATTTCTGGAATATGTATCTCTCAACCTTCGATATCCTCCCCAGTTTAACATAGTCAATTCGGAAGAAGAAGCACTCAATGTATTGGACACCATAAATATCGATTTGGTTATCAATATGTTGTCCATCGATCATGCCGCAAGTTTTGAGTTTGCGCGATTCATTAAATCGGAATATCCCGACAAACCCATGGTGGCGCTTACTCCCTTTAACCGCGAAATTGCCATGCGTTTTGCCCGCGAAGGCACTGAGCCCTACGATTATGTTTTTGCCTGGCTCGGAAACACCGATCTTCTGGTGGCCATTATTAAACTTATTGAAGACAAAATGAATGCCGAGTATGATATTGGAGTGGTTGGCGTTCAGGCTATTATATTGGTCGAAGACTCTGTTCGGTTCTATTCGAGCTACCTGCCCAATATCTACAAAATCATTTTACAACAAAGCATGGGCTTTATGCAGGAAGGTCTGAACGACCACCAAAAGATGCTGCGCATGAGAGGACGAGCCAAAATCCTTTTAGCCACCACCTTCGAAGAAGCCATTTATCTCTACGAAAAATACTACCATAACCTCAACGGAATCATCACCGATATGTCGTACCCACAAAATGGGGTGATGAATCCAATGGCCGGGTTAAATCTGGCCAAACGTATCAAGGCCGATTATAAATATATGCCCATTCTCATTCAATCGTCCGACAATAAAAACGAGGCTTTAGCCAAAGGGATACGGGTTGGGTTTATCAATAAAAACTCTAAAACGCTGAGTATTGAACTTCGCGATTTTATTAAGAATTATTTTGCCTTTGGCGATTTCATTTTTGTTAATCCCCATAATCAGCAGGAGGTTGACCGTGCTGCCGATTTAAAATCGTTGCAACACCGAATCTGGCATATACCCGACGAATCGCTAAAATACCATTTGGGTCGCGACCACATCAGTAAATGGCTCAACAGCAGGGCTATATTTCCATTGGCCAAACTTTTCAGGCAATTCACACCCGAAGATTTCAACGACCTTGATGCCCTGCGCCGATTTATTCACGACAGTATTGCCGCCTATAGAATTACCAAGGGGCGCGGAATTATTGCCCAGTTTAACCGCGAAAACTTCGACGAATATCTCACATTTACCCGCATCGGGTCGGGCTCTTTGGGGGGAAAAGCCCGTGGACTCGCATTTTTAGACAGCCTTGTCATCAGAAACGAACTCACCAATAAATACGAAGATGTTACCATTCGAATTCCGCGCACGCTGGTTTTGACAACCGAGATTTTCGATGAGTTTATGGAGGAAAACAAGTTGTATAATGTGGCCCTTTCCGACCTTTCGGACGAGGAGATTTTGCAGCGGTTTCTCGAAGCCCGAATGCCCGAACGCATTCAGGAAGATTTGCTGAGTTTTGGAAAGATAGTTAAAAACCCCGTGGCCATTCGCTCCAGCAGCCTTCTCGAAGACTCACATTACCAACCTTTTGCCGGCATTTATTCCACCTATATGGTTCCGTGCACCGAGCTCGATGAACCCGAAAAAATTAAAGCGCTCACCGATGCCATAAAAGCGGTTTATGCTTCGGTGTTTTATAAAGCATCGAAAGATTATATGAGCGCTACCCGCCAGGTAATTGACGAAGAAAAAATGGCCATTGTGGTTCAGGAAGCCATAGGCCGCCGATATGATAACTACTTCTATCCCAATATTTCCGGCGTGGGCCGTTCCATCAATTTTTATCCCATTGAACCCGAACTTCCCGAAGAAGGCATTGTAAATCTGGCACTTGGATTGGGGAAATACATTGTTGATGGCGGAGCCAATTTGCGCTACTCGCCCCATCATCCAAAAAAAATATTACAGCTTTCATCCCCCGAAATGGCACTCAGAGAATCGCAAAAGCATTTCTATGCCATCGATTTATCGAGAAAACATTTCGTGCCCGAAACCGATGATTCGGGTAATTTGGTGAAGCTTCCACTGAGGGTTGCCGAGAGTCATGGAAGTTTGAGACAGATTTCTTCCACTTTCGATTTGCAAAACCATATGGTGAAAGATGGCGACTATGCCGATGGGAAAAAGATAATTACCTTTGCCAATGTGTTGAAATTTAATACTTTTCCACTCTCCGAAATACTTATTGAATTGTTGGAAACCGGCGAAAGAGAGATGAATAAGCCTGTTGAAATAGAGTTTGCAGTGGATTTGGACAATAAGAATGGCAAGCCCGGAACATTTTATCTTTTGCAAATACGACCTATTGTGGAGAGTCAGGATGGATTGGCCGAGGATCTTTCGGAAATTGTTCCCGAAGATTGTCTCATTTGCTCCAAATCGGCTTTGGGAAATGGCAAAATAGATAATATCCGCAGTGTAATTTACGTGAAACCAGAGAGTTTTAATGCGGCTCATACCAAAGTCATCGCTCAGATTGTAGCCGATCTCAACGATATTCACATAAAGAACAACGAGAGTTATTTGCTTGTGGGGCCAGGCCGGTGGGGCAGCAGCGATTCATGGCTTGGCATTCCGGTTAAATGGCCGCAGATATCCATGGCGCGGCTCATTATAGAATCGGGGCTGGAGCATTACCGCATCGACCCAAGTCAGGGAACCCATTTTTTCCAAAATCTAACTTCGTTCAGGGTAGGCTATTTCACAGTGAATCCCTTTCTGGGCGATGGCCATTTCGATTTGGAATTTCTAAATCAGCAGCCCGCCGAATACGAAGATGAATTTGTTCGTATGGTAAAATTCGCCGAACCCCTGGTCATAAAAATCGATGGTAAGAGCAAAAACGGGGTGGTTTTGAAGCCTTGACAAAAAATGATTAAACCTTGATGAATCAATTACTTTGGAATTGTTCAGTCTTAGCAGTGAATTCTGATAATGTAGAGTTATTGGTTAAATCTTACTTAATTATATTAAATAAATATTTGGATGTTGGATTGATTAAATGATGTTTCTGTTCTGGAAAAGAATTAAATCACAAATTCTTGAGAGTATGCTCAATAAACTGTGTCAAATATAAAAAATAAGAGATGAATTTTTTAAA
>CAXYYJ010000106.1:0-4706 GCA_964293475.1 uncultured Draconibacterium sp.
TGGCAAGGGTTTCGTCAAAGTATTGAAGGTAATCGCCAAAAAATACATTGGCAGTGGCACCTTCCACGGGGCTGGAAACCATATGCCAACGACCATCGCTCATGCTGTGTTCAATATTTACTGTTCCGTTATTGCTAACAGAACCGCTGGTGATAAGCGATCCGCCAGATTTAATGGTCAAAGTTGCTCCGGAGTTAACGGTCAAATTGTTGCAATTTGCACCCACGCCAGCATTGATTATAGGTTGATTGCCTCCGCTGGGAATAATCACATCGTAGCCCAAAGTGGGGATTGCATCTCCTCCCCAGTTGGCAGCGGTGTTCCAGTCAGTACTTTCCGAGCCATCCCAGGTTTTTGAGAATATTTGCCACTCCAGATAGGGATATCCATTGTTATTGATTCCATCAATTTCCCAGTCTGCTGGTGCAGTAAAATCCCAACCAGCGTTGGTAAAGGTAGCTTCCATTTTCATTTGAGCAGTGGTTTTGCCAGTGGCTGTTCCTGCAGTTGTTGTTTGTCCTGAGGTTTCTTTATCCCAGAAACAGTTTGAAATTGGTCCTGATTCTAATGTACCTGCAAAACCTTTGTTTGTTGGATTTGTAGCACCGGTATAGGATACGGAGCCTGTAGAATAAGAGTTTGTTATAGTTCCGTGGTGGATGCCAACAAAACCACCAAAATGACTATATGTTCCAGTGGATCTGGTTACATTTCCTTTAGCGTATGAGTTGCTGATATTGCATCCTGCATTACTTCCCAACAGTCCGCCAGCAGACCAAATTCCGCTTACATTCCCTGTGCTATAGCATTTGCTTATTGAGCCACCTCGACTTATACCCAAAAGACCACCAATATCAGAATCGCCAGTAACATTTCCAGCACTATGGCAATTGATGATTATGCCACTGCTAGAATACCCCACCAGTCCGCCGACATATATATCCCCAGTAACATCTCCAGTAATATAACAGTTGCTGATGGTGCCAGTTCCGATATATCCTACCAGCCCTCCAACAAATTGAAATCCAGATATATCTACATCAATTACGCCAAGGTTTTCTATTTTTAATCCAACTCCATCTATGGACCCAAATAAGCCTAGTTTATAATTTCCCGGATTAACACGGTTGAAATATAAGCCTGATATGGTGTGATTCTGACCATCGTAAGTGCCTACAAAACAGTTTGACTCAATTCCAATTGGAATCCAGCCTTTTCCGTTATTGTAAAAATCTCCACCCGATTCGAAATCAGAAGCATCAAATGAAATATTGGCAGACTGTTTATAATGTTTATCCCATAAGTTCACGTTACCCCAGTTTTCGCTCAATACTTGTAAATCTCCCTTATTCGATATAAGATAGGGAGAACCAGCGGTTCCAGCCCCGCCAGAAAATGTTATTTTATAAAGAATACCAATATCAGACCTGTTATAATTTCCTACATCAGAAGCATTCCCTTGAAAAAACGCATTATCAAGAAAGGTTGCTGTAACATTGTATACTCGGTCCATGGTGGCATGATTGGTAGCGTTTCCGGTCAGTGAAAAGGTTAATTCGTTGTCATTTGTTTTGACCATCGAAGGCGTTAATCCCGCAGGAATATTGCTAAATGTAACTTTACCTGTAATGTATAAATCTTCAGCATTGGCAGCGTTAATGTAATCACCATCAAATCCGTTGTAGATAATACCAATCGTGTTAACAATAGAGCCATCGTTACTATCATTTTCGGAAAAAAGTGCTGAGCTATAGGATAAGGCTTTTCCATACATTGTCACGGTTGGATTTGGCTCGATCCTACCCTGCCATCCTTCTGTGGGGCATTGGTTGCTAGGTGAGTTATTTTTATAATCAGACATTATCTCATCATCCATCATCCACATACCAAGATTCCACCTCCCATCTTGCCAACCGATGACAAATGGCATAGAGCTATTAATATAACGTGGTTTACCGTTCATTGTTCCGGTTTCAACATACAAACCATTGTATTCTGACATACCTGCTCCGCTTACTATATAATTTGTGGCAGTAGTATTGCCTAAGAAGATAAAAGTGAAGGCTATAAAAAGCATCCAACTTCGTAAGTTTAATTTTTTCATAAGATTTTAATTTTAAGGATTAAACAATTTATAAGTAATATATTTTATTTATCTATCTGATAATCATTGATTAATGAATGAAGCACCAGAAAAAATTTTCAAGGTTTTTAGTTTTTGATTATTTTAAATATTTTGAGTTCTTTGTTGCTTGCGGTAACAATTAAAAAATAAGTTGCAGGAACAAGACTGGTCATAACAATGCTTGTTTGTTTGCCTTCAAGTTTCTTTGTTTCTAAAAGTTTCCCGCTCATATCGCACAATTGGTATGATAATTTCGTAGCATCAAAATCCGCTACATTCAAGGTTAGAATATCGGTTACAGGGTTTGGATAGGCCGAAAGGTTAAGGTTGATGCCTTTGGCTTCTTCTAATTCTGTTACAACCGAAATTTCCAAAGGCTGCTGCACTCCCTGTGCTGCACTGCCGTTTACACCCGTGCTGGTGGTATAAAAAACCTGGCCTACTGAATAGCTAACCGAGCCACCACTGCCAGATGCATTGCCGCCTGTGACATTTATGTTTTCCTGTGCCTGCAGCCCTGCCGGCATAAGTCCTAATAAGAGTACTGTAAATAAGATTAATCGTCTGCGTAGCATTTTATTCTCCTTTTTTTATCTTTTTTCAGATGTGTTAGTATGTTTGTTGATTTGTGTTGTTTCGCGCATTTCAAATGATCACAAACAGCAATCCTGCTCAAAAAGCGCGAAAATCTCACTAACAAAAATATTTTCAGTTACTGAATACTATGGGACAAAAGGTAAAATTCTCTGGCTAAAAAGTAAAACTTAGGTTGAAAACAGCCGAAAAACAGCGATTCGACCCTGTTGTAGAAAAAAGTCTAAATTTGGATGGCTTTAATAATAATGCAGGTGCAATTTTGAATTAGGATAGGACACCAAATGAACTGATGGATATTTCAAATTTAGGAAAGCTTATTTTTTTATGGTCTCCGGTTTTATAAGCTTTTTTTGGGCTATTGAATTGAGAATCAATAAGAAAAGCGGTGGAATTCATCAGCGCCCTTTGTCTCCATATACCAGAGTTTAGGGCTACACCGCTTAATTTCAGCACTATATGCCCAATTTATTAGGTATCATGATAGCGTTTCGTTGGTCATTGGTTATGGTACTTTTCAAACACTTTATTTAAAAAAAAACTGACATGGGAATTGCTCCATGCCAGTTTTAATAAATTCGACCACTTTGCGGTAAGTAGATGTGTTTTTAACTTGTTAAAAAGCTCGAATAGCACGAACATAGTTTGTATAGTCCTTATAGGAGCGGCTCTGGAAGTTAATGACAAAGTTCTGGCCCCATGCGAACATTGCCTCGTTACCCGAGTCCTCGCTCGAACTCCAATACCAGCCAGGAGCAAAACTTCCCAAATTTTGGGTTTTTAAGTTATCATACATTAAATCTAACTCTTCTAGTGAAGGTAAAAACCAATCGCTATAACCACCCAATACTAAGTTAGCACAAATATCGGCTGCAGTACCGACAGTGTTGCAACGATTTTCAATATCAATCGTATTTTGAGCACCCGTTCCTATTGCAGTGCCATTTGCTCCAGTGATTGCGGTACCCCAACAACCCCATTCGGCTCTTGTGCTTTGGTCGGTTGGAGCCGCAATAAGTCCAGCTCCTGTAGTAGTGTTAAGATAAAATATTAACCCACCTTGATAGGTTTTGCCATAAAGGGAATCAATGCGAATTCCACTATCAAAAATTTGTTGTGGGGTTTCGCCATTATTCAACCTTATCTGTACTAATTGTGGAGTTGTGAAACTTATATCACTGCTATAGGTTACATTTACTGCATTTGTGGCTTTTATACGATAATGATATAATGTATTTCCTTGCAAACCGCTAATTGTAGCAGTAACAGACACATTTGATGCTCCTGTTACTGGACTTTGGGTTGCCGTTGTAGTGTTACCATAAGCAGTGGTTAAACCCCATTCAAAAGTTACGGTTGTACTCAAACCATTTGCGTTAACAGTACCATTTAAATCAGCTGAAAAACTTCGTATATTGCTTGCATCTTGAGCAGTTGTTGTTGGTGCCAATAATGAAAAAGACACTTCAGTTTTCCATTCAGGAATATTTGAGCTATTTATAGTAAGAACCTGTCCTGTTGTTCCAGGATCTAATAACACCCATACTGTACCATCCCAATATTGCATTTGTCCAATGGCTGTGCCTGCAAGAATGGTTGGCTTATTTTTAATAAAATCGTCAGCGCTAGTATTTGATTGATTCCAATCGGCATTTACATTTACTTCAGCTCCTGTGGCAATGCCGTTTAATTTCGTTTTGTCGGCACCGCTCATAAAGCCACTTGCAACTGTTGTGGCATCAACGGGTTTATTTATCAAATCAGTATAACTTCCACTTGTAGCCACCGTTGCAAAAGTTGGTGTTCCAGTTAAGCTGCTGTATTGACCGTCAAAATCGTCGGTATCGTCCACATCCAGATTAGCAGGAACATTGACAAGGTCGTTAAAACTACCACTGAAACCAGCAGGAAGTTTTACAAAACCGCCATTGCTTAAATAAACAGTATCGTTGCTGATGCTCAAAGCCTGAATTTCGTTGGTTACAGA
>CAXYYJ010000107.1:0-4541 GCA_964293475.1 uncultured Draconibacterium sp.
CCGTACACGTAAGTACATACGGTGGTGTGAGAGGACGACAAAGATAAATGCATTATATTATTTATCTTTGTCTCCTACTTTAATTTTCTGATGGCCTTTAAATCGCGCAGAATATAAATGCTCTCCACTATATAATTGTCTTTGGTAATATCGTCGTGCCATTCGTTGGTGGTTACACGCTTGGTGCTGTCGGCATCGATAATTGCCACATCGGCTCTTAAATCCTGAACTTTAAGATTTAAAGTGTCTTTTCCCAAATGATCGAACTTATCGAGAAAGGTTTTGCGCTCCTTCACTTTCTTTTCGTATTCATCGAAATTTAGCGATTCGGTGGTTTTGTCCTGTTCCTCTTTTACCCACTGAGCATATTCCACAATCTTTTGAAAATGGGCATCGGCATCCACTCTTTCCTTGCTTTTATTCTTGATATACTGATAGTTGGGGATGTATTTGGTGCGGGCTTTATAGTCCACAGGTTTTATTTCGTCCCAGGGCAGGGCATAGTCCATTTCTTTCTCTCCAAACTCGATGAACGAATAGTTGGTGGGCAGAATAATATCAGGCACCACACCCTTGAGCTGAGTAGCGCCCCCATTGATTCTATAGAATTTCTCCATGGTAATCTTCAGGGAACCAAAGCTTTTAAAATCGTTGAATTTGGCGGGAAGCAGGCGGTCCAGCTCCACAAATTGCTGCACGGTACCTTTGCCAAAGGTTGAGTTGGAACCCACAATAACGGCTCTTTTATAGTCTTGCAAGGCTGCGGCCAGAATCTCCGAAGCCGAAGCGCTGTTTTCGTTCACGAGCACCACTACATTGCCATCGAAATTGATAATATTGTCGGGGTCGCTCAGAACGCTTTCCTGCCCAATGCTGCTTTTTCGCTGAACCACCGGTCCCTGATCGATAAACAAGCCGGCAATTTCCACCGCATCGCGCAACGATCCACCGCCGTTGCTTCTAAGGTCGATAATGATATCGTTGATACCTTCGGCTTTTATTTTCTCTAATTCTAATTTCATATCTCTGCCGCAGCTTCTGCCTTTGGGGTCATTGAAATTGGTGTAGAAAGAAGGCAGCGAAATATATCCCACCTTAAAATTGGGGTCATCGTTCAGTTCAACGATTGACGATTTGGCGTAGGTTTCTTCTCTGATAACCACATCGCGAATCAGGGTTACTTCTCTTATGGTGCCATCGGGTTTTTTAATGGTGAGTTTTACTTTGGTTCCTTTGGGGCCGCGAATGAGTTTAACGGCATCGTCCAAACGCATATCATACACATCCACAGGCTCTTCGTCGCCTTGTCCAACTTTCAGAATCAGGTCTTCTTCTTTAATCTGTCCGCTTTTCCACGAAGGGCTTCCGGGCACCAGTTCCACAATTCTGATATAACCATCTTTAGGTGAAAGGGTGGCTCCAATTCCTTCCAGCTGACCGCTAAAACGGATGTCGAAATCTTCCTTGAGTTTTGGGGGGAAATAGTTGCTGTGGGGATCGAAAACCGCTGTCAAAGCATTTTGATAGATGGTTATCTGGTCGGTATTGTCTATTTGGTCGAGCATGCGGTGAAACCACTCGTCTTGTCGTTTCAGAATTTTTTTGCGGGCATCTTTCTCCAATTCGTCAAAGTTTTTTATGGTCACCGTATCGCTTTTTTTAGCGGCTTCGGTTTGACTTTCCAGACTTGCACTGATTTGCGTGATGGTTTGGAATTTCAGAGCTTTTCTCCACCGTTCCTTCAGTTCGGCTTTGGTGGAACAATATCCTACCTTGTCGGGGTCAAGCTCAATGGTTTCGTTGGCTTTATAATCGAACGGCTGACTCAGAATATCCTGATAGTAAGCCTTAGCTTCCTGAGTACGAGCATTTACCATACCCACCGAAAGATTGAAAAAATCGAGCCGGTCGGTGGAAAGTTGATTGTCGAGGTCGAATTTATACTGTTCCAGTTTGGCAATGTCTTCCTTCAGCAGGAAATTCTTGGTGCGGTCCAGATTGGCTATGTATTCTTTGTAGAATTTGGCTGAAAGACTGTCGTCGATGGCTTTGGGGGCAAAATGAGCTCTTTCGAGCGAAGAAACGATGATATTGTTGAGGATTTTGTTTTTTTGGTTATCAAAAACTTTTTGATCCACCACATTGTCCACATTCGTTTGAGCAATAGCCAGCGAATTGAGCAAAATGGTGAGGGCGAGTACAAGATTATTTGTCTTTGTCATGTAGCGAAAATTTAATGGTTGAACCTGATGGTTTTGCAGTAATCTCATGAGCGAAAGTAGCTATTTTAATTATATACAACATCGGCGTTGCAGTTATTTTTTGTTAAGCGGAAACAAAAACACCCGAAAATGATTCGGGTGTTTTGCTATTATAGTTTTGTCGATGTCGATGCAAAGATTAAACATCGATTTTGGCATATTTTGCATTCTTCTCAATGAACTCTCTTCTGGGGGGAACTTCGTCGCCCATGAGCATGGAGAACACGTGATCGGCTTCGGGCTCGTTCTCTATTTCAACACGGCGAAGGGTACGGTGTTCCGGATCCATGGTAGTGCTCCACAACTGTTCGGCATTCATCTCTCCCAAACCTTTATAGCGCTGAATATGAACGCCTTTGTCTTTTCCGTCGGGCGAAAACTGTCTCACAATCATATCGCGCTGATCGTCGTTCCAGGCATATTGTTCTTCTTTCCCCTTTTTCACCAAATAAAGTGGGGGAGTGGCAATATATACATAACCTTTCTCTATAAGGTCTTTCATGTAGCGGAAGAAGAAAGTAAGAATGAGCGTGGCAATATGGCTACCATCCACGTCGGCATCGGTCATGATGATGATTTTGTGATAGCGAAGACGGTCAAGGTTCAAAGCTTTACTATCGTCTTCGGTACCAATGGATACGCCCAATGCGGTGAACATAATTCTGATTTCTTCGCTCTCGAAAATTTTGTGAGGCATGGCTTTCTCCACGTTCAGGATTTTACCGCGAAGAGGAAGAATGGCTTGATATTTTCTGTTTCGGCCTTGTTTGGCTGTACCACCCGCCGAGTCACCCTCGACTAAGTAAATTTCGGCTAAAGCGGGGTCTCTTTCGGAGCAGTCGGCCAATTTGCCAGGCAATCCGGAGCCCGATAAAACATTTTTCCGTTGAACCAGTTCACGGGCTTTTCTTGCAGCGTGACGGGCTGTGGCGGCTAAAATTACCTTGTTAACGATTTGGCGGGCATTTTTTGGATTTTCTTCCAAATAATTCGACAATGCTTCGCTAATCATTTGGTCAACAGCACCTAAGGCATCGCTGTTACCCAATTTCGTTTTGGTTTGACCTTCAAACTGAGGCTCGGCAACTTTCACACTGATTACAGCGGTGAGTCCTTCTCTAAAGTCGTCGCCGTTGATGTCGAATTTGAGTTGTTTGAGCATTCCCGATTTTTCGGCGTAGGCTTTCAGGGTGCGGGTTAAACCCCTTC
Organism: uncultured Draconibacterium sp.; assembly: GCA_964293475.1. Taxonomy (GTDB): domain Bacteria; phylum Bacteroidota; class Bacteroidia; order Bacteroidales; family UBA12170; genus UBA12170. The sequence goes on from CAXYYJ010000107.1 coordinate 3,471, forward strand.
TAAATCCACTCAAGTGAGTTCCACCCTCGTGGGTATTGATATTGTTTACATAGGAATGCACATTTTCCGAGAAGGAAGTGTTGTAGCGCATGGCTATTTCAATGGGCATTTCGTTCTTTTCGCCTTCCATATAAATGGCGTCGGGAATGAGTTTTTCGCGGGTTTCGTCCAAATAATTGATAAAATCCTCCAACCCATTCAGCGAATTGAAAACTTCGGTTTTGCTTTGACCATCCTCCAGCACTCTTTCGTCGGTCAGGTTTATGGTAATTCCTTTATTCAGAAATGATAACTCGCGCATTCTGTTTGCTAATGTATCGTAGCTGAATTCGGTGGTGGTGAAGATGGTATCGTCTGGAATAAAAACTATTTCGGTTCCGGTTCTGTCGCTAACACCTATTTCCCTCACACTGTAAAGTGGTTTTCCAATTTCGTATTCCTGACGGAAAATTTTTCCTTCTCTGTAAACAGTTGCTGTGAGATGGGCCGAGAGTGCATTCACGCACGAAACACCCACACCGTGCAAACCGCCCGATACTTTATAGGAACCCTTGTCAAACTTACCACCGGCGTGGAGCACGGTCATAACCACCTCAAGGGCCGATTTTTTTTCTTTTTCATGAAGGTCGGTAGGAATTCCCCTTCCGTTGTCAATCACCTTTATGGAATTATCTTTTTGAATGAAAACATCAATGGTGTCGCAATGTCCGGCTAAAGCCTCATCGATGGAGTTATCTACTACTTCGTATACTAAATGATGCAATCCTTTGGAAGAAATATCGCCAATATACATGGCAGGCCGCTTTCTAACAGCCTCCAACCCTTCTAAAACCTGAATATTATCGGCTGAATATTCCATTTGTTTGTTCATTTCTTGTTCTGTCATTTTTCCGGTAAATTTAAGAGGTGCAAAGATAATAAATTATGTGAGGTAAACCCGACCCGGCAACATTGGACTCAGGGGCATTTTATCAACAATTGTTAAATGAATAGGTTAAAAAATACATGCATTATCTTCTCCACTGTTTTCTTTTGTGGGTTTTCGGCTCAGGATAAAATTTTGTGGCGGTG
>CAXYYJ010000108.1:0-4040 GCA_964293475.1 uncultured Draconibacterium sp.
TGGTCTTTGGGGTTTTGTCTTATCTTTGCTTAAAAAAAAGCGATGCACAAGAAGACTTTAGTTGTGGGAGCAAGTCCAAATCCCGATCGTTATAGTTACAGAGCTGTTGAAATGCTGTCGGGCTACGGCCATCCGGTGGAAGCCATTGGTTTGCGAAGCGCATTAATTGGCGATATTCCCATTCAAAAGGGACAACCCCCGCTATCTGATATTCATACGGTTACCCTCTATCTTTCGCCCGAGAATCAAATAAATGTCTACGACTATATACTAAATCTTCAGCCCAAACGTATTATCTTCAATCCGGGTACCGAAAACCGCGAGTTCATGCAAATGGCCGGGCAGAAGAACATAGAAGTGGAAGTGGCCTGTACCTTAGTTTTATTATCAACCAATCAGTATTAAAATGAAACGAGTTTGTTCGTTAATCACAACTACGCAGATGAATATTCGAAAATCATTTATCAAGTTATTCCTCATATTTCTGGTATTTATTCCTGGCACTTTTGCCTGGGCACAAATAGAAGCCAGATTAGCAACCCAATGTGCCACAAGTCATTTGGAGCTGCCACTTATCGTTAAAAATCTTCAGGATATTAAGGCATTTCAACTTAAAATTCATTTTAACAATCAGGTGCTCCAATTGGATACAAGTTTGTACCACTATACCGATTTCAACACTTCGAATAACGAATTATATCGCATCAGTGCAACAGCATCAAACGATACCATAACCATCAGTTGGGCAGCTTATTACGGGGTTTCAATTACCGATGGACTTTTGCTTTCGCTCGTTTTTTCGGAGATTGGCTCGGGGTCCGCAGATTTTCAGTGGATGGAGAGTCAATGTAGTTTTACAAATTTCAACAATCTGCAGGTTGATACCGATTATCTGATCGATAACCCGCTGACAATTCCTTATAACAGCCCTGTTATTATTGGTTTTGAGCAATTTACAACAGGCTGTCGCGACAATAGCGAAAACGGCGGATGTAAGGCTCAGGTAGAAGTGAATATTGATGGGGGAGTAGCTCCCTATATTTATAAATGGGCCGACCGGTACAATCAGAACGACAGCATTGCCATTGGGCTTTGCGAAGCTCCTGTTTCGGTGGTCATTAGAGATGCCGGGGGCTGTATTTATGCCAGTCAATTCGATCCTGCCATTTATCCTGCCTCTGTTTATACCATTAAAGCCAATCCCGAAGTCATTTATATTACCAAACCCTATGTCGATTTTACCATCGAAACCGAAGATTTGTACATCGAAAAATACGAATGGAATTTTGGTGACGAGACAAAAGCCTATACCGAAAATGCCAGTCATACCTATGGCAAAGTGGGCGTTTATCCGGTTTCTTTAAAAACGGAAAACATCGATGGCTGCGATACCCTTGTAACACTGACAAATTTCGAAGTGAAAGAATTGAATTTTTGCATTCCCAATGTTTTTACACCCAATGGCGACGAAATTAATGACCTATGGATATTTAAAATTGTGGATGGCAGCTCCGAAGAGGAGAATAATGAAAACTTGAAATCCACCGGATTAAGCGATGTAAAAAAATGCTCGGGCGAAGATTTAATCTTTGAACAACATTTTAAATCGAGCTCACTAACCGTTTTTAATCGTGCCGGAAATCGTGTTTTCGATTGCAGCAATTGTACCGAGAATTGGGATGGTGGCGGATTGCCCGATGGGGTTTATTATTATGTTTTTACCTGGGAAGGTCAGCTGAGTCAGGGTACTGAGCATGGAAATGTGACCATACTGAATGGTAAGTAGCTGGTATTTGGCGCTGATTAAAATGTAAATGTTATGAGAAATTCTGTTGCGAAAAATTGGGGAGTTTTTATTCTGGCGGTTTTGTTGTTGTGTTCCATTCCTAACGGGTTTTCTCAGAAAAAGGTGGTAGAACAAGAGCCCCAAAAGACCCGTCTTCTCTTCGTTTTCGATGCTTCTCAGTCCATGTTTGGCTTGTGGAACAACCAACAGAAGATTTTTGTAGCCCGAAACATTCTTACCAATTGGGTCGACAGCCTGGAGAGCATTGCAAATTTGGAAATAGCACTGCGGGTTTATGGCGATATTTATTCTGTTCCTCCCCAGATTTGCGAAGACAGCCGGTTGGTGGTGCCCTTTGGAACCAATAATATTAAAAAGGTTAAGAAAGCTCTTAGAGAAATAGTTCCCAAAGGAACCACACCCATTACTTATGCTTTGGAGCAGGCCGCCGGAGATTTTCCCAAATGCGATAATTGCCGCAATATCATTGTCCTCATCACCGACGGAATTGAAGAATGTGGGGGCGATCCATGCGAAGTGAGTTTAAAGCTTCAGCAACAGGGAATCATCCTAAAGCCTTTTGTTATCGGTATTGGCGCCGATTTCGAAAACAGCTTTAACTGCGTTGGAACCTATATCCAGGCCCGCAATGAGGAGCATTTTATTGGAGCTCTCAACATCATGATTTCTCAGGCCATGAACAATACCACCTCGCAGATTAATTTGCTCGACGATAATCATTTTGCTACCACCACCAATGTGCCCGTCAGCATTTACGATTACAGCAATAACAATCTCAAGCTGAATTTTATTCACACCTTCAATGCTTTTGGGGTTCCCGATACCTTATTTCTCGATCCACGTACGGTTTATAACATTGTTGTTCATACAATCCCCCCGGTTCGTCGTGATAGCATTGCCCTGCGCATGGGCGAGCATAATACCATAGCCATTGATGCGCCTCTTGGCTCGCTTCAACTGGAGATTTTGAGCAAAGAACCCATCAGCGGACTTCAGGCTCTGATTAAAAATCCGGATACGCAGCAAACCTATAATTTGCAGATGTTTGGACAAGAAGAAAGGTATATTACAGGTACTTACACTTTAGAAGTTCTGAGCCTTCCGCGTTTAATCATTCCCAATGTAAAAATAACTCAAAACCACGCCACCAAAGTTGAAGTGCCTGGTCCGGGAATTCTGATAGTTAAAAAGCCGGGTTTGGGTTATGGTAGCTTGTTCGAAGACAAGAAGGGGCAGTTGAGCTGGGTTTATAATTTCAGAAACGAGATTAACCACCTTGAATCGCTTTATCTTCTGCCCGGGAATTACAGAATTGTTTACCGCACCAAATTCTCCAACGAGACAACAAGCAGCATCGAGAAGCGATTCTCCATTAAAACCGGAGAAACAATTTCGATCGACCTTAGCAAATAGGTTTTGTTGGGGATTTTTTCAGAGCGCTGTCCCCAGCATTTGCAAGGCTTCAATGCTTATGATTTCAGAAAGCTATTTTGTAAATAACTATAAAACAAATAGATAAGAATTAATTTCCAAAATTTGGATGTTTTGAATTTTATTTGGAATAATCTGCCCGAATTTTGGCTAAAAATGGGCAATGAAATCTTATGAAATTGTTAAAACTCTGAAATATAAATATTTGAAATTTATTTTCCACGAAGAGTTATCAATTGTCCGTTGTTATTGTGACGGATTATACTGTTATCGATTCAATAATTGGCGCGGAAACCACTGAGATATTGCCTTTTTTCCAAAAATAAGACCTGCTAATTTTCTCTTCAAAGTTAACTACCTGATTTAAAGATGTGTAATTTTTTGGCATGTGGTTTGTTATAAGGTGCCAGAGTTCTTTCATTAAGTTAATCTTAAAAGAATAGCGTTGGAGTGGTTACCGCGCTATGGGAGTAGTGATACTCCGCATAATTAATATTTTTTTAATAATTGTTCGAAAGCCAAAGAAATCCTTCTTTGGCTTTTTTCGTGTACAAAAAAAACGGATGACTTTTGCAGACATCCGTTCATGAACAATAGAAATATAATTATACGCTTTTAAGAATATCGATGGTTAAATCCCAAAACATCTTTACAGTTTCTATCTTGAGTCTTTCGTCAGGCGAATGAGCTCCCTTAATGGTTGGTCCATAGGAAATCATATCCATTTTTGGATACACTTCGCCAATCAATCCACATTCAAGTCCCGCATGGATGGCCAGAACTTTGGGCTCTTTGCCAAAAA
>CAXYYJ010000109.1:0-3929 GCA_964293475.1 uncultured Draconibacterium sp.
AAAAAACTATCTTTACACGTGGAAACGGGCTATCCCGAAGGGATTTAGTTCAACACAGGCTACTCAAATACCCAGGCCATTTTTATGGAGCTGAGTGAGTCGCCCGCCGAAATTCTTTCTGTCACCCAAAACCCCATGATGCCAGGCTCCACCGACCCCGTGGAAATTCTGGTTGAAGCCGATGGATCTCCAGCCCCCGAAGAACATATTTTTGTTCGCTACACCACCGACAACTGGGCGAGCTCCCAATTGGCCGAAGCTCAGTTCACAGGAGCTACCGGCACTGCCACCATTCCACCTCAGGACAATGGAACCACAGTAAATTTCTATATTTTCTCTTCGGTATTCACAGAATTCGATGCAAACCACGATTTTCTCACCATCAATTATGAAAATAACGGTGGTGATAATTTCGATTATACCGTGGGAGATAGCTTAGAATGTGGCTCAACCCTGGCCCTGATTTCTACCCAACCAGCCTTTCCGCTTCACAATTCCGATGTCATTCTCACCTTCAATGCCGATTTGGGCAATGGCGGTTTGGCCGGATACGAAGGCGAAGTGTATGTGCACACGGGAGTTATCACCAGCCTTAGCACCAGTCTCAGCGATTGGAAATATGTGAAAACCGACTGGGGAGAAAATACCCCCGAAACTCATTTAACCCGAATCAGCGACAATCTCTACGAGCTTCAAATAGCCAATATCCGCGATTATTACGGAGTTCCGGCCAACGAAGAAATTCTGCACATGGCCATGGTTTTTCGAAGCGATGAACCTGTTAATGGAACATCTTATCTGGAAGGAAAAACCTCCGATAACCAGGATATTTTTGCGGAGGTGTATGCCGAAGAGCTTCAGGTGAAAATTACCTACCCCGTAAGCGACAATCCGCTGCTCGATGCCAACAGCTTAGTTCCGGTGTGCGTTGCTACCTTGCAGGCCGACAGCGTTCAGCTCTTTATCGACGACAACTATCTGGCCTCCACCACCGACGAGAGTTTGCTCTATGGTCTCAATACCAGCACAATAACCCCCGGAAGTCATTTTCTGATTGCCAAAGCGCATAAACTTAGCGAACAGAAAACCGATACAGTGGTTATTTATTTGCGCAACGAAGTTTTGGTAGAAGCCTTGCCCGAAGGTGCACAGCCCGGGGTGAATTATCTGAACGGTACTTCGGCCACTTTGGTACTCAGCGACCCTGCTGCCCAAAAGGAATTTGTTTTTGTGCTCGGCGACTTCAACAACTGGCAGGTGAACGAGAATGCCTACATGAAAAGAACCCCCGATGGCAACTATTTCTGGATTACCCTCACCAATCTGGAGCCCCAAAAAGAATATGCCTATCAGTTCTACATTGATGGAAATCTGAAGATTGCCGATCCATATACTCACAAAATTCTCGACCCCTGGAACGATAAATGGATTCCCGAAGAAACCTATCCCGACTTGCTGGAATATCCCTTCGGAAAAACAACCGGAATTGTGAGTGTATTGCAAACCAATCAACCCGAATACGATTGGCAGGTAGAGAATTTTATTCCTACAGCCATTCACGAAACCCAGTCGAACCTCGTAATCTATGAGCTTTTGATTCGCGATTTTGTGGGCGATAGCCGCATTGCTTCTGTAACAGACTCTCTGGATTATCTGAAAAATCTGGGCATTACGGCCATTGAGCTGATGCCGGTTAACGAGTTCGAAGGCAACGACAGCTGGGGTTATAACCCGTCGTTCTATTTTGCCCCCGACAAAGCCTATGGAACCCAAAACGACTACAAAGCCTTTGTGGATGCTTGTCATGCCCGTGGCATGGCTGTGATTCTCGATGTGGTTTTTAACCACAGCTTTGGTCAGTCGCCCATGGTTCAAATGTATTGGAATGCCGCCACCGACGCGCCATCGGCTCAAAATCCCTGGTACAACCAAATAGCCACCCATCCCTTGAGCCCCGGTTACGATTTTAACCACGAGAGTCCCCATACCCGCCAGTTTTTCAAAGATGTGCTGAGCTTTTGGATGAACGAGTATAAAATCGACGGTTTCCGCTTCGACCTTTCCAAAGGCTTCACCCAAACCAACTCGGGCAGCGACGTGGGCTACTGGAGTCAATACGACCAAAGCCGCGTGAATATTCTCACCGACTATTATAACCACATTAAAACTGTGGATGTCAATTCCTACCTCATTCTCGAGCATCTCTCCGACAATTCGGAGGAGGTGGCTTTGGCCAATGCCGGAATGTTGCCCTGGGGAAAAATGACCACCGAGTTCAATCAGGCCACCATGGGCTGGCAGGATAACAGCGATTTCAGCTGGGCTTACTACAACGAACGAGGCTTCACCTATCCCAATCTCATCCCCTTTATGGAAAGTCATGACGAGGAGCGGCTTATGGTGAAAAATCTGGAATATGGAAACTCCACCGCGGGTTACGATGTGCAGGATTTGAGTACAGCCCTGTCGCGTCAATCGGCCGTGGCACCCATGTTTTTTATGGTTCCCGGGCCCAAGATGATTTGGCAGTTTGGCGAGCTGGGCTACGATTACAGCATCAACTATTGCCCCGATGGCACCATCAGCGAAGACTGCCGAACCAGTAAGAAACCCGTTCGTTGGGACTATTTCAGCGATTTGGAGCGTCAAACCATCTACAAAACCTTTGCCGCCATGGCACAGATGAAAACTTCGCAGCAAGCCTTTATCTATGGCAACTATGGCAAAGATTTGGGCGGAATGGTAAAACGGGCCTGGGTGAGTCACAGCAGTTTAAATGTGTGTGCCGCCACCAATTTCGATGTGGTTTCCCATACCGTGAATCCTGGTTTTCAGCATACCGGCACCTGGGTTAACTATTTTACCGGCGAAACCCTTCAGGCCGATGCCAATACCACCATCGAATTGCAACCCGGTGAATTTTATGTGTTCACTGACCAGAATCTGGGACGTCCGTTTGTAAATCTCACCGTAAAAGTCATTCGCGAAGAAGACCAGACTCCCATTGTTGGAGCACGGGTTTATCTGGAAGATTTGGGCGAGTTTACCACCAACGGACAAGGCGAAGCGGCTTTTTTGCCCTTCAGCAACCGTGGCTATAATTACCGCGTAGTGGCTGGAACCCAGCAAAAAACAGGAACCATAGTTGTGGCTGCCGACGACCAAACCGAAATTATTGCCATTCGCAGTGTTGATGGGTTGGCAGAAAATCCCGAATCGCGCATCAGTATTTACCCCAATCCCGCAACCAACTATTTCACAGTGCTTCAGGCCCACGGGTTCGAAATGAGCATTTATAGCCTTCAGGGGCAATTGCTCTATGAGAAACCGGTGAATAAAGCTGCGGAAAAGATTTCGGTGAGTGAGCTTCCTGCGGGAGTTTACCTGATTAAATTTCGAAACAAAAATTATTTTATTAACGACAAATTAATTATTAAATAATCTTGTATTTTTGTGATTGTTAACTTATTATGAATTTCAAAAAATTTGATATATGAAGAAGATTTTACTATTAGGCTTTAGTTTATTCACATCTTTACTTTTTGCTGGCGCAGATTTCTATCAGGATGCTGGAGCCACTCAATATCAGAAAATTGCTTTCAATTTTGGTTCTGGAATTGAATGGAAAAGATCAGATAATGAGATAAATGGGCAAAATTATGGCACAAAATACATCACCGATACGTGGAAATTAGTGGGTGCCGAAGGTTTTGTATGGAAAGATAATGGATCTGATATCACTTCAATGACCCTTTATTATAGGGTATATGAACAAGGTACTACGGCTCCTGGTTTTTTAAACTTTAATCTGCCATGGGCAGCGAACTTATCCGGTTCGAATCAACGATGGGCAACAACAAGTCTAGATATTGATTTATTAACCTGAGTTCGATATAAAAAATTTAGCCTAAATGTAAAACAATAAGGAT
>CAXYYJ010000110.1:0-3721 GCA_964293475.1 uncultured Draconibacterium sp.
GAGCACCTATCATGTTAATAAACAACAGATTAATGCTGATAAATATAATTACAATACATCTTGTTTTATGACTCATAAATATGGTATTTCGGGCAAATATAGGAGAATTACCCTGTGAAAGAAACGTATTTTAACTTGTTTTATGATGCCACCGATTTTTTTTTAATTTTGGGTATTCTAATTCATATTTGCAAAACCCGAACAGTTTTCTTAATTCAATTAAAAACAAAAATCATGATGAATCATTTTCAAAGATTTGCAATTTCAGCGGTTCTCTTTTGGGGGCTTTCATACTCGGCTAATGTGTATGCTGAAAAAAAGAAAGACAAAGATCATCCCAAAACATGGCCCATTGAACAAGCTCAAATAGGGCTACACTGGAGAAGCATTGGCCCCGCATTTACTTCGGGTCGTATTGCAGATTTTGCTGTTAACCCAAACAATTACAGCGAGTATTACGTGGCTTCTGCTTCGGGACATATCTGGAAAACTTCAAATAACGGAACTACCTGGTCACCAATCTTCGATAATTATGGAGCCTATTCCATGGGTTGTTTAACTTTGGATCCCAATAACAGTCAGGTTATTTGGGCTGGAACTGGCGAAAACAACCACCAAAGAGCCCTGGGCTATGGTAACGGGGTTTATAAATCGGAAGACGGTGGCGATTCCTGGACCAATATGGGATTAAAAGACAGTCGTCAGATTGGAATGATAGCCATTGACCCCAACAACAGCAATATAGTTTATGTGGCTGCCGAGGGCTCAGTGTGGGGACCGGGTGGCGACAGAGGACTTTATAAAACAACCGATGGCGGAGCAACCTGGGAAAAAGTACTGAATATCAGTGAGAATACTGGAGTAAACAATGTGGTGCTCGATCCTGTTGATTCTCAAATTGTATACGCTACTTCTGAGCAACGCCGCCGTACAGGGTTTTCAAAAATTGGCGGAGGCCCCGAATCGGGATTGCATGTTTCGAAGGATGCCGGCAAAACCTGGAAAAAAATTACCAATGGTTTGCCAGGCGGTCATGTGGGCGGAATGGGAATTGCTATTTCCCCAGTCGACAGAAACTATATCTACTTAATCATCGAAGCTCAGGACAAGGAAAGTGGTGTATACAGATCGACCAACCGCGGTGCTTCATTTCAAAAAATGAGCGACCACAATGGTGGTGGACAGTATTATAACGAGATTTATGCCGATCCTAAAGATGTGAATACTATTTATTCAGTCGAAACTATTTCGCAGGTTTCGCGCGATGGCGGAAAAACCTGGAAGAGCCTGGGCAATAACAACCGCCATGTGGACGACCATGCCCTTTGGATTAACCCAAATAACACCAAACATTTTCTCATTGGCAGTGATGGTGGTGTTTATGAAACCTACGATGGTGGCCAGAATTTTATTTTTAAATCGAATTTGCCTGTAACTCAGTTTTACCGCGTTGCTGTAGATAATACCAAGCCTTTTTACTGGGTTTTTGGCGGAACACAAGATAATAACAGTTTTGGCGGACCCAATCAAAACACCAGCTCTCGCGGCGTTACCGAAGGAGAATGGATAACCACTTTGGGTGGTGATGGATTTTGGCAAGCCATCGACCCCAACGACCCAAACATTGTATACTCTGAATATCAATATGGTAATGTTTATCGCTACGATAAAAAGTCCGGTGAAAGCATCTATATCAAACCCCAGCCCAAAAAAGACGAATTAACTTTCCGTTGGAACTGGGATGCTCCCATGCTTTTGAGCTCTCATAACGGCCAAACATTGTATATGGCTGCCAATAAAGTGTTTAAGAGCACCAACAGAGGCCAAAGCTGGGAAACCATCAGCGACGATTTAACCCGCAACGAAGATAGAAACCAGTTTCCCATCATGGGAAAATACTGGCCTTCGAATGCTGTGGTAAAAGATATTTCCACTTCGCAGTGGGGAACCATTGTTGCTTTGGCCGAATCGCCTGTTCAAAAAGGACTCGTTTTTGCCGGAACCGATGACGGACTTATTCAGGTTACCGAAGACGATGGAAAAAACTGGACCAAAATCAGCAGCTTCCCCGGTGTTCCCGAATATACCTATGTGAGCGATATTCGTCCTTCACGCTTCGATGCCAATGTGGTATTTGCCACTTTCTACAATCTGAAAGCCGATGATTTTAAACCGTATGTATTGAAATCGGTGGATAAAGGAAAAAGCTGGGCATCTATCTCCTCCAACTTGCCCGAAAATGGCCCTGTTTACACCATTGAGCAGGATTTCGTAAACGCCGATTTATTATTTGTGGGAACTGAATTTGCCTGTCATTTCAGCATTGACGGCGGACTAGAGTGGAAAAAATTAGGCAGTGGTCTTCCCGATGTGGCCGTTCGCGACATTGCACTTCAACAATCGGAAAACGATTTGGTGATTGCTACCTTTGGCCGTGGATTTTATATTATTGACGATTATTCTCCACTGAGAGAAATCAATAATTCATTCTTTGATAAGGAAGCTTATATTTTCCCCATAGCCAATGCGCTGATGTTTCAGCAAACCGATGCCAAATATGGACAGGGAAGCATGCCTTATTATGGTCAGAATCCGGAGTTCGGTGCTGTCTTTACCTATTATATAAAAGATGTGCCTAAAACCATAAAACAGGACAGAATAAAAAAAGAGCAGGAACAATTTGAAGCTGGAGAAAAAATTCACCAACCCACTCCCGATGAGCTCAAAGCCGAAGAGCGTCAATTGGCTGCCTATGTTATCTTTAACATCAAGGATGGCGCTGGAAATCTTGTGAAGCAAATCTACTCCAAGCCTTCCAAAGGTGTAAACAGAATGACCTGGAATCTGCAGTATAATGGCTTTTCGCATATCAGAGCCGACGAATTTGAGCCCACAGCCAACAAGAACAACTGGGGATTTCCTGTTTTGCCAGGAAAGTACTCCGTGAGCCTGGAGCAGGTTTTCGGTGGTGAAACCAAATTGCTTGCCGGACCCGTGGAATTCAATGTTGTAGCGCTTCAAAACACCACTTTACCAGCATCGAGCCGTGAGAGTCTTGTGGCTTTCCAAAAGCAATTGTCGGAGTTGGTGATGGCCATGAATGGTGCTGAGCAGTATATGGAAGCCATGGATAAACGCATTAAAGCTGTTCGTCAAACCATCCACAATACACCCGGTTTGGGAAGCGAATTGGCCGACAGAGTGAAAAAAGCCGACGAAGCCCTCGACGATTTATTCTTCCTGTTGAATGGACCAGAGGCAGTTGCCAGTTGGGAAGAAGTTCCACCAACCAAAGTTCCTTTAAACAGTAGAATTCAGGATGTCATTTGGGGATTGTGGGGGACAACTTCCGATCCAACCCAAACCATGATTGATAATTATGCCATTTTAATAGAAGAATTTCCTCCGGTTTTAACAAAACTCCAACAAATGGATGCTGATCTTAAAGCCGTTGAAAATGAATTGGATAAGGCAGGAGCCCCCTGGACTCCGGGACGTATTCCTGTATTTAAAAAATAGATTTTAAAAATTGAGTCATCAAAAAAAACCGGCAAATTATTCTGCCGGTTTTTTTTATTAACCCTGTTTTTTTGTTAAAGAGATTTCTCCTCCACCGCCGTGGCGCTGACGGCCACGACTTGCCCGAGCCGCTCCATGCCGTGCCAAGGCCTACCCACTGTGTTTCAAATCGAAAATCTGTCTTTCAACTTTTCTTGATTCC
>CAXYYJ010000111.1:0-3401 GCA_964293475.1 uncultured Draconibacterium sp.
TAGCCTTTTTGATGCAGCGGTGATTTTTGCTCTCCTTTTTCTAAAAAAGGAGAAATGAAAAGATTTTCTTTTTTCCCTTACTTTTCCCTTGATGGAAAAGTAACAAACCTGCCTGCCTGCGCAGCCAGGCAGGACATCAAGGCCCGGCAATCGCCAACCCACCTCGGCCAAAATGTTGATTTTTCAAGCGAAGTAGAAAAATAATGACCAAATACTGGCGTGGGTTTTTTCAACTTTTCAGCATTTATCATCACACCAAACTTATCCAATGTCATTATTTTAAAAGGCAAGCCCCTTCGCTGAAAAATCTAACATTTTGACCTTTTTATCTTCAGACACCGCCAAAGCCGCTCCATGCCGTGCCATGGCCAGCCCACGGTGTTTCAGATGGGAAATCTCTGCTTCAGTTTTTCGTGATTTCGTTCAATTGAATTGCAGTCAGCAATCCGTTCCAACTTTGCCTTGATTCCTAAGTCTGCTGACCTAAACCCTGACCACAGCGTGGTCAAATGTTTGTAAAAGATAAGATGAGAAGGGAACTCCGACTCCAGCGGAGTCGCACAAAGAATGGGTTTAGGAATTAGAGTCATGTACCTTACCGGGGCAAAACTGGGAAAATTCAGCTAACCACAGAGAATTGCAAGGCGACTGAGGAATCTCCCTTCTCCAATCAGCCTGAGGTCTGTCAGACTTTGTTTATTCGGTCTGGCAGACCTCAGGTTGACTTAGGATTTTTTTTACTTCCTAAACCTTATCAATACTACACCTACAGCTAACAAACCAATGAGGGCAAAAGCCCAGTTGGATAGAGGGACGGCTGGAACAATCTGCAAATAACCACTCACATTGTTAACGCCATCCCAATAACCGCCATTATAACCGCCATAAACATACGCCCCAGCATCGAACTGATATCTCATTGCATAATAGTAGCCGGATGGTTGTCCCTGCAAAAGCAATATATTGCCCAAATTTGCAACATATTGATCGTTGTTTCCGTTGTCGGAATGATAGACTGCTGGTGCCCAGTTGGTCCAGGTTGCCGGATTGGTATTGGTTTCGCTCCAACCAACCCAAGCCTGAATATTTAAAGACTGTCCCACGAAATTGGTATAACCATCGGCATAAACTTCTCCGTAAACGTTTAAATTATCGCCAAAAGAAATATTAGCATTTTCAGGGGCACTTAAATTGGCCCAGTCGATTGCCGCGGGAACCATACCACCATCGGTAATAGTCCAGCTGTGAGTTCCTGTGAGGGTGGCTCTTGCTGCGGTAGCTGCATTGGAGTATTTACTATTTCCACCGCTAAATTTAACATTATTTTCGACGGTTTTTGCTGCCCAGCCATTGAGCAAGGCATCATAATTGGGCGTCGATAACCCCGTGTTATCAAACATTCTGTCAGCCCATAATAGACTTTCAATATTCCAGTTTCCAATATTCTGATTAAAACTGGTAGCTCCTCGAAACATTTCTTTCATATCTGTCACCAAACTGACATTCCAGTTTCCAATATTCTGATTAAAGCTGGTAGCATCATAAAACATCCCTTCCATATATTTCACATTACTTACATCCCAGTTATCGAGAGGTTGATTAAAACTGGTGGCCTCATAAAACATTGATGTCATTGAAGAATTTATATAGCTTACGTCTAAGTTATTAAGCGGTTGGTTAAATTGGGTTGCAAATCCAAACAATGCGTACAATGAGGTTACTTTTTGCAAATTCCAATTTTCAATTGGTTGATTAAAGCTGCTGGCATATGCAAATAAAAATTCTAAGGATTCAACATTACTTACATCCCAATTACCAATCGGTTGATTAAATGCAATATTATTAACGAACATATAATCCATATTTATCACATTCCTTACATCCCAATTTCCAATGGGTTGATTAAAGACGGTATTTCCTACCTCAGTGGCAAATAATTCGCTCATGTTTGTAACAGAACCTACATTCCAGCCACTGATATCCTGATTAAAGTTAATAGCAGCTGAAAATGTACCACCCATATTGGTAACATGACTAACATCCCAGCTATTGAGATTTTCGAAAAATGGGCGATCGTTTTTACAAAATGTATATTTCAGAGATGTGATAGTTGCCGGGAGGGTTATGGGTAGGCTCAAAAGATTATCAGCATTGTTGAACGCATAAGCCAAAGATGTAAGCCCCAGATCGCCAAAGCTTTGTACTTGGGTGAGGTAGCCTGCCCCTGTCCAGGTTGAAAAATAATTATTAATGCCAAATTGAGCTAAATTTCCGCTAATTTCAACGGTATAGGTTCCCGCTGAGGCAAAGGTATGGGGTTTTAAACCTGCAGTTGTAAAATTTTCAATGGCTGACCCGTCATCCCAATCCACGGTGCAATTTACTGTACCAGACAGCGGGAGCTCAATGGTTGTTCCCGGTGCTGCAAAGCTAAAAACAAGCTGCATGGGATTGTCCAAGGTATTTTTACTTCCCGATGGCATCTTTGAATTAAGCTGTTCTTTTTCGTTAGTTTCTTCATTAGTTAAGATGTTTTGTGATGGTGTTTCTCTTCTATGCGACATTCGTTCAGCAAGAATTTCACGGAAACGAGCCTTATTAGCTGAATTGGAGTCAGTAGCTTTAATTGACGTTTCCTGAGCAGAACTTGTAAAACATAAAATCAGGAGAGAAAACAGCAAGAAAAGATTGTTTAATGAATTGATTTTCATAATTTTTCGTTTAAATTTATACTTTAGCATAGATATAATAATTACTCAGTGTCTATTTCGATTTTGAATTTTTGGAAAGCTGTCTTTCAATTTTATATTTACATCAAATTTATGGATAAATAGAATTGAAAGACCCATTATTATGTCTCAAAAAGTGACAATTATGTATTAAAAAACATCTATTTTATTTCTAAAATTGGATAGAGAGTTTATTTTGATTAAAATATTGGAAATATGAATCAGACTTGAGAATATCTGAATTGTATAAAATGAAATAATTTATAGTATGCTATTTGTGCTATTGTTAGGCCTGGCAATAATAAAAAACAAAAAGGCACAGGCCATGCGCCGTCCTGTACAAAATCACTTCTAAAGCTGTTATTCGTTGGAGAAGGCGTTTGGGCAAAAAATAGGGGGCTATCCATCACAAAAATTGTAAACCATTCATGCTGAATTTTATTTTTCATGTTCAGGATTCAATTTTTTTATGGGTTTAAAAAGCGCTCTTCAAATCATTCCGATGAAGCCGAACTTGTGAGGCGACTGAGGAATCACCTTCATATTAGCGCATAATCTCAAGATTCTCACCGCAATCCCTGACCACAGAGTGGTCAAATGTTTATAAAAGATAAGAGGAGAAGGGAACTCCGACTCCAGCGGAGTCGTACAAAGAATGGGTTTAGGGAGCAG
>CAXYYJ010000112.1:0-3321 GCA_964293475.1 uncultured Draconibacterium sp.
TTGAGAGATGAGATTTCAGATTGGGATAGTGGGAGATGGGGAGATGGGGAGATGAGATTTGAGATATGAGATATGAGATTTGAGATTTGAGAGATGAGATTTGAGAGATGAGATATGAGATTTGAGAGATGAGAGATGAGAGATGAGATGGGGAGATGGGGTAGTAATAGAGATGAGATTTGATGGATGAGATTTGAGCCTGGGTGGCTATGGAGATTAGAGAGACGAGTGGTGTGAGTGAATAGTTAAATAATTTCTATAAATTTTCGATATAGTTGTGCATTGGATGCAAAGGCAGCATCGAGGATTTGTTGTTTGATAGCGTCGAGGTTTGCAGATGGCTCAGGGATTTCGGCCAAAACCTGCAGGATGTCAGATACCTGGTTTACGTCAAGGTTTTTAAGGCGGTCGAAGAAGGGTTTCAGCAAGGTTTTCTCTTCCGCCGTCAGCACGATTTCCTGATTGTCATTTTGTGGTTCATGAGATATTGATACAGCGGTGGTGCCTTGAAGCGAAAAGGTAAACTTAACGCCATTTTCCACATTTTGTGCTACAATTTTATACCCGTGGGCTTCTATGGCCATTTTGCAAAAGGTAAGTCCCAGTCCGGTGGAACGATGAGAACTGCTGTCGGTTTTTTCCGAGTGCCAGTATTTATCAAAGATATGGGGCAAACTGTCCTCAGGAATTGGAACACCATGATTTTTAATGCTGATGTTAATGAGGTCGTCATCTGCTTTTTCGGCAATAAATTCGATGGCGCTGTTCTGTGGTGAAAAGCGGATGGCATTGGCCAGCAGGTTGTCGAAAACACGCGCGATGATGTCTTTATCGGCCAATATAAGAAAGTCATGCTGGTTATGAAAAAACAGGTTCATCTTCAGGTTTTTGTCTCTCATATAAATCTCCTGGCCCGATTTTACCTCTTCAATCAGTTCTATGAGTGAATGAACCTCCTTATTGAGATTGAAATGGGTATGCTCGTATTTTTCTACATCGAGCATATTGGTAATAAGCCGGAGCATTTTTTTAGCGGGATGTTTTAAGGCCTCACTACTGTTGGAGAGCAGTATCTGGCTGAGTGGGTTTTTTAGGTCGTGCACTAATGCGTGGGTGAGGGTTTCTTTAAACTGGTCTAATTTTTCGAGACGCTCGTACTGCTGCAGAATTTCGTCGGCTTGCATTTGAATTTCTTCCGACTGTATCTGAATTTCTTCATTTTTCAATACCAGTTCATCGTTTTTTACCTTTAGGTCGGCGGTACGCTCAGATACAATTTCTGCGAGATGCCGTTTTTCTTTCTCCAGCCGCCTGGAATTGAGTCGAAGTATAAAAAACAAAATGCCGAAACTGAAGAGAAACAACAGAATATAAAAAGGGTATTTGAGAAAGGCCACAGGATTTTTACTATAACTGAATTGATAGTAGAACAAGCGTGTATTGAAAAACAGCGTTTTTGCAGGACTATTATCTAATACGATTATTTTATTGTATTCGGGATAAGGGGCAAACTCCTGATTGATTTTGTAGCTGGCTATTTCGGTGAAATCCGTTCCAAAAACAAGTAGTTCATTGTTTCTGAAAGCAATAAATTCCTGTTCCTGATCACCGTCAACATCAATAAAACCTGACGAATACGAAATATCAGGTATGTTTTTAATGAATTCAAGGCTGTCATTAATGAGATGCAAAGCATTTGCGCCACCAAAGACAATGGTACTATTGTTTGTAAACACATTCCTGTAATCATCCGTCATAGGAATTTGTTTCACCACCACACCATCGAAACTGCAAATGGTGATTACCTTATCGCTTGAATCTCCCTTTAAAGTATTGGTGATGGACACAATGTTTGGTTTACCGCCCAAGTGAATGAATTCCGCCTTCGTAAAATTGGTCCATCCATTAAATTCGATCGGATCAAAAACAAAATGGATGTTTTGGTCATACAGCAGGATGTAGGAACCAAAATCGCCATAAGAGTAGACCTTGTCTTTGGTATATTCATAGTAACCCAGAGTATCGGGGTCTTTAGAAGATTTCAGCATTTCTGATTCTTCAGGCGAAACGGTGTTGCCGGCTGCAACTACGCTTTTGGCAAGCAAATAGTCGTGGTCTTGCCAGGTCATTATATCAAATTCATTAATGACCATACTATTCCTGGGAGTTTTTATAAGCTCGTCGATTTCAAAATTGTATTTGTAGATGTTTCGTGGCTGAATGGAATAACCCGCCTGAAGATTAAACCAAATATTGTTTTTATGGATGATTAAACTGTTATTTATGGCATCTGGCTTGTCGTTGGTAAAGTTAACGCTGTCCACTTTTATTTTTTTTACCCCCTTTAAATGCAAAAACATGAGGGAGTCCAAACGATATTCTATGATGTTTAAAAATGCTGTTTTACCCTTTGCTGTTAGAAAAATAATTTCTTTTAACCCATCCTGATTAATATCGGCAAACTTTAAGTAACGGCTAATAAAAAATTCCTTTTTATCGAAAATGTTTATTATTCGAAAATCACTTTCATTCTTGAATTCCAGTGAATGACCCGCTTTATTGATTTGATAATGTCGCACAAATTCAGGGATGGAGTCGTTGTTTAAATCAATCATATATTCCTGCGAAGCGTCATCCTTTGCCCAGGTAGAATCCAGGGTTAATGAGAAAGGAACAAACTGTTTTGGAGGCACAACAAGACCAATCAGTGCTGTAATCAGCAATGAGAGAATGGCAAGAGCAATCAGGGGTATGAATTTAAAAAAGTTCATGCCGTTTATTTAAATTCCTGAATAAAGCTGTGCAGAGATTTATCTTCATCCAGTCCAAGTTTCTTTTTCAATCGTTGCCTTGCTTTTTTTAAGGTATTGTCGTTTTTATAGGTTATGGCAATAATTTCTTTGTTGGTCATATTCATTTTAATAAAAGCACACAATTCGGTTTCGTTGGTGGTAAGATCAGGAAATGTGGCATGAAGCCTGCTGAAAAAATCAGGATGAACTTTCTCGAAATGGGTTTCAAATTCTTTCCAGTTTATGCCTGAGGTGTTGGCTAAGATTCCAGAAGTTAGTTTTTTTAGAATAAGCAGCGCTTCGCTATCCACTATCGTTTCGAGCGATTGGAGGTCTTTGAGTAACGATTCGTTGTTTTTGCTGTTGTAAATCAATCTTAGCTTCGACGCGGTTAAGGCTTGCTGTCTGATTTCCATTTCATGCTTTGCTTTGCCCAGCTTTTCCTGATTCAGTTCATTTTGGAGTTGAATTATTTTTTTCTTGTGAAGATTAAGCCTAATCATAGAATTTAAGCGGGCTTCAATTTCGA
>CAXYYJ010000113.1:0-3297 GCA_964293475.1 uncultured Draconibacterium sp.
GATAATCTTGGAGTTGAAGCAAAATTAAAGGGGGTATTAAGGAGAATTGAATAAAAAAAACTACCGCCAACATTGTATAAGCGTAATGCGGGCTGAACTGCTAAATTTGAGCATTTTTGCTCCTAAGAAACTTTGTGGTGGGCGGACAGTGAATTGCTCCGAAATCCCGCACTACGCTTATACTTGACCGTTGGCAACAAGGCTAAGAGCGACACACATCAACCCCAGGAAAAAAGATTAAGTTTCGATTAATAAAAGGACTGGTCAAAAAATAAGACCAGCCCTAAATAATAAAAAGTTAATCACGATTATCGCTGAACACCTAACTGGACTTTAGCACCGTTTATATGGACTTCATCCTGTGTTTCAACAGCAAAATAACCATAAGCCAAGGGTGCAGCCGCAGCTCGCTCAACGGCCTGCTCAAAAATCATATTCCATATTTTGCCACCTTGTTTTTCATACTCTGAAATTAAAGACTTGAGACTTTCTTCTCCGAAAACAGTGAGATGTCCCGAAAAATCTTGGGAAATATCACTGATTCGGGCTGTTGACCAGTCAATAATTCCACATACATTACCATCGGCATATGTTAGAATATGTCCTGCATACAAATCACCATGAATGAATTTTGTGAAGTTCGGCCACAGTGTATCATTATCCAACCACTTTTTGTAACGATTTTCTAAATCATTACTTATGCCAAGTTCGGATTTTACCAAGCGTAATCGTTCGGAAATCTCGCTTCTCAGACTTTCAGGTGTAGTAACTTCCAATCCATTCAGAACAACTTCTTCTTTCGGAATAGCATGGAGTTGCACCAAAATTTTAGCCAATGACTGAATGTAGTTTGGACTATCTTTATCCATATTCCAAGAAACCTCATAAGTTTCAGCATCATAAGTCAAAGCGGGTTTTCCATCCAATAATGGATACGCTACCAGCTCTTCGTTCGCAATTTTCCAATCTGGAACTTGCGCAGTGAGATGTTTGCAAACTAACTGTAGAATTAGTTTTTCCTTTGCAATCTGCTTACCCAAATCGGGTCTTCTGGGAATACGCAACAGCCATTGATTTTCATCTTTGTCTGTTGCAAAACCAACCTTGAAATCTATTCCCATTTCGTTGAATTTCATCTTGTCTGAAAGCATTAAACCATGTCTTTCTGCAAGTTTCTGAATGTCTGTATTTTTCATTTGTTTTATTTTTTTAAATTATTACCTAACTGCATAAGTTTCTCAGAGCCATACGAAAGCAACCCGATAACGATAGCCAAACATCCACTTATGATAAAAGTGATGTTTATACCTATATTTTCTGCAATCACGCCTGTGAACAATAAACCGATTATACTTGGCAATACCGCCAAACTGTAATAAAGAGAAAAGACTCGTCCCAGCATTTCAGGTTTTACTGTTATCTGGACAATAGCAGTAAAACATGCATAAAAAACAGATAAACCAATACCTCCAATTGCTGTTACCAGAACAAATCCAATGAACCATTCTTTTGGGAAAACTCCGCTAAGAAGGAATGTTAACCCCAATATGATATACATTGAATTAACCAATACAATCTTTGACATCCCAACTTTGAACAAGCCTAAAACAGCTCCACCAATCAGCATGCCTCCCCCCCAAACTATCTCAACAAGGCCCATTTCCCATTTTCCTCCTCCATAATGTCCTGTTGTCAGTAGTGGGAACATAATTGCAGCAGGCATGATGACAAAGGTGATAGCCATGGCATAAAGAAAAAGGTAACTTAAACCTCTATTTTTAGATACGATATGTAACCCATCTATAAATTCGGTTGATATTGTCTGAACAGAAAATTTAGAACCTTTTATTGTCTGTGGTATTCTTACCATCATAAGCGAAGAAATTGCCAGTAATGCTCCAATCAAATCAAGATACAAAACATTTGAAATAGGCAATATGGCAATTGCCACTGTACCAAGTGCAGGACCACCAATACTACAAATCGAATGTAACATTTGATTAATACCAGCAACTCTTAGCAATTCTTTTTTAGGCACAATTAGCGGAGCCAAAGCTTGTAGAGCCGGTGAATGAAAGGCATTGCCAACCGAACGTAAACCTAACATGATATAAATCCATACAAGATTTACCGTTTCCTTGTTAAGGATAAATATCAAGACAATAGCACATACAGCAATGAAAGTATCAGAAAGAATCATGATACGTTTTCGATTAGTACGGTCTATATATACCCCTGCTAACGGGCCAATAATAGCTTGTGGCAACATTCCAGCTATACCTGCATATGCTAAAACCTCGGCGGATTGATACTCCAGACTAAGCCATATGACAATAGCAAATTGGACTGCATAACTTGTCAACATTGAAACAAATTGCCCAGCCCATATAAATATATAGGTGTTAAACCATTTTTGGTTCTCCATGAAATAAACTTGATTAAATTATACAACAATAAATGGATAGCACTGAGAAGAGCTATCTAAAAAAATGTGGGTATTTTGAGAATTACCCTATTATTTTATCCAAGGCTTTGCCATTTGTTGTATAATTTATTGGAAATAACCGCACAAAGGTAGGAAATATTTTTTTAAATTTGAAGAAATAAATAGTCTGAATTTGGATGTAAAAAAGCCCAGTTGCCAACAGCGTATATAATTAAGTGCGGTTTCGGTGCTGATAATCAGCATTATTTCCCGCATCAGCCTCGGTGCTTTTCGACAGGGAAGCAACCCGCAATCCGCACCTAATCATATACGCGGAACGTTAGTGTTCAGTTGAAAAAAAACGAGAGAATTCAAGGATAAAACCAGATTTAAAGATTTGGCTTTTTAAATGAAGAAACTGAAAAAGCAAGCGTGAAAATTGGGTCAGAATTGGCGAAATGCGAAATTTTGATGTTTAAGATTGGGAAACGTAAATTCGAAATTTAAATATTGGAATTTGACAATTGAAACTTGAAAATCTGAGTTTCTAATTGGAACGTGAAAAGCAAAAACTTGAATATTGGAATTTCTAATTGGAATGTAAATATTCGAGCTTTTAAGAGGGAAAAGTAAAATTGAAATTTAAATTCTCGGGTTTTCTAATTGAAGCGAAACAAACGTTTTGATTGTGAAATTGAAGCGAAAAAGGGAATGAAATTTAGCCGAGATTTGGGCAAGAATTAGGTTTTTAATTTGCCAAGATAAGGCTGAGAATCGATTAATAATTAGGAATATCGGTAAGCAACAACCGAAACACTAACAGCCACTACAACGGATTTGGGCATTGGGCTTAATGGAAAGATGGTTTTGTA
>CAXYYJ010000114.1:0-3262 GCA_964293475.1 uncultured Draconibacterium sp.
TTAATGCCTAAAACTAAAATCTTATGAAAAATTTAAACTTACGAAGTTGGATGCTTTTTATAGCCTTCACTTTTATCTTCTTAGGCAATGTTGCTGCCACAAATTATGTAGTAAGCGGAGCTGCTTATCAAGATTGCAATGGTTTGTATGTTGAAACCGGAACCTGGAACGATAAGCCACTTTATATCTTTAACAGCGATAATACATTTGCCATCGGTTGGAGCGAGCAAGATGGTATGTGGCTAATGGGAATATGGATGGATGGTATCGTAATGACTTTTTATTGGAATGACTCATTTAGCGACCAATGCCCAACAGTAGGATGGGATGGTTACCAAAATCCTGCTCCAACCGTGACAATTGAAAGAAAATCATTATCCTATAGCTCGGCACTTTTTACCGAAAATGACATTAACGATGGCTCTATTGCCAACACAATAGTTATTACCTACAACGAATTTGGTGAGGATGCCTTGACTGGTAGTATGGATGAAAATTTCATTACAAGCAATAAGGTGACTGTAAGCAATGTCCCATCAGGATTAACAGCATCAATTATCAAAACAGCCAGCAATCAACTAACCTTTTCACTTACCGGAAATGCCACCAATCACACCATGCAGGATAACATTAATAATATTACCGTAACTTTCAATGATGACGCATTTGACCAGGGAAATGCTTCCGGTGTAACAAATTATAACAAGTCTGACATTGAAATTCATTTTAACTTGTTTTCGGGTGGTAACGGGACAATAGACAATCCATTTCTTATATCGAATAAAACGGATTTACGATATTTATCCGAAACCAATGATCCCGAAAACTTATGGAGAAAGCATTTTATACAAACTGCTGATATTTCATTTGATGCTTCTGATTTCGAATCGGGTGGAGATTTTTACAACAGTGGAGAAGGCTGGATTCCGATTGGAAATACCGATGCCTCTTTTGAAGGCACTTACAATGGTCAAAATCACACCATTTCAGGATTATATATCAATCGACCTGTCGATAATCAAGGCTTATTTGGGGCTATTTATGAAAAAAACTCAAAAATTGAAAACCTTGGAGTAATTGATGTAGATATAAATGCAAATAATTTTGTTGGCGGACTGATTGGAATTGCACTCTCATTCACCATAAACAATTGCTACAGTACTGGAGATGTTACTGGCACTATTAATGTGGGGGGTCTGGCGGGAGTTGCAATGAGTTGCACTATTATCAACTGCTACAGTTCCGGAAATGTTACTGGCACTATTAATGTGGGGGGTCTGGTTGGATATAATTTAAATAATAGTGGCTTAAAAAGCAACTCATATAGCAATACAAATTTAAATCTGGTGGGCGGTACTTCCAATGAGTCAGGTGGTAAAGAAGAAGCGGGCACTACCAGTAATTGCTATAGCACAGGGAATGTAAGCGGCTTGAATAATGTTGGTGGTCTGGTGGGAGTAAATAGTGGCAATATCAGCAATTCCTACTGTACTGGCAATGTAACAAGAGAATATGAAACAGAGGAACAAATTGGTGGGTTCGTAGGTTTTAACAGCTATGGTATAATTACAAACTCCTATTCTACAGGCTCTGTGACCTATACCGGATATGCAAATCCAACAAACAAAGGTTTTGCAGGAGAAGTTACTGATGGCACAATATCAAATTGTTTCTGGGATATAGAAACATCAGGGCAAACAACATCCTCAGGAACAGCTACTGGCAAAACCACAGCTGAAATGAAAACAGAAGTTACCTTTACAAGTTGGGACTTTACGGCAACTACGGGTATTTGGGAGATAGAATCAGGAAGTTCAATCTCCTACCCTTACCTTCAGGGTAATACTCAAAATCCTGCACCAGGTCACGAAACATTAGGCTATACCTGGGACGGCTCCTCAAGCAGCGACTGGAACACCGCCGCCAACTGGAATATGAACGCCGTGCCCAATGCGGGCGACAATGTTACGATCGCCAATGTAACCAACGACCCTGTTATTGCTTCAGGAGTAGGCGCTTCGTGCAATAACCTTACTGTGAACAGCGGCGTAAGCCTTACCGTAAAGTCTGGTGGATCTCTTATTACCAACGGAACCATAACGAACAATGGAACCATCAGCATTGAAAAAACAATAACCAATGACATCTGGCATTATATTTCTTCCCCAGTAGAAAATGCTACCTCCAATGTTTTTTTTGGTAATTATCTGCAAAACTGGTCTGAACCCACAGCCCTATGGTCCGATATTACCGAAACCAATGTAGCGCTTACTCCAGGCAAAGGATTTGGTTTATGGGGGGAAACCAAAACTTCCAATACCTATACCTTCACTGGATTACCCAACACCGGAAATGTACCCATTGGCATTACTTTCACTGAGGTTCCGGACTTTAGCAGAGATGGCGCCAACCTGTTGGGAAACCCTTATCCATCGAGCATCGACTGGGAATTGGTAAATGACGACTACGGAGCTGTGTATTACTGGGATGGAGCTGCTTATGTGGCTTACCCGGCCGGCGAACCGATGCCCGGTGGTGGAACTTATGGTACTGGTTCGCAATACGTGCCCCCCATGCAGGGATTCTTTATCATAGTACCTGATGGTAACCCCAATAGCTTCACATTTACCAATGCCATGCGCACCCATAGCGGAGCTACTTCCTATTACAAAAGCGAAAAAACCCTCCCCGATGGCATTATGCTTTATGCCGACAATGGAAGCTATCAGGATAAACTGCTCATACGACTGAATGACGAAGCTGCGGAAAATATGGAACTGAATCGCGATGCCTGGAAATTCCCAACCATTACTCAGGGGCTTTCCCAACTCTGGTCAGTTTGCCCCGATGGCAACCTAAGCATCGATGTGAGGCCAGAAACAGAAACCATACAACTTGGTTTTGCCAACAATCAAAATGGTACCTATTCCATTGGCATCAATGAAATTGCCAATATCAGCTCTGCCGAACTCGAAGACACCAAACTCAACCAATTTCACAACCTGAGCAACGGTGCCTATTCCTTCGACTGGAATCCTGCCGACTCTGAAGAAAGATTTATTCTCCACCTGAAAGCAACAGGAACCAATGATTTGGAAGCACAAGCCCCACAGGTTTATGCTGCTGGCAATAGGGTTTACGTTCATCTAAGTGAGTTAAATTCTTACTCAGAAATGGCGGTTTATGATTTGCGTGGAAGGGTGATTGTCAAAAAAATACTACCCGCCACCAGCCTTCAGAGTTTTGAGCTTAATCAGCCTTC
>CAXYYJ010000115.1:0-3248 GCA_964293475.1 uncultured Draconibacterium sp.
TTTCCTTATCGTTCCACAATATCCCTCCGTTTAACGCCTTTTTGCTGAGGCGGTCAAAAGACGTTCCTTCGGAAGTCTTAGGATCAACAGCGGAGCGGGATGCAGCTTTTTAACCATTGGTCAATTGAACGAAATCTTGAAAAAATGAAGCACAGATTTTCCATCTGAAATACCGTGAGAAAGATACGAATGCAGAGTTGCAACCGAGGATGAAGGACGGGTCTACCTGCCGGCAGGTAGACTCAACAGAGTTAATTCCTGCTGAGTTGGAGAAAAAAAGGATTCCTCAGTCGCCTCGCAAGCTCGGCTTCATCGGAATGACTTGATTATGTAGAAGTAATAAAAAAGGGCGCACAAACTCAACTTACAATTACAAGGGGTTTGTGCACCCTTTTTCCGTTTATGACATTGGTTATGAGTCATTTCGACGAAACGAAGTGGAGGAGAAATCCATTTCTGAAGAGAAAAAGATTCCTCAGTCGCCTTACAGCTTCGGTCGATCCAAATGCTATGGTTTTGCAGCTTGAGCAACGATTCACAGAGTCATTCAATGTATCCCCCGTACTGCATTTGTCATTACCCAATTGTTGGTTTTTATAAAAGATTGAAAATTATCTTAACCCATTGAAGCCTGAAATGCGATTAAAACCATATTTATTCATTATAAAACTATCGATTCTTCCTGTTTGAATTTTTTTGGTTGCTGATAAAGAGTTCATTATCTATTTTGAAAAGAATAATGATCGTTATGTTAATCATTTAACAATTTATTTTAAATTAGTACAATATGATATGTGTTTGTTCTTTCGCGATTCCTTTCCCCTATAATTCTCCTTGATATTAAATGAGGATTTAAAATCATAAAGGAAAAATGAAAAAAAACTTTATTGAATAATCTTATTATATCTTAATATTTAACCTTGAAAAATGGAAAATTTCATTTCAATCTAATGAAAAACTGTATGAAAAAACTGTTCTTAATTTTAATTATTCTGGCAAATTCAATGCTGCTTTGGTCACAGAATTATAAGCCAGAATTAATGTATTTCAAATTCGACGCTGCGGGGAACCAAACCAATAGTGCCTTTTCGCCCGTTGGCAATAACCCGGCAACATTAGACGGCCAAACCATAGGTAGTGCAGGTCAGTTTGGAACTGCTCTCATTGGAAATTCTGGTTTATCACAAACAAACCGACTAAATACCGGATGGGCAACCAACCTCCCGAGTACCGGATGGACCATTTCTTTTTGGGTCAATAATTTGCTTCCGAATCCTCCTTTGGGTCTTCCAAATTACCTTTTCGGTGATGCATCAATAAGTGGACTCAGATGCTTCGCCGGAGGTATGGCACCATATGGAGGGTTGATTCTTCGTGGAACAGATTTAACCGATGTCCCAATAAACGGAATTCCTGATACATCAACTGTCATCCACTTAGTCTATACCGGAAACGCTGTTAAAGTGTATCTTAATGGTGTTTTTGATAGCCAGGTTGCCCAAGTCCCTGTTTCCTTTTCTGGAACTGGCCCTTTCTATGTGGGAGGATACGGCACCAACACCCTTTCATTTAATTCAGGAGCCCTAATGGATGAATTCAGGATGTACAACAGGCCGTTATCAGATGCTGAAGTGGCCGCTACATGGGATATAGAATTAACTGATGACCCCGAACTTACTGTTACCACACAAGATGCAAGCCCTCTGACAGCAACAACTGCAACGGGAAACGGTAATATTACAATTCTCGGCGCCGGCAATGCCACCAACAGAGGCATCATTTATTATCCCTATACCAATACCGATAAAGTAATTGGCGATGCCGATGTAACCAATGTAAGCGAAAATGGAGATTTTGGCATTGGAGCGTTCACTGCTTCTTTTATCGGTCTTGCTGTAAATACTCAATATAACGCAAGAGCTCATGCCACAAATGCAGGAGATGGAACCAGATACGGCGACAAGGTCGATTTCTGGACTTTGGCCAATGTGCCCGGCGCGCCTACGGTGAACAATGCAACCACTACAACACTTGATATTACTTTAAATGTTAACGGCAATCCGGCAGCAACGGAATTTGCCATCCACGAGACTTCTACAGGTAATTTTGTACAAGCCGATGGCTCCCTTGGTGCAGTTGCCGTGTGGGCTACAGCTGCCACCTGGGGAACAAAAACTGTAACCAACTTAATAGAAGCAACAGAATATACCTTTGAGGTAAAGGCACGAAACGGTGAAAATACTGAAACAGTCTATGGATCTGGAACAGATTTATGGACTTTGGCCAATGTGCCCGATGCGCCCACAGTGAATATTCCAACAGGCACAACACTCAATGTAAAAGTAAATTTTAACGGGAATCCTGCAGCAACGGAATTTGCTATCCACGAAACTTTAACAGGCAATTTTGTTCAAGCCAATGGCTCTCTTGGAGCAGCTCCCATTTGGGCTACAGCGGCCACCTGGGCAACAAAACCCGTAACCGGATTAACAGCAGGAACAGAATATACCTTTGAAGTTAAGGCGAGAAATGGTGAAAATATAGAAACTGCCTATGGGTTAAGTGCCAGCGGAACACCTATAGTGTTTACCAACCTACCCATGCAATTCGTTATCACTACCCCCGCACCAAACAAAACTGTTAATTTACATTTCAAGAATTTGGGTTGTACCATTGACTGGGGCGATGGCTCCGCTTTAGAAGACTTCTCTCTCGATGGAATTAAAGCACACACTTTTGCCGCTGCCGGCACCTATACTGTGAGCATCACAGGAAATTTAACTGAGTTTGGAAATGGAGATGATAGCTGGATGGGTGCTGATTATCTTACTGATGTTATTAGTTTTGGAGAAGTTGGACTAATTTCCCTTTTTGGAGCTTTCAATGGTGCCGATAACTTAACGAGCGTTCCTGCTCTTTTACCTTCCACAGTGACCGATTTGACTAATTGTTTTGCATATTGTCAAAAAGTATCAATTACCAATCTCAATTTATGGGATGTAAGTAATGTTACCAGTATGAGCGGTATGTTTTATGAAGCATCTTTATTCAATCAGGACATTGGTGATTGGGATGTAAGTAATGTTACTTATATATATATTATGTTCGCTTTCGCTAATTCATTCAATCAGGACATTGGAGAATGGGATGTGAGCCATGCAACTGATATGTATGGTATGTTCGTTGGCGCTGGTTCATTCAATCAGGACATTGGGGAATGGGATGTGAGCCATGTTACTGATATGAGA
>CAXYYJ010000116.1:0-2214 GCA_964293475.1 uncultured Draconibacterium sp.
TCTCCCTGCCGGCGGGTAGTATGGTTGCCTATGAACATGGATATCTGGGTTTGGTAATGTCAGATACTTTAAAATCAACCGGTGGAATTTTTAGTTATGACCCCATCACAGATGAAGTGAGTTTCAAAAAGGATTTTTACGAAAGCTATTATAATGAAAATGGTCAAAATCCTATATTTCTTTGTCAGGCTGATAACGAGCATTTGTATGGTATGACGGCCTATGGAGGAAGAAATAATAAAGGAGTAATGTTTAAAATTGACACTTATACCCACAAATTCTTCAAACTTGGCGATTTGGCCGATCTTGATTTTGCCATTTCCCCTTTGGCGGAGGGATTTGTAATGGCTCCCGGGAAGATTATAGGCATATCAAGTCCCAATCACTACTCTTTTAATGGAACTCCGAAAAAATTAACAACCCAGTTTCATATTTTCGAATGGGATTATAATAACAATGCCATCCAACTATTAAAAACCTTTGAAACTAATTCAAATTTTGACATCCATCCTCCGAGGCTCAATTCGCTCGGAATCTTGTATTTTAGCAGGGATGGGATTTTATTTGAATATGATTATCTTCGAGATGAACTAACTCAAACTTCCATCAATGTACCTTCGATGGGGGATATTCTGGAGTACGATAATGATTTGTATATTGGAAATATGAGACAAGGAGCTCCAAACTATAATATGCTCTTCACCTGGAACCGTAACACTGGAGAAATAAAAGAAATGCTTAGCAGATTACTTTTCTCGCCTGCTCCGGGTAAAATAAGCCCAATAGGAATTTTGTATATATCGAATGATATTTTATATGCTTCATATAATTACGCAACAGCCAGTGGAGGAAGTAATGGTGCTTATATGTATGACTTTATAAATGACAGTCTTTTCAAAATAAATCCATTAAATGGCACCTTCGACGATCATCATAGAAGATCAATGATTGAAACAAGCGATAAAAATTATTTTATTGAAAATATTATTTCGCGCACAGAACCAATTTCATCTCTCGATATATACCAAAAAAATCAGGACAGTACTTATACCATTCCATTGGAATCATCTGAAGTTCAATTTAACTATAATTATGAATATGGTTGGCAATCAATTCCAAAATTTGATTTCGAGTTAAAAGTGGATCTTATAAGTATTCCGCCAAAAGAAGGTTTCTACTGGATTGGTGAAGAAGACTCCGACTGGCATAACCCGAATAACTGGTACGAAAGCAAGACCCCCACCGAGCTTTCTGATGTGGTGATTCTGCCTTTTCGGTCCAACTATCCTGTGATTGAAAACCATCTGAAAACGGGAAAAATAGAGCTCCATCACCAGGCTACACTCACCCTGAATCCACAGGCCAGCCTAACCTGCCGGGGTATTTCGAATAACGGCCACCTGAAATTATTGGGCAATCAGAATGCCAAAGCCTCCATCATTGTGGAAGAATTTCCCCTGAACAAAAAGCAAATCACCTATACCTTAGACACTGAAAATCAGCCGAAAATGCTGGTGGGGAGTCCTTTGAGCGGGTCAAATCCAAACCTTTATGAAGCGGCAACCTTCAATGGCCAACACTGGCAATCGCTGGACGATTCCTTAGTGAGCTGGGCTCCTTTTAAGGCTTTTCTGCTCACAGCCGATTCCACCGGGGAAATTGTTTTTGGGGGAGAAATAAATTGGGGCGATTATGCTTTTCAAGACAGCACCACAACAGGTTCTTTGGTTCCATTGGCCAATCCGTACCCTAGTTATTTGAACTGGGAAACCGTTAACAAACAAGGACTTAGCAACAGAGCCCTGTATCGAATTCAACCATCCGACAGCAGCATTTCGGTATTTATGGACGGTTTGGGCGATGCCAGTCCGCTCATAGAACCCACCGATGCCTTTTGGATTTACCAAAACAGTGGGGAATCTTTCCAGCTTACCAACAGCGACAGAATCCACGCTTCGGAATATGCACCTGTTGCCACCCCCGATAACGAGCTGACCATCAAACTTCAGAGCAACAAAACTTCCCACCAGGCCATCCTTAGTTTTGATGGCGAGTCCAACAAAAACTTCGAAAGCGACAAGGATGCCCTTTCGCCGGGATTCATTCAAACCAATGGAATTCAGGTTTATACGTTAGCAGGAACTGAGAAATTAATGGTGAATCAGCTGCCCGACACTGCCATCATGGATTTGGCCGTGGAAGCCAAAACCGCAG
>CAXYYJ010000117.1:0-1638 GCA_964293475.1 uncultured Draconibacterium sp.
GGGGAATCTTTCCAGCTTACCAACAGCGACAGAATCCACGCTTCGGAATATGCACTTGTTACAACTCCCGATAACGAGCTGACCATTAAACTTCAGAGCACCAAAACTTCCCACCAAACCATCCTTAGTTTTGATGGCGAGACCAACAAAAACTTCGAAAGCGACAAGGATGCCCTTTCGCCCGGATTCATCCAAACCAATGGAATTCAGGTTTATACATTAGCAGGAGCCGAGAAATTAATGGTGAATCAGCTGCCCCATACAGCCATCATGGATTTGGCTGTGGAAGCCAAAACCGCAGGAACCTATACCCTGAGCATTGCTCACCAAACGGGTTTCGATTTTGTGGTGCTCGAAGATTTAATCTGGCATAAAAAGATCGATTTGCTCAGGGAAAATTACAGCTTCGACTATTTCACCACCGATGGCGCTTATCCGTTTAAGCTCTATTTCGAACCCTGGGTTTTGGAACCTCTCAACGAGTCGGATGTGGAGATGTATTATTACCCCGAAAGCATTGTGGTGAACAGCCGAAAGCAGATAGAAAGAGCCGAAATCACCCTCTTCGACCTGGCCGGACGAGCGGTGGAGCAGTTCAATCCCCAAAACTTTTTCCGCTTCGAACAACCCGTGAACCTTCCCACAGGGCATTATATCCTCCAGCTTCGCAGCGGCGATTTTGTGTTGAACAGGAAAATTTTGGTGAGAAGGTAAAATTATTCGATGAATATTTAAAATCAAAAACTTAAAAAGAGATTATGAAACGCATTCTGTTATTGATTCTTGCAACTTGCATTATTTCTACTGCCTTTAGTCAGGAGGAGATTTGGGGGTATAATACCCTGGCAGGAAGCGAGGGGGGAGGTCTGATTTTTACCGTGGACCCCGAAACCAAAACCACAACCCCCATTCATCGCTTTGGGCATGTAATGTTAAGCGATGGGACTCCCGCCAAAGGAAAACTCTTTCAACATTCCAGCGGGAAATTTTATGGCATTTCAATAGACGGTTCTGAATATCAATTATTTTCCTTCGATCCTTCAACCGAAAAAATTGAGTATTTGTCGGCTCTTTCAAGAGATTCCAGAATTGTAGCTATCAATGAAAGATATATATTTATTGAAACTCCCTGTGATGCCAATAGTACGATTATTTCATTCTATTATATAGCTTATTATGATTCACTTTCTTTATTCGATACCATCACTTCTGATATGGGTAGCGATTTACAAGGCTATTGGCTCAAGGGCGACGACTATACATTTTATGTTTTGGCCAAATCGGGGGGAGCCCAAAATAAAGGATCTGTGATTAAAATAGACCTGTTTCATCACAAAGCCATTCCTGTGTTTCACTTCAACACGTTCTATGGCCCTTCAGGCAGCCTGCTAAAACATAGTAATAATAAGATTTATGGAAGCCTTTTACATAGTCCTAATAAAGGCTATGGCGGAATATTTGAATTTATACCTGAAGCCGATTCCATTAGAATGGTTGTTGCATTCGACGCCGAAACCGGAACCTATCCTATAGGCGATTTATTCGAAGACCAGGAAGGATACATCTATGGTGTAACCAGCCTGATGGCAGATTTTAACGACGGAACCATTTATAAGTTTAATCCTTTTACCGATGAAA